>DATJNM010000033.1:0-91845 GCA_035508155.1 Candidatus Sulfopaludibacter sp. | reverse complement strand
GGATTGGGCATTCTGACTTGGTACCGCCGATCTCGATTTTGTAAATCGGCTGAACAAAATCCATTCTCGCAACGCAAAACTTGTCCCCGCAGCGACCTTCCGCCAATTACGACCGACGTTCTCTGATCGCCGCCAAAATGTCCGCAATCACTTCGCCCTTCGGCTTCGCGCCCAGATTTCCCTTGCCGTGCAGGCGGACGGAAACATTGCCCGCTTCCATGTCGCGGCTGCCGATGACGAGCATGGTGTGGACTTTCGCCTGCTCCGCGTCCTGAATCTTGCCGTTGATTTTGTTCGACGAAAAATCCGATTCGCAGCGGACGAAATTGGCGCGCAGCTCGTTCACGATTTGCTTCGCGTAATTCACCAGCGGCTCCTCCT
This sequence comes from Candidatus Sulfopaludibacter sp., assembly GCA_035508155.1. Classification (GTDB taxonomy): domain Bacteria; phylum Verrucomicrobiota; class Verrucomicrobiia; order Limisphaerales; family UBA11358; genus UBA11358. Next base: position 91,464 of record DATJNM010000033.1, on the reverse strand, counting down.
CGCCGATGGTCATCACGCGCACCTGATCCGGCGCGAGCCAGAGCGGGAAGTTGCCCGCGTAATGCTCGATGAGAAAGCCGATGAACCGCTCGTGCGTGCCCAGCGGCGCGCGATGGATGCACAACGGCGTCTTGTCCGTGTTGTCGCGGTCGCGATAGACCAGGCCGAATTTTCGCGGGACGGCAAAGTCCACCTGGTTCGTCGCCAGCGTGAATTCGCGGCCGATGACGCTCCAGACCTGCACGTCAATCTTCGGCCCGTAAAACGCCGCCTCGTTCGGCACCTCCACGTAGGGAATCTTCGAATCAATCAACACCTTGCGGACCAGGTCCTCCGTCTGCTTCCACAATTCCGGTTCGTTGACGAACTTGGCGTTGTCGCCGGTCAGGCGCGACGGGTCGTGCGTGCTGAAACGCATCACATATTTCTCGATGCCAAAAATCTTGAAATACTTCAGATACATTTCGTTGACGGCGTTGAACTCGGCGGCGAACTGCTCCGCCGTGCAATAGATGTGCGCGTCGTTCATGTTGAGCGACCGGACGCGCATGAGGCCGAACAATTCGCCCGACTGCTCGTAGCGGTAGCAGGTGCCGTATTCGGCCAGCCGCAACGGCAGATCGCGGTAACTGCGCGGTTCCGCCGCAAAAATGCGGTGGTGATGCGGGCAGTTCATCGCTTTGAGGTAATAACTTTCCGGCTCGCCCAGTTTTTTTAATTCCAAGCGCAACGCGGTCAATTCGTTGAACGCGGCGGCAATCTCCGCCGGCGCAACGCCGGTTTTAACGGCGTCTTCAACTAAAGTGAACTGTTCGGTTTTCGTAAGGGCAGACATCGCAATCAAAATAACGCGATGCGACGGACAAAGGAATTTTAATTTTTCTCAAGGCAAAATCGCTTGGACCGCCAATGTCCATGCCTGGTCGTTATTATCGGGAAAAAATAATGAAAAGTTTTTGTTGCATTTTGGCCAGCCAAGATGTATCTAGCCAGAAAATGGCTAGACAAAAAAAGGCTGGCTATTCTGTGGCCACTCCGATTTTCGGCAAGTGGCTCCGCAAAATACGCGAAAATAAAGGTGTTCCGATTCGTGCTGCGGCGGCTGCAGCGGAGATGGATCAAGCACACCTAAGCAAGGTTGAGCTTGGGCGTCGTGTTCTCACGAAAACACAGGCCGCTGCCCTAGCTCGCTACTTTGGCGTGGACTCACAGAATATGGAAGCCCGCCGTATCGCCGAAAAGTTTCGACAGGATTTTGCGGACAACCCGGCTGCTGAAAAAGCAGTCCAAATGCTCAACGACGGACCACTCCATGAATAACCAACCAATCATTCTCGCCAGCGAACGGCCAAAAGTTTTGTCTGCCGTAAAGTTGAATGGCACAAGAAATGGACACAACGGGGCAACTATTCCGCAGACGAACGGTCACGCGAAACCCACAAAACCCGACCCTCGAAATCCGCTCAACGATTTGACTTCCACCGAATGGTTGCCTGAAACCATTTCTGTGTGGACACAACGCGGATTGGGGGCGGGGCATGCTGATGCGCAAATTGAACGACAACATCCCGCGCCTTTTTCTTTCACCGATGTCAGCCGGCTGATTCGTTTCTTCACCAAACGCGGTGGCGTCGTGCTTGATCCGTTTGTAGGTGTGGGTTCGACGCTCAAGGCTTGTGCGTTGGAGGGACGCAAGGGCATCGGTTTTGAACTTAATCCGAAATACGCAAAGCTCGCCAAGCAACGTTTGCGCACGGAAGTTCGCGAATTTTGGGCGACCACGGATTCGCAGGACGTGCGCGCGGGCGACGCGCGAACACTTGTGCGCGAGTTGCCAGAAAGCTCACTCGACTTTGTCGTTACCAGTCCGCCTTACTGGAATATCTTGCATAAAGAGGATCACAAGGCAAAGCAGGAGCGCGTAAGCCGCGCTTTGGATACGCGATATAGCGACCACAAACACGATTTGGGGAATATTCCCAAATACGAAACGTTTTTGTCTGAACTTGCTGGCATCCTCGGCGCGTGTGGCAAGGCGTTAAAGCCGAAGAAATACATGGCGGTTATCGTCAGTGATTTTCGAGACAAGTCGCGCTTTGTTCTTTTTCACGCTGACCTTGCGCACGCTCTCGAACCGCACGGCTTTGAAATGCGTGGCTTGAGCGTGCTTTACCAGCGTCACAAAAGAGTTTTCCCTTACGGCTATCCGTATGCTTACGTGCCGAACATCCATCACCAATTCATCCTCATCCTGCAAAACGTCAAAAAGTGACGCGCGAGCGCACTTGGACGAATGGCGCGGACGAATTGTTCTCGGCGACTGCATTGCCGGCTTGCGTGAATTACCGGCGGAGTGCGCCAACCTTATCGTCGCCGACCCGCCTTACAATCTTGAGAAAGATTTCGGCGTTTGGAACGAAAAGGAACGCAAGCAGGAATGGCTGCCTTGGTGTCGCGAGTGGCTAGGCGAGTGCAAGCGCGTTCTGAAACCTGGCGGCAGCATTTTCGTTTATGGAATTCACCATCATCTGTGTTGGATTCAGTGTCATCTTTACGAACTTGGATTAAGCTATCGGCGGCAAATCATCTGGCATTACGAAAACGGTTTTGCGGGATACACCAAAACGCTTGCCGCGCACTACGAACCGCTGCTTTGGTTTTCCAAAGGCGAGAATTTCATCTACCATCCGATTCGCGAGCCTTACAAAAGCACGGAGCGATTAAAGCACCGCATTACCAAGAATGGTCGTGTTTGGAAACCGCATCCCGAAGGACGAATGGCTGGAGACGTATGGCGTTTTCCGGTGCTGGCTGGGCGGCGCTTCCGCGATGAAAAAGTTGCGCATCCGACACAAAAACCGATGTCCATCTCGACACGCATTGTGAATCATTTCTCCAATCCCGGCGATCTGGTAATTGTCCCATTTGCGGGGAGCGGTTCAGAATGTCTGGCGGCTAAATTGAGCGGACGAGACTTCATTGGATTTGAATTGAACCCTGAATACGTGAAGCTCGCGAACTCTCGGTTGTCCGCCGGACAGCGTCAGCAATTGCCGCTTGTTTGATGCGAGGTCACACTTTCGCGCCGAGCTTGCGCAATTGCTCAAGCCCCACATCCGTTCCACCAAGTTTGCCGTTTTCGAGAATCCAGACGACGCCGATTTGATGCTTTGTTAGAAACATCTTCAAATCCTCTCCTAACTCGTGATCCGTCAGTGCCAGCCGCAGAATCTGCTTGTCGGGGTGCAGGGGAGCGACATCGAAGTGCTCATAAAAGAACAACTGGCCAAGTGCCAAGCGCACCTGCCGCCTGGCATCATCTCGGATTGTTTTGGCTTCAACCAGCAACGCCAACTTTGGGACTACCAGAAGGAGGTCGTAACTTGCTTGCAAGCGCTCAACATTTGCCGGGAACAGCCTGCTCAAACGGTCAAGACAATCTTCGTGCGCGTTGAAACGAGCACCAACTCGATCAGGATCGTAACTGCGCATCACCGGCTGGACAGTGCCCTGTTCGCGTCGCTTGCCTTCAGCCATCCTCTTTCGCGGCGTATAAGGACGACGGACAAGTTTCTGAATTGTTTCCTCTACTGTTTCTGTTTCGTTTTCCGTGGCGAGCACGTCCGCTACGCGTTCACTGATAAACAGTCGGCTGCCGTCGTCATGAAGGTCCCCAAGCTGCTCGGCAATTGATGGAAGAATTTTGGTTGAATTTCTTGCCATGTGCGCACCGGCAAGTGCGTTCATGGTCGCAGATGGATTTGGTTTGGCCGCGATTGCTCGAATCCGGTCGAATTCTGCGTCGGTGTCATTTTGCGCTTCGAGACAAAGACCGGAATAAGGCTTCGGCAGACCCGGCACTGCAACAACCAATCTCAGCAGAATTTGATATGGGTGCGAAGAACCACCCGCATCTGTCAACTCCATGCCGAGCAACGCCTGCCGCCAAATATCATGTGCCGGCGGAAGCTGATCCTGCCGGTTCATCGCTAGCAGAACCTGCGCTGATGATGACACCTTCCAGCCATCCTTTTTCGTCTGGCTGATAAACCCAAGCAAACTGAAAAACCTTCGCAACTCGCGTGCGCAAGTCCGTGTTCCTTGATTTGCTGGAGTTTTCTTATGCTCGTTTTGAAGAAGCTCCTCAATCGTTTTCGTGCCGGGAGTCCTGAATGTGTAAACCGCGGCCCTCGCAAGCGCGACTCCAACTACTCCGTTGTCATCCACATCTTGGTTCTTCTCAATCAGCTGTGCAAATACGCCCAGTGCGCGAGTCAGCCGAGGAAGCTGGTTAATTTGGTGCGGGAAATTTTTCATTGAACCCAGGCGGGGTTTATTTGTGTTCGGCAATTTTCTTCGCGTATTCGAGCAGTTGTTTTTCCAGTTCGGCAATGCGCCTTTCCAATTTTTCGCGTTCCTCGCGATGTTCATCCATTTTCATCGGCGGAAACATTGACTCCGCGTAAAGCACCGGCAGATGCCCACTCGTCAGATACATTTTCTCCTTGGCGATGTGAGGTGTCTTCACACGCACGTAGCCGGCGGCGAATTCCGTTTCCTTCGCCAGCTTTTCCAGTTCCTCCAGAATCGCGGTGCCTTTCGGCAGCCACAGCGGCATGCCCGGCCCGACGTATTCGGTGTCAATCGCGAACAGCCCCATCTCCGCGCCGATCTTGCGATGGTCGCGGCGCCTGGCCTCTTCGAGCATCTTGAAATACTCATCGAGCTGGGTTTTGTTCTTGAACGCCGTGCCGTAGATGCGCTGGAGCTGCGGATTTTTTTCGTCACCCTTGTAATACGCGCTGGCGACGCTGGTGAGCTTGAACGCGCCGATGTTGCCGGTGCGCATCACGTGCGGTCCGGCGCAGAGGTCAATGAAATCACCGTTCTTGTAATAAGTGATTTGTTCGCCTTCGGGAATGGCTCCGAGGTTGCCCAGCTTGAATTTGCTAGGATTGCCCGGTCGCTCGCCCAAGCCGCCCAGCCGCCCGCTCTCGGAATCTTTCAGCGCCTGCTCGCGCGTGACGACGATTTTCTCGAACGGATGGTTGGCCTTGATTTCCTTTTTCATCTCCGCCTCGATGGCGGGGAAATCCTCCGGCGAGATGCGGTGCGGCAAATCAACGTCGTAATAAAATCCGTTTTCGACCGGCGGTCCGGCGGCGAATTGGGCCTCCGGCCACAGCCGCAAAATGGCGGTGGCCATGACGTGCGCGGCGGAATGCCGGAGGCGCTCCAGCTCGGTCATCTTGGCGCGGTCATCCAAAGTTTTACGGTCCGATTCCATGATTCCTTTTTAATGCAAAGACGCAAAGATGCAAAGACGCAAAGCGTAGAAACCATTTTACTTCGTTGCGTCTGAGCGCCATCGCGCCTTTGCGTTGAGATCACTTCGCGGTTTTCCAGATCCCAAGCAACCCGCCGAAGCCGCACAACAGCAACAGACTCACGGCGATGGCGCTGCCATGCGCCAGCCCAGGCAGGAATTGCAGCGTCACCGCGCCGGTGGCCGGGCCGATGCAGTTGCCGATGCCGATGGCCGCCTCATGAATGCCCCCGTGCTCGCCCTTCGCTGACCCGGCGTCCATCGAGTAAAAGAGCGACGAATAATAAATCAGTCCGATGGCGCCACCGAAGAATAGTTGCGCGATAATCAAGACCACCAGGCTCGACACGGTGAGAATGGAAACAAACGAAACGATGAGCAGGACAAACGCCGACACCAGCCAGCGAAACCGGTAATGCCATCCGGTCCAGAGCCAGAGCGTCAAAAAGGTTCCGAACCGAACGAAGCACCAGAGGGAACAGGCAAATCCGGCGAACATCGGCGTGAGATGAAATTTGGCCGCGACGCCGGGCAATTCGGGAATGAACGTGTAGATGGCGATGTAAGCCACCGGATTGGAGAGCCAGGCCATGCGCAGGAATGCCTGGGTCTTCGTTGGCGACGGCCGGTGCGGGTCGGGCGGCAGCGCCGGCGTCGGCGCGCTTTTCGCCGTGGGATCGTCCACCGATTTTTCCAGCCACAACGTTGTCGCCAATTGCCCGATGCATAACGCGAGTGGCAGATAAAAAATGGTTTTGAACCCGAATGTCTCCACCAGCGTTCCCCCAACAAACAAGGCGAGCGCGTTCGTCGAAGCCCAGACAAGGTTGTACGTGCCGACAGCGCGCGGCAGGCTCACGGCATCGCCACCTTCGCTTACCATCGCCTCGAGGGTGGGCCAGAGAAAGCACATGCCGACATTGAACAGGCCGGTGGCGGCGATGACGCCGGCGGCGAAGCGGGATTGCGAGGCGGCCATCAGCGCGAGAATCATCAACGTAAAACCGATTTTCAGCGCGGTGAAATAGCCGCGGCGCTGGGCAAACCGCCCGCCCTGCCAGGCGGAGATGGTATAGACGAGGCCATTGAGCGCGGCGAAGGCGAGGTTCTCCTTGTTGCCAAAGCCAAACTGGTCCCGCATGTAAAAATAGAGGTAATAGGAGTTGAAGGCGGTTGAGAAGGAACTCAGCCCTTCCAGGGTAAAACAAGCGGTCTTAAGTTCGCGCCCGCCTTTCGTAATCATGATGGGGTGGAAATTTCCCGGATGGCGCTGCGGCAATACCATTTGACCGCGTGCGACATCGGCGGCTCCAGCTTGTCCAGATCGGCGGCCGAACACCATCGGATGTCGTGATGCTCCTCCATTGCGAGAGTGGTGGCAGGGACGACCTGATGGTCGTTCGAGGCCGCGCAGCGGCGCGACCCTGCCATTGGCTTTGCCCAATAAATCAGGCCGACATGCTCGTGCGTGTCGGTGATACGGTGGATATCGAGAAACCGTGGCGCGATGAGCGCGCGGGTGCCGGGCGAAGTCGTGGGCGGGCGTTCGCCGAGCAGTTCCACGTCCAGCCCGCTCTCTTCCTTCGCCTCACGCAACGCGGCCTGTTCCGGGTCTTCGTCCAGTTCGATGTGCCCGCCCAGCGGCAGCCACTGGCCGAGTTTGCGGTGATGAATGACCAATACCTTTCCGTCATGGACGACGAAAATCGCGACCGTGAAATCAATTTTTTCGTGGATGTGGGCCATCGGCAAAATTGTAGCGGCATTCGGCAGAAAGCCGCCATCTGAAATGGAAACCAAAAAATGGCGGCGCTCTGCCGGGGCGCCGCTACGCAACATCAATAATCGTAAAGCCCGCTGTCGTGCGTATAGCCACCACCGCCCGCGCCGCCTTCCGCACCGCCCATGAAATCGCCCAGCACGTCGCCCATGTCGGCCTCGATCTTCTCCGGGTCTTCGCCGGCTTCCAGGCGTTTGATCGCCACATCCAACTCCCTGGGCACGGAACCCGGCGGCATGAGATCCTTCATCTTTTTCATCATGTGCGCCATGTGCCGCGGGTTGTTCTCGTCCAGATGCTCCATATCGCGTTCCAGTTCCATCATCGCGCGCTCCACCCGCGGGTCGTCCGGGTCCGGCACGGGCGGCCCGCCGGGTTCGGACCCGGGTTTGGCGGCGGGTTCGACGAGCTTGCGCGCCAGGGCGAACCGGCTGACCTGCTTGGACATTTTTTTGTTGCCGCATTGAGGACAAACCGGCAGGCGGTCCGGATTCACGCGCTTCGAGAGGAAGCTGAAAATCCTCCGGCACTTCGGACAGGCGAATTCGTAAATCGGCATCGCGATTTACGATTTACGATTTATGATTTGCGCACCAGACAAAAAAACAAGCCTCCGGGAAATTCGGAGGCGCGTAAATCTTAAATGACAACTACTTCATGCGGTCGAAATTCTTCTGGAGAATCTGCCAGTCTTTCAGGCCCTTGACCTTGTCCATCGCAGCTCTGTTGATTTCCGCTTCCTTGACGTTTTTGGTCGGCTTGTTGTTCTTGTAGAAAATGCCGAAGTAACCGGGGAAATCCGCGCCGGCCAGTTTGTAGGCGGCCAGTTCGTCGCTCACGTCGTGATCTTTCGGAACCTCGTTGAACACACCACCTTTGCGGGGATTGGCGGCGTCGAACGCGCCTTCGTAAAATTCCACGCACTCGCTCAGACATTCGATGAAGCTGAAGCCGTCGTGGTCCATTGCGGCTTCCATCATGGCGAGCACATGATTCGGGTTCGTGGATGTGGTGCGGGCGACGAAGGTTGCGCCGGCGGCGATGGCCTGCTTCATCGGGTTGATCGGATAATCCACCGCGCCCCACTGGTCGGTCTTGCTCTTGAACCCGAGCGGCGAGGTGGGTGAAGTCTGTTTCTTCGTCAGACCATAAACCCAGTTGTCCATGACGCAATAGGTCATCCGGATATTTTTGCGCGCCGTATGATTGAAATGGTTGCCGCCGATGGAAAACGCGTCGCCGTCGCCGCCGAACACGAACACGTGCAGGTCGGGCCGCGACAGGGAAATGCCGCTGGCGAAGGGCAGCGCGCGGCCATGGATGAAATGCACGCCGTGTGCCTGCACGAAATACGGAAACCGGCTGGAACAGCCGATGCCGGAGACGGTTGTAATCTTCTCATGCCACATCTTGCGCTTCTCAATCAGCTTGAAATAAAGCGCGAGCACGGAGAAGTCGCCGCAGCCGGGACACCACGTCGGATGGTCGGCGGCGATTTCTTTTTTCGTCAACGGCTTGCGTTCAGTCTCCGGTAACACCGGCGTGGAGTTGCCGGCCTGTTCAGGCATTTCGGTCAGCGTTTGGCTCATATTATGAAAATTAGACGTTGGCGCGCTGGAGACGGTTCAAATTACAGCTTGGGCATGCCGGTGGATACGGCGGTTTTGGCACGTTCGAGGATTTCCATTACCTTCCAGGTCAGGCCGTCGGTTTTGTTGATGCCATGAATTTTGGCGTCGCAATAACGCGCGCGCAGCAGGCCGGCCAACTGACCATAGCCGTAGAGCCCCGCGTCGTTCATTTCCACCACCAGGACATGATTGAAACCGGAGAAAATGTTCTCCAATCCCGGCGGCAGCGGGTTGATATGCCTGAGATGAACCGCCGAAACGCTGTCACCTGCGGCGCGGGCCCGGTCCACGGCTTCCTTGATCGGGCCTTGGGTGGAACCCCAGCCGACCAACAACACATTGCCTTCCGGTGGACCGTAAATTTTCGGCGCCGGCAACGTCGCCGCCAGCGCCTGCAGTTTCTTCCGGCGTTTGGCCGTCATCTGCATGTGGATCTTGGGCGAGGCACTGGGATGTCCCAATTCGTCGTGCTCGAGGCCGGTAACGACGGGATATCGGCCGCTTTGAATGCGCGTGCCAGGCGCAATATGGTGAGTGATGCCTTCCGGCACAGACAGGTCGTAAGGCTTGTGGTCGGGCACCGGCTTGAAATTGGGTGAGATATCCTGGCAAACTTTTTCCAGGTTCGGTTCGATGAAGGCTTCGATACGCGTGGCGATGCCCTGGTCGGTGAGAATGATGACCGGCACACTGTATTGGCGCGCAATGTTTACGGCTTCAATCGCCGTGTAAAAACAATCCTCGACGCTGGTGGGTGCCAGGACGACCCGCGGCGAATCACCGTGCCCCCCGAAACACGCAATGTTCAGGTCGGATTGCTCCACACTCGTTGGCATCCCGGTGGACGGCCCGCCGCGCTGAACATCAACAATGACCAGCGGCATTTCCGCCATGATTGCCCAGCCAAGCGCTTCGGTCTTGAGTGAAATGCCCGGTCCGCTGGAGCCGGTCACCGCCACCCGGCCGGCATAACTGGCGCCAATGGCCATGGAGACGGAGGCGATTTCGTCTTCACACTGCACGAACGTGCCGCCGTATTTCGGCAGTTCGCGCCGCAGCAATTCCATGATGTCCGACCACGGCGTGATGGGGTAACCCGCGCCAAACCGCACGCCGGCGGCGATCAGGCCATAGCCCAGCGCCTCGTTGCCGTTCATGACCACCTGGTGACCCCCCTTGCCCTCGCTGTCCTTGAATTTGAAGGTTCCCAACACGTTATCGAGCGAATGCGCGTAGCCGGCATGAAACGCAGCCAGCGCGTTGTTCAGCACACTGGGATCTTTGCCCGTGAACCGTTCGCCGATCAGCTGCTCGAGTTTCGGCACGTTCAAATCGAACATTTTGGCGATCAACCCGAGCGCGAAAATGTTTTTGCCCTTGTCCTTGGCCGTGCCGCCGATGGCTTCGACCGTCAGGCTGGAAATGGGAATGCCAATATGACGATAATCCTTTTCCCATTCCGGCTTCGCCTGGACATGATCGGAATCAAAAAGCACGATGCCGCCTTTTTTAAGCGAGCTGAGGTGTCCTTCGTAGGAATGCTGGTAAAACGCCAGCAGCACGTCCGCCTCGTCGCCGGCGCTCAACACCTCGCCCGACCCGATGCGAACCTGGAAGATGGAAGGGCCGCCAGAGATGGTGGCCGGGATGGTCATGAACGTCATGACCTCCTGTTCACTGCGGCCGGCCAGCCGGGCCAGAAAGCCGCCGATGGCCTGGATGCCGTCCTGCGAATTTCCGGCGATGCGGATGACCGCCTCGTTGATCTTCGAAATCTTCGGCGCGCCGCCCGAAGATGATGCCGTTGCAATCATATCACTCATGAATCCTCACAAATATCAGACCCAAATCAGACCCAATTTCAGCCGTGCAAGGTGAGATGCACGACCCAAAGCAAGAACGACATTGCACCCTTGCCTTCTCACAGTAAGCCAGGCGAAGCAACCGTGTCAAATTCTAATCCTGTGTTTATGTACCTTATATCAAATAACTTGTGTCAATTTGCCAGGAATTAGCCAGGGCGGCGAATATTAAAATTAGTTTTGTTTATGACGCGGCAACTGCGTAAAAAAGATTCTTTTGTCATAATGAGCCGCTTGCCTGACAATAACGGTGTGGGTTAGGGTCCCGGGAGGATATGACGTTGCAGGAGCAATACGATGAGGCGATGTTCGATTTCAGTTGCGGCCACTTCGACGGCGCCATCGCCAGGCTCAAGGCGGTGCTGGCCGCCGATCCCGTGCATTTTGACGCGCAACTGGCGCTGGGCATGGCATACTATCGCAAAGGCGATTTCGCTGCCGCCATCGCGGAAGGCCACAAGGCCGAGCGGCTTCGCCCGCGTGAACAGCTGGTGCACACGAATCTCTCGTTGTTTTACCTGAAGGCCGGTGACAAGCCAAAGGCCGAGCATCACGGCTTGCAGGCAAAAATTGAATCGTGGCGCGCCGACGCCGCCAAAACCAATGAACCGGCACCGAATGCGGGAAACGATGCCGAATTGCAAATCGCGCGGCCCAAGCCGCCACCGATCCAATTTCCCAGCCAGCCGTGGAAGAAAAAGAAATGAATCGGGAGGGACGGCGTGTCGCCGTCCGAAAATCGGGGCCGCCGGTACGGCAACCCCCCAATTAATTTATGAAAACCGCCTACGAACTTGCGATGGAGCGTTTGAACAAAAGTGCACCGGCAAAAAAATTAAATGAAGCGCAGAAAAACGAGCTCGCGGAGTTGGATTCGAAATACGCCGCGAAAATTGCCGAGCGGGAAATTGCATTGAAGGATGAAATCGCCAGGGCCGGTGCGGCCGGCGACTCTGAAAAGGTTGACAAACTGCAGCAGCAATGGGTCGCCGAACGCAAGAAACTTCAAATTGAATTGGACGAAAAAAAGGAACAGGTCCGACGGAGGGGCGGATGAAATTTGTCCGGCGGGCGGGCCGGCTCTGGATGGAAAAATTCGAAGAGGTGACAAACTGGTGCGCGCGAGAGGACTTGAACCTCCAACCCTTGCGGGACCAGATCCTAAGTCTGGCGCGTCTGCCATTCCGCCACGCGCGCGATCCCCGACAGGTTGCGCCCCGGCCCTTGGAATCTCAAGCCCGCTTTTACGGCTGGCAACGCCGGTTTTGCCTTGAACCAGCGCGCGATTGCGCCTATCAAGAGGTTCGTTTAGGTTCGCACCATGTCATTTGGGAATCGTCTTTGGTCTGGCGTGTTTGCTGTTTGGATCGGAATCACGCTGAGCGGCTGCCTGCCGTCGGGCCAAAATCAGTCGGAAGAGGAAAAAGAGCCGCATTTCGTCCTCGGCAAGAGCCGCATCAACGCGATGGATTATCAGGGTGCCATTCAAGCCTTTGAAGAGTCATTGGAAGTCAATCCCCATTCGGCTGCGGCCCACTTTGAACTCGGCTGGCTGTACGATGAAAAGGAGTCCGATCCGGCCGCCGCCATCTACCATTACCAGCAGTACTTGAAACTCAGTCCCGACGCAGGAAATACGGAGGTCATCAAGCAACGCATTGAAAGCTGCAAACAACAACTGGCGGCCGATGTGCTGCCGCTGCCGAGTACGCCCGCCGCGCAAAAACAAATCAATCAGTTGATCGAGCAGAATCAGCAGTTGCAGGACGAGGTCAATAAATGGCGCGCGTATTACGCGAGTCAACTGGCGGCTAAAAATCAGGCTGCGCCGACGCCAGGTTCTGACGCGGCGCAGGCTTCTGCCAATCCAGTCTCACCGCAACCGGCGCAAACTGTCACCGTTCCAGGCAGCCAACCCGCTGGAGATCGTCCGGTGCGCCCGACTGCCACCCGGGCAACCGCGCGCACGCACCTGGTTACCAGCGGGGAAACGGCCGTTCGCATTGCGCGCCGGTACGGTGTCTCGCTGGAGGCCCTGCTGGCCGCCAATCCGGGTTTGGAACCCCGGCGGATGCGCGTCGGCCAGGTCTTGAACATTCCCTCGCCCTGACCGTCCCATGATCTCACGCCTTACATTCCTGGTTATTGCCGTGTTTTGGATCGCGATGAATGTGCTGCTCTGGCGCGCAGAATATGTTTCGCATGGCGCCGGTGTGCGGGTGCCTGCCGCTTTGGTCTGGCAGAAGATTTTAACCGCGCCGGACATTTCCTCGCTAACGGTCTTTCAAGACGGCCAGCGGGTCGGTTTCTGCGAATTCTCCACAAGCATCGAACAGGAAATGGCCACTTTGGATGAAGGCAAACCCATCCCCGAAACCATCAATACCCGCGCCGGTTATCAAATTCGATTTAATGGGAACGTGGGCCTTGGTGATTTTACCAACCGGCTGACTTTTAACGGTCTCGTCAAATTCTCGCACCGGCGCGAGTGGCGTGAACTGAATCTGAAAGTCTCTTCGCATTTCGCCACTGCCGAGGTTCATTCCCTGGTTGACGAACAAAATGTTCAACTGACCTTGACCAGCGACGACATCAGCACCGTGCGGGTGTTCAGCTTTGACGATTTAAAGGACCCGAATGCGTTATGGCGCGCGTTCGCAGGGAATCTGGGCGGCGGATGGGCCGACGATCTGGATTTGCCCGCGGTTCTCCAAACGCCCGCCGTGTCCGCACCCGACATTCGCTGGCAGGCGCATCTTGATCGGCTGGCCATTGGCCGGGAGCTTGTACCGGCCTATCGCCTGGACACACGTGTCCTCGACCATCCCATTGTCATTTACGCCAGCACGCTTGGCGAAATCTTGCGCGTCGAGCTGCCCGGCGGCGTAATTGCGTCATTCGATCAGCCCGGCAACCCGTGAGACGCACGCCATGATTGAAATCGTCCATCTCGTCAAAAAATTTGGCGACCTCGTCGCGGTGAACGACATGACCCTGACCATTCCGCGCGGGGAATTCTTTGCCGTGCTCGGCCCCAACGCCGCCGGCAAAACGACGACGCTGAAAATTCTTACCGGCCTGATGAAACCAACCGCCGGCTGTGCGCGAGTTTGTGGCTTTGACGTGCAGGAGCATCCTCTCGAGGCACGCCGCCGCCTTGCCTACGTGCCGGATTTTCCCTTCCTCTACGACAAACTGACGGCCCGGGAATTTTTCCGCTTTACCGGACAATTGTTTGGCATGGCCGACGGGCAGATCGAGACGAACGCGGAAGAGTTGATCACACGCTTTCATCTGGCCGATTTTGCCCATCTTCCGCTCGAAAGCCTTTCGCACGGCACACGCCAGCGGGTGGCCATCGTGTCCGCGCTGTTGCATGACCCGGAAGTGTTTGTGATTGACGAACCGATGGTCGGCCTCGACCCGCAGCACGCGCGCGTGGTGAAAGACGTGCTCAAGGAGCGGTCGCTCGCGGGTATGACCGTGCTGATGTCCACGCACGAACTTAGCGTGGCCGAAGAGATGGCCGATCGCATCGGCATCATCCATGGCGGGAAATTGATTGCTGTGGGCACTCGCGAGGAATTGCGCAAACTGAGCGGCGCGTCCGGCGCACTCGAAGAAATCTTTCTGACCCTGACAACGAACAGGAGCGAAGCCTGATTCCAGCCCGGGCAAATCGGAAAGTCCAAGGAAAGAATACTCTCCTGGTTTTGTTGTGCCACCGCAACACATACTTTTGTATTGACGGACCGAAGTTTCGTGCCATTTTGACCCTCTGAAACCTTGATTTTTCAGTGGCTGCGCCCAAATCCAGTTTTCTCGACAAAGTGCTGGGCCGCATCGGGCGGCTGGACGCCGAAGGTTTGCAAACGGTGGTCCAGCGGCTGGCACGGGAACGCCGTTTTCTGGAGACGCTGTTCAACACCATTGAAGACGGTGTGCTCGTCGTGGATGAGCAGGGTCGGATCCTCTACTTTAATCAGGCAGTGACACGCCTGCTGGGCTTGCAGCCGGGAATCGAAGGCCAGCACGTCACACGCTTTCTTCCTGAACTCGACTGGGAAAAACTCTCGCGTTTTGACCGCCAGGGCGGCGGGCACGTCGCCCGGCACGAATTTGAGGTGGATTACCCGCGCCCGCGTTTTTTGCGTCTCTACGCGGCGCCGCTGGATGGCGAGGCTACCGGCAGCTCCGGCGTGGCGCTCATATTGCATGATGCCACCGAGACGCGGCAGAAAACCTTTGAGGCCATTGAAAGTGAGCGCGTTCAGGCGCTCACCTTGCTGGCCGCCAGCGTAGCGCACGAAATCGGAAATCCCCTCAATGCGCTGCACATTCATTTACAGCTCATGGAGCGGGAATTGAAGAAAGCGGGTCGAGAGCCGAGGACCGAGGGTCGGGGGTCGGGGATCGCCGGGGCCGTGTCCGGGTTCCGACCCCCGACCCCAGACCTCCGGCGCGTTGAACAGTACCTTGACGTGGCCAAGGGCGAGATCAACCGGCTGGATTACATCATCACACAATTTTTGCAGGCGATACGTCCCGTGGCGCCGCAATTGAAACCGGCTTCCTTGAATGACGTCGTTGAAAAAACTCTGGATTTGCTCCAACCGGAGCTGGGCAATCGCGGTTTGAACGTGAAAACGAAACTGGCGCGCCGCCTGCCGGCGGCACCGCTGGACGCAACGCAGATGCAGCAGGTTTTGGTGAACCTCGTCAAAAACGCCGTGCAGGCGATGACCCGGGGCGGCACGCTGACATTGCAGACCGGCGAGGGCGCGGACGGCGTCTGGGCGAGCATTGCCGACACCGGCAGCGGCATCCCCGAGGAACAAATCAACCGCATTTTCGAGCCGTTTTTCACGACCAAAAAAAGGGGCACGGGCCTGGGGTTGATGATTGTCCAGCGCATTGTGCGTGCGCACGGCGGCCGGATTGAACTGGAAAGCCATCCGGGCCGGGGCACGACGTTTCGCGTGTGGCTGCCGCTGCACGAGCGCCAGCCGCGATTATTGCCGGAAGGAACCGCCGAATCTCAATGCTGAAATCCGTGACGGAAAAACAAACATTGCTGATTGTGGACGATGAGAAGCCGACGCGCGACGGTTTGCGCGCGGCGCTCGAAGAACGTTACGATGTCTATGTGGCTGAGGATGCCCAGGCTGCCGGTGAACTGCTCGAACGCGAAAATTTCGACGTGCTGCTCACCGATTTCCGCCTGCCGAGCGAGGACGGCATGAAATTAATAGCGCGCGCCAAATCGCTCGCGCGGCCGCCGATCTGCATTTTGATGACGGCCTACGGTTCGGAAGAACTGGCCGTGGAAGCGATGAAGCGCGGCGCGGACGACTACATCGCCAAGGGCCGGCTGCAAATTGACGAGTTGGAGATGCGCATCGCGCGCGCGCTGCGCCGGCAAAACCTCGAAACGGAAAACGTTTCGTTACGCCGGCAGCTCGACACCCGGTTCGGTCTGGAGAACATCGTTGGCAAATCGCTGGCGATGGAGGAAATTTTCCAGATCATCCAGCAGGTGGCGCCGTCGCGCGCCACCGTTTTGCTCACGGGCGAGAGCGGCACGGGCAAGGAGCTCGTGGCGCGGGCCATTCACCAGTTGAGTCCGCGCGCCAAGCAGCCGCTGGTGATTGTGCATGGCGCGGCCCTGGCGCCGACGCTGCTGGAAAGCGAATTGTTCGGCCACGAAAAGGGCGCGTTTACCGGTGCGTATGAGCGGCGCATCGGCCGTTTCGAGCAGGCGCAGGGCGGAACGCTGTTTCTCGACGAAATCGGCGAGATTGACGCGGCCATTCAGGTAAAACTGCTGCGGTTTCTGGGCGAGCGGACCTTTGAGCGTGTGGGTTCAAATAAAACACTTACGGCGGATGTCCGGCTTATTGCGGCGACGAACAAAAACCTGGAGGAACTGGTCAAAGGCGGGAGCTTTCGCGAGGATTTGTTTTTCCGCCTGCGGGTGGTGGAAATTCATCTGCCGCCGTTGCGCGAGCGGGCGGGCGACATTCCGCTGCTGGCGCAAAGATTTTTGCGCGAATTTGCGCAGGAGAACGGCAAGACCGTGAACGAATTTACGGCCGATGCGCTCGAATGCCTGACGCATCATGCCTGGCCGGGCAACGTGCGCGAGTTGCACACGGCCATCGAGCACGCGGTGGTGTTGTGCCGCGGCGAAAAGATTTCGGTTCGTGATTTGCCGCCGTCGGTGCGCGGTGGTTCCGGCGGGCACACCGGCGAGGCGCCCCTGTTGGCACGAAATGATTTGACAGTGAAAGAGGCGGAGAAACAATTAATCATTCGCGCCTTGAAAGAGACGAACGGTAATCGCACACTGGCTGCCAGGAAAGTCGGCATGAGCCGTCGGACATTTCATCGCAAGCTGCACACATATCACCTGGAAGGGTTTTGATTATGCCATCCTTACAAGAATTGATTCATCAGCTCGAAGAAGGTGGCGGGGCGCGTCATTTGAAGTCCGCCGCCTTTTGTGTCGCGATTCTGTTCCTGGTGCTCCTCTACAATTGGTTCGCCTATCGCAATTTCGACACTCCCGAAGCGATGGACTCGGCAC
Source organism: Candidatus Sulfopaludibacter sp. (assembly GCA_035508155.1). Classification (GTDB taxonomy): domain Bacteria; phylum Verrucomicrobiota; class Verrucomicrobiia; order Limisphaerales; family UBA11358; genus UBA11358. Next base: position 74,279 of record DATJNM010000033.1, on the reverse strand, counting down.
AACTGGCGCGCAACCTCGCGGAAGGCAAAGGCTATACCACGCTGTGCCTCCGTCCCTTCAGCCTTTATCTCGTCCAGAGCCATAACCAGGCCAAGGCGGCGGATGCGCTGGCCAGCGCCGGCACGGACTTCGCGCAAATCAAAACCGCGCACCCGGACCTGGCCAATCCTCCGGTGTATCCGCTCGTGCTGGCCGGTCTGATGAAGGTGCTGCCGTTCCATTACCCGCTGAACCTCAAAAGCGCCTTCTGGAGCAGCGGCGGGAATTTCTGGCGTTACGAACCGGACTTTCTGATTGCCTTGTTCAACGAACTGCTTTTGCTGGTGGTGGTGGTGCTGACATTTTTGCTCGCCCGGAAATTGTTTGATGCAAACGTGGCGTGGCTTTCGGCCATTCTGGTGCTGGGCTGTGACTTGTTGTGGCGGTTCAGTGTGTCCGGCCTGTCCACCATGTTGCTGATCATCATTTTCACCGGACTGGTTTGGTGCATCGTGCGCATCGAAGAAGCAGCACGAGACCCGCAAGCGTCGTTTGGCCGGCTGTTGAGTCTGGCTATCGCGGCCGGCGTGGTGACCGGCGTTGGCGCGCTCACACGATATGCCTTCGGCTGGGTAATACTTCCGGTGACAGTTTTTTTAATTCTCTTTGGCGGGCCGCGCCGGGCGTTGTGCGCGTTGGCGGCTTTCGGCGCATTTGCGCTGGTGTTGGCGCCCTGGATCATTCGCAATTTTACCGTCAGCGGCACGCCATTCGGAACAGCAGGTTTTGCCATCGCTGAAGGGGCGGGGGCGTTCCCCGGCTTTCAACTGGATCGTTCCATTAATCCTCATCTTTCGGATGCGTTGGGATTGACGCTTTATCTGCATAAATTTTTAAGCAACACGCGCACGATTCTACAGGACAGCCTGCCCAAACTGGGCGGCAGTTGGGTGAGCATGTTGTTCCTCACCGGACTGCTGTTGAGTTTCCGCAGCGTAGCCGTGCGACGGATGCGCTATTTTTTGCTGATGTGTCTGGGGGTCTTCATCGTGGCGCAGGCGATGGGGCAAACGCAGCTTTCGGAGGAGTCGCCGGTGGTCAATTCCGAAAATCTTTTGGTGTTGCTGGTCCCACTGGTGTTTATCTACGGCGTGAGTTTGTTTCTCATCCTGCTCGACCAAATGGAGCTGCCGCTCCGCGAATTGCGGCTGGTAGTAAAAGTGGTATTCGTGGGATTATGCTGCGCGCCGCTGATTTTCACCCTGTTGCCTCCCCGAACCCGGCCGGTGGCTTATCCTCCCTATTATCCGCCAGACATCCAGGCGATTGCCGGTTGGATGAAGCCGGACGAGTTGATCATGAGCGACGTGCCGTGGGCGGTGGCCTGGTATGGCGAGCGCCAATCCGTCTGGCTGACCCTGAACTACCAGGACGACTTTTTTGCCATCAATGATTATTTGAAGCCCGTGAAGGCACTTTACCTCACGCCCGTAACGCTGAATGCCGCATTTGGACCCGATTGGATACGCCCGGATCAACACACCTGGGGCGGTTTTATTTTTCAAACCGCGGCGCAAAGTCGGATTCCGGCAAACTTTCCACTGGATCACGCGCCCCCCGGCTTTTTTCCTGAGCGCTTGTTCCTGACCGATTCAGATCGCTGGAAATTGCAGAAATAATTTGCGCTGCCCCGGCTCGGAGCTCACCGGCTGGCTCGCTGCAACCGGTCCGCAATGGCTGACCATTCCGGCAGATCCGGTGGCGCCTCAACCACTATCCATTCCGCGCCGGCTTCGTCGCAGCGGTGCAGTTCCGCATAAATCGCCCGCGCAAATGCCTCCGCATCGTGTGGAATCACGCTAACGCCGGCAAATTTTTCAGCCGACGGAATTTGGGTGTGGGCGATGACACGGCCGGTTGAAAGTTGAAGGTTGAAGGTTGAAAGCTGGGAAAGCAAACCCGCGTCGTCGTGCCAGCTCAAGACCGCCAATTTTGCCTTGGGTGCGTAATGCTTGTTTAATAAGCCTGGACTGCGAAGCGCGGAATCGGAACTTTGAACCTTGAATTTTGAACCTTGAACTTCCCCGCAAACGGCAACGAGTGACCCCCTGTGAATCATGCCGGGACGCAATATTTCCGGCAGCCCCGCTTTGGCGCGCCAAAGCGGGGTCAAGTCCAGCACCGTGGATTCAATCCCGACTTGCGACTGGCCGCCATCAATAATCAGGGAGATTTTGTCGCCGAGTTGTTTGCGTACATGCTCGGCCGTTGTCGGTGAAATCCGGCCGGATAAATTGGCGCTGGGGGCCGCGAGCGGGAAATTGCATTCGCGAATTACCGCCTGAATGAACGGGTGGCTTGGCCACCGCACGCCGACGGTCGGACCGCCGGCGGTCACGATGTCGGGAATCTCCTTCAGGCGGGGCAACACCAGCGTCAATGGGCCGGGCCAGAACGCTCTTGCCAGTTTGTCCGCGTCCACCGGCCAATCCACTACACAACGCTTCGCCATTTCGACGCTGGCGACATGAACGATGACCGGATTCTTTGCCGGTCGGCCTTTGATTTGAAATATCTTTGCGACGGCGTCCCCGTCCTGGGCGTTGGCAGCAAGGCCATAAACGGTTTCCGTAGGCAACGCGACTGCTTCGCCCGCACGCAGCAAGTCCGCCGCACGGTTCACCGCGGCTTGAAAGAGCGCCGGTGTGTGCGTCGGTAAAATTTCCGCGGTCACGCGTTATTCATAGCGCAAAGCGTCAATCGGGTCGAGCTTGGACGCCTTCCACGCGGGATAAAAGCCGGAGATGATACCGATGATGCCGCTGGAAACGAAGGCGATGGCAATCCATTCAAATGGCGTCACGGTCGGCCAGTGCTGGAAGAAGGCGACGAGCCGGGAGAAAACAACGCCGCCGGCAATGCCGATAGCGCCGCCAATGGCGCTCAACGTCACGGCTTCAATCAGGAATTGAACCAGAATGTCCGTCGCGTGCGCCCCTACGGCCATGCGGATGCCGATCTCGCGGGTGCGCTCGGTCACGCTCACCAGCATAATATTCATAATGCCGATGCCACCGACGACCAACGACACGGCGGCCACACCCGCCAGCAGAAAGCTCATCGCTCGCGAGGTGGCGGTAACCGCCTGCATCAATTCCAACTGGTTGCGCACGGTGAAGTCCTGCTCCTTGCTGCGATGCCGGGTGAGCAGCAAATCGGTGATCTCGGATTGAACCTGGTTTATGGCTTTGTCATTGGCGGCTTCCACCAGAATATCGTTTAGAAACGTGCGGGTGGTAATACGGTGCATGTGGCTGGTATAAGGGACAATCACCACATCGTCCTGATCCTGGCCGAAAAGGTTGAACCCCTTGGGCGCCAGTTCGCCGACGATCAGAAACGGCAGATTACGGATGCGGATGGTTTGACCGATGGGATTTTCATTGGGAAACAGTTGGTCAACCACTGTTTTGCCGACCACGGCGCATTTGGCGAGGCTGCGTACCTCTTGATCGCCAAACATGGTGCCGGCGGCAATGCCCCAATTGCGAATTTGCGGATAATCAGGCGATTCACCCATCACCTGCGTGTTCCAGTTTAATCCGTTGGCCAAGACCTGTTCCCGGTCGCGCACTTCGGGGCTGATAGCGACAACATTGGGAAGTCCGGCAATCGCCTTGGCATCATCCACGGTCAGTGTGGGCGCACTACCCCAACCGCCGCGCATCGCGCCGCTGGTGAAATTGCCCGAAAAGACAGTAATGACGCTTTCCCCCAGGCTGCTGACCTGATCTTCCACCTGTTTGGTGGCGCCCGTAGTGAGACTCACGGAGCCGATCACTGCCCCGACCCCAATAATGATACCCAGCATGGTCAGGAGGGACCGCATTTTATTGCGGCGCAGGGCGCGCCCGGCGATTCTCAGTGAAGCAAAAATTCTCATGTCGTCAACTTAATGGCCTGCTGCGCCGCTTGCAAATGACGCAGTTCGGCTTCGGCACGCAACCGATTGCCAACCGATTCATCCGTGACGATCTGCCCGTCGCGCAGCACGACGGTGCGCTTGGTGTAGCGGGCGATATCCAGCTCGTGTGTGACCATGATGATGGTGATGCCTTGGTCATTCAATTTTTGGAACACGCCCATGATTTCGATGCTGGTCTGGCTATCGAGGTTACCGGTGGGTTCATCGGCGAGCAACAGGGCCGGCTGGTTGACCAGGGCACGTGCAATAGCGACACGTTGCTGTTGGCCGCCGGAAAGCTGGTTGGGATGATGGTCCGCCCGTTGGGCCAAGCCAACGAGTTCGAGCGCGCGCAAGGCACGTTCGCGTTGCTCGTGGGAGTGAATGCGGTGACGCTTGTAAAGCATCGGCATTTCGACGTTCTCCAGCGCCGACGTGCGCGAAAGCAGATTGAAACCTTGAAACACAAATCCGATTTTCTCATTGCGAACGCCCGCGAGTGTGTCACGGTCGAGCGTAGAAACGTCAGTGCCATCGAGCCAGTAATGGCCGCTGGTGGGCCGGTCCAATGCCCCGATCATGTTCATTAGCGTAGATTTGCCTGAACCGCTCGAGCCCATGATGGCCACAAATTCACCAGTCAGGATTTCCAACGTAACACCGCGCACGGCAGGCACATCCACCTCGCCCGTGTGATACGTCTTGTGGATGTCTGTCAGTTTGATAACGGAATTTGTTTGCACTGCGGGACTATAATTAACGAAACCTGGGGAATCCGCCCCCAAACGGATTGGCCGTTGCCCCCGCCTGCGCTCCGGACAAACTCATGCCGGTGACCACCGGGTCGCCTTCCTTCAAGCCCGAAAGAACTTCGGTATTGATGCCGTCACTGATGCCAATTTTAATTTGCACCGGCTTTAACTTCGCTTCTTTGCCTTCACCCTCCAGTACAAAAACAGTACGAAACATGCCACGCCCCGCCGTTCCGCCGGCCCCGTGAAATCCGCCTGGCCCCCCGCCTCCCCCGCGCATTCGATTTGTGCTGCTGCCAACGCCCTGGTCCGGCTGCACCGCTACGCCATTGGTGCCGCCAGCCCCGGGCGCCGCATTTTGCGCCAGCGCTGTTTCCGGCGCGCGAAAACGCAGCGCCGCATTCGGGATTTGCAACGCATTCTCCCGTTGGGCCACGATGATGGAAACGTTCGCCGTCATGCCGGGCTTTAATTTGTAATCGGCATTGTTCACTCCGATGACGCAGTCGTAGGTAACGACGTTGTTGGAATTTGTGGGCGCATTGCGGACCTGGGTGATTGTCCCGCGAAATGTGCGGTAGGGATACGCGTCCACAGTAAAATCCACGCGCTGTTTTTCCTCGACCCCGCCGATGTCAGCTTCAGCAACGGCCGTGTCGATCTGCATCTTGGTCAGATCATTGGCAATTTGGAATAGCGTGGGTGTATTGAAACTGGCGGCCACGGTTTGGCCGACGTCCACATTGCGTGAAATCACAATGCCGTCCACCGGTGAATAAATCTTGCAATAGCCCAGATTCGCCTGCGCGTTGTCCAACGCCGCCTGTTTGATTTGCACGGTCGCCTGCGCCTCGTGCAGCGTCGCGACCGCGGTGTCATAGTCCGACCCGGAAATCAGCTTATTGGTAAACAGCTCGGCGTTCCGCGCCGTCTCCACCTGCTGCAACTCTAGGTTGGCCTTGGCGCTGGCCAGATCCGCGGCGGCTTGCTCCACCTGTGCCTCATAAATTCTCGGATCAATTTCGGCGATCACTTCCCCGGTTTTCACCGCGGAGTTAAAATCCGCGTAGAGCTTCTGGATCGTGCCCGAGATCTGGCAGCCGACCTGGACATTGGTAACTGGATTTAACGTTCCGGTGGCCGTCACCAGTTGGGTCAATTCGCCGCGGGTTACCGGTACAGTCTGATACTCGGGCTGGGCATCCTGCCCGTGACGGAAATACCAAATGGCTGCCACGATCACCACGATTGCCAACGCCAACACAATCACCCATGCTCCCCGCCGGTTCCTGTGATTATCTGTCATAAATTAATTTCCCGCGCCGATGTTTACAAATGAGACCACCGCCGCAGCCGACAAGTTACGGAATTTCCAACGTCTGTCCATGTTTTCGTTCACCACACTTTCCGCTTTGAGGCGGCTCGGCTGATTCCTAGAATCCTCCGGTGCCTGTGCTTGAAAAGCTGGTTCCGCAACTGGTTGGTTGGCAATCCCTCACCGGGCAACAAATTCTTGCCGCGGTGGAGGAACTGATCGATGAAAAAGTCCCGGTGACGGCAAAGGCGGATTTCCTGGCCGCCTTGGCGCAAAAGGGCGAAACTTCGGACGAGATCACCGCGTTTGCCCGTGCCTTGCGCGAAAAATCTATCTCCCCACCGCTTGATGCCGAAACCCGGTCGCGCGAAATCCTTGACGTGGTCGGTACGGGTGGCGACCGCCTGAGTACCTTCAACATCTCCACCACAGTTGCCATCCTGTGTGCGGCCGGGGGGGTGACCGTGGCCAAGCATGGCAATCGTGCTGTGACGTCGTCCGTTGGCAGCGCGGACGTGGTGGAAGAACTCGGTATCAAGGTCGATTTGTCGCCGGCGGCAGCGGCGCAGGCGTTACGCCAGCACGGCTTTGTTTTTTTCTTCGCTCCGCATTTTCATCCGGCGTTCAAGCATATTGCGCCCGCCCGGAAGCTGTGCGCCGAGCGGGGCCAGCGGACTATTTTCAACATCCTTGGCCCGTTGCTCAATCCGGCCCGGCCATCGGCCATGCTCGTCGGCGTGCCGCGTCCGGAACTGTGCGAGCCGATGGCGCGGGCATTGCAATCGCTGGGCGTGCGACGCGGCATGGTCGTCTGCGGGTTGGCGGAAGGCAAAAATTTGGACGAGCTTTCAACGCTGGGCGTGAACCACGTCGCGGAATTTTATCAGGAACGCGGCTTTTCCGTTTCAAGTTTGTCGCCGGAGATGTTTCCCCGGCAACCGGCGACCCTGGCGGATTTGCGTGGTGGCGACAAGGTGGTGAACGCGGAAATCATCCGCCGCATTTTTCGCGGCGAAGAACGCGGTCCCAAACGCGACGCCGTCCTCCTCAATGCCGCCGCCGCGCTCCTGGTGGCCGGTCAGACGAAATCGTTGGCAGAAGGTTGGGATTTGGCCGGTCGGATTATTGACCGCGGACAGGCCGACGCGAAACTCGGGGAGTTGGCGCGTTAGTCCACGGGGGTTGTGTTTTCCGGCGATTGGTTCGCGGCGGCTTCCGCAGCTTCCGCTTCCTTGACTTCCATTTCGGCGTAATGCAGGCCGAGGTTGTGCTGGGCGGTTTTGTCGCCTTGCCGCGCAGCCCGGATGAACCATTTCAGGGCTTCTTGCTGGTTTTGTTCCACTCCGCGGCCGGTCTGGTAGCACAAGCCGAGGTTACACTGCGCGGGCGCACATTCCTGATCGGCCGCCGCGCGGTACCATTTGACCGCCTCCGTGAAATTTTGCGGCACGACCTGGCCGGTTTCATAAAAAACGCCCAGATTGAATTGCGCCGCCGGATAGCCGCGTTCCGCCGCTTCGCGATACCATTTAACCGCTTCAACGTAATTCTGCGGCACGCCCTGACCGGTTTCATAAAGCACGCCCAGGTTGAATTGCGCCGCGGGATCGTTTTGTTCGGCCGCTTCCCGCAACCACTTGGCCGCCTCACCGAACTCCTGCGGCACGCCCGAGCCATGCAGATAACACACACCCAGGTAGCATTGCGCCACCGGATCGCCCTGGTCGGCCGCGCGCCGGAACCATTTGACCGCCTCCTGATTGTCCTGGGCCACCCCTTGGCCGGTTTGAAAGCACACGCCCAAATAGCATTGCGCCTGCGGATCGCCTTCACTGGCGGCCTGGCGCATCGCTTCAAACGAATCCCATGTCCGTCGGTTGCCTGGCATTTTAAAGTAAAAACACCGTTCGTGTCCCTCCCAGCATAAATCGTTACCCTGTAAATTCAAGCTGTGAATTGGCCGCGTGTTTTCGCTTCCGTTCCCTCAGACGGCCTGTTACAAAATTTTCATGGCACCTAAACTCACCATCGGCTTTCTCGGCGCGGGCAAGATGGCCACGGCTCTGGCCCGTGGTTTCATCCAGGCAGAACTTGTGGGTCCCAAGGACATGGTGGCCGCGGATCCGGTTGCCGCCGCGCGAACGCATTTTACCGACGAAATCGGCGTGGCCGCCACCGACTCCAATGTCGGCGTGGCCAAAACCGCCAACGTGCTGATTCTCGCCGTTAAGCCTGACCAATGTGCCGTTGTCTTGACCGGATTACGCGGCAAATTCACCGCCAATCACCTGCTCATTTCCATCGCGGCCGGTGTGCCGCTGGCAAAGCTCGAAGGGGCGTTGCCACCGGGGGCGCGTGTGATTCGTGTCATGCCCAACACGCCGGCACTCGTTGGCAGGGGGGCTTCGGCCTTCGCCCTCGGCAAATCCGCCACGCCAGCGGATGGCGAACTGGCGAAACGACTGCTGTCGGCCGTGGGCATCGCCTTTCAGGTCAAGGAACCGTTACTGGACGCCGTGACGGGTTTGAGCGGCAGTGGTCCGGCCTATGTCTTTCAATTCATTGAAGCCTTGAGCGACGGCGGCGTGGCGGCGGGCTTGCCGCGTGATTTGGCAACGAAACTGGCCGCGCAAACTGTTTTAGGCGCAGCCAAAATGGTCTTGGAAACCGGCCAGCACCCCGGTGCACTCAAAGATCAGGTCACCAGCCCGGGCGGCACCACGATTGAAGGGCTGCACGAACTGGAAAAAGGCCGGATGCGCGCCCTTGTGATGAGCGCCGTCCGCGCCGCGACGGAGAAATCCAGGAAACTTGGGCAAAGTTGACTCATTGCCCGTTGTTTCAATCCTTCAACTGAATCCGTATTTTCCGCACGTCCACGGCTTCCATTCCCGCTGCCCGAATGGCCGTCAGGCCAAGGTCAGTATCCTCATAGGCGCGGCAGAATTTCGGTTCCACGCCGATACGTCGCGCGGCTTCGAGAAAAATATCCGGCGCGGGTTTCTGGTGCTTCACCATTTCGCTCGTCACCACCGCGTCGAACAGGTGCCGGATTTTCAGATGGTCGAGCACCAGGCCGATCACTTTTTGCGTGCCCCCGGAGGCGACCGCCATCGGAATTTTGCCGTGATGGGTCTTTGCGATTTCGACGATGGCATGGACCGGCTCGGCGCTGGCAATCAATGGCAGGTACGTCTCCTCCTTTTCATGCGCGATGGCGATGTGGTCCAGCGACCGGCCTTGTTCCTGCGCGAGCAATTTCAGAATATCGCGTGAAGGCACGCCGCCGAAGGCGTAGAAGCGGTCTTCCGGAAAGTGGAGGTTGTGGCGTTGCGTGACGATTTGCCAGGCGTGCCAGTGCAGCGGCATGGTGTCGGCCAATGTGCCGTCACAGTCGAAGATGAGACCTTGGGGATTCATAATGCTGGAGAGGCCGGAAAATGGAACCGTTGACGATTCAGCCGTTTGATGCTTTTAACTTTTCCTCCAGGTCATGCGCCATCAACGGATCAATCATCGGGTCAAGATCGCCATCAATGAAGTTCGCCAGATTATAAAGCGTCACCTCCACGCGATGATCAGTAACGCGGTTCTGCGGAAAATTGTAGGTGCGGATTTTTTCATTGCGCTCGCCGGTGCCGACTTGTTGTTTGCGATGGGCGGCGTATTTCGCGTTTTCCTCGGCTATTTTCGCCTCCAGCAAACGCGAGCGCAAGACCGTCATGGCCTTGGCCTTGTTTTTTTGCTGCGAACGTTCATCCGCGCAGCGCACAATCAGCCCACTGGGCTTGTGCTGGATTTGCACGGCGGAATCGGTGGTGTTCACGCCCTGGCCGCCCTTGCCGGATGCCCGGCAGACGTTGATCTCGATGTCTTCCGGTTTGATCTCAATGTCCACTTCCTGCGCTTCGGGCAGCACGGCGACAGTACTGGTGCTGGTGTGGATGCGTCCCTGAGCCTCGGTTGCCGGCACACGCTGGACGCGATGCACACCGCTCTCATATTTGAGCCGTTTATAAACGTCCGTGCCACTGACCTGGAAGACGATTTCCTTGAAGCCGCCGAGGTCGGACGGATTGGAATCGAGCGTTTCAACCTTCCAGCCGCGCGCCTCGGCATAACGGCAATACATCCGGTAGAGGTCGGCGGAGAACAGGGCGGATTCCGAGCCACCCGCGCCGGCGCGGATTTCGATGATGGTATTGCGCGAGTCGGTCGGGTCCGGCGGCACCAGGCCGAACTGGATTTGCCGCGAGAGCTTCTGTTCATCCGCTTCCAGCCGCGTGATTTCCTCCCTGGCCATCAACGCCAATTCGGATTCCGCCGGTTCGGATTTCAGCAACGCGCCATTTTGCTCCAGGTCGGCGAGTGTCTTCAAATAGACCTCTCCCAACGCCGTCAATTCCTTGAGCCGGGCATATTCACGGGACAACTCCTGCGCGCGTTGCTGGTTGTCGAAAACTTTCGGATCGCTCAACGCGGTCTCGACTTCGGCATAGCGGCGACGAAACTTTTCGATGTTCGGTCTTAAATCCATTTTCTCAAAAAAGAATCCGCCCACCTGTGACGACGCACACGCGGGCGGAATAAAATCCGGTCGCTAAGCTTTCTTTTTCTTTTTGGTGGCGAACGCGGCCTGGGCGGCCTGGGTCTTGGCGGCGCGCTGCTGGAATTTGTCCACGCGTCCGGCAGTGTCCACAAACTTTTGCTGACCGGTGTAAAACGGGTGGCAGACGTTGCAAATGCCGACAATAATCACGGGCTTGGTGGAGCGGGTCTTTATCACGTTGCCGCAGGCGCAACGAATCTCCGCCTCCACATATTTCGGATGGATGTCCGTCTTCATAAAAAGGGGTATGAAATTACCATGAATCGGCCGGATGACAAGACGGAAATTGCGGGAACTACACCCCCCTAATCCATTGGCGGTCTTCCCAAAGGGCTTTGAGGGAAGTCAAATTGCGTGGATCAAAGACTCGCCTGGCCGCCGTGGCCCAATTGCCTTCCTTTAAGGCATTCCACGCGTCACTGGCGTTGATCGCTATAAACTGCAGCACACTTGGATCGCGGTAACAGTCAATCATGCAGCGCGTGCAGCCGTCGCGGATCAGTTTGGAATCGTTCCATTCCCAGACTTTGCACATCGGCGCTTCCCAAAAATGACAGCGATAAAGGTCGAGGTTCCAATCGAGGTAAAAATACTTATGCCCGCCCAGGCATCCGAATTTTTCCTTTTCGCCGCGCAAATGCCGCTGCATTTCGGTGAGCGATTCCATGGGATTAACGACCGGAAAATGATTATCGCGTTTCATCCGTTTGATCTTCTCAAAGACGTGCAGCAGTTCGTCTTTGGAATAATTCACCAAGCCACTGTCGCTGAAACTCAAATAACTGCTGGCCAGTGACGTGAGCGGATAGCTGAATGTGCAACTCTTGAATCCGAGCGATTCGAGAAAGGCAGGCAGTTTGCCATAATCCTCAATTAGCCGGCTGGCCGTGATACTGGCGGTGGTTTGAATGCCAACGGAATGAAAGAATTCATTCGCACGTTTGATTTTCCGGCAAACATCCGGTAGTCCCCGGTTCTTTTCGTGTTTCGCCACGTCGTGCGCGTCAATGGACATAATAACGCTGCTTAAGCCGTCGCTGGCCAGACCGCGCATGTTTTCTTCAGTCCATAGGCCGCCATTGGTGCAAATCATCGGATGAATGCCGCGTTCCGTTGCGTAGCGGGTCATGGCACGTAAATCGCGATGGACCATGGGTTCACCGCCAACGAATAGCAGATAGCCGATATGATTGTTTACTGCGATATCAATGGCTTGGCGCGCTTCTGGCAACGTCACACTCCGCCGGGCCCGGGGATCAAATTTGGAACGCGCGAATCCGCAAAAATCACAATCGGCATTGCATACGTTGGTAATCGCAAACTGCAAAAAGCCCGGTCCGCCGTGGCGCAAGACCTCGGCCGCGAGTTTCAGCACGCCCCTTTTCGACCGCTGAACCGGCTTGGAAAGAATGGGCGTGACCACGGACACCGAGGCGGCTCCCGCGACGGGCGGCTGGGGTGCGGTCGAAATGTCATTCATGACGAACTGCAATATAGTGCTGGCAAGAAATGGTGCGGGCAAACTTTCTTTCGCTTGCCCCAAAACGCCGGCTCGCCATTTTCGCTTTGCGCGTGCGGTGTAGAAGGCTTAATGTTCGTGCGCCTTGTCCGATGGTGTAATGGTAACACAGCGCCCTTTGGAGGCGTTATTCTTGGTTCGAATCCAAGTCGGACAGCCAATCTGGCAATTATTCGTCAAGCCCCTCTTCATCGGCATCGTTGGCACACAAATCCGATGAAAAATCGTTTTTTCCATTGGCAGCCGCGCTGCGCTTTAACCAGACTGCTAGGATTCCGATGTCAGCCGGTGACACGCCGGAAATCCGAGCCGCCTGGCCGATGGTGGTGGGCCGAATACGGGCAAGTTTTTGGGAAGCTTCCAGTCGAAGACTTGGCACGCTTGAAAAATCGAACGTGTCGGGAATGATCTTGTCTTCCAAACTTTTAAATTTTTCAACCTCAAGTTCCTGGCGTTCAATATATCCAGCGTACTTGGCTGCAATTTCCACCTGCTGAATAACCTCGTCTGACAAAGCCTCGTTTCTGCTAGGCAAATCTTTGTAAGTGACTTCAGGCCGTGTCAAAAGTTTAACCAAAGTATCTGAACCACAACTAGTTGTAGTAATTCTGTCCATTTCAACCGCGACGGCATTTTGTTTTTCTCTGAATTTCTTGTAATTGCGCTCAGGCAGAAGCCCAATCTCATGGCCAATCTCCGACAGCCTCAAGTCCGCATTATCTTGACGCAATAGGAGACGATACTCTGCTCGCGAAGTGAACATTCTATAAGGCTCAGTGGTTCCCTTTGTGACCAAGTCATCAATCAAAACACCGATGTACGCTTGATCACGCCGCAGAACGATGGGATCGAGTTGCTTGACTCGCCGTGCTGCATTGATTCCGGCAATGAGACCCTGGGCGCCGGCTTCTTCATAACCCGAAGTCCCATTTATTTGTCCGGCCAAGAACAGATCACGACAGGCCTTTGTCTCCAGCGTCGGCAGTAGCTGAGTCGGATAGACGAGATCGTATTCGACAGCATAGGCGGGACGCATAATTTCGGCTTTTTCACACCCGATGATTGTACGAACCAAGTCAACCTGTACCTCAAAAGGGAGACTGGTTGAAAACCCATTGACGTAAATCTCGTCCGTTTCTATACCCTCAGGCTCGAGAAAAATCTGATGCCGCTCTTTGTCACTAAATCTTACTATCTTGTCTTCAATTGAAGGACAGTACCTTGGCCCAACCCCTTTAATGATACCTGAATACAAAGGAGACCGATGAAGGTTATCCCTAATCAATGTGGCCGTCCTTTTTGTCGTGTAAGTAATATAACACGCCAATTGTCCGTTTAACCGTTCAAGAACTGAGCATAGGGGGTACTTAATTTGTAATGACGCGCCTGCTGCCGAGTTTTGATGATTTTGTTCCATGTGGAACAAATCATCTTTCCAGTATGTAAAGTAAGGAATTGGTTCATGACCCGGCTGAGTTTCGGTCTTTGACAAGTCAATTGAGCGGCGAAGCAAGCGCGGTGGAGTTCCCGTCTTAAACCGACCAAGCTCCAGTCCGAGCTCTTGAAGTGATGAGGAAAGACTCATTGCGGCTACATCACCGGCGCGCCCGCCAGTTTGCTGATTTGATCCGATATGCATTAGCCCCCTAAGAAAAGTCCCCGTCGTTACTACGACAGTCTTTCCATGATATCGGACTTGCATGGTTGTTTCCACGCCCATTGCTTTGCCATTTTTGTGAAGTATCTTGGCCGATTGACCTTGTTTTAAGTCGAGGTTTGGCTCCTTCTCGCAGATCCATTTTAACCTGAATTGATAGGCCTTTTTATCGCACTGAGCCCGAGGTGCCCAGACAGCAGGCCCTTTTTTTGTATTCAGCATCCGAAACTGGAGGCCAGTCATATCCGTGTTTTTACCCATCTCTCCCCCTAGCGCATCAATTTCGCGGGCCAAATGTCCTTTGGCCAGTCCCCCGATGGCCGGATTGCAAGACATCTGGCCAATCGTGTCAACGTTCATCGTCAGCAGTAGAGTCTGGCAACCCATGCGCGCAGCCGCTAGCGCGGCTTCAACGCCAGCGTGCCCAGCCCCAATAACGATTACGTCGTATTGTTTTGGATAAACGAACATGAAAGAATCAACTCAAACCGTATTTTGCGTGAAGTGATGGGCAGTCCTGGGATTGCGAGAGATTGTGATGTGAATTTGATGCTAAGTGTTGAATAACCTTGTACACTGTATCTACATCTTCTTCTTTGTCAATAACTTTTGATATTTCAGCCACAGTGAATAACATATTTGGTTTATTAGAAATATAATCCAAAATCATTTTTTGGATTTCGATAATCTGCTGTGCCGCTTTTTTGCCGGCTTCAACACCGGGCTGATGGTAGGCGTTGATATTAATCAGAGATGCATAAAGTCCAACGGCACGTTCAAATAGGGCTATCAACATTCCCACGGTTCTTGCTGAGACATCTTTCACGGTGATCGTCAGCGATTCTCGATCTCTTTCAGCCAGGGCCTGTCTTGTACCTAAATATAAGCCGTGAAGATAATCTCCAGATGTAACCATTTTCTCAACCATTAAACTTGAGTTCCGGCCATCTGCTAAAACTTCGATGAAAGTGACAAAGAAGTTATCCAAGCCATCTCTGAGCTGTTGAACGTAAGAATGCTGATCCGTGGAACCCTTGTTGCCAAGAACGGTGATTCCTTGGTTAACGACGTTTCGATTCAAATCCAACTCTTTGCCCAATGATTCCATCAGAAGTTGCTGGAGATATTTTGAAAACAGTTCCAAACGATCTTTATATGGCAAAACAACCATATTCTTAGTTCCGTTACCGTTACCGGACTCAAACCAAGCCAGAGATAACTGGGCTGCAGGGTTTGCTTTAACGTTCTTATTTCTGGTTACCTTATCAATTTCGCAAGCTCCTGATAATAAACTATCTATATCTAAGCCTTGCAGTGCTGCGGGTAGCAGACCGACTGCAGAAAGTTCACTGGTTCGCCCACCAATCCAATCCCACATTGGGAAGTGCGTCAGCCATTTATTCTCATTTGCATATTTATCAAGATCACTTCCAGCCATGGTGATGGCGACGGCGTGTGACCCGAAATCCAAGCCCGCCGTTTCATACGCCGCCTTGGCGACCAGCATACCATTGCGGGTTTCTTTTGTACCGCCGGACTTGGAAATTATAATGCACAAGGTTCGATTTAATGCCCGGCCGATTGTTGCCAAAACCCGATCCATACCGTCGGGATCGGTGTTATCGAAGAAATGGGGCTTGAGCTTATCTGTACGCGGATCGCCCAGGGCATGAGCAACAAACTGAGGGCCTAGCGCGGAACCACCGATACCAATGAGCAGGAAATTTTTGAATTTCCCGCCATTTCCGCGAATTTTCCCGGCGTGGACTTTCCCGGCAAACTCCCTGATCCGGACGATGGTTTCCTCAATTTCCTGACGGATTTGCGGTGTTGGCGCAAGCGCGGGATTCCGCAGCCAATAGTGGCCGACCATGCGATTTTCGTCAGGATTTGCAATCGCCCCCGCTTCCAGCGCTGACATATCGGCCAGCGCCTTTTGCACGCGCGGCTCCATCTTGGCAAAAAACTCATCGGATATCTTCATGCGGCTCAAGTCCACCGCCAGACCCACTTCGGGGAATTCGGTATAATACTTTTGGAACCGGCCCCACCATTGCAATTTTGAATGACTCATAGAATTTATTTCAATGTAAGTGGATAAATTCGATGGCAGTCGGTTGCAAGGAAATTGCGCGAAACTTTCCCGGTCGATACGACAAGGTCGGGCGAAATGAGCCTGCCGATGTGGAGGGTGATCCTCGGGAAGTTTATTTGAGCGGCAGCGTGAGAATGATGCTCGTGCCGTGTTTCAGGCGGGATTTGATGCGGATGTTGCCGCGGTGCGTTTCAATGATGCGTCCGACGATGGCCAGGCCCAGCCCGGTGCCTTTGGCTTTTGTGGTGTTGAGCACCGCGGTAAAGGCGCGGTTTTGCATTTCTTCGCTCATTCCCTTCCCCGTGTCTTTAAACTCCACCGAGACATGTGTCGGCTTCTCGCTGGTGCGCGGAGAACGGACCGGCCGGGATTTTATTGTGAGTGAACCGCCTTCCGGCATCGCTTCGGCGGCATTGAGAATCAGATTTAAAAAGGCCTGTTCCAATTGAGGCGCATCAGCCATAACCACGGGCAAATCCGTCGCCAGGGCACGAACCAGTTTGACATTCTGATTCGCCAGTTTATGGCGCACGAGCAGGCCGAGTTCATCAATCAATTCGTTTAAATTCACCGGTGCCAGTTGCGGTTCGGTGGTGCGGGCAAAGGCCAGAATACGCTCCACGATTTTGTTCAGGTGCTCGATTTTTACATCAATCAACCGTGTATCTTTTGCGCGCGGATCATCTTCCGGAAAGTTCAAGTTCAGCGAGTGGTAAAGCAACTTCATCACCGTCAGCGGATTGCGAATTTCATGCGCGACTTCGGCGGCGAGCAGACCCAGGGCGGACAATTTTTCGTTCTGCCGCAATTGCTCCTCCACGTCCACGATGCGTTCATAAAGCCGCGCTTTTTCGATGGCGATCGCCGACAATTCCGCCAGCGCGCCCAGAATGCGGATTTCCTCGTTGGAAAAGTTATAAGGGCGGCCCGTATAAACGCTCAAGGTACCGATGGCCTGGCCCGCGAACAGCAATGGCACGCTCAACAGCGAGATTAATCCCTCGCGCCGCGCGACCTCGACGTTTTGATAACGGGTAGAGGTCTGGACGTTTTCCAGTTGCAACGGTTTTTTGCGGCGGACCACGACACCGAGAACGCTCTCGGCGACGCTCAACCGCGGTTTCTTGAGATAGGCCCTGCCCGCCCCATAATTGGCACGCAGATCCAGCCACTCACGGCTTTCATCCAACATCATCAGCGAACACATGCGCGCGCGCATAAGCACGCACGCTTCGCGGGTGATGACCCGCAACGCCTCGTCGAGGTTCAACGTCGAATTGATGGTGCGGCTCACGCTGGCGAGCGATTCAAATAAGCGCGCTTTCAGGCGCAACTGTTCGTAGAGCCAGGTGTTTTGGATCACCTTGGCCGCCTGGACTGCCAGTTCCTGCAACAATTCCTGGTCATCCACGCCAAAGGCATCCACGCGGTCCGAATCCACGTTCAGCACGCCGCGAGTTTCACCGTTGACTTCCAGCGGTATCGCCAGTTCCGAGCGCACGCCGGACCGGGCGGCAACGTAACGCGCATCCTGGGTCACGTCACCGACGCGCACGGGCTTACCGTGGCGCGCGACCCAGCCGGTGATGCCCTCGCCCAGGCGCAATTGCAGCCGCTGGGCGCTGGAGGGCAATCCTTGCGCGGCGTGAATTTCCAGAAAATTTGAAGTGGGGTTGACCAAAACGACCGAACCGCTGGAGGCGCGCATGAGCCGCACCGCCTCGCTCACGATCAATTGCAACGCCTCCTGCGAATCCAGCGTCGAATGGATGACGTTGCTCACCTGATGGAGCAGTTGCAGCCGCTCGTAGCGCGAGGTCAATTTGGCCAGCTCGTCATTCACAGTCTTGAATCGAATTCATCGCACGCGCGAGGTCAGCAGCAATCCGGTCGCGGCAAAAAACATGTTCGGCAGCCAGGCCGCCAGCCAGGGAGGCAGACGATCCCCTTGGCCCATGGCCAGCCCCAGTTGTTGCAGCACAAAGAAAGTGAAACAGATGAAAATGCTGCCGGCCACACCGACGAAGAGGTTCCGCCGCCCGGAAGCCACGCCAAAGGGAATGGCGATGAGCACCACGACCAGGCAGGTCCACGGCGCCGCCAACCGGCCGTCAAACTTGGTCCACCAGTTGGCCGCCTCGGCGGGCGGTAAATTCGGATGTCGTTGCAGATATTCCCAAAGAACTGACAGCGGAATGTTCAGTTTGCGCGAGTGCAGGCTCTCGTATTCGCTCATCCGGATTTCATTCTCAATTTCCGCCGGTGTTTCGTCAAATTTCGGCATCTCCAGCACATTAACATTCGTTTTGAAAAGCGGAATGACCGGCGCCGTTTCGTTGGTCTGTTCAAATTCCTTCACGTTGTAAAATGTCCATCCGGGATTTGAGAAAACGGCCCGGTCGGCGTAAAGCTTTCGGATGGAACCGTCGGGAAAGGTCCAGTTCACCACGATCGAGCCGGATAATTCGGCGGTTCGGGGGCGATATTCATTAAAAATCCAGATGCGGTTGGCGCGCGCGTTGATGAAACCGTGGAATTGATTTGGCGCGTCGTCCGACTTGTGGTCATAGCGATTGAAAATGCGTTCCGCCCACGCGGTGCTCCGGGGCACGCCCATCTCATTCAGCGCAAATAGGACGAGACTGGCGCCGAATCCAACCACAAAATACGGCACGCACAACCGCCACAGACTCATGCCGGCCGCGCGCATCGCAGTGATTTCGTTATGCCGGGCGTGATGAGTGAGCGTGTAGAGCAGCGCGAGCAGAAGGGCGATGGGCAGCACCGTCACCAGACATTCCGGCGTCCAGGCGGCACACAACTCCATGACGTCCCACAGATGCAACCTGGCTTCCTGCAAATCGTCCAAGCGGCTGAAAAGGTTGAAGGAAATCCAGAACACCACAAAGCCGCCCAGGCAATACACCAGCGGCATGAGCAGCTCGCGCAATAAATATCGGTCAAGCAACCGCATCAAGGCAGGGTAAGCCGCGCGCGGGGAAGTGGGCAAGTCTGGCCTGCCGTCTGTTATTCCGGCGGGTTTCCTGCGACGTTTCCGGGCGAGGTATCTGGTTTGCCGGGTTAGAGCTCGCCTATTTCGCCCGGTCGGGCCGACCGCCCCCCTCGAAAGCCTTCGGGGTGCGGCGGCGGCACTTTTCAAGCTCCGCTGCGCCACGTCCGAATCCGAACGAAATTCGGTATGGTGGAGGCGGCGGGAGTTGAACCCGCGTCCCTGGCAAACAAACCAGCCGCGACTACATGCTTAGCCCGGAGAAGGTTTTCTGCTGTGCGATGGCGTCCGGACTCGAATCGCACTGCCTAGTCCGCAGGGAATTTTCTCGGCTAACGGCGCGCGGTCTCCGCCCTCAACCATACCTGCTGTGGCGTTCGTCCGGCGTAGCAGGTGTCCACCGGCGAACGTCGCGACGCATTAGGCCGCGAGAGCTAATTCTTCGTTAGCTGTTTTGTTTGATGCGATGATTAACGAGGCCAACGCATCGTCCTCGGCATGCCGCCTCTGGCGCATTCCCCAGGTCGAAACCGGTGCGCCCCCCCCCATTCAGAAAATAATCGGCCAAAGTCTCGTTGTGGTCAAGTGCGGCAGCATTGCGATGCTATTTATTGTTCCACGCCGACGCGATAGAAACGGGGGGTGTTGCCGGGCAAAACCGCCGTGTCAGTCGAGATGTTGGTGGGCGCGGTGGCTGCAATATTCGTACTGATGGTGCTGAAACCCGTCGCCAGATTGGTGGAACGCGCCAGCCAGTAAGTTTTGCCGGCAACGCTCGACCAGCTGACCACGACGCCGCTGGCGCTGTTCGAGACGACGTTCGCGCGCAGAACGGAAGCGGCATTCGTCGGGTTCGTTCCCGCAATCCATTCTTCCAGATTGTTCATGCCGTCGTGATCGGGATCGGCGTTCGGGTTGGTGCCGGTCAGGTGGCCGAAGTACTGCAATTCCCACCAATCCGGCAGGCCGTTGCCGTCAGTGTCCACCATGCGTTGCAAATCGAGCCTTCCGCCGGCGCCCACCAGGCCCTGCAAACCCGGCACGATATCCGCATTGGTGATGACGCGTTGAACCCGCTGCGTCACGGTTTCAAACGGAAAATTCATCGCGGCGAATGCCACCGCTCCGGACACCTGCGGCGTCGCCATGGAAGTGCCGTCCAGGTATTGATAAAGCCCGTGCATCACGGTGGCGGTGGCCGGCAGGATCGCTTGCAGCGAGAGACCGTCGGCCCCGGAGAGCGAGACGGCGGGGATCCAATTGTTGGTTCCGCCCAAAGTGCCGAAAAAATTGGTGCTGGCGCTGTTGTAAATGATGACGGCCCGCGCGCCGGCGGCCATGGCGTTGAGCACTTTGTTGGAGAACGTGAGGGTGCCGCGTTCAATCAGCGCGATATTATTGCTGACCGCCGCCGGGAAATCCGTGGGGTTTCCCAGTCCGCAACTATAAACCGTGGCGGTGATGCCGGCCGTGATGCCGGAATATTCCATCTCGTTGGCACCATAAACCGTGGAGCCTTGTTGGACCTGGGCCAGAACCACTCCCTCCGGCGGAACCGTGCTTTCCGGCGAGACGACCGGCGCAATGGGCAGCAGCGACAAAATATTCTCGCCCGGCGCACCGATGTCCACCGTGCTGGTGCCATAGTCCGAAAAATACGCCAGTGCGTCGTTTTGATCGGTGGCGGCGACAACGATTTCGTTGCTCAACCGGTAACTGGCGGGATAAAAAGGCGTGGTGTCATTGTCGGAACTGTTGTTCCCGGCGGCGCAACAGAAGATGATGCCGGCGCCACCGGCGGCCTGCATGGCGGAAATTTCAGCGCTGTCGGACCCGCCGCCGCCGAAGGATTCATTGATGGCAACGACATTAAAGCCCCGATTTTTCATCATCGTGGCGTAGTCAATGGCCTGAATGATGGCAGAATCCGCCAGGGTTTCGCCGTCGCTCGACGCCCGCAACGCCATGATGTGGGCTTGATAATCCACGCCGATGATGCCGAGATTATTGTTGCCGACGGCGGCAATGATTCCGGCCACGTGCGTTCCATGAAAACCGGAATCAATCGGATCCGACTTGTTGTCGGCAAAATCATAACCGTAATAATCGTTCACATATCCGTCGTGGTCGTTGTCCAAACCGTTGGTGGGGTTCTCGCCGGTGTTGATCCACATGTTGCTGGCTAAATCCGGATGCCGGTAATCCACGCCGGTATCAATGACGGCGACGACCGGCGGATTGGTCCCCGGCTGCTGGGCCAGTGCCCAGCCGGGAATAAAGTGAATGTCTGCACCCGCCGTTCCCGCCATGTCTTCCGTGCCGCTGACGAATTGACCGGTGTTTTGCAGCGCCCACTGGTTGGTGAAGTAGGTGTCGTTGGGCGTGAAGGTCGTGACCCAGCGCAGGTAATTCGGCTCGGCGGTTTCCACGTCCGGATCATTTTTCAGCTCGGCGATCAACTGCGCCGTCGTCCGATTCCCGGCATACACCACGCCGGTTTCGCGTCCGCGGAATTCGGACAGGTGGGCAAAGCGATGTTTCCAAACCAGGGAATGACCGGCCAGTTTCAGTTCGGCATTGGGCAAAGTCACCGACGGTTTGAACGTGACGATGGCATCGCCTTCGACATACGCGATGGCCGGATGGTTTGGCCCCGCCCACGCGGCGGCCGTCAAAACAAACAGTACGAGGGCGGTTGCCGCCCCTGGGAGGGAAATTTTCATCAGAGCCTTTGTAATAGTGATTATCATAGCATCTTGGATGCCGATTCGCCACTGCCGCAACCTTAAGCAGGAAACCGGCTCCCTCCTTTTGTTTCGGTTCAATTTCAGTCACCCGTAGCAACCCGGCCAGCCAGAACAGCGGCTGGAGTTTCGGCTTTGTTCAACCGGCTGCGGCTGGGACAGCCGCGTTCCAATAAAAAAAACGAGGCTGAAAACGCTTCCAGCCTCGCTCTGATTTTTGTTGGTCGGGACAGCCCGGCGGGCCGTCCGAATGGGAAGCGGAACTTCCGCTTAATAATCCATTCCGCCCATGCCGCCGCCCGGAGGCGTCGGAGCCGGCTTTTCCTTTTCCGGAATTTCCGTGATCAGGCATTCGGTCGTGAGCAGCAGCCCGGCAATCGAAGCCGCGTTTTGCAGCGCCGTGCGCGTGACCTTTTTCGGGTCCACCACGCCGGCTTTCACGAGGTCTTCATATTCGCCGGTGGCCACATTGTAACCTTCATTGCCCTTGCGCTTCTTGACTTCCTCGACGACCACGGAGCCTTCCACGCCGGCATTCTTGGCCAGTTCGCGCGTGGGCGATTCAATGGCGCGTTTCACAATGTCCACGCCGATTTTCTCGTCCTCGTTCGCGCCCTTGACCGCTTCGATCGCGGGCAGGCAGCGGACCAACGCCACACCGCCACCGGCGACGATGCCTTCCTCGACCGCCGCGCGGGTCGCGTGCAGCGCGTCCTCGACACGCGCCTTTTTCTCCTTCATCTCGGTTTCGGTCGCGGCCCCGACGTTGATGACGGCCACACCGCCGGCGAGTTTCGCCAGGCGTTCCTGCAATTTTTCGCGGTCGTAATCGCTCGTCGTCTCCTCAATCTGCCGCCGGATTTGATTCACGCGGCCCTGGATGTCGGACGACTTGCCGTTGCCCTCGACGATGGTCGTGTTTTCCTTGTCCACCACCACGCTCTTGGCGCGGCCGAGGTCGTTCAACTCAATGCTCTCGAGCTTGATGCCCAGGTCTTCGCTGATGAACTTGCCGCCGGTCAGGACGGCGATGTCTTCGAGCATGGCTTTGCGGCGGTCACCGAAACCCGGCGCCTTCACCGCACACACGTTCAACGTGCCGCGCAGCTTGTTCACGACCAGCGTCGCGAGCGCTTCCCCTTCCACCTCCTCGGCGATGACCAAAAGCGGCTTGCCCGTGCGCGCGGCCTTTTCGAGCAGCGGCAACAGGTCCTTCAGACTGCTGATTTTCTTTTCGTAAATCAGGATGTACGGGTCTTCCAGCTTGGCTTCCATCGTCTCCGCGTTGGTGACGAAGTACGGCGAGAGGTAACCCTTGTCGAATTGCATGCCTTCCACCACGTCCAGCGTCGTCTCGATGGACTTCGCTTCCTCAACCGTGATGGTGCCGTCCTTGCCGACCTTGTCCATCGCCTCGGCGATTTTGTCGGCAATCTCGAAATCCCAGTTGGCCGACACGGCGCCGACCTGGCGGATTTCTTCCTTCTCCTTCACCTTCTTGGTGATTTTATCGAGATGCCCCACTGCGGCGTCCACGGCCTTCAAAATGCCGCGCTGGATGCCGATGGGATTCCCGCCGGAGGTGACGAACTTCAGGCCTTCGCGGTAAATGGACTCCGCAAGCACCGTCGCCGTCGTCGTGCCGTCGCCCGCGGCGTCGCTCGTCTTGCTGGCGACTTCGCGGACCATTTGCGCGCCCATGTTTTCGTAAGGATCCTCCAGTTCAATCTCCTTGGCGACAGTCACACCGTCCTTGGTGATGGTGGGCGAGCCGAATTTTTTATCAATGACCACGTTGCGGCCTTTGGGGCCGAGGGTGGCGGCGACCGCCTTGGTGAGTTTGGAGACGCCGCGCAGGATGGCCTGCCGCGCCGCCTCATCAAATACTAATTGTTTTGCTGCCATAATTTTTAATCGTTTGTTGGTTTTGGTTAAATGTCTTTGGTGGGGTCGCCTCGCCGAGGCGACCGCGCGGACGGCCCGGCGGGCCGTCCCTACTTTTTAATCCAGCACGGCCAGGATGTCGTCGCCCGACAAAATCTTGTATTCCTTGCCGTCAATCTTGATTTCCGTGCCGCCGTATTTGGAGACCAGCACGCGGTCGCCCTTTTTGACTTCAAACGGAATCTTCTTGCCGTCCTCGTTCACTTTGCCGGTGCCGAGGGCGACAATGATGCCTTCCTGCGGTTTTTCCTTGGCGGTATCGGGGATGATGATGCCGCCCTTCTTGACCTCTTTTTCTTCAACCGGCTCGACCAGGATGCGGTCGCCGATCGGTTTCACGTTTAGTGCCATAGTATGTTTTCTTGGTTGTTGTTGGTTTGTTAATCGTAATCAACTCCCACCGCACCCGCGATGGGAAAATTTGTTTAACTCCGCGTTGATGTTTTGTCCCAAAGGGACGGCCGACAATAGCCCGGCGTTTCAACGCCGGGTTGCGAGGCGAAAGGAACCGAGTCCCGCAGGGACGACAGAATCGGACACGTGTTTTCGGCCGTCCCTGCGGGACTTGACGCGATAATCACCACGTTCCCGGCGTTGAAACGCCGGACTATTTTCACGCTGTCCCTGCGGGACAAATTTGTTTGTGCCAATTTCACTGAGGCTCAAATTTTACTTTGAAACTTGAGATTGCAAGAACTCCACTTCCTCGTTTGCCGTGGCAATTTCAACGTCTCTTCGGTGTACTTCAGACAGTTCTCCACTTGGCAGTCTAAACTCAAAGGTCTGTTTTTTGGGGTCGAAACTTGGCCATTTAACCAATTTACCAGCCTTGAGTTTTATGTATTCACTTCCAACCATAGGCATTGGCGTCAATGTCGGAATTGGATTGTTTCTCATAGCTTTTACTTCTTCTCATCCACCACTTCCGCGTCAATCACGCCTTCGTCCTTCTTTTCTTCGGACTTCGATTCGCCCTTGGTTTCGCCACCGGATGAACCGCCCTTCCCTTTTTCAGCCTGTGCCTTCGCGGCGGCGGCCTTGTACAGCTCGGCGCTCACGGCCTGCCAGGCTTCGTTCAGCTTCTCGGCGGCGGATTTGATGGCGCCGGTGTCGCTGCCCTTCAACGCTTCCTTCACTTCCGCGACGGCTTTCTCAATCTTCGCCTTGTCGTCGCCGGAAATTTTGTCGCCGGTGTCCTTCAACATCTTTTCGGAGCGATACACCGCGCTGTCGGCTTCGTTGCGCGTCTCGACTTCCTCGCGTTTGGCCTTGTCCTCGTCGGCATGCGACTCGGCGTCCTTGCGCATCTTCTCGACTTCGTCCTTCGAGAGGCCGCTGCTGGCGGTGATGGTGATTTTCTGTTCCTTGCCCGTGCCGAGGTCCTTGGCGGCCACGTGCAAAATGCCGTTGGCGTCAATGTCGAACGTCACCTCGATTTGCGGCACGCCGCGCGGGGCCGGCGGGATGTCGGTGAGATGGAACTTACCGATGGTCTTGTTGTCGCGGGCAAACTGACGCTCGCCCTGCAACACATGCACTTCCACGCCCGGCTGGTTGTCCGAGGCGGTGGAGAAAATTTCCGATTTGCGGGTCGGGATGGTGGTGTTGCGCTCGATGAGCCGCGTGAACACGCCGCCCAGCGTCTCAATGCCGAGTGACAACGGCGTCACGTCGAGCAGGAGCACGTCCTTGACTTCGCCCTTGAGCACGCCGCCCTGGATGCCGGCGCCCACAGCGACCACTTCGTCCGGGTTCACTCCCTGGTGCGGCTGTTTGTTGACGAGTTTGCGCGCGGTTTCAACCACGCGCGGCATGCGGGTCATGCCGCCCACCAGCACCAGTTCGTCAATCTTCGCGGCTTCAATGCCGGCGTCTTTCAAGCAGGCTTGAACCGGCTTGATGGTGCGTTCGAACAATTCGTCGGTGAGCTGCTCCATCTTCGCGCGGGTGAGCGCCTTCTGGATGTGTTTCGGCCCGCTGGCGTCAGCCGTGATGAACGGCAGGTTGATTTCGTACTGCTGCGCGGATGACAAGGCGATTTTCGCCTTTTCGGCCTCTTCTTTGATGCGTTGGAGGGCGTCGGGCTGCTTGCGCAGGTCCATGCCGTTGTCTTTTTTGAATTCGTCGAGGATCCAATCCATCAAGCGGCCGTCCCAGTCGTCACCGCCCAGGTGTGTGTCGCCGTTGGTGGCTTTGACTTCGAACACACCGTCGCCGATTTCCAGCACGGAAATATCGAACGTACCGCCACCGAGGTCGTACACGGCGATTTTCTCGTCCTTTTTCTTGTCGAGACCGTAGGCGAGTGACGCGGCGGTCGGCTCGTTGATGATGCGGAGCACTTCGAGGCCGGCGATTTTGCCGGCGTCCTTGGTGGCCTGACGCTGTGAATCGTTAAAATAGGCTGGAACCGTGATGACGGCCTGCGTGATTTTTTCGCCGAGGCGCATTTCGGCATCGGCCTTCAATTTGGCGAGAATCATCGCGGAAATTTCGGGCGGTGAATAGCGGGTGGTTTTGCCGTCTGCTTCCACTTCAACGGCGGCGTCGCCGTTCGAGGCCTTCACGACCTTGTAAGGCACGCGCTTGATTTCCTCGGATACTTCGTCGTACTTGCGGCCCATGAAGCGCTTGATGGAATAAACCGTGTTGCGCGAGTTGGTGACGGCCTGGCGTTTGGCGGCCTCGCCGACGAGGCGCTCGCCGCTCTTGGTGAACGCGACCACGCTGGGCGTGGTGCGTTTCCCTTCGGAATTTTCCAGAACCAACGGCTCGCCGCCTTCCATGATTGCCATGCAAGAGTTCGTGGTTCCCAAATCAATACCTAATACCTTTGCCATAAAATCGTTTTGGTTAAAGACACTCAGTCATGTGCTTGCAAGCAATGGGAATGCCGCATGACACAAAACGTCTTAAAACCATTATAAACAAAGGAAGAAACGACGATTCAGACAAGAATCCGGCAGGGCCTGAAACTGTGCCAAAAGCGCCGGAATGGCACAGCTAAAAGCGCTGTTTGGCGCAGCCAAGTCTCTTTCGGAAGGACGATTTATACGAGTCCCTGACTTCTCCGCTGACGAAAAAATGGGGACTCGCATAACTCGTCCCCCCGAGATCAAGTCCTATTTGCTGCCCGGCTTGACGGCGGGAATTTTTGCGAGGTCTGGCGGCAGTTTGTCCGGTTCGAAGGCTTCCACTTTCAATGAAATCAGGCTGGCGAACGGCACGCCGAAACTCACCGCGCCATGGGAACGATCCACGATTGCCGCAATGCCGGTCACGTGGCCCTGGCGCGCGCGGACGATATCAATCGTTTCCTGCACGCGACCGCCCTTGGTCACGACGTCCTCGACGACGAGCATTTTCTCGCCGGACGCGATTTTGAATCCGCGCCGCAGCACGAGTTTGCCGTCCTCCTTTTCCGGGAAGATGAACCGCACCCCGAGCTGCCGGGCGACTTCCTGGCCGATGACCAATCCGCCCAGCGCCGGGGCAATGACCGTGGCCGCGCCCAGGCGGCGGACTTTTTCCGCCAGCGCCGCCCCCAGTTTTTCGACCGTCGGCATTTGCTGGAGGGCCAGCGCGCACTGGAAAAACTGGCGGCTGTGCAGGCCGCTGCGCAGGATGAAATGGCCTTCAAGCAACGCGCCGGTCTCGCGGAAGATTTGGAGAACTTCGTCTTGAGTCACCGGGCGAATGTTAAGTCCAAAGTCCAAAGTTCAAAGTCCAAAGTTGTAGCGGCGGTCTATGACCGCCGGAGCTGGGCGACGCTCATAGAGTGCCGCTACATTCAAAGCGCCGCGACATTCTTCTGGATTCCGGATTCCGGATTCTGAATTCTGCCTTATGCCGAAGTGGATTAAATTCATCATGGCCGTCCTGCTGCTGCCCGTATGCGCCGGGGCGGCGACGGCGTTGGGGCGGGTGTTGCAGGCCAGTTACGGCGCAGACACGGTCTGGGTGCCGCTGCTGGCGGGCGCGGCGTGCTGGCTGGTGATTTTTGTGCTCCTGCCCAAGCCGATGTGGATTTATGTCTTCGGCCACGAACTGACGCATGCCCTGTGGACCTGGCTCTTTGGCGGCCGGGTCAAAAGAATGAAGGTCACTTCCGACGGCGGCCACGTGGTCACCTCCAAAACCAATTTTCTCATCATGCTCGCGCCGTATTTTTTTCCGCTGTACGCCGTGCTGGTCATCGCGGTGTTTGCCCTCGGCCGCCTGATCTGGGACTGGCGCAGTTATCTCGTCTGGTTCCATCTGGCCGTCGGCGCGGCGTATGCGTTTCACGTGACATTGACTTGGCAGGCGCTGAAGACGAAGCAGACGGACATCACGTCGCAGGGATATTTGTTCTCCGCGGTGATTATTTTTCTGGGCAATCTGGGTGTGTTATTGTTCGGCGTCCCGCTGCTCACGGGGAAAGTCGGCCTGCTCAGCGCGCTGGGCTGGTGGCTGGAGGGGACCGGGGAAATTTTCAACCGACTGGCGCGGTGGTTTTAGCGTTTCGTGACGAATTTGTAAATATTTCGCGCTTGTGAAATGTCGCGCGGTCTGGTTCAAATTGCCGGGAACATCAGTATGGATTTAGGTGATATTCTAAGCAAAGCACAAATCATCCCGGATTTGCGCGGGACGAACCGGTGGGAAGCCATTGACGAACTGATTGGCAATCTGGTGGCCACCGGCAAAATTCAGGCCGGTGACCAGGACGCCGTGACCGCCGCCGTGAAAAAGCGCGAGACGTCCATGAGCACCGGCATTGGATTCGGCATCGGCATTCCGCACGCCTCGACGGATCTGATTCACGAGGTCGTCGGCGCCCTCGGCCGCTCCCCAAAAGGCGTCAACTTCGACGCGCTCGACAACCAGCCGGTCAAGCTCGTCATGCTGTTCCTCGTGCCGCAAGGCCAGTTTCAGAAGCATCTGCACACGCTCGCCAACATCGCCAAACTCCTCCACAAAGCCGATTTCCGCCAGGCCCTCGAACAGGCGCCGGACGCCGAAGCGATGCTCAATATCATCAAGGAATACGGAAAGAAGTGATTTTCAGGGGGGGCGAGTTACCCGAGCCCCAAGTTCAATGAATGATACAGGGACTCGTGTAACTCGTCTCTCCGAATTTTATCCGTGTCCATCTGTGTTCATCCGTGGTTAAATGATTTCCGTGCTTCCGCACAAACAAATCGAACTTCGGCTGCAACAGGCGGTTCACGCCATTTTGCCGGATGCCGAAGCGACGACGGTTCTCGTCCGGCCGTGTCCGGACCCTAAATTCGGCGATTACCAAAGTAATGTGCTGATGGCGCTGGCCAAGGCGCGGAAGCTCAATCCGCGCCAACTGGCGAGCAACGTTCTGGCAAAACTGGATGTTTCTGAAATTTGCGAGCAGGTCGAAATCGCCGGCGCAGGTTTTCTGAATTTTCGTCTGAAGAATTCCGCACTTGCGCAAACGCTCCAGACCGCTGCGCGTGGCGAGCATTTGTTTTTTGAGAAGGTTGGCGGGGACGTGCAGCCGCGCGCCCCGGCCGACCGGCAGGTCGGCCCTACCGTTCGCACCGTCGTCATTGATTTCAGTTCACCGAACGTCGCCAAGCCGATGCACGTCGGCCACATCCGCTCGACCATCCTCGGCGATGGCCTCGCGCGCACGTTGCGCCTGCTCGGCCATCGGGTGATAACCGACAACCACATCGGCGACTGGGGCACGCAGTTTGGGATGCTGTTGCTTGGGTGGAAGCATCACCTGAAACCGGATGCGCTCAAGGCCGACCCCATCGGCGAGATGGAGCGGCTTTATAAAATGGTGAATGCCGCTGGCACGACCGACGAAACGGTTCGGGAACAGGCCAGACAGGAACTGGTGAAACTCCAAGCCGGCGACGAAGAAAATCTGAAAATCTGGCGTGAGATGATCGCGCTGTCGGAGAAGCAATTTGACGAAGTTTATTCACGGCTGGGGGTGAAATTTGATCAGACCCTGGGCGAAAGCTTTTACAATCCTCGCCTGAAATCGCTGGTGGATGAATTGGTCGCCAAAGGCATTGCCAGGGAAAGCGAAGGCGCTATCGCTATTTTCTTTGACGATATTTCGCAACTGAAGGCGCATCCTGCGCTCATTCGCAAGAGCGACGGCGGTTTCAATTACACGACGACGGATTTGGCGACGCTGGAATACCGGCTGAGAACGTGGCGGCCGGATGAAATCATTTACGTCACCGACGGCCGCCAGCAATTGCATTTCCAGCAGCTCTTTGCCGCCTTCCGCAAATGGCAGGTCGCCATTTCGGAGGGACGAGTTACCCGAGTCCCCAATACCCAAACCTACGATCAGGGACTCGCAGAGCTCGTCCCTCCGAAAGACATGAAACTGGCCCACGTCTGGTTTGGTTCGATCCTGGGTGAGGACGGCAAGCCGTTCAAGACCCGCAGCGGTGAGACGGTGAAGCTGGCCAATCTGCTCGACGAAGCCGAGGAACGCGCCTTTAAGATTGTTTCCGAAAAAAATCCGGATTTGCCGGAGACGCAGCGGCGCGAGATCGCACGCGTCGTCGGCCTCGGCGCGGTGAAGTACGCCGATTTACTGCCAAACCGGCAGAGTGATTACGTTTTCAGTTGGGACAAGATGCTGGCGTTGCAGGGCAATACCGCGCCGTATCTCCAGTACGCCTATGCGCGCATTAAGAGTATTTTTCGGAGGGGCGAGTTACACGGGCCCCAAATCAGGGACTCGCAGAGCTCGTCCCTCCGAATAAATTTGGTTGCTCCGGAAGAAATCGCGCTGGCGAAGCATTTGCTGAATTTCGGGCTGACGCTGGAAGCGGTGGCGGACGAATACCGCCCGAATTTCCTTTGCAATTATCTCTACGAGCTGGCCGGCCGGTTCACTGCGTTCTACGAAAATTGTCCGGTGCTGAAAGCCGATGACGCCACGCGCGCCAGCCGGCTGGCGCTCTGTGATCTGACCGCGCGCGTCCTCAAGCGGGGATTGGAAACGCTCGGCATCGAAACCGTGGAGCAGATGTGAGAACCGGGGAACCGCTTGCCAGGGGGACGGAAAGGGTTTAACAAGACCTTATGTTGATTCCCCTGGTGATGACGATTATCGGTCCCGACCGGACGGGCCTGGTCGAATCGGTCGCGCGGGTGGTGGCCGGGCACGGCGGCAACTGGCTGGAAAGCCGCATGTCCCGTCTCGGCGGCGAGTTTGCCGGCATCCTGCGCATTGAACTGCCGGCGGACAAAAGGCAATCGCTGCTCGACGCGCTGCAAAAACTTCAAGGCGCCGGGCTGACCGTCGTCGTCCGGCCGGGCGAAGGGGCGGCGCCGGCGGCAACCGGCCGGCGGACCAGGCTCGAACTCATCGGTCATGACCGGCCGGGCATCGTCCGTGAAATCACCCACGCGCTGGCGCGCGCGGGCGTGAACGTTGAGGAATTTTCCAGCGAAATCGCCAGCGCTCCAATGTCCGGCGAGTCACTTTTCAAGGCCGCCGCCCAATTGCAACTGCCCGCACATTGTGATCTTGCCGCACTGAAAACCGAGCTGGAAAAAATCGCGGCCGATTTGCTGGTGGATGTTTCTTTTGCAGAGCTGGAACGCCAGGGTTAAGGGCTAAAGCCAGCGGTGGACCCGGGCTTTATAGGCACGATATGCGTCGCCAAACCTGCTCTCCAGAAACTGCTCCTCGCGCAAAACGATTCTCCAATGCACGACCGCCAGGGCGGGCAGGAGGGTTGCCAACGGCCAGATGGCGTCGAAGAGCAGTGTGACGCCAAGGTAAAGCGCGGTGAGTGACAGGTAGAGTGGATTGCGTGAGAACCGAAACGGTCCGCCGGTGACGAGCGCTGTGACGGGGCGGCCCGGGCGCGCGTTGGTGCCGGCGCGGCGCATGGTCGTGCCGCCCCAAATGCCCACAGTAATGCCGGCGAGGCAGAACGCGCCGCCCAAGGATTGCGAAAGGATCAGCGGGAACGGCTGCACCGGTGCCAGCCAATGCAGGAACAGACCTGCCGCAAGCGCGCCCAGAAAAACCGAAGGCGGACACGCCATGACGCCGGGGGTATCGTTTGAGAAATCAGCCATACGTGCGGCTGGATTGGCTTGGAACCAGCCCGCCTTCCAAGATAAACCAGGGACCGGTCCGGCATCATCGAAAATTTCATCTGCTTGCGCGCCGTTTTTATTTATCCTCCGCCTGATGTTTGAACTGCTCAATACCGACACCCGAACCAAAGCGCGGCTGGGGAAATTGACCACGGCCCACGGCGTGGTGGCGACGCCGGTGTTCATGCCGGTGGGCACGCAGGCCAGCGTGAAGGCGCTCGATCCACGCGAACTCCTGGAAATGGGCACGCAAATCATCCTCGGCAACACTTACCATCTCCATATCCGGCCCGGACTCGACATCATCCGCGCCGCCGGCGGCCTGCACCGGTTCATGAACTGGGACAAGCCCATCCTGACTGACAGCGGGGGTTTCCAGGTTTTCAGCCTCGCCAAAATCCGGAAAATCAAACCGCACGGCGTCGAATTCCGCTCGCACCTTGACGGTTCACCGTTATTTCTCGGCCCCCGGGAGGCCATGGCCATTCAGCGTGTCCTCGGTTCGGATATCGCCATGGTTTTTGATGAATGTCCGCCGCATGACGCGCCCGCTCGCGAACAAAGACTGGCCGTCGAACGCACGATCCGCTGGGCGCGTGAATGTCGCGAACAACCCCGCGCCGGGGGCCAACGGGTTTTCGGCATCGTCCAGGGCGGCAGCAACCCCGCCCTGCGCGAGGAATGCGCCCGGGCGTTGGTCGGGATGGATTTCGACGGCTACGCCATTGGCGGCGTGAGCGTCGGCGAGCCGGAACCAGAGATGTTGAGGGCGGTTGAATTGACTGAACCATTTCTGCCGGTCAACAAGGCGCGCTACGCGATGGGCCTCGGCACGCCCGCGCAGATGCTTGAGTTGATTGCGCGCGGGGTGGACCTGTTCGACTGCGTGTTGCCGACGCGGGTCGCGCGCAACGGCACGGCCTTTACACGGCGCGGCGCGTTCGGGCTTAAAGGCGGCGCTTACAAGGCCGACTTCCGCCCGATTGACGAAGGCTGCGATTGCTTTGCCTGCCAACATTTCACGCGCGCCTACCTGCGGCATTTGCTGAATGTGAATGAAATTCTGGGCCTGCGGATGGTGAGCGTCCACAACTCGCATTTGTTTTTGAAAATCATGGCGGAGGTGCGCGCCGCCATCGCCGCCGGAATGTTTGCAGAGTTTTACCGCGAATTCATTGCCCATTATGTGCCTTCGCGAAAGGTGCTTTCGGCGCGGCAAATAGAACTGGAACGGTAAAAACATTTGCACCCGGCCCAACCTGTGGCATTATATTGGCCTTTGGAAGCCAATTTAAGAATAGTTATGGAAAAGCCAAAAATCATCGCTTATTTGAAACCGACCTGCGGTTGGAGCCAGGGCGTGCGCGCGGTGCTGCGCAAATACGATTTGCCGTTTGAAGACCGCGACATCATCAATGATCCGTTGCAGCGCCAGGAAATGATCGAGAAGACCGGTCAGATGCTGAGTCCCTGCGTCGAAGTCAACGGTCACATGCTCGCCGATGTCAGCGGTGAGGAGGTTGAAGCATGGATGCTGGCCAACAAGATTGTCGCGCCCAACGACCGCGAGGCGGACGCGCCGACAAACCAGCCCTGTGCTCATGAAACACCGGCTGGTGCGCCGTTGAATTTTGTGCGCTGACAGATTTGTGGGGACGCTCCCTGAGCGTTGCTGAAATGGGCGACGTTCCGGGATCGAGTTGCCAAACCGCGTTGGAAGATGCCAGCGCGGTTTTTTTCTTTCGTGAATTCGCCGGTGACTTCGTTTAAATACAACCATGCGAATTGTTCTGACGGTCGCCGCCATGCAGAAACTCGCCCGGCGTTGGAAGCAGGCGGGAAGGCGCATCGGGCTTGTGCCGACGATGGGTTATTTGCATGCGGGGCATTTGAGCCTTGTCCGGTGCGCCCGGCAGGCCGTCGGCAAACGCGGCAGGGTGGTCGTGAGCATTTATGTCAATCCCACCCAGTTCGGCCCCGGCGAGGATTTTACGAAATATCCGCGTGATTTGAAACGCGACTTGAGCTTGTGCCGCGCGGCGGGTGTGGATGTGTTGTTCCTGCCCAATGATCGGGAAATGTATCCGGTGAGAACTCGTAGCCGCGGATGTAAATCGGCGGATGAACCGCGCTCTGACAAACGCGGCTACGGAACCTGCGTCGTCGAAGATCAATTATCGCAAACGATGGAAGGCGCGTCCCGGCCCGCGCATTTTCGCGGCGTGACGACCGTGGTGGCCAAGCTGTTCCATCTCGTGCTTCCGGACGTGGCCGCGTTCGGTCGGAAGGATTTTCAACAGGCGGCCGTCATCCGGCGCATGGTCGCGGATCTGAATTTCCCGGTGAAAATCATCGTGGCGCCGACGGTGCGGGAGGCCGACGGCCTGGCGATGAGTTCGCGCAACCAATATCTCACTGGGGATCTGCGGCGGCAGGCGACGGTGCTTTGGTGCGCGATCCAAATGGCGCGCGCCACGGCAAAAAAGTCGAGGACGTTTCCCGCGATGAAATTGAAGGCAGCGGTGAAAAAACTGGTCGAATGCGAACCGGACGCAAAGTTGGACTATGTGGAATTTTTCGAACCGAAAACGCTGGTCCCCGTGGCGAGAGTCACGCGCGGCGTGCAGATGGCGCTGGCCGTTTTCATCGGCGAGACGCGACTGATTGATAATGCCCGAATTTGAATGAAACAGTTTGATTTTCTTGTTCTCGGCAGCGGCATCGCGGGGCTTTCTTTTGCGCTGAAGGTCGCACCGCGCGGGCGCGTAGCCATCGTCACCAAGAAGGACCGCGCGGAATCGAACACGAACTACGCCCAGGGCGGCATTGCGTCGGTGACCAGCAAGGAGGACTCCTTCGAGCTGCACGTGCGGGACACGCTCACGGCGGGCGCCGGCCTTTGCAAGGAGGACGTGGTGCGCACCATCGTCGAGGAAGGGCCGGCCCGGATTCAGGAACTGATTGAGCTGGGCATGAAATTTTCCGAGCGCGACGCGCCGGCGGAGGACGGCGGCAAGGAACTGGACCTGGGCAAGGAAGGCGGACACTCCAAGCGGCGCATCCTGCACGCCAAAGACGTGACCGGCCGGGAAATCGAGCGGGCGCTGTTGAACGCGGCGGCGCGGCAGCCGAACATCCAGATATTCGAAAACCACCTCGCAATTGATTTGATTGCCAGCCAGAAACTCGGCCTGGCGGGCGCCAGCCGCTGCCTCGGCGCGTATGTGTTCGACAAAAAGGGCAATCGCGTCTGGGCCTTCACCGCGCCGGTGACGCTGCTGGCCACGGGCGGCTGCGGCAAAGTGTACCTTTACACGACCAATCCCGACATTGCGACCGGCGATGGCGTGGCGATGGCGTATCGCGCCGGCGCGACCATTGCGGACATGGAATTCGTCCAGTTCCACCCGACGTGCCTGTACCATCCGCAGGCGAAATCGTTTCTCATCAGCGAAGCCGTGCGCGGCGAAGGTGGTGTGCTCAAAACGCTCGACGGCGCTGAATTTATGGATGCCTATCATCCGCTCAAATCGCTGGCCCCGCGCGACATCGTGGCGCGGGCCATTGACAGCGAAATGAAAAAGAGCGGCGCGGAGCACGTCTGGCTGGACATCACACACCGGCCGGCGCGGTTCCTGATCGAACGGTTCCCGAACATCTACCAGACGTGCCTGCGTTATGGCATTGATATCAGCAAGGAGCCAATTCCGGTTGTCCCAGCGGCACATTATCAATGCGGCGGCGTGGTGACGAACGTGGACGGCGGGACGGACATTGCCGGCCTTTACGCCGTGGGCGAAGCCGCCTGCACCGGTCTGCACGGCGCGAACCGGCTGGCAAGTAATTCGCTGCTGGAAGCGCTGGTTTGCGCTGACCGCGCGGCCGCCAAAGCCCTCGCCACCCGTCACCCGTCACCCGTCACGGACCAAATTCCCTTGTGGCAGTCCGGCGACGCGCACAACCCGGATGAAATGGTGGTGGTGTCGCACAACTGGGACGAAATCCGGCGGCTGATGTGGGATTACGTCGGCATCGTCCGCACCAACAAACGGCTGGAGCGCGCGGCCAAGCGCATTGCCAATCTGCAGGAGGAAATCCGCGACTATTACTGGAATTTCATCGTGACCAGCGACCTGCTGGAACTGCGCAACATCGCGACGGTGGCGGAATTGATCGTGCGTTGCGCGCAACTGCGGCCCGAAAGCCGCGGCCTGCATTACAATCTGGATTATCCGCATCCCAATCCCGACTGGGCGCAACGGGACACAATCCTCAGAAAATAAGCCGGCGGGTGCGGCGTCCGGTCATTCGTGAGCAGCCTGCAGCGCATCCAGGTCCTTTTTGGTTTCCTCCACCAGATCCTGGAACTCGGTCAGTTGGGCGGAGGTGATTAAAATTCTCGGACTGGTGATGCTGTAATCCTGGAGGAAATATTGGATCACGCCGCGCCGCTGGCTTGTGAAGGCGCCGACCCGCAATCCGGACCGGGTGACGTAACTCGCGACGAAGGTGGGCTGGGCCGTCACCTTGTAATCAATCCTGGCGAGATAATTCAGACCGCTGAGCAACGAATCCATTTCGTCATAGTCCACCAACTTCTTCCAGACCTGCTGATTGTTGGCGTCCGCTTCCACCGCCATGCCGTATTGTCGGTGCCCGGTGCTCACCTTCAGGGATTCCTTGCTGATCACCTGGATGTTCACCGCATCCACCGCCAGCGAGCCGATTTGGCCGGCGCCTTTGACCATGACCGTCCCGGTCTGGGCTTCAAACGTTTCCAGTTCGGTCGAGGGCAGGTTGGTGATTTGGGCGCGGGCGGCAAGCGTGCACAGGCCCGACGCGACAATGAAGAGAAGGCAAAATTTGCGCGTGGCGATCATAGGGATGGTTCCGTTGAAATGGGTTGTCCGCATGTGGTTCTGAAACCCCGGCGAGCCGGGAAAGTTTCTCCGGCGATGGCCCGGCCGGCCGGGTGCCTGCTTTTGAGATTGAATTTCCCCGATTTTTGTGGCTTCTTACCAACCGGCGCGCGGTTAGCTCAGCGGTAGAGCACCAGTATCACACACTGGGGGTCGCAGGTTCAAAACCTGCACCGCGCACCAGCCTTCGCTCTCCGCTCCACTTCGAGCTAAGGCCAGGCAAGCCAGTTCGGCGATCGGGAGATCCCTGGTCAGTGGTCGGTCAGTTGCCCAAATTATTGAAGCCGTATCGGCGTCCCAGCTCCAGGCATTGTCTCCACGGCCGTATGCCGTCCGAAGCGGTGGACGATTTCAAACAAGCGGCTGCCACGCAGACGCCGAACTTCAACGCTTCGGGCCAAGACATCTCATGATGCCGCGCCAGCAACACTCCCGCGGCCAGGGCGTCGCCAGCCCCTACGGTGCCTCGGATTTCCTTCGGCGGCAGGCGTACGGCGCCGTGCATCAGAGATTTGTCTTCGGTGACGGCTGCCGCCACGCCTTCTGGAAAATGAAGCACCACCGTTCCGCGCACGCCAAGTTTGCGGACGGCCTGGCCCAACTCTTTGGCCTGGTCGGTGGTAAATGCTTCGGACGCGGTCCGGTTGAGCAATCGAGCGGCTTCCCACTCGTTCAGAAAGAGAATGTCCAGATGCGGCAGGCACGGCGTCACTTGCGCGCGCAGCTTCGGATTTCGCGCGCTGACCAGGTCCGCCGCGGTGAGCATGCCCGACGCCTGCGCCTCTTTCAATAGAAGTGCGGCACTGTTTAGACCCTTGTCATCCAGCGTGTCCAGCCGCGGCAGGAAACCGAGATAGCCGAGACAGAAAATTTTGGCCGGCGACGCGAGCGGCCGCAGATGACTTTCCGCCAGTTGTTCATTGGTGCCGGGGCAATAAAAAAATGTCCGCCGGCCGGAGTCGGTTTCCGTCATCACGTCCGTAAAGCTGGTGGGCGCCGCCGCGGTCGTGCGCAGCATCGTGTCGTCAATTTTCATTTGATGGCAACGTTCGCGGATGAATCGACCGTTGGCATCGTCGCCAATCAATCCGGCGCCAAAGAGCGGACACGCGGGATCCAGTGCGGCGAGGTCACTCAACAAATTGAAGGCGAATCCGCCGTTGGCCATCTGTTGCTGCTCGATTCGCGCCAGCGTGGCGGGTTCCGGCCAATGGTCAATGCGTTTGACGAGGTCCACGACCCAATGGCCGGCGGCGAGAATCCCGCGGCGGGGAGTTGGCGGTTTGTGGTTCATGAAACGTTCAACCTGCAACATTCAACACCAGACGGATTTCCGACTCAAAGTTCGTTGGAGGTTGGAAGTTCAATGTTGGTTGTTGGACGTTTTCAGAAGACGCGCCAACTCACCCCGGCCCTCTCCCCCACTCCGCGGCGGAGAGGGAGAATGTTGCGGTCGTCCACTTTGATTGTTTGTCGTCCGCATGATCCGACGATTCATTTTTCCCAGAGCAATCGTGCGACAGGTGGCTCGTCCTCGTCAATCGCCGGAAACCGCCCGATGTTCGGGTCCACAAAAAAATTGTCGTGGGCGTCGTCGTTGGCGGTCGAGACTTCACCGATGATGGCTTCCTCGCTTTCCGGCCAAAACGCGTGATAGATCCCCGGCACAATTGTTACGCGCTCGCCGGCTTGCAGGACGATGGGTGTGCCGGAACGAACTTCAGTTTTTTCCCCGTTGCGCAGGAGCGTGAACGTTTCGCCTTTGCGCGTCTGTTCCGGGTGTCCTTGCCACAGCTCAACGGCCAGTTCGCCCCGGCGGCAGATGATGTCTTCCTTCTTCTTCCGATGCGTGTGCATCGGCGTCACCTGATGATGCCGGGAATACATGAGTTTCTCGCAGTATTCCGGCTGCTCGGCAAGGTTGAGTAAAACCAGCCCGACCTGGTCGAATCGGCCCAGACCGCAATCGGTGACATCCCAGCGCGGCCTGGGCGGCAGGGCCCAGCGAGCGGCCTTAAAAGAACGCAGGGCCTGCTTCAGCGCCCGGTTGATCTCGGATCGTTTCATAAACTCAGCCTTTCATCTGCCGGAAAGGATTTTCCGGAAAATATCGCCGCCGATGAATTGTGCGCGGCCGGCGAGCTCGCGTTCGATGCGGATGACCTCATTCCATTTGGCCATCCGTTCACTGCGGGAGAACGAACCGACTTTGAGCTGGCCCGCGTTGGTGGCCACCGCCAGATGCGCAATGAACGCATCCTCCGTTTCACCGGAGCGCGCCGAAACCACCGGCAACCAGCCGGCCTCCTGGGTCAGCCGAATGGCGGCGATGGTTTCGGTCACCGTGCCGATCTGGTTGAGCTTGATGAGCACGGCGTTGGCGACGCCTTTGTGAATGCCGGTTCGGATGCGCTCAAGGTTCGTGGTAAAGAGGTCATCGCCGATGACTTGCACGCGCCGGCCCAGCGCTTTGAAAATCATCTGCCAACCGGCCCAATCCATGTCCGCCATCGGGTCCTCGATGGAAATAATCGGATATCGCGCACACCAATCGGCCAGCAAGGCCGCAAATTCGGACGACGAGAAGTTCCTCCGCTCCAGCGCAAAACGATACTTGCCGGTTTTCTCGTCGAACAAATCGCTCGCGGCGATGTCGAGCGAGAGGGCGGCGTCGCGGCCCGGCTGGTAACCGGCCCGTTCAATGGCTTCGACCAGCAATTGCAACGGCTCTTCATTGGTCTGGAATTCCGGCCAGTGGCCGCCTTCATCCGCCACGCCGAAATATTTCCCGCGCTGTTTCAGAATATCACCGGCAGCGTGGTAAACATTGTGGGTGATTTCCATCACCTCGGCAAAGCTGCGCGCGCCGGTGGCGATCAGCAGGAAATCCTGCACGTCCGTCCGCCAATTCGCGTGCGCGCCGCCACCGAGAATCTGAATTTCCGGCAACGGCAGCAGATTGCCCTGTCCCTGGCCGAGATAAGCGAACAACGGTTCGCCGCGGGTGGCGGCGGCCGCTTGCGCCGCGGCCATGGAAACGCCGAGAATGGCGTTGGCGCCGAGCCGGCTTTTATTTGGCGTGCCGTCCAGGGCCATCATCGCTTCGTCCAAGCCGCGTTGATCAAACACATCGCGCCCGCGCAGCGCCGGGGCGATGACGTCCTGCACGTTCGCGATGGCCTTGAAGACCGATTTGCCGCGGAAACGTGTCGGATCCGCGTCGCGCAGTTCCCACGCTTCAAACCGGCCGGTGGAGGCGCCGGACGGCACGGTGCCGCGACCACGCATTCCATTCGCCAACGTGACGACCGTTTCAATCGTCGGGTTGCCGCGCGAGTCAAACACCTGACAGGCGGAAAGGGAGGCGATTTTCATTTCAAGATCCCAATTGTGCCAACCGGCTGAACCACAAATCAGTGATGGTGCGCAGAGCGAAATTCCCCCGCGGCAGCTGTTCCCCGACAAAATCGCGGACGAATTGCTGCCGTGCGACGTCCAGATATTCGACGGGCGATTTGCCATCCACGCGCGCCAGCATCAGCATCAGGAGCAACCGGCCCACCCGCAATTCAATTTCCGGACATGGCCTCGCCGCCTGATACGCCGACCAGAATTCGTCGAGCATCGGCCGCACGCCGGCATCGCGCGGCGCGTGCCGAAGCGCCTTCAGGGAAAGATGATTCAACAAAAAGGCGACGTCGAACGCCGGGTCGCCATACCAGGCGACTTCACAATCCAGGACCACCAGGCGGTCGCCGTTGATCATAATATTTTTCGGGCTGAAATCGCCGTGCACCAGGCATTCGCGGGCGTCGCCCAAGCGCGCGGCTTCCGCCTCAAACAGCGGAAGCAACGCCGGATGTTCTGCGCCGGTGGTCAGCAGAAAAGGTTCAATCCGCAACTGGAAAAAAACCGGCGTGGTGTCAAACAACCGCCTGGCTTCGGCATCCCCGGCCGAATGCCGGTGAATTTGCGCCAGTACATTTCCCGCGTGCCGGGCATGGGCCGCGTTCGTCGTCCCGGCCAACAGCAGTTGTTTCCAGTTCAGAAAACGCCCGTTCAAGTACTCCATCGTGAAGTAATGGTCCGTTGCCGAACAGTCCCGCAGGACCGGCACCGCCTCCGGTAAAAACCGCGCCACGTAGCGGATGTATTCCCATTCGTGCCGGTTGCGGCCCACATCCGCCAGCCAGTCCGCCTTGACTTTCAGCTTCGCCAGCGCGCGTTTGACCACAAACCGTTCGGCGCCGTCCTCGACGAGATAGATTTCGCACGACACGCCGCCGCTCAGCGGCGCCAGCCGGGCGGCGGGACTGCGCACAATGCCGTCGCGCCGGAGCAATTCCAGAAAGGAGTCGGGCTCGTTCATTCGTTTTTCAAACCACGGATGAACACAGATGGACACAGATAAAATACCGCTGGAGCATTGAAATGTTGAAACGCAAAAGCGGGGCGCGCCAGCCGCGCTTTAACACTGGAATGCTGCAACGCTTCAACCAAGCGGGGGAGTCCGTGTTTATCCGTGTGCATCCGTGGTAAAAAATTTAGACAAGTGGTCGGGCGATGGTTTGCGGGCGCAAATAATCGTGGAACGTTTCCGGGCTGTTCACGCCGCCGCCGAACCCGCTCAGGTTGACGCCACCGTAAGGCAGACCATGGGCGAAAACGTTGTGCGCGTTGATCCAACTGTTCCCGGCAATCATCTGTTCCGCGACCCGGCCGGCGCGTTTGAGGTCCGCGCTCCAGACGCTGTTGGCCAGGCCGTAGGCGAGTTGATTGACCAGCCCGACGGCGGCGGCCTCATCCTTGAACTTCACGAGAAAGGCGCTGGGCCCGAATATCTCCTCGCGGCAGCAGACGTTATCCGGCGAACCGGCGAGCAGGCTCGGCTGCACGTAAAATCCATGTTCGTACCCACGCGGCGCGGCGGTTCCGCCCGGCAGGACGGCTTCCGCGCCCTGCTTGACGCCGTTAGCCAGGTAGCGCACCACACGCTGTTGTTGGGCTGCGCTCACGAGCGGGCCCATTTGCGTGGTGCGATCCGGCCCGGCGCCGATTTTTGTCTCCTGGAGCGCGCTGACGGCCCTGTCCACAAACCGGTCGTAAATTTTTTCATGCACCAGCCAGCGCGTGGCGGTGCAGCACACCTGGCCGGTGTTCAAGGTGATGGCACCGGCAAGCTTCTTCGCCGCGTCGTCCACGTCCACGTCGTCAAATACCACCGCCGCGCCTTTGCCGCCGAGTTCCAGTTTGCACGGAACCAGGTTGCGTCCGCAGGCTTCGCCGATTTTTTTGCCGACGTCCGGCGAGCCGGTGAACGACATCCGTTTGATTTTCGGATGATTCGCCAGCGCCGCGCCGGTCGATGGACCATCGCCGGTCACCACATTGATCACGCCGTCAGGCAGGCCGGCTTCCACCGCGAGTTTGGCCGCCAACAGCGAACTCAGCGGTGTGACTTCCGAGGGCTTGACCACGACGGTATTGCCGGCGGCCAGCGCCGGCGCAATGCCCCACAACAACAGGGTGAACGGAAAATTCCATGGGAAAATGAAGCCGCACACGCCATAGGGTGCGCGACGGGTGCGCGCCTCGATGTTTTTGATGGCCAACGGCACGTCGTAGTGCGCGCGCGTCGAAAGGTCGGCGAAGTAACGGACACATTCGATCCCGAACGGAATATCGAAACCCTCCGCCGCGGTGATGGCTTTGCCGACGTCCAGCGATTCGAGCAACGCCAGGTCGGCGGAATGTTTTTCCAATTGCTCCGCGAAGCGGTGCAATTTGGCGGCGCGTGCGCCGGGCGGGAGCGCCGACCACGCCGGGAACGCCTTCCACGCGGTGGTCACGGCGTCATCAATTTCCGTCGCGCTGCCCATGGCGACGGTTGCCAGCACCGAACCGTCCGAGGGATTCAAGACTTGCGCGGTGACGCCGTTGGCGCCGGGCTTCCAGCGCCCGCCGATGAAATGTCGGACCGGCGTCTTCAAAAAGTCGGAGATGGTTGGGCTTAATTGAGCATTCATAATCTTCCTACCTCGTTTCACCGTAACTTAAGGTCGCCCCGGTTAATTTCAAATCGTCGGCCAACGGACGCCGTGGCGGGATATGTTTGGACTGCAATTCACGATGATATGCCTTGACGGCTTCTTCGGGAGAGAGCTCGCCGTCCACAATCCGCCGGAGAAAGGCAATGAACGTCAGCGGGTCTTCGGCATCCTTGATCTTGCGTCCGAACAACGCCACGCGGGCGCCATACTTTTGCGCGTCGGCCAGCAACTTGAAGGCGTCATAGGTCGTACCGCTGCCGCCGCCGAGCACACCGACAATCACCGACGAATCGTAGGCGACCAGCTCCGCCAGTGCGCGCGGCCCGAAATAAGGAATTTTGAGGAAGACGGGACGGGCGGCCGGCGGGACACCGGCCAGCATCCGGCAGACGTTGTCATTGACGAACGCCGGAATCTCCTCGGGCCGCAACGCCGCGTCCAGGTTGGGTGCAAACACTTCGAGGAAATAGTGGAAACCTTTGCGTTGCGCCTCGGCGCGAAATTCCTTGAAGGCCAGCAACGACTCGCGGTCGGCCAACGCCTGGTTGTTGAACGTCACTGAGTAAAGGCCCAGGTTTACCACCGGTTCGCCGCGATGCCCGGCGGTGAGGCTGCCGTATTGGGCTTCTTCGATGAAGCCGCTGGCAAACGGCAGCGACGGATGCTCGCGATAACGCCCGCCACGCGGACACCATACGTCGCTGGTGTCATTGATTCGTATCGCGGGCGTGACCTCCAGGTCCTCGAACAACCGCTCACGGTGTGCCAGCAGGCTCATCGTGGAAATGGAGGCCAGCATGATGTCCACGATCCCCTGGCGCGCGATGGCACGAATCTGCTCATAAAATTCCGGCATCGTTCGGAAGCGCTCGCCCTCCGGCGATGGTGAATAAATCTTACCCGGGCTCGGCACGCCCCAGGCCATGTCGGCGTCGCGCGCGTCGGCAAGAATGAATTCGCGCCTGGACGGATTTTTACGGATACGATCCAGTTTTTCGATCAACCTTGGCTTCATGCGGTTCGCGTAAAAATAGCGGAAGTAGTCAGGATTCGCGATGATCTGCCGTCTGTCAATGATTTCCAATGCATAACCTGTTCACAAAGAGTGGAATACATTTAAATTCGTTTTTTGCGGACGCAAGTATCTTCGTGTTAATCCGTGCAATCCGCGTCGCCCTCCGGCAAGGTAGGTGAATGGAAGGACTGCTGGAAATCATTCATGAAGACCCGGAGTTGCTCGTGATCAACAAGGCGGCCGGGCTGGTTTGTCATCCGACCAAAAACGGCCCGATGTCCAGTCTCATTGGACGGGTGCGCCTATATCTGGGCGCCGAGTCCCGTCCCCATCTGATCAACCGGCTCGATCGTGAAACCAGCGGGGTGGCACTTGTGGCGAAGACCGACGCGGTCGCGCGGGATTTGCGCCGGCTTTGGGAAAGCCGCGCCGTGGAGAAGGA
Organism: Candidatus Sulfopaludibacter sp.; assembly: GCA_035508155.1. Lineage (GTDB taxonomy): Bacteria > Verrucomicrobiota > Verrucomicrobiia > Limisphaerales > UBA11358 > UBA11358. The sequence goes on along the minus strand of DATJNM010000033.1, from coordinate 30,162 downwards.
ATATCTGGCCATCGTTCATGGATCTGTCAGGGAGGATCACGGAATGATTGATGCCCCGTTGGGCAGGGACGAAACAAGCCGCGTCGCCATCAAGGATTGTGTCCGCACCGACGGTCTGCCATCGCAGACGGAATTCTTCGTCGAGCGAGAATTTTCCAAACGGGTCGCCGGCGCTGAAAAGGAAGCATCGTCGTTTTCCTTCGTCCGCGTCCAGCCGCGCACCGGCCGCAAACATCAGATCCGCATCCACCTCGCGCACCTCGGCCATCCCATTGTAGGCGATAAAATTTACGGGGGCGACGAGGGTTTATACCTTTCCCTGGTCGAAGGCCGGTTGGACGAGGGGCAGAAGCGGGCGTTGATTCTGCCGCACCAGGCGCTCCACGCCCATGCGGTGCGATTCCCCTGGCGCGGGCGACAGGTTGAGTATTCCTGCGAACCGGAGAGCTGGTTCACGGAATTTTGCGACGGGGCTGGGAAGTGCCGCCAGGTTTTGGGGTGCGGCAGCCCTCTACCGCTTTAGGAATCGCGCCGCTCAACGAAAGGCGGCAGAGGGCTGCGGCAGTCCGGGACGCTTCGCGTTTTCCCACGGTCAGGGGATTTTCGGCAGTCTTGAGCCCCTGTTCGCCTGCACTGAAACAGAGACGAAAACATGGGCGATGAAATGAAGTCGATGGATGCGTTCCGCGCGCAGATGGACCGGTTTTGTTGGACAGGATCCGGCCAGAGACTCACTTCACAAGTCCATGCAGCCTATCATCTAATTAGGCATCATTGGATAACTTTTTGCCATACTGTCTCTGCGGAATTTGGCCATCGCACAGTAAACCCGCCCCTGTCCGCACGAACAATCCGTCCGGCGAGAGTATGTGGCGTAACTTCGGTTGGGTTAGTGCTGGTTTTTACCGTCTCAATCAAATGTGCATTATTGACAAGCCATGTGCCGGTACGTTGGTATGTATTTGTGCGGTCAGGATGGCTGAACCATGACAGCTCCACAAAACCGCCATCTGCTGCGATGGCGTTTGTGCATCGCATGTTGGTCTCCTGCCTCAACCACACTCCCGCTAAATGTTGCCGAAAGTCACTGTCAAAGCTGTCAACCTTGGCGCGCTGCCAACATAGCAACACACACGCAGCGGCAATGACAACTGGCAATCCAACAATCGCTGGCCTTTTCATGGCGTGTAATGATGCCTAACAGATAGTAGGCGGCGAATTGTGCAGCCTATCTTTTTTCTCAAATGATGACCACCGGGCTGAAACTGTTGTCCAGCATCAAATTGCGCCGATTATCGTGCACAGCGCATACAGCATTGGCTTCCTTCAACTTTCAACCCTCAACGTTCAACTCCATGTTAAAACTGGTCTTCCTTTTCCTTGAACAGCACGTTGAACGTGGTCATGGAACCGTAGCTGCGGGTGATGTATTGTTGCATCTCCACCTTCTCGCCGTCGGTCAGTTTTTCGTGTCCGTTGATCTTCTGTTCCAACACGCGGAGGTTGTTTCGCATCATCACAATCTTGTGGAAGAAGGTTTCCAGCAGGACTTCCTTGGTCTGCAGGGTCGGATCGGATGGGTGCAACACCAGCCTGCCGCCATGCCAGCGGGGCCCGAGTTTTTCCACGACCGAGTCCGGTTTTTCCAGACCCAGCTTGTCCAGTGTCGCGGCAACTGTTTGCTCGATAAACTGTTTCAGCGGCAAATTCAAGCCGGTCGCCGAGACCTGCGGCTCGGCCGGCTCCAGGCCGCTCGGTTCCGGCGCGACGGCATGTTTGCCTTCCGAAAAAAGGATTTCCGCCGTGGTTTCGGAAATGGTTTTGACTTCGCCAATCCCATACTGCGGATGGCGCACCTTCATGCCGACATGGAGGGATTCGATTTTCATAGCGGAAATTTAACCACGGCCTGCTGCGCCGAAGCAAGCAGCGAAGGCGGGAGGGACGCGGGGTTTGATTGCGGAGATACGGAGAAAATCCTGAAAGGATTTTGATCGTACAGCCCGGCGTTGCGAGGAACGAGCTACGCTGGGTGACCAATGCAAATGTCGTCAACCCTGAAAGGGTTGGATCCATCACGCGCCAGACACGATGCAACCCCGATGGGGTTGAGAATTCCTGCGGGACCTTGACCCGGCGTAGCCGCTTCGCGTCAACGCCGGGCTGAGTGATTTGAATCCCTTTGGGATTCCTTTCAAACGCTGACGGCGCCAAAAAATCGTGCTGACAACATGCCGGAACGAGGTAGGCTCGGCCCGAAGAAATGGCCCGGGCAATTTTTATAGACCGCTTCGAATTCGAACGCGCGTTATGGGGTTGCGGGATGACCCGTGTGGCGGGTGTGGACGAGGCGGGGCGCGGGCCGCTGGCGGGGCCGGTGGTCGCGGCGGCCGCCATTTTGCCGGCGCAATGGGACGAAGCCGGTCTGCCGCGCGAACTCGAAGGATTGAACGATTCCAAGCAACTCACAACCGTCCAGCGCGAAAAATTTTTCGCTTATCTGACGGGGTCCGGGGAAGTCGAATATGCTGTCGCGCAGGTGGATTCCGTTCAGATTGATGAAATCAACATCCTGCGCGCCACGCATCAGGCGATGAACGCGGCGTTGAGGGAACTGGCGCCGCAGCCGCAGCACGTGTTGGTGGATGGCCGGCCGGTGAAAATCCTGCATGCGCCGCAGACGGCCATCATCAAGGGCGACGCCCGGAGTTATTCCATCGCCGCCGCGAGCGTGCTGGCCAAGGTCACCCGCGACCGGCTGATGCTGGAATTCGACCGGCAATGGCCGGTTTACGGGTTTGCCGAACACAAGGGCTACGGCACGGCGCGGCATCTGGCGGCCATCGCGGCGCATGGGCCGTGCCCGATTCATCGGAAAAGTTTCGCGCCGTTGAAACTAAGAGAAACAGAACTTTTTTAGACACGGATTTCACGGATGAACACGAATTTAAGCCGATGAGAATCAACCGGTGAAAATTTGCGAAATCCGTGTCAGAAAATGAACCTGCTGGAAAAGTTGAAGTCGCGATTGACCGGGAAAACCAAACCGGAGCATTTGCGGCGGGGCGAACTGGGTGAGCGCGTGGCGAAGCGCTATTTACGTCGGCGCGGGTTGAAATTTCTTACCGCCAATTTCCGGTCCGAACGCGGCGAGATTGATTTGATTTTTCGCGATGGCGAGTGCCTGACGTTTATTGAGGTCAAAACCCGTTCGTCGGAGGACTGGACCCGACCGGCGGCTGCGGTTAATGCCGAACGGCGACGACGGTTGTCGCGGGCGGCGCTGGATTACTTGCGGTTGCTGAAGAATCCCCGGGTGAAAATCCGTTTCGACATTGTGGAAGTGCTTCTGGCGGAAGGCAAAGTGCGCGAGGTGCGGCATTTGCCGAACACGTTTGCCATGGCCGCGCCCTACCGTTACGGATGAAGTTGTAGCGGCGCCGGTGAGCGTCGCTCATTTCAAAGCAGTCGCGTTTTGCGACGGTCATACGCGGCTGCAAGAAATAGCTTGCGCCCGTCAGGGAACGAGCCGAGGTTGCGTTAATCAATCATGAGCCAGACCCTCAAGATTACGGTGGAGACAGCCTTTTTGACGGTCGGCCTGGCCTGCCTGGTCTGGCTTACCGTGCGAGGGCTAAAGCGCGCGGAAGATCCGGCTAAAATCCTTTTCAAATGGGGATTTACAGTCCCCTTTGTGATTTTTTGCATTTGGATGGCGCACAAATTAGGGCCGTTTGGTCCGTTCCTCATCGTTGCCATGGGAGTAGTCCTGTCGGTCATGTGGACGCCGCACATCAGCGAATGGATTTCCCGGCCGCTGACGAGCCTGTATGACGGCGGCAATGAACCGCCGGAGCCGAAGCCGTACTATTCCATCGCGCACGCGCGTCGTCGCCGTCGCGAATTCCTCCAGGCGGTGGTGGCCATTCGCGAGCAGCTCGCCAAATTCCCGAACGATTTTGAAGGCGTGATGTTGCTCGCCACCATTCAGGCCGAGGATTTGCAGGATTTGCCCTCGGCAGAGCTGACGTTGAATCATTTCTGCGACCAGCCGAATCCGCCGCCCAAGCAATTTGCCGCCGCGATGAACCACCTGGCCGACTGGCATATCAGGCAGGCGCAGGATTTTGATTCCGCGCGCGCCGCGCTGGGAAAAATCAGCGCGCGGTTTCCCGACACCGAATTGTCGTTGCAGGCCGCCCAGCGCATTGCCCATCTGGGTGGCACGGAAAAGGTGGTGCTGGCGTCGCTGGACCGCCAGCCGATGGCGGTGCCGGAAGGCGTCAAAAACGTCGGCCTGTTGAAATCGTCGTCGCATTTGCGGCCGGAGGAGGCGGAACCGACGAAACTCGCCGCCGCTTACGTGAAACATCTGGAACAGCACCCGCTCGATACCGAAGCGCGCGAGAAACTGGCCGTCATTTACGCCGAGTATTATCAGCGGTTGGATCTGGCTGAAAATGAATTGAACCAGTTGATCGAGACGCCAAACCAGCCGGGGAAACGGGTGGCGCACTGGCTGAATCTGCTGGCGGATTTGCAGATTCAACTCGGCGCGGATTACGAAACGGTGCGGCAAACCCTGGAGCAGATCATCGAACGTTTTCCCGAGCTGGCTGCCGGGGAAATGGCGCGGACACGGCTGGCGCGGTTAAAGCTTGAACTCAAGGGGCGAAGAGAAACGCCGGGCGTGAAGCTCGGCGTTTACGAACAGAACATCGGGCTGAAACACAGCTCACCGGGCCAGCTGTAACGCCACTTCCTTCTCCAGTTCGTGCGCCATGTCAAGGTCCTGGTTGCCCCATTTGGTGCGGGCCTCCACCGTGATTTGGGTGATCTGCGGGTCCACCGCTTCGACCCGCATCCATACCTTGTTCTGGTTCACCCGGCCCATGAACGCGCGGACGCTGTTCGTGGTATCATGCGGGATATATTCGGTAAGCAACGTCCCGTCGTTGTTGATGACTTGAATGGCTGCGCGATAGACCTCGTCCACCGAGCGTTGATAACGGCCGGCCACGGCGTCTCTCCCCACCGGGTTGCCGGCGACCTTGGTGTCGCTGACCGTGGTGATACAACCGGCGGTCAGGAGGGCGATGGCCGCGAGCGCCATAAAAATTTTTGTCTTCATCGTGCCCCAAGACAATCACAACCGCCACGCGCGTCAAGCCTGATTCGCAGGAAACAGGTCCGGATTTTCGGGAGCACGGTTGTGTGCGCAGCGTCAGACGCAGCCCGTCAAAATACTGCGGCTGGTCTTCGGCACGGCTGCGCTCCGCCGGTTCAGGGCCCGGCCTCGCTGGAGCCCGGCTCGACAAGCGTCTGAAGAAATGCCAGAGTTAAGCCATGGTCGCGAACAAGCTTGAAGTGTTGCGTGCCCGGCTGCGGCAGTACGGTTCCTGCCTGGTGGCCTATTCCGGCGGCGTGGACTCCGCATTTTTGGCATGTGTGGCCCACGAAGTGCTGGGCGCCAAATCGCTCGCGGTCATCGCCGATTCGCCGAGCCTGCCACGCCGCGAACTGGCCGAAGCGCTGGCTGTCGCGAAACAATCCGGTTTTCCGATGCGCGTCATCCAGACCAAGGAATTTGAAGACAAACGCTACACGGGCAATCCGGTCAACCGCTGCTATTTCTGCAAGCACGAATTGTTCGAGCGACTGACGCCGATTGCGCGGGCGGAGAAACTCGCGGTGATTGCCTATGGCGAGAATGCCAGCGATGCGGGTGATTTTCGGCCCGGTGCAACGGCGGCGGCGGAATTTCAAGTGTGCGCGCCGCTGAAGGAAGCGGGGTTGACGAAGATGGAAATCCGCCGGCTGTCGGCGCAATTGGGCCTGCCGACGGCGGACAAACCGCAGATGGCGTGTCTGAGTTCGCGGGTCCCGCACGGCGAGCCGGTAACGCCGGAAAAACTGCGAATGATCGAGGCGGCGGAAAACGTGCTGCGGGACCTCGGCTTTTATGACGTGCGGGTGCGACACCATGAACTTCGCGTGACGAGCGGCAAGCGGCGAGCGACGGGAAAATCCCCAGTCCCGGGCGGCGATCGCGTCACCCATCACCCGTCACCCGTCACTCACCTGGCCCGCATTGAACTCGGGCCGGCGGAAATCCCGCATTTTCTGGCCGACGGCATGTCGGTGAAAGTTGCCAGGGTATTGAAAGACATCGGGTATGCGCACGTGACGCTGGATTTGGAAGGTTATCACCGGGCCGGCAGCGATCCGACGAAAACGGCCGGCGGTTGACGGTACCTGTCAGCCGGGAGAATTTGCTTACTGCAAATTGAGCAGTTCCCGTTGCGTGGCGATCTGTTCATAGCCCGCCAGTTTGATTTCCCCCAACGCTTGACGGTAAGAGTATTGCGTTTCCGCATCCTGAAACCGGACGGTCTTCGTAACGGGGTCGTAATGCCATTTCCCCCATTGGGTTTCCAACGAACTCAGGATCGTCAGGGTGGATTGGCCGATTTGATCGTCGCAGGCGCGAATTCTCAGGATCAAAACACTGCGCGGGGCGGCCTTGGAATGAAATGCATCCAGCGTTATTTCCTGTCTTGCCGGGGCCACTTCCAATCGGATCAGATCGGCCCGGATATTGGCCTCGGAATTTGAAACGACGCTTTTTACGTTGTCGTTCGCGACCAGAAAGTCCTGCACAATCTGGCGCCGGGCAGCGATTTGTTTCTCGTCGTCCAGACCGCTTAAATCCAAAACCCTCGCCTTGCGCAGGGCCGTCGCCGCCGCGTCATATTTTTTCATGGCCGTCTCCAACCGGGCCACGTGCGCGGCCATGACCTGGGCGATCCGGGCATCGTCGCCGGACAACGTTTGGGCGGCGTAATTGAACTGCGTTTGGAGCCGATCCAAGCCGTTAAAGTCCACATTGGTAATCCCGGTCCTCGGATTAAACGATCTTTTTGCCTTCGCCTGGATGTCCTGCACCGTGCCGCGAACTTCCTGCTCGTACTGACTGCGCTTCAATATTTTGTTGTTTAATTCCAGCGTCAGGCCCGTGAAGATGAGGATGAGAAGCAGGCTGTTGATGGTTACTGCCGTGGTGCCGGCGCCCAAAATACCGCGGGGACCGTGTTCCCGGACGCCGCATAAACCGAGAATACCCATTATTAATCCGGCCATCACGAGCAGCAGGCCTGCGCCGCTGGCGATAATCGGGATTGCCGATGATTTTGACTTCAGGGCCAACAGAACGCCAACGGCACCAATGAGCATCGCCAATAACGAGGCAAGCAGGCCGAGCCAGGCGGCTCGCCGGGCGGCGGCTCGTCCCGGTGTTTCCGGCAGGGGCGGTGGCACGGGGGCGGAGCCGGGAGAATTCATCGCGTTTTGGGTTTTGCTTTCGGCGACTGTTGATCGCGGAACGGATGGATTTTTAATGCACTTCAAAATGAATTCAAGCGGTTTTGGAAGGGTCATAACCGCCGGGTAATCAGCGTGAAACTTCAAATTCCGCAACTTTTTGGACATAGATGGGTTAGTAGGATAGAATTTCGAATATGCCGCAATTTTCGTATCGGGCTCGTCGCCGCAGTGGTGAATTGGTCGAGGGCGTTTTGGACGTCGCCGATCGCGCGGCGGCTTTGGCGCAAGTCGAACGGCTCGGACTTTTTCCCGTGGCGTTGGACGCCTCCAAGGGGGGGGCGGCGGCGAACGACAGACGCGCCGGTCAAAAAGTGGATTTTCTGGCGTTCCTGCCGCCGACCTTGCGCGCCCAATTGCAACAGAAGCGCAAGCCGAAATTACAGGAACTGGCCACGTTCACCCAGCAACTGGCGAATTTGCTCCAGGCCGGCATGCCGCTGGCCACGGCACTTCAGAGCATGGGGTATCTGGAGGCCAAGGGCATTCCGTCGGCGGTGAGCCGCCAGCTCCGGCAGGAAGTGACGGAAGGCCGGAGTTTGTCCGACGCGATGGCCAAGCAACCGCGCATTTTTTCCGATTTGTACGTCAACATGGTCCGGGCGGGCGAGCAGAGCGGCGCGCTGGTGGACGTGCTCCGGCGCATGGCCGATCATTTCGAAAAATTCGCCGAGGTCCAGGCCAAATTCAAATCGGCGCTGATTTATCCGGCCGTGGTTTGCACCGTGGGGGTGGGCATCATCATTTTTTTCATGACCTTCATCCTGCCCAGGTTCATGTCCATCTTCGGCTCGGTGGGGTTCACCCATCTGCCGACGATGACGCTGCTTTTGATCGACATCAGCAACATGTTTAAAGGCTACTGGTGGTTGATGGTTTCGGTCATCATTCTGGCCGTCATTTTGTTTAAACGGTTTCAGGCTTCCGAAGCCGGGCGGCGCCAGATTGATGAATGGAAGATGAAAATACCGCTTTTCGGGCGGGTGATTTGCTTGAATCTATACGGCCAGTTTGCGCGCACGCTGTGCACTTTGCTGCAAAATGGCGTGCCGGTGCTCACGGCATTGAAAATCACTGAACAGGTCATCCCCAACTGCATTATCAAAGAGGCGGCGGCCAAAACCCGCGACGCGGTGACGGATGGCAAAACGCTCGCCCAGCCTCTGGCGCAGAGCAAGGTGTTTCCCCAACTGATGGTGGACCTGGTAAAAATCGGCGAAGACACCGGCGACGTGGCCGGCGCCCTGAACAACGTCGCCGAAACCTACGAAAGCGAGTTGAGCATTGCCTTGCGGGTCATGACCAACCTGATTGAACCCACCCTGATCATCGGCATGGCCGTGGTGGTTGGCTTTTTGCTGGTGGCAGTGCTGGGGGCGATGTTCTCGATGATTTCCAGCATCGGCAACTCGGCAGGAGGGTCCTGATGCAAACCGGTCGAGTGTCGGGAGCAGGCCCCGGGCGTGAGCAGGCATTCACGCTCCTCGAAATCATGATGGTCGTCGCCATCATCGGTCTGATGATGACGATGAGCGTGCCGGCGATTCTGCGGACGATGCACCAGGAGCCCTTGCGCAAGGCGGTTAACGACGTGCTGAATATTTGCAGCCACGCCCGCGCCCAGGCGATTTTGCGTGGCGTCACCACCACCGTCGTCTTCCATCCCCAGTCGGGCGACATCTCACTGGCCGACATCGCCACCACCAATTCACCGGATGGCTCCGGGCCGCCGGACGCACCGACGGGTGAAACCACAACCACCGCCTCCCCGGCGTCGGCGTTGAATTCCGCGCATTTCGATGACAGCATCATCATTGACATGCTTGACGTCAATTTGTCGGAATACAAGGACGCGAGCGAGGTGCCGGTGCGTTTTTTTCCCGACGGCACCAGTGATGAAATGACCCTTATCATCCATTCCGGCGACCAGTACCAGAAAATCACACTGGAAGTGACCACCGGTCTGGCCTCCACGGAACCGATCCGATGAAAACTCGAGTTCAGCAGACGCCACCCGGGCGAAGCGCCTTCACGCTTTTGGAAGTGATGTTTGCCATGGTCGCGTTTTGCACTGCGACCTTTGTGATTCTGGCGCTGGTCGCCAATTCACTCGACGGCGCCCGCCGGTTGCAGCGGCCGATGGTGGACGCCGGCGTGCTGGCGGCGGTATTGTCGCAAACCAATCAATTGGTTGAAGGCGTCCGGTCTGGCGGTCTTGACGAACTGCTGGGCAACTCGTATCAGGGTTACACCTGGACGCGGGATGTTGAAGAAGTGCAAACCAACAAGCTTTTCCAGGTGGACTTCATCGTTCAAAGTGATGTCGGCGAAAAACCGGTCGTTTCCAAAATGAGCATCCTGCTTTTCCGCCCCAATTCGCCGGCAGGCAGCCTTGATGGAGCCACGGTGGCCAGATGAAAGTGACGAGTGACATGTGGCAGGTGGCCAGTGACAGGAAGACTGTCGGATCGCGGGCGTCGCGTTCGTGTCACTTGTCACTTGTCACGCGTCACCCAACTGCTTTCACGCTGCTCGAACTGATGCTGGCCATGGCGATTTTCAGTCTGGTGATGGCGGCGATCTATTCATCCTGGATGCTCATCCTGCGGGCCACGAAGGTGGGCCAGGAGGCCGCGGCCCAGGTCCAACGCCGACGCGTCGCGGTGCGGACGATTGAAAGCGCGCTCATGTGTGTCCAGTCATTTCAGGCGTCCCAGCAGTATTACACGTTTATTGACCAAAACGGAGACGAACCGCTGCTCAGTTTCACGGCACGGTTGCCGGATGATTTCCCGCGCAATGGCCGGTTCGGCGATTTCAATATGCGGCGGGTGACCTTTACGGTCGAACCCGGGCCGAATTCGGAAAAGGATCTGGTCCTCCGGCAAAATCCGATCCTCATGGACATGGACAAAGACGAGCAGGAACACCCACTGGTCCTGGCCCGCAATGTAAAACGATTCGCCGCCGAATGCTGGGACCCGACCGAGAATGATTGGTCGGACAAATGGGACAACACGAATCAAATCCCCACGATGGTGCGGTTTACGCTCGTGCTCGGCGGAAATCAATTGAACGATTTCGGTGATACCGGCCCGCCCCTGGCCGTTACGCGCATCGTCGCCATCCCGTCGGTGATGGTACCGACGGCGGTTCAATCACAATCCGGGCCGGGCGGCGGTTATCGTGGGCTCCGATGATGAGAATTCCCGTGCAAACCAAGCCGCGCGGGATCGCGCTCATCATTGTGATGATCGCCATTTTTGTGCTGTCGGTTATGGCCGCCATTTTCGCCACGTCCATGAAAGTTGAATTCAAACTGGCGCAAAATGCCGACCACGATCAGCAATTACTCTGGCTGGGCCGGTCAGGCGTGGAACTGGCGCGCTATGTCCTGTCGGAACAGATGGCCATTCCCAATGAGCCCTACGACGCGCTCAATCAAATCTGGGCCGGCGGGCCCGGAGGCATTGGCGAATCCAACAGTCCGCTGACCGGGATTTCGCTGGACAACTACCAGGTCGGTGACGGAACGGTTTCGATCAAAATCGTTGATCTCGAACGCAAGATGAACATCAACACGCTCAATCGTAATCCCGGGGAGTTGCAACAGGCACTCACCCTGATGGGCGTGGGCGCGGATGGCATTTCCGTCATCTCCGATTCCATTCTGGACTGGATTGGTCCACCCAACGACCCCCGCCCCGCCGGCGCGGAGAGCGATTATTATCAGAGTTTGAATCCCCCTTACTACGCCAAGAATGCGCCGATCGATGACCTGTCGGAATTACTGCTGGTCAAGGGCATCCGGGATCACCCGGAAATCTATTGGGGCGGCAGCCCGACCAATCGCACCCCGGCCAGGTTTCAACAGAAACTGGGCCTTGTGAATTCGCCGTTTCAAGTGCCGGATTACCCTTTCGGGTTGACCAACATTTTCACCGCCCTGTCCAACGGACAGATCAACATCAACACCGCCGACGAGAATGTGTTGCAAATGCTTCCCGGGGTGGATGAAGCCACCGCGCAAAACATCATCAAAATGCGGGCCGGCCCCGATGGCGAGGATGGCACGGCCGACGACACCCCCTTTACCAGCGTCGGCCAGCTCGCCAACGCCGGTCTGAGTCCGCAATTCGTTTCGCAACTCACCGGAATCTGCACCGTGCGCAGTTCCACTTTTGAAGTTCATGTGACCGCCCGGATTGGTGATTACCATCGTGAATACATCGCGATTCTTTATCGCAACACGCCCACCGATATCCGGATTCTGAGCTTTTACTGGTGATGATGGGAAATTGCAGTTGAGTTCGCGCCGTCGCCCGTTATTGTTTGGCCATGCGCCGGTTGCTGCTGCTGAGTTTGCTTTTGGGGAGTTCCCTTTCAACGGCCTTCGCCGGCGATGTCGTCACGGGCCGCGTTGTCAAAGTCCTGCCGTTTTTTCTCGATCTCAAGGGCCAGAGGGCTTTGACGCCGAGCCTGTACGACCGTGACGCCTATCAGACCTATCTCCGCCGCCACGCCAATCAACGTTCCGCCATTCGTTTTGACGTTCTGTGGAAAGCGTCGGAGGTCGGCAGCCCGCAACTGAAATTGCGGGTCGAGTTGCGTGGCATCGGCAAGGATGGACTGCCCCGTCAGGCCACGCTCGAACAAACGGTCACACCGCATTTCTTCAGACATTGGAATTCATTGACATTGGACGGTGCCGCTTATAAAGACTTCGGCGAACTTGTTGCCTGGCGCGTCACGCTCTGGTCGGGTGCCCAACAATTGAGCGAGCAAAGATCATTTTTATGGTGAAATTGCGTTGGCCAGGAATGGACGACTGGCTTGACTTCCTCCGTCGTGCTGGCGATAAGCTCGGGCACGCCCGCATGACACACGTCAAAGTACCTGTCAAAATTGTTTGCAGTTGCGGCCAGAAATACGCCTTCGACGTGTATCCGCTCAACGGCCAAATGCCGGCGCCGATCAAGTGCCCCGTTTGCGGCGTGGACGGCACGACGACCGCCAACCAGGCCATCGCTCATACGCTCCAGATACTGGCGACGCCGCCATCAACAGCACCGTCGGCATCCGCGCCCGCGCCGGCATCGGCACACTTGACACTCCGGCCCCGGTCGCTGGCTGCTCCAGCCGGAGCCGCTAACGGAGAAGTCGAGGCGTGGCGCCAGCGCGCTTTGGAGGCGGAGCGTCGGGCGGAGCAGGTCCAGGCCGCCGCGCAGGCCAGCCTTGCGCCGCACCTCGTGCAAGCGCTGCGGGAAACCGTCGTCCAGGAACTGGCCACGCAGCGCCGCGAATTGCTCAAGGCGCAGGAAGAAGCCGCGCTGGAAATCGGCACCATCATCCGCCGCCTCGACGCCGTCCAGGCACCGATGCAGGAGCGGTTGCGCGCTTACGAAGCGCGCATTCAGGAATTGGAAAAGGAACTTTCCGCGTTGAATGAGGAAAACCGCGAACTGCTGAAGCTCAAGATTGACATGATTCGCCGTCAGCTTGAGGTCGAGCGCGTCCAGAACCGGCTGCAATTTATTCCAAACTGACCCGGTGGAACAAACAGGCGACGACGCAGGGAGTCTGGCCCACGTTCAATCTCAAACACTGGGGCTCGTTGCCTCGTCCCCGGCCGTGGCGAACTACGCGGCGGCTTTTTCCCCAGCGGTCCTTTGATCATGCGTGTGCAGCGCGTGCTCGTAACATTGCAGCGCTTCCTCGTATCGCGACATACGGTTGAACAGGCCGCCCTTGTGAAGATACGCAATGGTCATGGTGCCGTCCGCGGCGATGGCGTCGTCGTAACAGACAATGGCTTCTTCGAGCCGGTTCAGCTTTTCCAGCGCGCCTGCCTTCTTGATCAAGGCCTCGGCGCTTTTCGGGTCAAGCGCGAGGGCCTGGTCGAAACATTCCAGGGCTTTCTCGGGCTCATCGCCGTTCAACCGCGATTGGCCTTCCGCCAGCAGGGTGGCAACATTCCGGCCATGGTCGGTTGACGCCGGTGACGCGCCGTTATGCCCGTCCACCGGTGGCGACGCGGTTCCAGTCAACGGAGCGCGTGCCAAGTGTTCCAGTTCCAGCAACCGTTTTTCCAGTCGTTCGACCACGTTGAACAAACGCGCATTTGCGAATACCACCGCAGCACGGCCCGGGTGATCCGGCATTTCGCCCACCGACAACATCGGCGAGGCGCCGCAATTTTCCAAAGCCAGCGCGGACGCGTGGAGCGGGGACAATTCCACCAGCCGGGTGACGGTGCGCCACTGGAAGTAGGCCATGAACAGGACGGCCGCCAAGCCGATCAAGCCGAAAGTGCCGACCAGAATCAGCGTCAGCCGCTGCGCTTTTTGGGTTGCTTCAATTTCGCTGGCGCGTTGCGTTGCCACCGTCTGTTCGAGCACTTGGATGCGCGCGGTCATTTCCGCGGCATTGCGTTGTGCCTCGGCGGCAGCGGCCACCCGATTGCTCTCGATGATCAATTGCGTGCTGTGGAGTTGTTCCTGGATCTGAAGGAAGGCGTTCAGCGAATCCTGCGCAATTTTGTCCCCGGCCTGGCGCGGGGAGAGGTCGGTGGAGTTCGTTCCGGCAGCAAAAATAAGTTGGTCCAGCCCGACGCCAAAAACGCAGCAGGCGCAAACCATCAAAAGATTCAGACGAACCAGCACGCTCATTCCGATGTGGTGAGCCTGAGCCGCCGGGCCGTCAAAGTCAAGCACCCGGCCGGATGACTTATTAATGACTTATTCCCAGCTCAATCCGGCTGCCTTGAATTGAATTCCAGCCGCGTGCGCGAGCCGGTCTGGTCGTTGCGGATTTCCATTTCCTGAAGCTCCCACTGGCCGTTCACCTTTTTAAAGGATTTTGGATAAAATTCCTTCAGCAGATTACCTTTGGCGTCGTACGCCTCGGCCTGGACGATGCCGAGCGTTTCATTGTCAATCCACGATACCACGCGCGAATAGCCATTTGCGGTCGGATTGGGATTCGTGCTTTCCAACACCTTGCAGGAACGACCGCGCCGCATCTCATACGGCTTCAAAATCTTCTGGTCCGGCCAGTGGAGGAATTCCAGACATAAATCGTCCACGGAAAAATCTGAGTCCGCGAAAGAAGCCGAACGGAGCCTCGCGGCGGCCAGGTCGGGAGACCCCGGATAGCCTTCATGCTGACAGGCATCGAAAGGTTCAATCCGATCGTTTATGGTTCCTGCGATTTTAGGTAAATCGTCGGGTGATTTGGGCTGATCATGGGGTAAACCAGGCGCCATCAATTGCCGAAACAATTGATGGTCAGGGTGGATGACCGTAAGAGTTTCCATGAAATTCGTAAAAAAGGCTTTGTAAACAACCGACCAATTTGTTGCCGCGGTGATGACAACGCATTCCACTGGAATCTCCGAAGTCTTACCGTTGGCATCGCTAATCTTCAAGACACCAACATTGGTGAAGTTTTCCACGGGCCGTTGTTCGAGGATTCGTTGTGCCAGTTGACGGCCCAGAATTACAGCTTCAGCCGAATCGTTCGTCATTTTTGCCGTTGCATCAGAGGCAACCAGCAAAATTGAGGCAAAAGTGCCGACGGCAAAAATTTTTATCGCCCTGTCCATGCTCAATCCGTCGTGATAAGCCAGGAAGGCGGACAGGGCAAGGACGAAGAATTTATTTTGGTTCGAGCGCCAGGCGCAGGACGTCCGAGATATGCCGGACGAAATGGACCTTCAGTTTCGCGCGCGCTTCCACCGGCACGTCCAGCCAGTCCGCCTTGTTCTGTTCAGGCAGGATGATTTCCTTCATGCCGAAACGCACCGCGGCGAGCACCTTTTCCTTGATGCCGCCAACACGCAGGACGCGGCCGCGCAGGCTGATTTCGCCGGTCATGGCGAGTCGGGACCGCACCAGCCGTTTCGTCAGCAATGAGGCCAGCGCCGCCACCAGCGGCACGCCGGCGCTCGGTCCGTCCTTGGGCGTGGCACCGGCGGGCACGTGAATGTGAATGTCGAATTTGCCGTAATTGCTCAAATCCAGGTCGAGCAGTTTGGCCTGGCTGCGCAGATAACTCACCGCCGTTTGCGCGCTTTCCTTCATCACTTCACCCAGCGACCCGGTCAACAGCAAATTGCCCTTGCCGCGCATGCGGGTGGCTTCAATGAACAGAACGTCGCCGCCGACCGGCGTCCAGGCCAGCCCGGTCGCGATGCCGTATTCGGTGATTCTTTCCGCCGTCTCGGAAATGAACGGGGCGTGGCCCAGATAATTCTTCAGTCCATTGGCGTCGAGTTTGACCGTGACGGCTGCGCCGTTGCGGGAGATGATTTTGCGCGCGGCCTTGCGCGAGAGGGCGGCGATCCCCCGTTCCAACTGCCGCACGCCGGCCTCGCGGGTGTATTCGCGGATGAGTTTGCGCAGCGCGGCGTCGGTGAATTTGATGTCCTGCCGCGTCAGGCCGTGTTCTTCAATCTGGCGTGGAACCAGATACCGCTTGGCGATTTCCAGCTTTTCCGTTTCGGTATAGCTGGGCAATTCGATGACTTCCAGCCGGTCGCGCAACGCGGCGTGAATCGGTTCCAGCCAGTTGGCGGTGGCGATGAACAGCACCCGCGACAGGTCGAATTGCAAATCCAGGTAATGGTCCGTGAACGTGTGGTTTTGCGCCGGGTCCAGCACTTCCAGCAACGCCGCCGCCGGGTCACCACGGAAGTCCGCGCCGACTTTGTCCAGTTCATCCAGCAGAATCACCGGGTTGCGGCTTTCGACGCGGCGCAACGTCTGGATGATTCTTCCCGGCATTGCGCCGACGTAAGTCCGCCGATGGCCACGGATCTCGGCTTCGTCCCGCATGCCGCCGAGGGCGATGCGCGCAAACTTGCGGCCCAGCGCGTCCGCCACACTTTTGCCAAGCGAGGTTTTGCCGACACCGGGCGGACCGACCAGGCAAAGAATCGGTCCCTTGATTTGTTTCCGGCGTTTGATGACCGCGAGGAATTCCAACAGCCGCTCCTTGATTTTGGTCAGGCCGAAATGCTGTTCGTCCAGAATGCGCTCGGCTTCCTTTAAATCAATCTTGTCCTCGGTCTCCTTTTCCCACGGCAAGCTCAGAATCCAGTCGAGGTAATTGCGCGCCACCGCATATTCGGCGGCGGCGGGCGGCGTTTGTTGCAGCCGGTCCAACTCCTGCAACGCGGCTTTGCGGGCCTCGTCCGGCATCGGGGTCTGGTCGATTTTTTCGCGCAACGACCGGGTTTCGCCACTGCCAGGTTCACCCTCGCCCAGTTCGCGCTGGATGGCACGCATCTGTTCGCGCAGGAAAAAGTCGCGCTGCGTCTTGGCGATGGACGAGGCGACGTCGTTTTGAATTTTGGAACTGAGGGTGAGCACCTCGTGCTCGCGGTTGAGCATGGGCAATAATTTCTGCAATCGTTCGCGAACGGAAACGGTTTCCAGCAATTTTTGCCGGTCTTCGAGGCTGAGATTCAGATTTCCGGCGACGAGGTCGGCAAAGTGGCCGGGGTGCTCGGTGTTCAGCGCGGCGATTTTGACCTGATCCGAGAGCGCCGGCGACAATTTGGCGATCTCGTCGAATTGCTTGTGCGCGTTGCGCAGCATGGCCTGCAATTCGACGGAGTCCTCGGTTTCGTCACGGAGCAGGTCGAAGCGCGCGGACAAATAGGGCGAGGATGCTGAAAATTCCTTGATCTGGATGCGCCACAAGCCCTCAACCAGCACGCGCGCCGTGCCGTCGGGAAACTTCACCATTTTCACCAGGCGCGATACGCAACCGACGTCATACAGGTCTTCGGGCTTGGGCTCGACGATTTCCGGCTGGCGCTGCAACACCACGCCCAGCAACCGGTCGCCGGCCACCACGTCGTCAATCAGCTTCAGGCTCGGCCCCGTTTCGACCAGCAACGGCACCAGGGCGCTGGGAAAGATGACAATGTCCGACAAGCCCAGGATCGGCAGGGTTACGGGCAGGGACCTTGAAGAAATTCGCGGGGGCGGTCCGGAATTTTCGGTGCCCAAAATGCTGACAAATTCTGTCTCCGGCGATGTCATCGTCGTTCCTGCCAGTTATTCTATTAGATGTCGGCGCGCCGGAAAAGTTCGCGCGCGCGGCCTAATTCCCCTCGGCAATCGGCACCTTGGTCGTCTTGGAATGCGGTTGTGCCATGGGCACGTCAATCCGCAGAAAACCGTTCACGTAGATGGCTTTGGCCTGGCTGAGATCGTAACCGGGCGGCAGTTCCAGCACACTTTCGAACGGCCCGTAACTGATCTCCATCACCAAAAAGTTGCATTTATTGGCCCGACAGCCATCCGGCCGGGTGCCGGCAATGCGGAGGCGATTGCCTTCCACTGTGATCTCCAGGCTATCACTTTTCATGCCAGCCAATTCCACCTTGATGACTAGGCTGCTGTCGGTGGCATAAACATCCGTGTTGGGAACCCAGTGGCCGCTGGCCGTTTCTTCCCGCCCGCCTACCGTCGCGCCGCGTGAAATGAAGTGAACCGTCGAACTAACTTTGGTTAAAGCCATGATGGAAACAGTATCTCAAAAAGTTCAATACGCAAGTACCCGGCATAAAATGTCCACACCCGTTCCCTGCCAAGATACCCCCAAAGCCCGATCGCGCAACGGCGTTTTTTTGGCATTTTTAGGCCAAAAGACGGGCAATCTTCAGGTTCTGACATTGCGCACGGCGTTTATTCCTGCTCACCGACTCGGTAGGAACAACGCACACGCGGCAATTTTTCATTGGTGACAGGTCAAATTTCCATTCGCCTTGCGCACAGCGGTTGCGTCTGCGACAATTCAGCACGGGCGCCAGAAAAAAAGTGCAGCAAAATTATCCCAAACATTATTGCGGCGTGTTCGGTATTTTCGGTCATCCGAATGCCGCAGAACTCACCTACTATGGCCTCTACGCCCTCCAGCATCGTGGCCAGGAAAGCGCCGGCATTGTCACGTGCCACGACGGGAAGTTCTTCAAGCACCACGGCATGGGGCTGGTGTCGCAGGTGTTTAATCCCCGGTTGTTGCACGATCTGGTCGGCAACATGGCCATCGGTCACACGCGCTATTCGACGACCGGCACCTCCAACCTCCGCAACGCCCAACCGCTCACGGTGGACTGCACGCGCGGCCAGATTGCCATTGCGCACAACGGCAATTTGACCAATGCCGCGCAGCTCCGTGACGAACTGGAAAATCACGGGCTGGTGTTTCAAACCAGTGTGGACAGCGAAATCATCATCATGATGCTCGCGCAACCGTTGCTCAATGGCGTTGAAAACACGCTGGTCCAGACGCTGCGCCGCATTGAAGGCGCCTATTCCCTGGTCATCATGACGGAAAAGGAATTGATCGGCGCCCGGGACCCGTTCGGGTTCCGGCCGCTGGCGCTGGGCCGGGTGAACGGTTCGTGGGTGCTGGCCAGCGAATCGGTGGCGCTGGACCAGATTCAGGCGGAATATGTCCGGGACGTGGAACCGGGCGAAATCGTCATCATCAGCGAGAAGGGCGTGATCAGCCTGCAGGCATTCCCCGAGCACCGGCGCCGGGCATTCTGCATTTTTGAATATGTTTATTTTGCGCGGCCCGACAGCACGATTGCCGGGCGCAGCGTCTATGCCGTGCGCAAGGAAATGGGCCGCCATCTCGCACGCGAACATCCCGTCAAGGCCGATCTGGTGATTCCGGTGCCGGACAGCGGCGTGGTCGCGGCGATCGGTTATTCCGAGCAGTCCGGCATCCCGTTTGAAATGGCGTTCATCCGCAATCACTACGTCGGGCGCAGTTTCCTTCAACCGTCGCAACTCATCCGCGACTTCGACGTGCGCGTGAAGTTGAACCTGATTGCCTCGCTGGTGAAGGACAAACGCGTGGTCATCGTGGATGATTCCATTGTGCGCGGCACGACCTGCAAAGCGCGGGTGAAGACGCTCAAGGAAGCCGGCGCGAAGGAGGTTCACGTGCTGGTGAGCTGTCCGCCGCACAGAAATCCGTGCGTCTATGGCATAGATTTTCCCGACCGCAGCAAGCTGATGGCAGCGAACCACAGCGTGGATGAGATCCGCAAATACCTGAATGCCGACTCGTTGTACTATCTCTCTCAGGCGGGCATGGTTCAGGCCACCGGGCTGCCGAAGGAAGGATTCTGTATGGCGTGTTACGACGGAAATTATCCCGTGGCGTACGATCCGGTGTTGGACAAGCATATCATCGAGCACCGCCGTCGTCACGCCCAGACGCTGGGTGAAGCGGTGGAGAAGGACAACGAGCAGTTCAAACTGCTGCAGACTTAGCTTCTTTCGCAACAGCGGTCGGTGTTTAAAAAGCGGCCGTCCATGTGAATCGGCGGGCATCAAATCCGTTGTTCAGGTAATTCCGCGGATTAATCCCGCAACGCGGGATGGCTGCAAACAATGGGCGGTTTTTTGGCGGGCTGCCAGCTTGCTAAATCCGCCCGAATAAGCCAACTTACAGGGAATGTACCCGTCGTTCCAGAGGACCACTTCGCGCCTGTGGTTCTTAAAAGTCGCAATTCCTGTCCTCTTCTTGATTTGGGTTCCGGCGCTGGTTCAGGCCCAGGGCACCTATCCTAAAATCGAGGCTTCCTTCACGGTGAACACGCCGATTGCCGACCCGTTCGACTACAGCAATGACGTGCGCGTGCTGCTGGTTCAGCCGGATGCGAGCACGATTTCCCTGCCTGCGTTCTTCGACGGCGGCACGACCTGGCGCGTGCGGCACACGCCGATGATGGCCGGGGTTTACGGTGTCAGCAACATCACGTTGAACGGGTCGCCGTTGTCATTCAGCAATCTGTCGCCGGCTTCCTGGACCGTGACCGGTTTTCCGACCAGCCCGGGTTTTGTGCGCGTGGACCCAACCAACCCGCGCCGTTTCATCACCAGCGATGGTCGCCGGTATTTTCCGGTGGGCCAGGATGTCGCCTGGGGCTATACCAACAGTCCCAGCGAGGATTACCGGGTCACGACCATCTTTCCCAAAATGGGCGCGGCCCACGAGAACTGGTCGCGGGTCTGGATGACCCATTTTTACGATTGGCAAGGTTTGGGACTGAACCTGGACTGGCCCAAGGTCAATAACACCTTTGGCCAACTGAACCTCACCAACGCGCGAAACTGGGACGCCATCGTTGCGGCCGCAGATCAGGCCGGCATCCATTTTCAAATGACCTTGCAACACCACGGGCAGTATTCGAGTACCAACGGAAGCAACGTCAATCCGAACTGGGAACAGAACCCCTACAACGTTGCCAATGGCGGGTTTCTTTCCAATGCGACAAATTTTTTCACCGACCCGGAGGCCGCATCGCTGACCAAGCGCAAACTTCGTTATATTGTGGCGCGCTGGGGTTATTCGCCTGCCATCATGGCTTTTGAGTTGTTCAATGAAGTTGAGTACACGGACGCCGGTGGCGCCGGGCAGTGGGCCAACATCGAAGCCTGGCACAATGAGATGGCGCAGTTCATCCGCACGAACGATGTTTATCATCACTTGATCACCACGAGCGACGCGCTCGGCGAACCGATTTGGGACCAGACGGATTATTACCAGCACCACGATTATCCGTCCGACCTGATAACGGGTATTCAAGGGGCGCCGGATATCACTTCGTCACAGCCGGTCGCACCGGATTTCAGCGGCGAATGTGGCATTGATTACACGCCGCATGTGGGCGTCAGCCCGCCCGTTTGGGCCGGTCTGATGGCGGCGCAATCCGGCGGCGCGCAACCGTGGTACTGGGACACGATTGACCCGAATAATGATTACTTTTTGATCCAGGCCGCTGCCGATTTTGTCACCATTTCCGGTTTGGCCGACCAGAACGCCTTGACCAAGTCCACTCCCCAAACCACCGGTGGCGCGCTCGGCCCGCTGGTTTTTTCGCCCGGTGGCGGCTGGGCCACCGCCACACAATCCACGTTTACGGTCGGAGCTTCCGCGCCCGTTGGCATCGGTTCAGCGCCCAGTTATCTCCAAGGGTACTACCATGCTTCCATGACTCCCGATGGATACACGTTTCTGGTTGATTATCCTCAAAACGGAACCTTTTCGGTTCAGGTGACTCAAATTGCCTCCTCCGGCGCCGGGCTGGAGATTTTCCTCGACGGCAGTCTGCGGACCAACATTTCGTTTCCGTCTGCCGGTAGCAACACGTCCACCAATTTTACTGCGTCCATTCCCGTTACCACCGGCTCGCACAGCATCAACATTACCAACAACGGTCTGGACTGGGTTCTGCTGGGCAATATCACGCTCAATCCTTATGTGTCCGGGCTGGGCGCTTATGCCATCGGCACCAACAATTGGCAAGCGCTCTGGATTTGGAACCGTACTAATGTCTTCGCCGCCACGCCGGGACCGAGCGTCACGGGCACTGTGGCCATTGCCAGCCTGGATCCGGGCACTTATTCCGGCACGTGGTGGGATACGTTCGGGGCGGGCGCGCTCAGCAATTTCACGTTTACCATCACCAGCAGTAATGTGCCGGTGACGCTGGCCACGCCGCCGGTTTTGCGTTCCGTGGCGCTTTATGTCGGCGTTCCGGCGCAGGCCGGAATTATTGCCCCCAACCTGAACCAGACCGCGGTTTCTAACGCGCCATCCTTCAATGTGCCATTGGTGATAACCAACAGCGGCGGCCTGCCTCTGGCCTATTCACTATCTTCCACCAGTGCTATCCCGTCCTGGCTGAGTTTTTCTTCCACCAACGGATACGTGTCGAAGTCGAGCGCCTGGACGGTTTATCTGGCTTTCAATCCAGCCGGCCTTGCGCCCGGCACTTACACCTTCACGCTGTTCGTCAACACCAGCGATCCGCTTCAGCCGGTCACCAGCCTGCCCATTTCGTTCACCACTTCCTCGGGGACGCCGGCAGCACCCCAATTGCAGGTTGTCTCCGGTTCTGGCAGCCAGTTTGTGTTCGAGTTGCTGGGCGCCACCAATGTCCCTTATGTCGTCGAGACGTCCTCGGATTTGATGACGTGGGTTCCTGTCTCCACCAACACGCTGCCGGACGGTGCCTGGAACATCACCAATCCAATCCCGCCGGGCGCCTCCCGGCAATTCTGGCGTGCCCTCTGGCAGCCCTGATGGGTTCGGGGACCCTGATTCCGGCGGCAGGTCCTGGCCACGGTCTTTCCGTCCGACGACATCAAGTTCCGCCGCGATTTCCTGAACCGGGCGGCGCAATTCGGGATGGCAATTTGAGGTGTCAGTTTAAGGTTCACAATTTCCGCCCGCCGGGTTAAAGCTTCGGCGTGTCCGGTTAAATAGACCCGGCGCCGAAGTTCGACTTGAAAGAATTTATGCAGAAAGTGATTGGTGTCATTTGTCTCGTCGTCGGCTTGTTGCTGCTCCTGCAAGGGCACGACGTGGCCCATTCGATCGGCTCGCAATTCACCAGGGCGTTTACCGGCGCGCCGTTGGGCAAGGCCACCCACTATTACGTGGCCGGCGTGGCGGTGGGGTTGTTCGGCGTGTTTTTGATTTTTTGGAAGCGGAAATAAAAGTCAATTGCCCGCCACTTCCTGAGGTCCTTTGCCGCCGTTGACAAGAAAGAGGACGGCCATGCGCACCGCCAGGCCGTTGGTCACCTGCTCCAGGACCAGCGACCGGCCCGAGTCGGCAATGTCGCTGTCAATCTCCACCCCGCGATTGATCGGGCCGGGATGCATGATGAGCGCATCAGGTTTCGCTTTCGCCAGGCGCGCCTTGTTGAGGCCGAAAAGCTGGATGTATTCGTTGATGCTCGGAAACATCGTCTTGCGCTGGCGCTCATGCTGGATGCGCAGCAGGTTGATGATGTCCGCGTCGCGGATCGCCTCGTCCACGTCGTAGGTCACGCGACAACCCATTTGCTCGAAGGTTTTCGGCACCAGCGTAGCCGGACCACAAAGGGTCACCGTCGCCCCCAGTTTCCGCAACGCCCAGATGTTGGAACGGGCCACGCGGCTGTAAAGAATGTCACCCAGGATCGTGATGTTCAGTCCGGCGATCTTTCCCTTGCGTTCAAGGATCGTGAACACGTCCAGCAAAGCCTGGGTGGGATGCTCATGCGCGCCGTCGCCGGCGTTGATGACACTGGCGTTGAGCACGCGCGCCAGAAAATGCGGCGCGCCGCTCGCGCTGTGGCGGATGACGATGAAGTCGGCGTTGAGCGCTTCGAGGTTGCGCGCGGTGTCCTTGAGGGTTTCGCCCTTCTTGAAGGACGACGCCTCGGTGGAAAAGTTGATGACGTCGGCGGACAACCGCTGTTCGGCCAGTTCAAAGCTGATGCGCGTTCGCGTGGACGGCTCGACGAACAAATTAATCACGGTTTTGCCGCGCAACGCGGGGACTTTTTTGATGGCGCGTTCGCCGACCGCCTTGAACGCCCGCGCCGTGTCGAGCACGGTGACGATTTCGTCCGGCGTGAGCGATTCGATGTCGAGCAAATGTTTGCGGGCCCAGGTCATGGCAGCCTTTCCAGCACGACTTCGTCCACGCCGTCATTTTCGACCAATCGCACGCGGATTTTTTCATTGTCGGCCGTCGGCACGTTTTTGCCGACAAAATCCGCCTTGATCGGCAGTTCGCGGTGGCCGCGGTCAATCACCACCGCCAGTTGGATTTTTTTGGGCCGGCCAAAATCGTTGAGTGCGTCCATTGCGGCGCGCGTGGTGCGGCCGCTGAACAGCACGTCGTCCACCAACACAACCGTTTTGCCGGTCACGTCAAACGGTATGACGGTGGGATGGATTTTCGGCGCGGCGCGGCGATCCAGGTCATCGCGGTGCATGGACACGTCTAGGATGCCGACCGGGACGGGCTGGGCCCAGATTTCGGAAAGCATTTTGCCCAGCCGCCTGGCCAGATGGTCACCGCCCACGGGAATGCCGGCCAGAACCACCTCCGCGCCGTTCTCATTGCGCTCGATGATTTCATGCGCGATGCGGGTGAGCGCGCGCTGCATGGCGGCGGCGTCGAGGATGACATTGGATTCGGCCATAAATTAAAATCAAACCATCCTGGCGCAAAACGGTAATCGGTATTCCGGTGAAAGAAATAAAAAAGGCGAACCGCTCCGCCGGGCGGAGTTGGTTCGCAGCGCGCAATAAGCGTTCATGATATCCTTGGCCACCTCACCGGGTCGCCTTAAAGGAACTTTTTCTGTCAGTGGCCGGCATTTTGCCGCGCCCGACGCCAGTTCGCCCGATGCTTGATGATCCAATCCGTCAATGCCCGTTCGAATCCGATGTCGTGCCCGGCTTTTTCCGACTCAATCCATTTATGCTTGAGAATTTCCTCGCGCTCGGCCTGGAACTCGCGATAGAGCGAGGAATTCTTCAGCAAATCGTCCGCTGGAGATGCAGCTTTCATAGCGTTCGACATAGAAAATGTGACCCAAAACTAGGGTTTTTCAACCGGATTGCAATAAAAATTTTACCCTGAAATCGCGACCATAGGCGCGTCGGCGAATCGCGCAAGACACTTTAAGCCAAGTGATTGCGTAAAGACGCCGCAATTTTGACGAAGGCTTGGGCCGCCGGGCCGCCCGGGGCCGACACGACCACCGGCACGCCTTGATCGCCACCTTCACGGATTTCCTTGAAAATCGGCACTTCACCCAGAAACGGAAGGCTTTGGCGACCGGCCTCGGTTCGGCCGCCGCCATGGCCGAAAATTTCCACCCGTTCACCGTTCGGCGCCGTGAAATAGCTCATGTTTTCAACGATGCCCAGAATCGGCACATTCACCTTGTTGAACATGGCAATGCCTTTGCGCACCACGCCCAGCGACGCCTCCTGCGGCGTGGTCACGATGACACCGCCATCGAGCGGCACGCTCTGGCAGAGTGACAGTTGCGCGTCGCCAGTACCGGGTGGCAAGTCCACGAGCAGGAAGTCCAATTCGCCCCATTCCACCGCCATCAGGAATTGCTGGATGGTCTTGTTAATCATTGGCCCGCGCCAGATTACCGGCTGCTCGTCCGTCAGCAGCAGACCGATGCTCATCACCTTCACACCATGCCCGACCGGGGGCACCAGCTGTTCCTGCGGGCTGATGGTCGGGCGTTCGTGAACGCCCATCATCAGCGGAATGCTCGGTCCGTAGATGTCGCAATCCAGCAACCCGATACTGGCGCCGGGAAGTTTCAGCGCGCAGGCGAGGTTAGCGGACACAGTGGACTTGCCGACGCCACCCTTGCCGCTGGCGATGGCAATGACGCGTTTCACGCCCGGAACGCGATTTTGATTTGCAAACGGACTGGTGGGCGCAGCCGGCCCGGCGGCGGGTTGTCGCACTTCAACTTGGACGTGGTTCACCCCCGGCAGCGCCTTCAGCACGCGCTCGGATTCCTCCTTGATTTGTCGCGCCGCGTCGGGATTAGGCGAAGTCAGTTGCAGTAAAACGCGCACCGCGCCATGGGCGGCGGAAATTTCCTGCACCAGCCCGAAGGAAACGATATCCCGGGAGAAACCCGGATATTTGACGGCCTTCAGCGCGTCCTGAATGTCTGCTTGCGCAAGCATGTTCCGTCAGATTGCCAGCTTTGCGCCCAAAAACAAGTTTGCGGAGCACCGCCAAACCAGCGGGATGGTTGGAGTTTCAGGCTTGAGCCTGCCTTTGACGATGCCGGCCAAAGTCCAAACTCCGGCAAATGGTCCGCGCTCCAGACTTGCGCGGCGGCGAAGGGCATGGAAGATTGACGGTCTGATTTCTGGCAGAGGACAACAAAATATGACGCAAACCACACTCAAGGCGGCGGCAAAAGGCGCTGAACCGTATCTGGAAAAGTTTCACCGGTTCGAGTCGAAATCGCAGCAACCGGCCTGGCTGTTGCCGCTCCGCAAAGCCGGGCTGGCGCGCTTTGCCGAACTCGGTTTCCCCACGGTTCATGACGAAGACTGGCGCTTCACCAATGTCACGCCGTTGACCAGGCTGCCGTTCCAGCCAGCGCTGGAATCGGCGGACGATAGCGCCGCAAAAGCTGCGCTGGGGAAATACGTCTTCGCTGATTTGTCCGGTTCGCGGCTGGTCTTTGTGAACGGGCATTTCAATCCGGCGCTTTCGTCCGTTGGCGAATTGCCGGACGGCATGAAAGTCACCAGCCTCGCCGCGGCCTTGACCAGCGATTCCACCTTCATCGAACAGCATCTCGGCCGGCTCGCCCGGACCGAAGACAATTCCTTCGCCGCGCTGAATCAGGCATTTTTCCTCGACGGCGGTTATGTTCATATCCCGGCCAATCGAACTGTGGAAGATCCGATTCAACTCATCTTTATTTCCGCCTCGAAGCATAACGGCGACACGATACAGCCGCGCAACCTGATCATGGCCGAAGCTGGCAGCAAGGCGACGGTGCTCGAGAGTTACCTCTCCACCGACGGTGCGGCTAATTTTACCAATGCCGTCACGGAGATTGTCGCCGGCGACAATGCGGCACTGGAACATCTGAAGTTTCAGGACGAGGCGCCGGAGGCATTCCACCTGGCGACCATTGCTGGAAATCTCGGCCGGGCCAGCAATGTGAACGTTCATTCCTTCGCGCTGGGCGCAAAGCTTTCCCGCAACAACATTCGCGTCAAACTCGCCGGCGAACGGCTGGAATGTGTTTTGAACGGCCTTTACCTGACGCGTGATGAGCAACTGGCCGATCACCACATGATTGTCGAGCACGCGCAGCCGCATTGCGCCAGCCACGAATATTTCAACGGCATTTTGGACGGCAAATCGAAAGGCGTTTTTCACGGGCGGATTTACGTTCATCAAATCGCGCAAAAAACCGACGCGAAACAGACGAACAAAAATCTTTTGCTCTCCGATGACGCCACCGCTGACACCAAGCCGCAACTGGAGATTTACGCCGACGACGTCAAATGCACGCACGGCGCGACGATCGGCCAGTTGAACGAGGAGGCGATTTTTTACCTGCGCTCGCGCGGCCTGGGCCAGGATACTGCGCGCCGGATGCTCATTCACGCCTTCGCCGGCGAAATCATCGCGCGCGTAAAACACGACGCGGTGCGCGAGGAGCTGGACAAGGTCATCTGGGACCGGCTGGAGGCCAATCCACATCTGGCGGGGAAATAATTTTGTGGCCGCGTTTGTGAAAGCGCGGATTCGTTCGCCGATTCACGTCGGCGGCCATCCAATATGTTTGACGAATTGAACGACCTTTATCAGCAGGTCATCCTGGACCACTGCAAGCAACCGCGGAATTTCCACGAAATGCCCGCCGCGAGCCGACTGGCGCAGGGGCATAACCCGCTTTGCGGCGACCAGTTGAAGCTGTTTCTGGCGCTGGACGGCGACACCATCAAGGATGTCAGCTTTGTGGGCTCCGGTTGTTGCATTTCCAAGGCGTCAGCTTCGCTGCTCACGGAATTTGCCAAGGGCAAGACGAAGGCGGACGTGGAAAAAATGTTCGAACGGGTCCATGAAATGGTCACAACCGGTAACACCCGCGGCGACGTGGGCAAGCTGGCTGTGTTTGCCGGTGTCCACAAATTTCCCGCGCGTGTCAAATGCGCCATCCTTTCCTGGCACGCCATCATGGCGGCTTTGAAAGGCGACGCCCAACCGGTGACGACGGAAAACGAACAGACCTGATTGATTTCGCCTGCGTTTGCGGCGATGATAATCGAAGTAAACGAAACTAAAATTATTATG
The DNA here is from genome assembly GCA_035508155.1 of Candidatus Sulfopaludibacter sp. Taxonomy (GTDB): domain Bacteria; phylum Verrucomicrobiota; class Verrucomicrobiia; order Limisphaerales; family UBA11358; genus UBA11358. The sequence goes on along the minus strand of DATJNM010000033.1, from coordinate 2,103 downwards.
AATTCTGAACCGAGAATTTTGAGCCGCGACGTCGAGGCCGCCGTGGTGCCTGTCGGCACGAAAGTCACACTGCAGAAAGGCGAGCAGGCCTACATCACGCAATCGCTCGGCGGCAGCTACACCGTCATCGTCAACGGCAACATGTTCCGCATTGATGGCAAGGACGCCGACGCGCTGGGCATGGAGGCGGACGCCAGGCCGGCGGCCACAACCGGCCCGGTCACGGCGGAACAACTCGAGAAGCAGGTCTGGGACGCGCTTAAAACGTGTTACGACCCGGAAATTCCCGTCAATATTGTGGATCTCGGCCTGATTTATGATTGTCACCTGACGCCCGCCGGCGAGAACAGTTTCAAGGCCGACGTGAAAATGACGCTGACGGCGCCCGGGTGCGGGATGGGACCGATGCTCGCGCAGGACGTGCAGAACAAGCTGCTGAACCTCGAACCGATTGACGAGGCGAACGTCGAACTCGTCTGGGACCCGCCATGGAACCAGGGCATGATGACCGAGGCGGCCAAGTTGCAACTGGGTTTGATGTGAGACACGGATTTTACGGATTTTCACCGTTTTTTTTGAATCTGTGTCAATCCGTGTAATTCGTGTCCAAGTTTCCGATGAGTGCTTCAAAGCAAATTGATTGGGCGGCGCTGCGAAAGGATTTCCCCATCCTCGACCAGCAGGTTCACGGCAAGCCGTTGATTTACTTCGACAACGCCGCCACTTCACAAAAACCGCGCGTAGTGATTGAAACCCTGGAGCATTACTACGAACGTGACAATGCGAACGTTCATCGCGGTATTCACGAATTGAGCAACCGCGCCACGTCGGCTTACGAAGCGGCCCGGGCGCGTGCCGCCAGATTCATCAATGCCAGGACCGCCGAAGAAATCGTGTTCACGCGGGGCACAACCGAAGGCATCAACCTGGTGGCGAATTCCTGGGGCGGAAAAAATCTCAAATCCGGTGACGTGATTCTGCTCACCGAGATGGAACATCACAGCAATCTCGTGCCGTGGCAATTGCTGGCCCAACACACCGGCGCAAAAATCGCCTACGTGCCCATCACCGGCGACGAGGGCCTGCTTGACTTGGACAGACTCGATTCGTTGCTGACGAAGCAGGTGAAAATTTTCTCGATGGTCCACATTTCCAATTCACTGGGCACGGTCAATCCGGTGGCCGACCTTTGCGCCCGTGCCCGGAAGCTCGGTATCGTCACGCTGGTGGACGGCGCGCAGAGCGCCGGGCACCTGCCGGTGGACGTCCAACAGATCGGCTGCGATTTCTTCGTTTTCTCCGGCCACAAGATTTGCGGTCCGACCGGCATTGGTGTGTTATGGGGACGGCAGGAATTGCTCGACGCCATGCCGCCGTACCAGGGCGGCGGCGAAATGATTTTGTCCGTCGAATATCAAAAAACGGAATTCAAGCCCGCGCCGCACCGGTTTGAGGCCGGCACACCGGATATCTCCGGTCCCATTGGTTTGCACGCCGCCATGGATTACCTCGGCCGCATTGGGCGGCAAAACATCTGGCAACACGACCAGGAACTCGCGCACTACACCTATGATAAACTGGCTGCAATCAAAGACATCCGCCTGTTTGGTCCAAAGCGAGATCGCGGCGGCCTGGTGAGTTTTCTGCTCAAGGATGTTCATGCCCACGACGTGGTGACGCTGGCGGACCAGGCGGGCGTGGCGTTACGCGGCGGCCATCATTGCACGCAACCGCTCATGCACAAGCTCGGCGTGGAATCCACCGCCCGCGCGAGTTTTTATTTTTACAACACCCAGGCCGAAGTGGACCGGTTCGTGGACGTGGTGAAGGAAATCCAGAAATTTTTCGGGCAGTGATATGCTGCATTGTCTCGAAGCTGGGATGCGGTTCAATTCTTCTGGCGATTAAATGGTGTAAGTGTTAATTAACGACATGGATCTGCGTGATATATCGAAGAGGCTTGAGGCCGAACTCGTAAAGCTGTTTGAAGAACTTCGTTCGGGCATTGCAGCTAGAGAAGATTCGCGAGCCTTCGGTGCAATGATTGAACACCGAATCAAACAGAATTGGGAGGCAATTTGTTCGCGCAATGGGTTCGCAGCT
>DATJNM010000032.1:0-22318 GCA_035508155.1 Candidatus Sulfopaludibacter sp. | reverse complement strand
GCCTCCATTTTCAACTGTGCTGGTCACGTGCGCCGTTGGGAGGGGCGGCCGCCGTGGTAGCAGTGGCAGAGCCATCCGGCCCGAGGAAAATATCCGTCTTGACTGGACGGTGGTTATTTGAATTGTCAGCCGACCTGCAGGATGGTACAACTCCTTTCGGGAGCGGCGAGGAATTGAAAAAGAGGCCACATATGACAAATAAAAAACTGGATGATCTAAAACGCAAAGCGGCAAAGTTGGGAATTACTGCCCGGCAAATGTTCGAAAAGGAGCGCGGCGAGCTGTTGAAACTGTACCTGGAGAGACGGCGAAAAGAGGAGGCACCACTCTTCCGTGGAAAGCTGACAAAGAAATTCCTGTTCGAACTGCCGTTTGATCTTTTTCTAGTCAGCAGCACGATGCGCGGCATTGGCTCCCCGGTTTGGGGGGAGGCAGTTGCTTCTGAGAAGAACCGCGAAGCGCAATGGCGGCGAATAGTTGTGGCAAAAGTCTGCGGGAAAAATTGTCTTGTATTCAACAGTGTGCCCGATTTTTGGCAGTTCTGCAAAGGGAACCAAAGAGTAACCTGATCTGCGTCCTTAATTCAAACCCCGAACTGTCGCTCGGCGAGGGTTCTCTATTTGGTGGTGTCCTAATTGCAGGAAAATCATTTCTCTTGTTGCTTAATTCAAGAGAGATGATAGAGGACTGCTTATTTTTTCTTGCCTGCAGCTTGCTTGGCCGACTTCATTTTCCAGGATACTTCTCTGGATTTCGGATCCGGTCCAGTCGCTCGGCTTCCAGTTTGTCTCGGACGCTTCGTTCTCGCCTCCGACGGAAGGCGCGCGCGGGACGACGCACGAGAGCGCAGACCCACTCAATGGCCGCCTCGGTAGCCCGCGCGATGGCCTTCACTAACTGCATCATTTCAATTCACACCAATTGTTGAATGTGGATTGAAAATAAACTGATTTAGTTGTGGCTATTATTGGGAACTGCCTCATGTTGGGCATGTATTAAACCAGACCATTTACTTCCTGGCCTGCTGGGAAAACTCTTCTTCCGGCATCAGCCGTTGTGGGTACAACGACGTAAAATGATCGTGCTGCTCTGGAGCGCCGTCGTGGGGCTATTTTATGGCGGGGTCCTTGTGATATTTATAATTTTCAGCGGCAGGCGTTGACCTCCGGTTCTTATCGATGCACATCCTTATTCAAAACGAAGACACTTTGGAATATTTGACCGAAACACACCAATGGTCAAAAAACCCAATGAAAGGAAAACAGTTTCCAGGCAGTCGGGAGGCATTTCGCGCCGCCAGGCTGGAAGCCATCGGCCCGTTCAATATTGTCTGCTACATTCCAAAGACGAAAGAATTTATCAACCTGGACCACGGAAAGGGCATCGGGAAATCTGTAAAAGAGGAGGTTGATGAAAATGAATCCTCGGCGTAATTTACGCCTATAAGAAAATCCACGCGTCTTGAGCCATCCTGGCCCTTCGACGTTTTTGCCGTTTTTTATGACCGTAACCATGCAGTTGGATTCGCGAACGCTTTCGGGACTTGATCTTCAGCCGTGGCAGCGGCGGTAGCATCACTTGCATCCGCTTGCGGAATGCCCATCCCTCCCACCAGCCTGGTCACAGCTTGGCCTGCATCTGATCGATTTCTTTTCGGATTTGTTCCGCGTAAATCAGTCCCGCATTGCGGGATTTCATGGCTCGATTCTAATGCTGTCACCGGTCACTTCAAAACCAGCCAGCCGGCGTCGAATCAAAGCCGGCCACTCTGAAGCGCTTTGTTCATATCAGGTTTTTGATTCAAGCCAGGGGGATTCCATACCGATCGTCTTCCGGGGGCTGTTCATTTTGGCGCCAACGCAGCCGCCACGGCTTCCTCTATCCTTGGCCCCCCCAGACCAGTCGCCAAAATCCTCCCATCCGGGCCAATCAGAAAAATCGAAGGAATGCCAAATACACCATATGCTCGTGTCACCTTATCATGGTACCAATCGCCCAGGAAACCTTGTGTCCAGCCGATATGATGACTTCGTGCAAACGTTTTCGGCGCGGCCGAGTCCGAATCGAGGCTCAAACTGATCATAGCAAATCGCTTATCTTTGCCAAAAGCCTCGTAGGTTGCCTTCAGGTCGGGCGTTTCCTCCACGCACCAACCGCACCATGTCGCCCAAAAATCCAGTAGCACATATTTCCCCCGGTAATCAGAAAGGTTCAGCGGCCCGTTATCGAGCGTAATAATGCTAAAGTCAGGCGCCAAATCCCCAACCTTGACGGCCGCCTGGATAGTAAACTTGCCTAAATCGAACGGAGCATTTGGCGCGCCTGTTGCAACCGGTGGAACTTGCACCACTTTATTCAGCGATGCCAAAGCCTGCCCATTTGCAAACCACGTTCCGTCTATTCGATAAGTGCCCGGCTCGACCAACTCCGCCATGAAAGAACCATCTGAACTGAGCACAACCTTGCGTTTCATGGAAAGAAGGTGGAAGCGCTGCCGGCCCTTGTCTGAGGCCGCCCAGTCGCGCCGCCATTTTGCCCGTGTGTCAAAGGTGTCAAGTTCCGCTGGAAGAGTTGGCAATTCCGCGACCAGCCGCATATCCCGGTCGGGCGTCAGCCATACTGCGCCGGCGGCCCAATCCAGTAGGTTGGTCATTCTCGCTTCCAACTCCAGGCGTCCCACCACGTCCCGTCCGTCGGTGGCAATCGTAATATGATTTATTTTGCCGGGCTTTACGTTAATCTCGCCGTCAAGGCCATACAATTGGCCATATCTCGTTCTGAGCGTAACCTCCACGGGCGGAACGCGCTCGAAGACAAAATGACCTTCGGAGTCCGTTACAGTCTTATTGTCGTTAATGGTAAATCCCTCATCGAGGTCGAATTCCAAATCCGTGGAAACAAGGAAATCGCCTGGTACGTCCCAGGACATTTGCGCGCGGGCTAGCGGCCTCCCGTTATTCAATCGTACGCCCTCGATCCTTCCCCAGGGTTCTAAGGTCATCGTTGGATGCGCGGCAAGGTCTCGCGACTGCTTGAGGCAGAATCCGTGGTCGTCGGCCACTGCTACCGCAACATTGGGGGCTTTCAACGGAAGGTTGAAGCGCCCTTCGTCATCAGTTTGAAATCGTTTCTCGCCACCTTGAAGGCTGGTACCCATCAAGATCGTGTTCGTAAGCGGCCCGATGCAAACGACGTTGGCGTTGCGTATCGGCTGGCCGTCAGCGGAACAGACCTGAATGACCAGGGAAGACGAATTTGTTCCCAGGGCAATGACTCCTTCGCCGACGGCCATACGAGGAGCGGCGACGAGAGTCGATGCCAGGCACAGGAAAAAACCGGCGATCTTGACTTCTATGGCCGTCGTCCGTTGAAAATTCATTTTACTTTTGACCACGCACTCCCGCCAACCTCACGGAAAATGCAATCCGATTCAAAGGGTTGCTCTCATTGTTGTCAGGCCACTATGCCCAGGATTGTTTGTTTTGGTTTTGTGGATTCGCTTTCCGGGTTACCGATGGTGTCTTCGTAGACGAGTTCGATGAGCCAGCGGTAGCATCTGTGCGAAGCAGGGTGTTCGGCGTTCGTATTGCGTTCCGCCCCCGTTTCAACGCTTCAACATTTCAACGTTTCAACGCGCACGCCCTGCCTTGCCTGACCGCAACCCTTGTCATAACTTGAGCAAACAAATGCAAGAGACAGAAGAGAACCCGGCGCAGTCTTATTCGGATGTCGCCCTGCTCGTTCAGTCGCTCGCCAATGACGGCCGCGCGGCTGTCCCCCTGCAACCATCGAACGTCGATGACGCCGACGCCGTGCCGCTGCTTCAACAGTTGGATGGTTTTGCGCGAGACGAACTCGCGCTGGATCTTCCGCCGTTTTCTCCAGAGGTCGCACTGTGGGCCGCTCGGCTTTTTTGCAACCTGTGTCGGTTTGTGGTTTGCCGCGACATATCCGAGGACCAAATCAAATCAACCTGTAACGGGGCGTGCCCCGGCCGGCGCGGGCCCGAAACAGATTGGTCGGCGGACCTCACATTGCGCCATCTCCCAAATCTATTCCGGTTCGCGCGCCATCTCAGCAATGCGGACCCGTTAGTCACAGAAATGAAAAAGATTGCCGCGAATTGGCCGTTATCGTCAGTCGGAATTGACGGATTGGAAAAGCTTCGCATTGATTCGTTTATCGATCACCCCGGGCTTCGGCGGCTATACGCCGACCGCATCATCTCGGTCGGGGATATGTCTCGGCTCGGCCATTCGCGCCTGGATGATTTGCTCCGGGCTGATTTTGGGGTTCATCGCGAACTTGCCCCGTCCATTGCGGCAAAAATTTTTGAAACCTCTCATGACACCCGCTGAAATCACCGCTGTTTTGGCAACGGAAGTTCTCAACCCGATGAAAAAGGCTTTCGTCGGTAAGGACGAGATCATCGATCTGCTCGGCGTCTGCCTGGTCGGCGGCGAAAACCTGTTTATCCTCGGTCCTCCGGGTACCGCCAAAACGGCCCTGGTGCACCAACTGGCTGCGCGCCTCGAGGGGAAAACATTCGATTACCTGCTGACGCGCTTCACCGAGCCAAACGAATTGTTCGGTCCATTCGATATTCGGAAACTCCGGGAAGGCGAATTGCAAACCAACACCGAAGGCATGCTGCCGGAAGCGTCGCTCGTCTTTCTCGATGAATTGCTCAACGCCAATAGCGCCATTCTCAACTCGCTCCTGGTGGCGCTGAACGAGCGCCTGTTCCGCCGCGGCAAGGAAACGCGCCCGCTCGCCGCGCTCATGTTCGTGGGCGCCAGCAATCATCTTCCGGAAGATGACGCGTTGCAGGCGTTATTCGATCGTTTCCTCCTGCGTGTGCATTGCGATAACGTTCCCGGTGAACGATTGTCCGATGTGCTCATCGCCGGCTGGAAACTTTCTTCGGCAAATCCGGAAAAATCATCACTGCATTTCGAAGACTTGCGTGTCGCGCAAGCCGCCCTGGCCAATGTTGAGCTCGGCGCCGTGCGGCAGCCGTTTGCCGAATTGACGCATCGGATCCGCCACGCCGGCATTCCGGTCAGCGACCGTCGCGCCGTAAAACTTCAGCGCGTGATCGCGGCGAGCGCATTGTTGTCGGGCCGCAACGAAGCGCGGCTCAGCGATTTTTGGGTCGTGCGTCATATCTGGGACACCGAAGAACAACAGGAAGTGCTGGCGAGTCTGGTGGACCAGGCGATTTCAAAACAGCCATCCGCCGGGGGAGATCATCCACGTGCCCGCTCCGTTGATGGCCCGGACGCTGAATCGGTTGCGCGCGACCTCGACTCCATCGAGGCATCGGTCAAAAACGGTTCGTTGCCCGATGTTGAAAAAGCGTATCTGCGCGACCGGCTTGGCATTCTGGAGGGCCGTTGCCAATGGGTAAAAGATGCCACAAAACGCGAATGGCTTGTGAAACGGGTCGCGGCTTTGTGGCCGCCGCTGAAGACGCCATGAACTTTCCATGGGCCATCTGCATCGCGCTCGAAGACGCGGCCTCATTGTCGCCGCTTCGCCAGGTTGCCGGGCTCGAAGTGGGCGAGGCCGGCGCGACAATCTGGCTTCGCGGAAGACAAAGCGATGAAAAGCTCGATGCGAAACTGGCTGCATTGCCCGCCTGTCGCCGCTATGAGTGGCTTGATGCGAATGAACTCCGCCAAATAGACCGTCGAATCCCGGGCGACCGTCTTCCAACACTGCAATGGCAGTCCCTGGACTCGTGGCTGCGCGTGGCGATGCCGGTGGCGGCAATGGCGGCGACGCGACCAACTCCAGTGCCGTTGCGCCTGGTCCGCTCCAGTTTCGAACAGGAACCGGAACTGTTGTTGGCTGATTTAGATGGCATGGTGCGTTTTGCTTCAATGGCGGCGCGTGTGCGGTTGGAACGCCTCCAGTTTGCAGCAAATGAAAACGGGAAAGTGCTCGTGCGCGGGCGGCCGTTGCCTCCGGTACCCGGTCAGCGCTTTATTCTGCACGACGGCGTGGCAGTACCAGCCGGCTTTTCCTGGGAACCGCACGTCGCTTCAGCCGTCCTCGCCCGGCGATTTGGAGTTTCCGAAGGCGCTCTCGTCGTGTGGAACGAAGACCAGACGATTATTCGATTGCATAGTGAACAATTTGTTCCGCTTTCACGCAGCGCACTCCGCGCTACGCAGCAGGCCATTTTAGAAATACGATGAACCCGGACCGCCAGCAGGCAATCCAGTATTTGCGCGCGCCGCACGATGGGCTCTGGCATTGGGCGGAAAGCGGCGCGGTGTTGGTCTGGCACGACGGCACTACCATCGCATTCCGTGAAGAAGTGGTCCGGATCATCGAATGGCTCGCGCCCAATGGGTTGCCTTCCTTTGGAGCAATCGTCTTTCTGCTCGCGGCGTGCCGCGGCAAAGTGCCGACTGTGATGGATTTGGCTTCGCCCAATGGACTAAAGCAGTTCGAACTGCAAATCGCACCAGCTATTGATCAATTGCAGAAGGTTTCTCAACTCCCCACAGAACTGATCTCCGGGCTGAAAGCCAAGTGCGTTCTTGCCGAAGCCGTTTTCGAACCGGCTAAAGTGGGGCGCTATGTGGAAGCGCATGCGGCATTGCGTCTCGGCATCCGCGCACCGATGACCGATGCTGATCTTGTGGACTGCGAATCGGTCGCCAGGCGCGTTTGCGTTCCCCAGATTTGTATCATTTCAGCCGGTCTGAAAGCGCACACTGCCGAATCATTGGCTTTGCGGCTCCAGACAGGATTGGACGCTTTGCCAAAGGAAGCGGACGCCGACCTGCCGGCGGCCGAGCGTGCCCGGCGGTTGATTGAAGAATTGAGCCGCGATCGGGAATTTGGGGCCGTCGCACGTGCCGCGCGCGAATTAATGGCCGCAGTGCGGCTCCCGCGACGTTTGGCCGAACGCGAGCAGCTTGCCATCGGCGGTGTTGCGGACATCACAAATCGAGGTCCGTTGGATCGGCTGCTTTTGAGTGAACTGGCGCATGATGATCTCACGCTATCGGTGCGCGTGGCATTGAACGAAGCGCTTTATCTGCGGCGCGAACCGCCCATGCGCGAGCCGCCCGGCGCGCTTGCGATACTTCTGGACTCCGGCGTCCGGCTTTGGGGTGTGCCCCGCGCGCTGGCAACCGCGGTCGCACTGGCATTGATCGCGCGCGATAAACAACACAGCGAAATCCTCGCCTGGCGCGCACATGGGAAACAATTGCAGCCGGTGGACCTGCTTTCCCGCAAAGGGCTGACGCAACATCTGAGCGTGCTTGAGCCAGCCGCACATGCCGGCGATTCGGTACCGGCATTTGCCGAGGCTGCTTCTGTCAATGAGAACAGCCAGTCCGTGCTCATTACTCATCGCGATGCATTGGGCGACCCGGAATTTCGCCGGGCGCTGGCGGATAATCCGTCGGCGCCCGGATTTATAGCTACCGTGGACCGGGCCGGGCACTTCGAGTTGCATGCGATGCCGTTGGCTCATCGGCCTCCCGTTTGCGAAGCTGACCTCGATCTGGCATCGGTCTTTGATGAAAATGTTGGTGTCAAACCGATTAAGGTGGAAGTGGAACCGAATTTGCCTGCGATTTTCGGCATTTCACCGCTTCCGTTTCTGCTGCCGTTGACCGGTCAGGCGGAGTTCTGGACAAAAGGACCTGACGGGTTGTTCACCTATGCCGTGCTGAACGATCGGCGCCTTGTCCGTTACGGAAGCCAACAGTCGGGCGCCCGCGTGCTCGCAGGTAATTTGCCCGGCGGCAAAACCATCTGGATGGAATGCCTTGAGGATAGCGCCGAAGTGCACGCAATCAAGGCGGATGCAAGCCAGCGTCCCGCGCGTTTGCTCTCGCTCTCCCTGCCGTACGGGAATCTGCGCGTCACGGACCTGATGGGCGGCATGGGAGTTGAGCCCGTCAGGGCCGTGTATCGTTATGCTGACACTATTCTGGTGATTCGTTTGACCGACGTTCGAGCACATTCCTTAAGCGACGGTCGGATGCTCGGAAAAGCCCTGATCGCTCACCAATGGGTAAATGGAAGGTACTTCCGCGGAACGAATCATTTTTATTTTGCCGTCTGGGACGGCGAGCGGGTCAAATTCGAACCGGTGCATTTGCCGACGAAGACAATGTTCTCAAGCGCGCTGACAATTTTTGACCGGCCGAGCCATCCGGGACCGTGGGTGTTTCTCGAAAACCGCCATCTCCTGTCGCTGGATTCGGGAATTAAAATCCCGGCGATTTTCCCGCCCGGACCGGAATTGGATCTGGATTTTAATCAAGGGCGCATTTCAATTGATGGAGATCAATTGCTTGTTCCTGGCACCAATCCAACCACAAAAAAACCCCTCGCGTTGGTTTATAGCATAAGCGAAAGAACGGCCAAATTCGATATTGTGGGGCTTCCCTGGCGTTTTTTCAATCGGCCTCCAGCATTTCCCACGTGGAACATTTATCGCGCAATTGAATCTGTCGGATTGTTCCAAAACACAGTTGAGCTTTTCGGCCGAAACGCCCGTTGGCGCAAGTTAACATTAAATGAAAATGGAAGACTCTGCATTCAGGACCTGCCGTCAATCGGCAGCGCCGTTTCGCCTAAACCCATCTTCGGTCCGGCACGGCAAGCGAAAGATGGTTGCGTGCTGCGAGTTGCAGAGCTCGAGGGCGGCAGCAAAATGTATCTTGATAGCCGTGGTCTCCTGCACTTCAAAAGCGCCAATCCCGGCCTGCCGGAAGTTTCCATCGTTCTTTCGGATGGTGAAGTCGCCGGTTGGACGTCAGATGGGCTTGTCTGCGGCCCGCAGTTTTTCTTTGAGGAGCCGATCGTCTCTAACCCCAAAGGTGTATTTGAGCGCATCATGAACTTTTTCGCCAATCTGTGATTCTTCCACTCCAACTGCGACATGATCCTGCGCTCGACACCACGCATGCGGCGTGGTTTCTGGCCGGGAACTCGGCGGCGCGATGGCTGGGAGAACTGGTGCGTTGCGGCCTCGCAGGAACGGAAACGCGTTTATTTATCGTGCCGCGCTCTATTGAAGACCGCACGCCAATTGGCCTGCTGGTCGTACCATCCCGCCCTGATTTGGTTTCCCATCCGCCCGTGGGAATGGCTTGCCGGCGGGTTGGCAACTCGTTTTTCGCGCCTGCCGACGCGGCGCTGCATCCACCCGTGAACGAGTCCGAGCTGCACCGATTGGCTGTAGCACCGGTTTCATTTTACCACCCGGTCTTCGGCTTGAGTGGCTTCGAAACAGAATCGGCGCTGCACGTCCATGATTTGATCGAAGCGCCGCCCATCGTGACTTCGACAAATTGGAACTTCGCGCGCGCAGGAGCTCCGGCGCTGCCTGAATTGGCTGCTGTGGTGCTGATTCAACCACTTTCGGTCGACGACATTTTTGGCGGCGCCGAAGAAGAAATCGGCAGCGAACCACTCGCGGACCTTCCGCCCGCGCCGGATGAACCGGTGGATAATGCATTGGGCAAGAGCAGACGCGGGCTGCGTCGGATGTTTGCGAAGGGAATCTCGGACGCGTTGAGGCGCCTTCCTCACACGGGGCGCCGCCGCACGTGGTTAAATGACGTGGAAGACTGGGCAAACAGGCAATTGCGCGCCGTGAGTGGCGACCTCGAAAAGCTTCGGCACAAGGAACTCCGCCGGCTGCTGCACCTGCTCGACAGTGACCCGGAAGCGGGGTTGCGCCAGGCAATTTCAATGAATAGTTTTGCGCATCGAGGGGCTGCTCCGCCCGAGGCTCGGCTCGTCTCGCGTTCGCTTGAGTTTAATCCAGGCCGGATTGGTGGACGCCCGGCGGATTTTTGGAATGTTCCACATCATTTGCAGGAGGTCCTCCGCCGCCGATATCGTGAAATGGCCGACCGTGAAATGCAATTGGGACGGCATCGGCGCGCGGCATATATTTACGCCGAGTTGCTCGGCGACCTGGTGTCGGCGGCAAATGCATTCAAGCAAGGCCGTTTGTTCCGCGAAGCCGCGTTGCTCTACGAAGAGCATCTGAGAAATCCCCTCGAAGCCGCCCGCTGTCTTGCGGAGGGTGGATTGCTCGCGGAGGCCATCGAGCGGTATGAAAAGCTCGGCCGCTGGCTGGACGTGGCTGACTTGCAGGAACGCGCGGGCAACCAGGCAGCGGCGGAACAAGCTCTTCGCCGCGTCGTCGCTGAGCGCCTGGCGCTTCACGATATTCTTGGCGCCGCTAAACTTGTCGAAGAGCGGCTGCGCGAGCCGGAGACCGCATTGCAAATGTTGCTCGGGGCCTGGCCTTCGTCGCATCAAGCCGCAAATTGCCTCGGCGCCGCATTCCAACTGCTGGCGCGGTTGAGCAAACATGAAGTGGCCCTGGAACGGCTCGCGCAGTTCAAACGCGAGACCGTGCCCGCGCCGCTCACGTTGCCTTTGTTATCTACGCTTGTCGGGGCTGCCCGCGACTATCCCCATGAAGGCGTGCGCCATGCTGCGGCCGATCTGTCTCGTGTACTGATTGCCCGCCAGCTTCAGCGACCCGGTCCTTCCTGCGAGGAAGCCGGGCGCTTATTGGAACATCTCGTTCGATTGGCTCCGCAGGATCGCCTGCTTTCCCGCGACGCCAATCGTTATCTCATAGAGCGTCGCAACGCAGAAATTCGCAGGATTCCAGTGACCCGTCCGCCCCTTCCTGGCAATAAACCAGTCGAGATTCGGCGTTTTGAACTGCCGCGGCAAATTCAATGGGTCGAATTGCGCCGGGAATTGCATTGGTTTTTCGCATTGGGGCTTACCCGCAAGAGGCTCACGCTTTTGCGCGGAGTTTGGGAAGGCGAATACCAGAGTCTTTCATGGGATTGCCCGGAGGAAATGGTTCAGTCTGGATTTGTTTTTGAGCCGACCGCCGAGCAGGGAAAAGCCATAGCGTTGAGGTGCTCGGGCGGAGAACTGCTGGCGCCAAGGCGATTCCCGGCCTCGGACCTTTTTTTCAATCGGGAATGTATCGCTGGAACTCCTTCGTGGTTGCCGACGCAAGGGTACCCATTTGCGTTTGGTGAGGACGCGGTGTGGTCGGTTCATCTGGCCACCGGTCGGGCGATTCTTTCATGCTACGACAAAGTGCGCGGGCAACTCCAGCGAACGCTTGATATCTCTGACGATCTTTTGAGCAACGCCACTCGAAGCGCGGACACACGGCTTTGCCTGGCAGCGGTGGGGGACCTCGTCGCGGTTGCGTTGGGCAACCGCTTGCTGTGGACGACTGGCGAGGGCTGTGTGAAACGCATGGATCTTCCTGGTCAGGTTATTCGCCTGTGCGCGACGATAGCCAACACCCGGCGCGGTGTCGCCGTTATGCTCCATCACGGCGCCGTGATATGTTGGGCAGGAGCAGAGAATTACATTGAACTGGACCGTGACATCGCATCGCCGTTGATCGCCTTCGTTCCGGCAGGACCTTTGGTATTGGCGTTCGGCTCCCAAATTGTGCTCCTTGATGTTGATGCCTGTGGAGTTCATCGCGGCCTGCGAATGGAACCGGCTGCTCAACAGATTGTCGGCCTCAGTGCCACGGGAAATCCGGGGGAATTCGCAATTCTCAATGCGCGTGGAGAAATGATAGTGTATCGGGACAGTCGTTAACAGACGCTGAAAAATGCGGCGCAGGAACCGGTTCAGGCAACCCTGAGCTTGAGTCCTTATTCTCTAAACCCTAAAGTCTTTGGAAAATGAACGAGTCTTTAAAAGCTCAAACCGGTGAAGTGTCGGCCTGGATACAGAAATTGCGCGCGGAAATTGGCCGCGTCATTGTCGGCCAGGAAGCTCTGGTCGAACGTTTGATCATCGGCCTGCTCGCCAATGGCCATGTGCTCCTCGAAGGCGTTCCTGGCCTTGCCAAAACCCTGTCCGTTCGCACGCTGGCGGCAGCGGTGCACGCGAGTTTTCACCGCATCCAATTCACACCCGATCTGTTGCCCGCGGACATCATCGGCACGCTCATTTACAATCCACAGGACGGAAAATATCACGCCACTCGGGGTCCGGTCTTTGCCAATTTTGTGCTGGCCGATGAAATTAACCGCGCGCCCGCCAAGGTGCAGTCGGCCCTGCTCGAAGCCATGCAGGAACGCCAGGTAACTCTGGGAGGCGAAACGATGCGGCTGCCGTCGCCGTTTCTGGTGCTGGCCACGGAAAATCCGATCGACCAGGAAGGCACCTATCCACTGCCCGAAGCGCAGGTGGACCGTTTCATGTTTAAAGTCCTGCTGGATTATCCCAGCGATCAGGAGGAGCGAAAGATTCTCGACCGGATGGCCTTCACCAACCCCGAATCCTCCGCGCAATCGGTGGTTGGACTCGAAGAAATCTTGAAGGCGCGCCGGCTTGTGGATCAAATCCACGTGGACGAAAAAATCCGCGATTACATCGTCAAAATCGTCGTGGCGACACGTCGGCCACAGGAGTTCAAGCTCGACCTGAAGCACTTTATTCAATTTGGCGCTTCACCGCGCGCGACCATTTACCTCACGCTTGCCGCCAAAGCATGGGCGTTGTTGCAGGGCCGCGACTATGTGATTCCCGAGGACGTAAAAAGCATCGGCCCCGACGTGCTGCGTCACCGCATTATTCTCACCTACGAGGCAGAGGCGCAGACTGTGTCGTCCGATGCGATCGTCAAACAAGTGTTGAACGCCGTGCCTGTGCCGTGAAATTGATTTGCGAATTAGAGGCCGCAGGCCGAAGTAATGGGACAGGCATCCTGCCTGTCAAAAGTGGGCAGTTATTTCCCAACGAAATTGGACAGGCTGGAAGCCTGTCCCACTAATCAGTTATGACCGCCAGTGAACTTTTGGAAACCGTCCGTCGCATTGACGTGCGCACCAATCGGCTCGTCAATGACATGATGGTTGGGGCGTATCTCAGCCATTTCAAGGGGCGCGGCATGGACTTCGAAGAGCTGCGCGAATACGTCCCGGGCGACGACGTGCGGAACATCGACTGGAACGTCACCAACCGCATGGGCCGGCCTTTTGTGAAATCTTTCCGCGAGGAACGCGAACTGGCGGTGGTGCTCGCCGTGGACATTTCGGCATCGTCGGCTTTTGGATCCGGGAATCGCACCAAGCGCGAGTTCGCCGCCGAGATAGCCGCCACACTTGCCATGTCCGCCGCGAAAAATGGCGACAAGGTCGCGCTGCTGTTATTCAGCAGCGAGGTGGAGCTCTTTGTTCCAGCGCGAAAAGGGCGGCGTCACGTCCTCCGCCTCGTCCGCGAACTCCTCGCCTTCCAGCCTCGGCGCCGGGGCACTGACATTTCCGGTACGCTTGAATTTTTGAATCGCGTCCTGCACCGGCGCTCGATTGTTTTCCTGCTGACGGATTTTTTGCACAGTCTCGGCAGTGGCAGTGGCAGTAGCACGGGCGTCCCGCCTGTTGCCGGTGTTCCAGTCCGGCAGGATTTTGTCGCCAAACTCGGCCTGACAAACACGCGGCATGATGTCGTTTGCCTGCACCTGCACGATCCGCGTGAAAGCATTCTGCCGGAGGCTGGCCTGCTCAGCATCGAGGATGCCGAGACCGGCGAAATCTTCGAACTGGATTCCAAAAGCCGTTCCGTGCGCACACGGTTTGCCGCTGTCAACGCGGACCGGTTGGCCGAACTGGACCGCCGGCTTATCCGTACCGGCGTGGACACGCTTCGATTGAACACCGCCGAACCGTTTGCGCCGACCTTGCAGCGGTTTTTTGAAATCCGCCGGGGCCGGCGGCGGGGCTGAAAAAATGGACGTCGAACGCCGAATAGCCGAGATTCAGCATCCAATGCAACCCCTCAATTTCCAGTCTGTTCGATGTTCGATTTTCGATGTTCGGTGTTCGATGTTTTTGTTTTCTATTTTCTTCCTTGTGACCCCGGGCGTCATTGGCCAATCCGCAACGAATGCATTGCCAAGACTCTTGCCCCCGCGAGCGCCATTGCCGCCGACATTTTGGGAACAACATGGAATGGCGGTTATCGTCGGCAGTTCTATTTTTCTTGGGCTGGCTTCTGTTGTCGTGTGGCAAATTCTGAAATCGAGGCCGCAGCGGGTCTTGCCTCCGGTAATCGTAGCAGGCGAAGCCCTGGCCAAATGTGGCGCCCGGCCTGAAGACGGAAAAGTGTTGAGCGAAGTTTCGCAGGCGCTCCGCCGTTACGTCTGCGCAACTCTGCTTTTTCCACCCTGCGAACTCACCACGGCTGAATTTTGCCGCGAACTTGAGCATAGCGAAAAAATCGCGCCTGAGCTGAAGCGCGCCATTTCCGATTTTCTCCGCGCCTGCGACGAGCGACGATTTTCGCCTGCCGCTTCGCCCGCATCCCTCAATGCCGCCGGCCGCGCACTGCAATTCATCGCTGTTATCGAGGAGGAAGCCCGCAGGCCGGAAAATGCCTCGGCCACTAACAATGAACGGCGAGTTTGAATTTCAATATCCGTGGGTCCTTGCGTTGCTGGGTTTGTTGCCCGTTTACGCCTTGTTGCGCGGCAGGGCAGGCAAATGGTCGGCCCTGAAATTTTCCAGCGCCGAAATCGTGCAGGCAGCGGGCGGCCGGATGCGGACGGCAGCGGGACGGTTGCTGGCAACCTTGCGCTTGCTGACAGTGGGACTGGGTATCGTGGCGCTGGCCGGACCGCGGCTGGCGGACTATCATGTCGTAACCGAAACCCCGGGCATTGACATCATGCTCGTGCAGGACGTGTCCTGGTCCATGATGGCGGTGGACATGGCGCCGGAGGAACGGCTTTCCCGTTTTGCCATCGCCTCGGGGGTGTTGCAGGACTTCATCGAAAAACGGCCCAATGACCGGATTGGCATGATCGCCTTCTCCGGCAAGTCTTACCTCGTCAGTCCTCTCACCATGGACCATGACTGGCTCATTCAAAACGTCAAGCGTTTGCACATCGGCATCATCAGCGACCTGGGCACGGCCATCGGAGACGCCGTCGCCGTCGCCTCCAAACGGCTCAAGGCTGTCCCTAACGGCAAGAGCCGCATCATCATCCTCCTGACCGACGGCGATAACAACCTGGGCCAGGTCAGCCCATTGGCTGGCGCGCAAATCGCCGCCGCGCTGGGCATCAAAGTTTACACCATTGGCATCGGCCAGGAAAAGCCGTGCAACATGCCGAAATTCGATCCGCAGACCGGCCAGTTTATTCTCGATGGCAACGGCAATTTGATTCCCTCCTTCCTGTTGCAGCCGGCAAATTTCTCCGTGCTGGGAACGATGGCGAAATTGTCAGGCGGACAATTTTATCGCGCCACCAATCAACGCCAATTGCAAACCATTTACGACCAGATTAACCGGCTGGAAAAATCAAGAATAACGCGGCGCCGTTTCGCCACATACCAGCCGCTTTTCGAATGGCCCCTGCTGGCGGGCCTGGGTGTGCTGGCACTGGAATTGATTTTGGCAAACACAAGATATCGGAGGGTCCCGTGACGAATTTCGCCGGTTTCCATTTTGCCGCGCCGGCCTGGCTTTGGCTGGCTG
This sequence comes from Candidatus Sulfopaludibacter sp., assembly GCA_035508155.1. Taxonomy (GTDB): domain Bacteria; phylum Verrucomicrobiota; class Verrucomicrobiia; order Limisphaerales; family UBA11358; genus UBA11358. The sequence continues at coordinate 6,790 of DATJNM010000032.1, read as the reverse complement.
TCCTGGCGCCGGTATTGGTGGCGTTGCTGTATCGTCATGCCGCAAAGGCGCGTGGCGAAGAATTGGGGAGGATGGTCGCGCCGCATTTTGCCCGGCAATTGACTGCGTCCCATAGCCCGGTGCGGCGGCGTTTCAAAAACGGCCTGCTGCTGGCGGCGTTTGCGCTGGCCGGCATCGCCCTGGCACGGCCTCAATGGGGCCGGGTGGAAACCGCCAATGGATGGGTCGGAGAGGATGTCGTTTTTGTGCTGGATTGCTCGCGCAGCATGTTGTCTACCGACGCTCAGCCCGACCGGCTGGACGCGGCGAAATATGGCATTATGAATTTTGTCCAGCGCTACGCCCGTGGACGGGTTGGCCTGGTCGCCTTCGCCGGCAGCGCGTTTACGGAATCTCCTTCGACCTTTGACTACGATGCATTTGATGAAACATTGTTGGGAATGAACGATAAAACCATTCCGGACCTCGGCACCGACGTTGGCCAGGGGCTGGAGGAAGCTTATCGGGACATGGATAAACACAGCCGGAGAAAACTCGTCGTGTTGCTGACCGATGGTGAGGACCTGGATAAAACCGGTGTGGCGGTTGCAAAATCGCTGGCAACGAATGGTGTCGTCGTCTTCACCATCGGCGTGGGTACAACTGCCGGGAAGGAAATCCAATTTGTGAACGACGCCGGCCAAAAGGAATGGGTGCGCGATGCCCGTGGCAACGTGGTCCGCAGCCGATTGGACGAACAAACGCTCCGCGAAATCGCTGAGGGAACGGGAGGCCAATATTATCCACTCGGCCCCGCTGAAAACGGTTTAATGAACGTTCGCTTCGCCGTTCAGGCGCTGGACAGCGCCAGCAGCGCGCGCCGTTCGACCGCTACCGGTGTGGATCATTTCCATGGGCCCATTGCTCTCGCGCTGGCGCTCATCGTCGCCGAATCATTAATCAGTACGCGCCGGAGACTTACTTCTGAACTCTCATGATCCCGCATGCCAAATTGAAACCTCCGGAGCACGCTAAAGTGTGGACACCAAACGCCATCTCATGATTTCGCGCGTCCATTTAAAACGGTGCGTGCTGGCTTTTATGCTGGCGCTGGCAGGCTCCGCATTTGCCGGCGATCAAACGAATGCCATTGCGCCGGCAATTCAACCGGTGACCGCCCGGGATTTTTACAATGCCGGAACGCAACTAATCGCCGCTAAAAACTTCCCCGAAGCGGAACAGATGTTCCTTGCTTCGCTCGCTGCGCAGGATGAGCGCGTGCAGCCGGCGGCCCTTTATAATTTGGCGCATGCGCGATTTGACGATGGGTTGGCGGCGTTGAAGAAAGGGCCAAATGCCCAATCGACTTCCGCCCAGGGCGACGAAACAAGTTTGCAGGCAGCGTCGGCAATTCAACAGGGACAGGCGGCGCTGGCAGGAAATGATTTGTCAAAACTGATTGCGGCGTACATGGCCGGGCACGGGGCCCGGCATGATCTCCGCACTGTCGAGGCAGCCGTCCGCCAGGCAATACAAACTTATGGCGAAACACTGCGCAAATGGCAGCAGGCGGATGACAATTTCAAGAGCGCCGCCGAATTGAACCCAGCCGATGCGGATGCCGCCCACAACTCCGAAATCGTCGAGCAATACATCGCCCGGCTTGTGGACAGCCTGCGCCAAATGCAGAGCCTTGCCGCCAAACTCGGCGACCAGCACAAGAAATTGAATGAGCTTTTAAAGCAAATTGGCGGTCGTATTCCGAAACCCAACCTGCCGCCCGGCGCTCCAGGTGACAAGGATGATGAGGATGGCGGGGTGCAGCCGGGAGATTTGGAGGGCCTGAAGGAGGGCGCTACGCGGATAGGCAACCCCATCGGAACCTCTCTCTCACCGGATCAGGCCGCGCAAATTCTCAATGGCATCCCGATCGACGCGGCAGAGCAGCTCATGATGAACGAAGCCAAAACCGGCCGTAACGTGCAATCAGGCCTTACATGGTAAAGAATGACATGCGTTTTGTTCCTTGCCTCATTTCGATAATTCTTACGATGGCCGCAGCAGCCTCGTTGCGGGCGCAGGTCTCGCCTCACGTGTCTCCAGCGCAGGCCGCCGCCATGCAGGTTGTCCAACCGCTGGCGGATCTCTCCTCCCCACTGACCGTCACGGCGGGTTTTGATCCGCCTGCTGCGCGTGTCGGCCAAACTGTGTTTTACCGGGTTGCACTTGACGGACCGGGAGGAGATATCAAATGGCCCGGCGTCATTTCTGCCCCGCCTCAATTAAAGTTCGGGTCAATGTCGCAGGACCAATTGGTGCATGGCTTCTCAAATAAAATTCTTCTGCTCGACTCATACCTCTACGAAGTGCGCGCCACAGCGGCAGGACATTTTGTCGTGCCGGGTTTCAATGTGATTCTCGACGGCAAACCTGTCCAAATCCCGGCGGCAACCCTGGATGTGGACAAATCCATTCCCGGCCCGGCGCCCCGCAAACTGGTGTTGGAAGTTTCGGCGACTAATGTCTTTCTCGGCCAACCGCTCCGCGCCAGCGTCATACTGCCCGCCTCACCGGAAAATCAAATCGAGGCGCTGCGCGAAGTCCAGTTCGGTGGAAACGGATTCAGCAGTGATCTAACCACGATGAAACAGGCCGTAGAACCCATTGGACTTAACGGCCGCACCAATGAGGCGTTCATCTATGAGATCACCCTGACGCCGATTGAGGCCGGGCCAATCGCGCTTTCAGCGCAGGCATTCGCCGCCGGTCGCGATTTTTTCGGGCCGATTACAGCCAGCGGCCCGGTCGTCATTTCCGGCGGGCCGCCGCGCTATGTTTTGCTCACTTCGGATCCCGTTCAAGTGAATGTTCGTCCCCTGCCAGCCGGCCAGCCAGCCGATTTCAACGGCTCAATAGGAACATTCAACCTTAGCCCTCCACAGTTGTCCACCAATCGGATTCAGACAGGCCAGCCGGTGCGGCTTACAGTGGCCGTCCACAACGGCTCCCCCTTGAATCGCCTCGTCCCACCCGCGCCGCCGACTGTCAATGACTGGGAAATCATTCCTGACAACCCGCCGGATTTTTCCTTCACGTTAATTCCGCTGACCGACGCGGTGCGGCAAACCCCCGCGATTCCGTTCAGTTGTTTTGATCCGGCAAGCGGAAGCTATGTGGATTTGACTATTCCATCTCTGCCCGTCACGGTCACATCCCAGGGGCTGCCAACCGAAATGTCGACGGTGGATGCCGGAGCTGCGTCTGGAGCGCCGTTGCGATTGGGCGATTTATCGCCCTCGCCCGGCAAATCGGTCGCCAGCATTGTGCCTCCACAATTGCGCGCCGGGTTCATCTGTTTCCAGCTTGTTCCCTTATTGGCCATTTTTGGATTATGGCGATGGGACCGCCATCGGCGATTTCTGGAAGCGCATCCGGACATCGTCCGCCGGCGCGAAGCCCGGCGCCTCTTGCGCCGCGAAAAGCGACGGCTGCGCGATGCCGCCGGGCGCGGTGACGCGGCTGCAATCGTCCGCCATGCGGCCAACGCCATGCAAATCGCCTCCGCGCCGCGCTACGCGGCGCATCCGCAGGCGCTCGTCTGCTCCGATGTTTTGGAACACCTTGACGATGCCGACCGAACCGGCGCCGCCGGTGAAACGGTCCGCAAAATCTTCGCGGCCGCGGACACGCGCTTCGCCTCGGCGCCTCAAATGCAAACCAATTGGCCCGCGCTCCAGCCGGATGTGAACGCCGTTTTGCTGAAACTGGAGGAACATTTGTGAGAATCGTCACTCCCGTCTTTCTGGCGGTCCTGCTCCTCGCCTGCTCATTCGCGAACGTCCGGGCCGTGACCAACGATTCCTTCGCGGAAGGCATCGCGGAATATCGCGCCGGACAGTTTGCGCCCGCCGCGCAGGCATTTGAAACGGCCGCTTCAGTTCGCCCCGCGGCCGGCATGTTCGTCAACCTGGGCCTGGCCGAATGGCAGCGCGGCCATGCTGGTGCGGCGATATTGGCCTGGGAGCAGGCGTTGTGGGTTGATCCGTTTAACAAGCCCGCCGTCGAGGACCTCCAATTTGCGCGCCAGGTGACCCAATTGGACGCGCCGCAGCTTAGATGGTTCGAAACATTGTCCACCTGGCTCCCGCCCGCGGCCTGGTTATGGATTGCCGGCGCCAGTCTCTGGCTGGCTGCGGGCATGATACTTCTGCCACCGGTTTTTCGCCGGCCAAAAGCCGTCTGGCATCAAACTGTGGCGGCGTGCGGCCTTTGTGTTTTTTTATTCAGTCTGCCGGCAAATTGGGGCGTCATCAGCCGCACGCACCTCGGCTTTGTCCTGGAAGATAACGCGCCCCTGCTCTTGACGCCGACGCGCGAGGGCGAAGTCATTTCAACTCTGACTTCAGGCGAACCGGCTCGCAAACTCCGGACGCACGGAAATTACTATTTGATCCGAACGCAGTCCGACACGGGATGGATTGAACGCGAACAATTCGGGCTCATTTCGCGGAAATAGCCAATTGCTCTATTCGTTCAACCGGAAAAAAAGTTTCCCCGGCAACGCCGTATTGGACACCACATTCTGGAACCCGGAAAGCACCGGGTAATTCGGCATGCCCGTCCAGACTGTTCCCGTCAGGTTCGAACTGCTCTGCAGTCCAAACTGATACGCCCAGGCCGGCCATGCCGCCACCATATTTGTCCCCATGTGTGTCAATGAGAGGGACGGCATCACCGTGACACCGTTACTGACCACTGCCGAGGCTCCCAGCCCGCTTTGGATGGTAATGGCAATAGGGTAAACTCCTGAATTCGTGTAACTGTGCGAACCAAACACCTCTTTCATTCGCGCTGTATTTGTGCCGATGACTCCCGCGGCGATAGTATCATCTCCCCACTGGATGCTCGCCGTAAAATTTGTGACTGCGCTTCCCGGTACGCCATTCGTGAAGGTCGCCAGCAGCAAATTCGTGAACGTTCCCGGCGATTTCGGCGGCGTTGGCGAAGCCTGGGCATTGATCGGCGTATCTCCGAACGTGAAAAAATAAGTTAAGTAATAGAACGGAGTCTGTTCACCGTCGACGTCCCACGAGCCGTCGGGACTCACAACCCACTGATACGCTACCTGCCCGGTGAAATTTGCCGGGGGCTTCAGATAGAATTGAACCTGTCCCCCTGCGTTGGTCACATTATAGGTCAGCGTTTTCAGGATGGAATTGGACATCCCGCCGTCGAGGTAATTGGTCACCGCGGCGGCATTGTCGTTATACAAAAACCAATACAGAGGCTCGCCGTCCAGTTCCAGCGCATTGATGATGTTCGTTGCCGGCGTATTCACCGGCGCCACGACATTTGTGACTATGTTCCCAAAAAAGAACGGCTGATTGTTGCTGTTGCTGTCTGTAATCGAAGTTGCGATGAAAATGTTTGTCGCGTACCCGCCGGCCCCATCATTCGCTATCACCGTGACTTTGTTTGTCACGCCCGCTCTATTCGTCGCCACCAGCGTAATCACGGTATCAGCCGTGTCCGGCACCATCGATATCTGAGTGATAATCTCATTTGCCAGGGGCCGGTCATTGGCATCCACCGGGGTCGTCTCGATGTTCGTCAATACGGCAAATCCCCGTACCAATTGTCCAAAGATCGTATATTGAAAATCTCCATACCGATACGGCGCTTCAGTCACAAAAAACTGAGAGCCGTCCGTGTTCTTTCCCGAGTTTGCGAGCGCCAACTGGCCGTTCCCGCTGAAGATCGCCTGTGGATTGAACTCGTCATCGTATTGAAATACCAGCCCGCCCGTCCCGTTTGTCAGAGGATCGCCTCCCTGGATGATAAAACCATTGATGACCCGGTGAAAGATGGTGTTGCTGTTATAAAATCCCGAATCTGACAACCCCTGAAAAATCGACACCGTGTTCGGCGCATACTCCGGAAACAGCATGAACGTCATGTCCCCCACATTCGTCACCGTCGCCACGCCTCCGCGAAACGGCGTTTGGAACGCTCCCGGCGCATTCGCGGCGCACGCCTGCGCCACATTGATCTTCCAGAACGGATTATTGGTATGCGTGACGATCGCTATTCCATTTGTGATGCCGGTGATGGTGAACGTCAGCGGCCGCCCGTTCGTCACCGTCGCTGTGATGGGGATGATCAACGATTTTCCTGCCGGAACGGTTACATTCCCTATGGGTGTGATCACCGGTGCTGCCACCAACGACCCGGTCATTGAAAATAGAAACAAAACGACCAGACACGCTGCCGTAATCCACGATTTCCTGTCTGATCTGTTGTTCATGGCGTAAGTGGAGCGAGCGAAGGGATTCGAACCCTTAACTCAAAACGTGGAAACTTCACATAATCAATCACTTCCGAACACCCCACAAATGGGGTGTACACAAATATGCGCACAGATTTCTGACGCGGCAAGTCCTGAGTTGGCAAAAGTAGTCGCGGCGTGGTGTCGGCTTCCGCGAGCGTTGCAAGCTGCGATTCTCGCCATCGTCAATTCGGTACCGCTGCCGGAACCGGAGAAAAGCCAAGTGCAGCAGCCGCCAGACGATCTCGTTTTGTAGCGGCGGGTGCCTTTGCGCCTGAGCGCGCCGCCGCATCTGAAATCGTTGCGTCTGGCGGCGGTGTCCGTCGTGGGTTGAATTTCCGGCATGCTTAACCGCACTGCATGCCGGACGTTTTAAACGTGCGGGACGAACGAAAGGAAAACGGTATGGTAGTAACATTGACAGTGTTTAAAGAGGTTCACAATACGTGGCCTCCGAGAAACGGTAAACCTGGGGGCGAGTCGTTT
>DATJNM010000031.1:0-119331 GCA_035508155.1 Candidatus Sulfopaludibacter sp. | reverse complement strand
GCAGGTCGCCGACTTGGAACGCGATGGTTTCACCGGCGCACAAACAGTCAGCGCGTTTCTCACGCAAAAGGCAATGCGTCGTGGCGCGGTTGTCCTTGTGGATGAGGCCGGGCAAATTGGCGGGGAACAAATGCTGCAACTGCTAGATTACGTTCAAATCATGCAAGGTCGCGTCATCCTGTCCGGCGATACCCGCCAGCATGGGGCGGTCGAGGCGTCCGATGCGCTGCGGGCGATTGAAACGTATTCCGGCCTTGGTTATGCCGAACTGACGAATATCCGCCGTCAAAATCCGGCGGCAGCGAAAAATCAGGCTGAACGTCACTGGCTGGAACAATACCGGCTCGCCGTGGATGAGGCGCGGCGTGGCAAGCTCGGCTCATCCTTTGACCGGCTGGACAATCGAGGCGCCATCGTCGCCTGCACGCTGGCCGATCAACAATCGAAATTGACGGAACACTTCCTTGAACTTTTCAAAAAACAAAAAACTACCGTGGTCGTCTCGCAAAGCTGGAACGAAATTCACAGGGTCAACGAATCGGTTCGGATCGGCCTGAAAGCACAAAAGTTGATTGGCGATGATGAAACAACGGTCACGGCACTGGAACGGCAGGATTTGACGGACGCCCAAAAGCGCGATAAACGATTTTACCAGCCGGATTCCGTGCTGGTGTTCAACCGCCCGACCGCCGGTTTCAAATCCGGCAGCGCGGGAAAACTGCGCGGCATGAGCGACAGGCATTTGCTGATTGAGGCCGACAATCGCATCCGGCCTGTGCCGTTCAAGGAACTGGACAAAATCGCGGTCTGTCAGCCAAAGGAACTTTCCTTGTCCACCGGCGACCGGCTGCAACTCAAGGCCAATGACAAATCCCAGGATGGCCGCAGGCTCGCCAACGGCGAACTGGTGACGGTGAAGAAAATCCACGCCGACGGGCGCATTGTTTTGGATGATGGCCGGACCTTGCCCAACCATTACCGGCAGTTCGTGCGCGGTTACGCCGTTACGTCCTACGCCGCTCAAGGCAAGACCGTGGATTATGTCCTGTTCTCCGATTCCGCCGTCAAAGCCGCGACAAATGAACAGCAATGGTATGTGACAATTTCGCGCGGGCGCAAGGGGGTGAAGATTTTCACTGCCGACAAAATCCAGCTTCGGCAAAACATCACTCGGTCGGGCCATCGGACGTTGGCAATGGACATGAAGCCAAGCGCGGTCCAAAAACTGGCGGCGGATTGGGGACGCAACATCGCCTTTGTTCTGAATGTTCAGCAATCACAACGCGAATCAATGGAGCGACAGGTGGAAATTGTCCGGCAGGCGGAAACGTTGCACTGGGAAGAATCCGAACGTCAAGCCAAGGTGCTCCGGCAGGCCGCAGAGGTGAAACGACCGCAGACCGTGAAGCCAGTTGAAAAGCCTGCTGAATCCATTAAGTCCGCCGAACCAATCAAGCCGGCGGTCAAATCAGCCGAAACCATCCGGCGGCAAATTGAAATTTTGCGACAAAAACGAAACCAACAACAAAGCAAAAGCATGAGAATATGAAAACTGAAAATCCCTGTTTCAAACGGCGAACCGGCGTTAATGGCAGTCCCGTTCCGGTGGATCATTTGCGGCTCGAACTGAATTCAAAAAGTTTCTGCCTGCTGCCCTACCACCATTTGGAACTGGCTAAATTCGAGGCGGGCGACGGGCAGGACACGCTCACGCTGTTATTTCTCAATCGCACTGTGTGCATTACGGGCAAAAGCCTGCGTGAATTGGCATTGGGACTGCAAGACCGCTGCGTTGAGTTCGTCAAGCCTCTGCCGGAGCGGTATGCGTCGCTGGTTGGGGATGAGGTTTCAGTCAAGGCAGTCGAAATCGAAGACAACAAGGAGAACGGTCATGCTTAAAGACAACAGCCAACTTTCAAAGTCAGGCCGCAACGGTGATTCAACAGATACGGAAGCGAAAACTCACATTGAGAAGCAAGGCTACAAACGCGCGGAAGCGGCCATTTATTTGGGCGTTTCCAAAATCACCATTGACCGTTTAACGAAGCGTGGCCTGCTGCACCCTTCGCGGGCATTGCGGCATCCGATTTATTCCAGAGATGATCTTGACCGCTTTTTGCGGGAAACCTCCGATCCAATCGAGTGAATCCGGTAAAATCAATTGGCTGCGTGTTCATCGGCAACTTCGGATTTTTGAGCCGGTATTCTGGCGGTAATTTCACGGAATGTTGCTTCGGGCGTGCGTTCCAATAGCTCGTCCATGAGCGCCTGCCGGTCGGAAAATTCCTGTTTTAATACTTGGCGTCCCATTGCCTGCTTTGCCACTCCAAGAATTTTTTCCATTGGAACAATGAAAACTTCTTCGTTGAGTTGCCCCCAAAACACTTCAAGCGGATTTTCGGATGCCCACCACGGATAACTGTATTTCGTCTTGGCCTTGGCAATAGCGCGGCAGTCGCCGGATGCGGAAACTTTTTCACCCGCTTTTGCATCTTCTGATTTTGGCAGCGGAATGACATTGGCCGGTTTGTCAAAACTCACTTTTTTAATCATCGCAAAGCTGTGTTCCTGCCGTAAATGGCCGTAGCGTTTCATCGCCAGTGCGCCGCCGTCTTTGTGTCCGAGCCAGCGGCTCACCGTTGGGATGTCCACGCCGGATTCAATGCAGGTTGTCGCAAAAAAATGCCTAAAATCATGATGGGTGAACTGCGGCAGTCCCAATTTCTTGCAGGCCGTCTGCAAACATTTACGCGCGCTATTAAACGGAATAATCCGGTCGGTCGGCTGCGGATTTTTCTCCGCCTTCAATCGAGCCAAGAGAGAGCGCAGTTTTTCCGACATGGGCATGGTGCGCGGAGCGGCTTCGGTTTTTGTTCCAGGCAGAAAAAGCGTGCCACGCCCGAAATCAACGTCGTTCCAAAGCAAGGGTCTTTTTTCGCTGGCCTCTCCGCCGCCGATAACTTCGCCGATGCGCGCACCCGAATATGCCAAAAATTCAACCAGGTCCGCGCCGTCTTTGCTTCTTTCCTGGTTGCCCTTGTGTCCGTCGGCCTGCCGGATGGCACTTACGAGTTGCTTCAACTGGTCGAGGGTGGGAACGACAATTTGTTTGGAAACGACCTTCCGGCGTTTGATGTGTTTGGACGGATTGGAAAGAAGCAAGCCGCGATCCAGAGCAAATTCAAAAACCGCTTTCATAACATCCAATTCGTGGACGAAAGTTTCAGAAGCGAGCGTTGCGCCGCGCTCCTTCACCCAATGGTCGCAATCCTGCGCGGTGAGATTGCGGATCGGAACATTTCGGAAAGAGGGGGCGAGTCCTTTGATATACATTTTCCGGCGTTTGATGGTGCCTGGACTCAATGCGTGTCTGTTCGTCTCCAACCATAAATTCGCGGCCTGTTCAAAATTCAATTTTGCTTCTGGAGACATTTTCAGGCAGCCCACTTTTGCCCGTAACGCGTTCAAACGGCGGTCGGCCAATTTGCGGTCTTTGGTCTTGAGCGACCGGCGAAACTGCTTGCCTCCACGCTTCAATAGGGCATAATACCCGCTCGATGATTCGAGCCGATACAAGTTCTCTGCGACTTTGTGAAACACTGGTTGTCCAGCCGGTGTCGGTGTCATTTTCTGCGTCGTTTTCATGCAGAAATATAGCACAAATCGGGCGGGTGACAAGTATGGGTTACAAGTCAGCTTTTCTTGCGGTTGTGAATCTTCAAAGCAGCTTGATTTTACAATAGGATGGGTTGGTAGCTCAGTTGGTAGAGCAGTGCCCTTTTAAGGCATTGGTCCAGGGTTCGAGTCCCTGCCAACCCAGTCTTCGCCCGGCCCTGCGGAGAGCGAAGATCGCCACGCCGTGGCGTAACGAAGGCGGGCTGAAGCATCTTCCTCCAACAAGGCTCCGCGCTGCGACCCGGCAAGCTGTCACGTCGGAGGCCGACTAACGATGTGGGTACAGTTTGGTGGGGCGAGGCTAGTGACGAGCCGGTTCGAGCATGCTCGCACCTCCGACAATGGCAAAATGTACCACTACCCGACCAACCGACTGACTGAAGCGAAATTCTTTTATGTTTAAATCCTCCAAAGTGAACGTGCTGAAAATCGTTTGACACAGGTTTCACTGCAGGTTTGCAGGCGCCTGAAGAAGCGCAACACCGAGATGTTCCACGCACGGCCCGATTACGGCCGTGGCGGGTAAAAACCGCAATTGCTTTTACAAACCAGGGGCGAGCCGCTAATTTTGAACGTTACTTGAAATTGTCGTCGGGTCGCGCTTTGCAAGGAAAAGACTTTGACCGGCCTTCGCCCGGAGTGAGGACTGCCACGGCAAACCGCGCCCGGCACATCAGTTTATGGGCCGCAGTTATCTCTTCGAATGTTCCAAATGCGGTTATCGTGCCCGGGTGTCCGGCGGCGCCGATCGCGGCCGGCATGTCGTCGTTCAAACTGTTCTGTGCGCCGACTGCAAGGAACTGTACGACGCGGTGATTGCCTTCAAGCCATCGTTCCGCTGGGAGAGTCATCCGCAGATGGCACCAAGGTTTGTCACCTTATTGAACCGTCTGTCGCCGCGCGGCGTGCGCCCCTGGATTAAATGGGAGCTGGCCTGTCCCGTTTCCCTCCGCCATCGGATCCGGTTGTGGAAACAACCCGATAAATGCCCGAAGTGCGGAACGTTCCTGGAACCGGGCGCAATTCCTTTTCACCGTTGGGATTGACCGGTTCAGGGAACAACCACGCGCAATTGCTCGCGCGCCACGCAAAAGGTGGCCGGCAGATTTCCAGCCCATTCGCCGTCGAGTTCAAACGATGCGGAACCGTCGCCCGTCAGCTCAAAGCCTGGGGCGCGGAACCGTTGCACGGCGTTGACGGGCAGTTTCCCCCGCATCAGCAAACCGGGCGCGCAACGCAGCAGGCTCAGCCAATCCGCCCGCGGCAAAACGCAGACATCCAGAAGCCCGTCACGAGCGTCCGCCCCCGGGAAAATTTCAAACGGCCCGCCGTAGAAACGCCCATTGCCAATCAAAACCAATTCGCCGGCGGCGGTCAGCCCTTCGACTCGCAGGATGATTTTCGGCAATCTGCCGCGCAGGGCCTTTAGCCCCGCAATGACGTAGGCCAGCGGGCCGAATTTCTTTTTCAAGGGCCAGCTAAGCAGCTCGATGGCGCGCGCGTCCAGGCCTGCGCCGGCGAGCTGAACGAAATACTGTTGCTGGCGGGCGCCATCAACCGAAAATTCCACGCGGGACAAATCCAGACGGGTTTCGCGTCCGCGTTGGAGTGTTTCCCACGCCCGCTCAATGCGCAAGGGCAACCCGATTTCCCGGGCGAAAACGTTCACCGTGCCCAGGGGCAGTACGCCGAGTCGCGCCCGCGCAAAACCGTCGGCTGCGTCGCCGATGCCGTTGAGCACTTCGTTCACCGTGCCGTCGCCTCCGGCGGCCACGATCAATTCAAAACCGTCCGCCACCGCTTCGGTCGCCAGCCGCCGGGCGTCACCGGGGACAACCGTCGCCTTCAACGCCCCCCGGGAGGCGATTTTATCCAGATGATGGCGAAAATGCCGGGCTTTGTCGCCGCGTGCCGCCGGGTTGAAGATGACGCAAGTCCGCACGCCTTAAATGATTCGGGGTGTGCCCGCCGTTAGTCGAGGAGAAAGCGAGCAGTGGAGACCGGAATGATTTATGGGAGTTCAAGCTTCAACTTGCCGCGTGTCTGACAAGCGAAAGCTTGAACTGCAACCAGACGCCCTATTTTCGGATACGAGGAATTATATCCAACATCGCCGGCGAGGGGTTTGCTTGCGCTGCCGGGGCGATTTTACGAAACTCGGAAACATGAACGACGTGAGAGAGTGGAAAATTCCCAAATGGCCGTTCCTGCTGGGCAACGCGTTGCTGTTCGCCTTCGCCTATTTGATCGTCTGGAAATCACCGCATCCGATTTCCAAATGGGAGATTCTCGCGTGCTTCGCTTCCGCCGCGCTCGGCGCGGGCCTGGGGATTCTCCCCTTCCTGCTGGATTACCGCGCCATGGGCACGGCCATCCAGGTCAACGCCCTCGGGGCCGTGGCTGACAAAATCCAGGATCTGGAAAAACTCGCCGCCCAAATCAGCTCCGCCACGAATCAATGGGACGTCATCCAGGGTCAGGCCGAGAAAACCGCCGCCGGGGCCAAACAGATCGCCGATAAAATGGGCGCCGAAGTCCGTGAATTTTCCGAATTCATGCAGAAGATAAATGACAGCGAGAAAGCCACGCTTCGGCTGGAGGTTGAGAAAATGCACCGTGGCGAGGCCGAATGGCTGCAAATGCTCGTGCGCATTTTCGATCATATTTTTGCCTTGTACGCTGCTGCCCGGCGTTCGGGCCAGCCGCAGTTGGCGGAGCAAATTACCCATTTCCAAAATGCCTGCCGCGGCTCGGTCCGCCGCATCGGCCTGACGCCGTTTGCGGCCGAACCGGGCGAGGCCTTCGACGCCGCCCGGTATCAGGTCGCCGACTCCAAGGGCAACCCGCCCGCCGGCGCGGCAATCGCTGAAACCATCGCCTCGGGCTACAACTTTCAAGGGAAACTTTTGCGTCCGGCGATGGTGCGCCTGCGCGAAGCCTCCGCGCCCGCTGCACCGCCGCCTTCGCGTCCCGCTGCCATCGAATTGCCGGCCAGGGAAAATCCCGAAGATGAACTTCCGCTCGGCGAGCCGGATTGATTTTCAGACAAAGACACCGTCCGACGGCGTTCGGACAGCGCAGCGCGCTGTTTCCACCCTAAAAGCGGTTCCCGGAAAACTGTAGCCGCCGACGTGAGTCGGTGGACCTTCTGGCGTAAATCCCGGCTCGTTACCTTGGCGGCTACGGAAATTATTGAACCGCTCTAAATGCTGATCGTTTTTCGGGCGGCAAGAAAATGCAGCCAGCAGTTTGTTACCGGTCGTGCATAAATTCGCGACAATGCCTGCGCGTAAAGCTTCAACTGTGGTGCGTAGAGCCGCCTTCGCCCGGTCAGTTCTTGGGGCTTGATTTCGTCCGTCTTGAAATCCACCAGCCAGATTTCCCCGGGCAGCAACGCCACCAGATCCGCCACGCCCTGGACGACCACAAATTCATCCTCCAGCCCCGGCGGTGTTTTCATGCCGATGATGCTGTCCACTTCCGCCGGACTGAATTTTGCCGTAAACGGCAATTCACGCATCAGACGATCCGGCTTTTGGGCGCGAATTTTCCGGCCCGGTTCGGATTTCCAGAACGCCGCCACCGCCTCCAGGTCCAGGGCCGCGCGCTCGGCCATGGTCAAAATGCCGGCGGTTTCCAGGCGTCCGGCCTCCTCTTCGAGGGCAGTCGGATCCTCCGCCCGATCCAGTGTCACATGCTGGAGAAACTTGTGATGGGCCGTGCCCGTTGCTGCCGCGCTCAACGGCGGGTGGCGGATGGCCGATGGCGGATTTGAATTTGGACGCCGTCGCTGCCGGGAAGACGGTTCCACAAAACGGGATGAAGTTTGGAACAGCGGTTCTGCTTCATTGTCCAGTTCCTCCGCCTGCCGGCGCAATGCCGTGACCGAAGATTTGGCCGCGCGCCGTGTTGCGGCGTCGAAGGCGTATTCCCACGACAACATCGTATGCAACCGTGCCGCCGTGGCGTGGTCGAGCGCAAGGGTTTCAATTTCCGATTTTCTGGGTTTGGTCTCCGCTTCCCCCGCCAACTCATCGGCCTCCACAATCCGCCAGCGCAAATGCGACAAGGCGCCTCTGGTTGAGTTCTGCACTCCGGATTCCGAACTCCGCATTCCCAACCACATCCCCAGCCAGTCCGCGCCGCTTTTCGCCGAGACCAGGGTCTGAGGGGTGATGGCCTCCGGTTTTGACCAAAGCGTTTTCCAGGGGTTCTCCGAAACCGTGGCGGTCAGGATCAGCGTGTCCCGGGCGCGGGTCATCGCCACATACAGCAGCCGTAATTCCTCGCCGCGTTGTTCGCAGCGCTGATGCCGCTGCGCCAGCCAGTGCGGCAGGCTCGGATAACGCCGGCCGGTGTGCGGCGGCTTGACGCGCGGACACAGTCCGAATTGCTCGTCAAAAATAATTTCGCCGTGCAGGTCCTGTTCGTTGAACGGCTTCGCCAGGTCGGCCACCACCACGACGGGAAACTCCAGGCCTTTGCTCTGGTGAATGCTCATCAGTCGAACCGCGTTTTCCTCCGCCACGGCCGCAACTTCCGGCTCCGCGTCGGCCATCTGCTGCGCCTCGATAAACTTCAAAAATCGAAATAATCCCTGCCGCTGGAATTGATCGAACTGCTGCGCCAGGCTGAGGAACCGTTCGATATTCGCCTGCCGCTGCGCGCCGCGTGGACGCGAGCGCAACCACTCGGCGTAATGCGTTTCCGCCAGCACGCATTCCAGGCATTGTGACAAAGACGCCTGCCGCGCCAACCGTCGCCAGCGCGAAAATCGTTCCAGGAATTTTGAAATCTTCGCCGCCGTTTCACTTTGAACCTTGGACTGTGGACTTCGGACCCGGTTCAATGCCATCCAGAAGTGGACATCCTCCGCGGCCAGACGGACCATGGCCAATTCGTCCAGCGACAAGCCGACCAGCGGCGAGTGCAGCACGGCGATGGCCGGCACGTCCTGCAACGGGTTGTCGAGTACTTTGAGCAGGCTCAGCAAATCAGCGATTTCCGTGCTGCTATAAAAGCCACCGCGTTCGACGATCAACGGCACGCCGGCGCGCTCGAATTCCCTGGCGTATGCCTCGGCCTTGTTTGCTGGCGCGCGCAGCAGCACCGCCAAGTCGCGCCATTCGGCGGCGCGTTCGGCGCCTTTGCTCTGATCCCAGATTTTGTGGTCTTGCGCCACCAGGTCGCGCAACCGCCGCGCGACGAGTCGTGCCTCCTTTTCGGCTTCCTCCAGATCCGCCCAATCGCTGCCGCTGGAATCACCGTCTGCCTGGCTTTCATCACGGTTGCCTTTGAAACGGAGCAAAAACTCCGCGCGCGGCGATGGATTGTTGGCCAGGCCGAGTGCCGCGCGCTGTTCCGGCGCGCCGAATTGTAAACGTGCCGCCGTATCGTATTTCACGCCGCCAACCTCGTCACGCATGAGCAATTCGAAAACTGAATTTACGAAGCCGAGCAGGCCCTCGCGGCTGCGGAAGTTTTCCGTCAGGGGAATCACCTGGCCATCTTTTTCCCGCCAGGTTTTAGCGTAATCGCGGAATATTTTCGGATTGGCCAGCCGGAAACGGTAGATGCTCTGCTTGACGTCGCCGACCAGGAACCGATTGCCTCGGCGGGGCGAGCGTCCTCGCGAGCCGTCGGCAGTGCTGAATCCGTCTTTTTTCGACGGCTCGCCAGCAGTCTCGCCCCACCCTACATCGCGGCTTAAGGCCTGGATGATTTTGTCCTGGGCGGCGTTGATGTCCTGGTATTCGTCCACGAAGACGAATCGGATTTTCCGCCGCCAACGTTCAGCAATCGCGGTTGGTTGGTCGGGATCACTATTCCAGAGCAATTTCAGGGTGAATTGTTCCAGGTCATGGAAGTCCAGCACGCCGTCGGCGCGTTTGCGTTCAGCGAATTTCTGGCCGAATTCCTGTGCCAGTCGCAGCAGTGCGGTCATGTGCCCACGAACCCAATTCCAATCCTCGGCCAGCGGCTCGCGGCGGTTCTCGCCCGGCATGAGCGAATGTAGAAAAGCGGTGTCCGCAAAAAAATCTTCAAGCGGTTTGCGAAGCGCGCCCTTTTTGCCCTTCGGATAATTTTCGTCTGCCGCCAGGATTTGTTCCAAGACTATCGCGGCCCGTCCATCCAGAGAATGTTTTGATAACTTGTGGAGGATTTCCAGGCATTCGGTCGCCTTTTCGTTTGCGGGCGCAGCGTCGAGCGCCGCCTCGGCGTGAGGGGCGGGGTATTCGAATCGTGCCGGGGCGATGCCCGGCGTCCCTAGTTTCTCCAAAACCGGCAGCCATTCCTTACGCCAATCGGTAGTCGCCTGATTCAGCCATTTGCGCCATTCAACCGGTTCCGGCGATTCGAAGCGGGCGAATTGTTCCGCGAGCCAGTGGCCGGCATCAGGCCGGGTCTGGGCGTAATGATGCAACCGCAGCAGCATCGCGCGGATCGGGCGTTCCTCGCCGTTGCCGTAAATCTGGATGAGATTTTGCACCGCGATGGAAAAATCCGTCCGCTCGGCGTAATGCGCCTGGAATTGTTCGTCCAGCGTTTCCTCGGCCAGCAGGCGGGCTTCGCCGGGGTCGAGCACGGCCAGTTGCGGATCCAGGCCGAGTTCGTAGAAATGCTCGCGCACCAGCCGCAGACAAAAACTGTGCAGGGTGCCGATGGGCGCGGTGTCGAACAACGCGAGCTGTTCAGCCAGATGTTGGTTGAATGTTGAATGCTCAATGTTCAATGTTTTTTCCAGCGCGGCGCGGAGGCGCTGCTTCATTTCCGTTGCCGCGGCTTCGGTGAAGGTGACGACCAGGATTTCATCGAGCGACACGCGCTCCCGGCAAAGGCAATCCAGGCAACGCTCGACCAGGGTGTGGGTTTTGCCCGTGCCGGCGCCGGCCATGACCAGCACGTTGCCACGCGCCTCAACCGCTTGTCGTTGCGACGAGGTGAGCCAATTGGTCTGGGCGCGCGCGGATTCCATCCGGCAGAATTTTAGCCACCGATGGACTCGGATGAAACACGGATTTATTAAGTGCGGGCGGGTATTGCTCGCTGCGTAGTCCGAAACTCCTGCCGGACCATAAATAATTTTATATGATTCGACATTTTAAACTGATAAAACATGTTTATGTCAACGAGCCTCAGACTGAAGGACCAACCGGTCAGCGAGCGGCCTCGTGAAAGGCTGGTGGAATGCGGCGCGGATGCCCTGAGTCACGCGGAGTTGATTGCGATTTTGCTCCGCACGGGTTTGAAAGGCGCGAACGCGGTCGAAATCGGCCGGCAGCTTTTGCAGAAATTCGGCACCTTGCAGGCGCTGGCGCGAGCGTCGGTGGAGGATTTGCGGAGTGTCAAAGGCATCGGGCGCGACAAGGCGGTGACGTTGATGGCGGCGTTTGCACTGGCGCGCAAGATGGCGGAGGAGTTGCAGCGCGAATCGCCCGTACTCGACAATCCTGAAAATGTGGTGCGGCTGTTGCGCGAGAAAAATCTGGTGAAAGAGGTGGAAACGCTGCAAGTGCTGCTGCTGAACACGCGGCGGCGACTGATTCGCGTGGCGGAAATAACCGACGGCACGCTCGACACGCTGCTGGTGCATCCGCGCGAGGTGTTCAAGACCGCCATCGCCGCCAACGCCGCCGCCGTGGTGCTGGCGCACAACCATCCCAGCGGCGATCCCACGCCGAGCGAAGCCGACATCAAAGTAACGCGGGATTTAATCCGCGCCGGGCAGTTGCTCAAGATTGATGTGCTCGATCACGTCATCATTGGCCGCGCGACGGCGGAACGGCCCAAAGATTACGCGTCGTTGCGCGAGTTGGGTTATTTTTATTCGTAGTGCGGAAACCGCCTATTTCCCCATCTGACCGCGGGTGACGCCGAGCTGGTTCATCAATTTCAATTCGCGCCAGAGTTGCGTGCCGGTGATTTCACCCCGTAAAAGCTGACGGTATTTGGCAATGGTCTGCGTCACCTGCTCCGCAGTTTCGTTGAGGAATTCCACGCGGAAATGGCGCACGCCCAGTTCGATCATCCGCGCCACGTATTCGGCGCCGGTCTGGGCGAGCGCGTTGAAAACGGTGTTGCGGCAACCGACATCCGCCTTCACCGGGTGCTCGGCGCCCACGCGGTCGCGCAGTTTCACCTCGTGCCGATCGCACGGGCGGCCGCAATTGCGGAAATCGGTGCCGCTGGAAAGGAACGCGCAAAACACACAATGCTCCATGTGAAACATCGGCATGTGCTGGTGGATGGTGACCTCGAACCATTCGGGCGGCGCAGCCGACAACAGCGCTTCCAGTTGCTGGAAATTCAAATCATAACTCGCCGTCACGCGTTCCAGGCCGAACCGGTTTTTGAAGTAATCCGCCGCCAGCCGGTTGGCCACGTTCACCGAGAAATCGGCGATTCGCCGGTCGTTGGCGAAAAATTTCAGGTGATCGTAATTACGGACCAAATAGCCATCGGCGTGGCAGGAGCGAACCTGTTCCAGCGTCCATTCCTCACCGGTCTTGAAGACGCGCGGAGGAGCCACAAAGATCTGTGACGGGCAACGGGTGACGGGTGACGGGAAACCGCTGTTCGCGTCACTCGTCGCTTGCCGCTTGTCACGTATCAGTATGGCTTCGCGGTATTTCTTCGGGTCTTCAAATTCGCAATAAACTGTGGTCACGCCGGATTGCAGGGCCGCGGCGAGTTGGGGCAGATTGCGGACAAGGGCGATCAATTCCGGATTTGTAGCCGCTGACGTGAGGAGGCTCTGACTAAATGGAATTGCAGAATGAGCCTCGTTACCTCGGCTGCTACACTCATTAAGTTGCCAGCGTTTTGGCAACGCCCGCAAGCGTTCCAATTCCGCCACGGTTTCGCGGCGCAAGCGGTTCAGTTCGCTGACCGGCAACATGACTTCGCCGCCGAGATAATTTTTCAAGGCGTCGAGTCGGAACGGCGTACCGCCGAGCCGGCCGAGTTGTTCGCGCAATTTCTCTTCCATGAGCGGCTGCTTTTCCGCCTTGGCCAGTGGCATGGCCGATTCCATTTTTGCAACGTTTCCGAATTCGTCGCGGGCAATCAGCGTGAGCGGTTTGCCCGTTAGTCCGTGAACTTCGATTTCGATGGGGCGTTGGAATTTCGGTGTGTCACCGAGGAAACTCCGGCGCAGGCGGCGATCCAGTTCCGGGTCATCCGTTTTCCAGAGTTTGTCGCCAACGTGGACATGCGAGAAATCAATATCGCCCCGGCCAAAACGCAGTTCCAAGGATTGGGAGCTTTGAACTTTGGAGTTTGGACGTTGGACATTATACACCCGTCCGCCTTCCTCCGTTTCCTCCGGCCGGCCGGCGTCAAACACCACGCCGTCACCGGGTTTTAGCGGGGCTTCGAGTTTCAGCACGACCCCGTCAGGCAAGACTTTTTCAACTTCACCGAGAAAGACGCCGCGTTTTTTGCCGAACCGGGCATGAACCAGTTGCTGATTGTTGGTGCCGCCGAACCAGCCGGTGGAAAGGCCGCGGGAAAAGGCCATTTCCATGTCGTAGCGGTCGGAAGGACGAGTTACACAAGTCCCTGGCTCTTTTAGTGAAGAATTGGGGCCTCGCATAACTCGGCCCTCCGAAAAACTGTCCAATGCATGGCGATAAATACGGGTGATGTTGGCCACATATTCGGGCGATTTAAGCCGGCCTTCGATTTTCAGTGACGCGACGCCGGCGCGAATCAGGTCCGGTAAAATCTCCAGTCCGGCCAGGTCTTGCGGACTCAGCAGGTACTTCCGGTCGCCCAGCGGAACGAGTTGGCCATCGGAAATCAATTCGTAAGGCATGCGGCAGGCCTGGGCGCATTCGCCCCGATTGGCCGAGCGTCCGCCGAGCGCCTCACTGGTCAGGCATTGTCCGGAATAGGCGACGCAGAGCGCGCCGTGGACGAAGACTTCCAGGGGCATGGCAGCCGCGCTGGTTGCGACGCGGCCTGGTCCACCCGCAAAATCCGCGCTTTTACAAGCGCGGCTACGCATCTTTTCAATTTCAGCAATGGAACATTCGCGGGCCAGCACGACGAGGTTGCAGCCGAGTTCACGGGCGAATTCCATCCCGGCGGCACTGGTAATGGTCATCTGCGTCGAGGCGTGAATCGGGAAATCGGGCGAAAGCCGGCGGATCAGCCGGCAGATGCCCACATCCTGCACGATGACGGCATCGGCACCGGCGGAAATCATCGTACGCAGATATTTTTCGGCGTCGGCGAGTTCGTTTTCAAAAACGAGCGTGTTGAGCGTCACGTATCCCCGCACGCCGCGGCGGTGAAGAAATTCCATCAGTTTCGGCAAATCTGCCCCGGTGAAATTTTGCGCGCGCATCCGGGCGTTGAACTTTTCGAGGCCGAAATAAATCGCGTCCGCGCCGTTCTCGACGGCGGCCCGGGCGCAATCCCAATCGCCGGCCGGCGCGAGTAATTCGGGCAAACGGGCGGTTGCCATTTGCCGATTGCTGGCGGGTTCGCTTGTGCCTGTGGTTGTGCCGGCCATGATGTTTTCAATCTAGCAGTGAAAGGCTGTGACACAAAGCCTCTTCGCATGAGGCGGTATTTTGCACTTGGAAATGAGGCCCAATGCGTCACTTTGTTATCGTGATTCATCCAACCGCCATCATCCATCCCCGGGCGAAGCTGGATTCCACCGTTCAGATCGGACCGTATGCCGTGATTGATGAAGGCGTCGAGCTGGGCGCGGATTGTGTTGTCGGACCGCACGTTTATCTTACCGGCCAGACAACCATCGGCGCGCACAACCTGTTTCATGCCGGCTGCGTCATCGGTGATGCACCGCAGGATTTGAAATTTAAAGGCGAGCCGACCCGGCTGCGCATCGGCGACCATAATGTTTTCCGCGAACATTTCACGGTGAACCGCTCAACGAAGCCCGACGCGGAGACCGTCATCGGCTCGCACAATTTTCTCATGATTAATGCCCATGTGGCGCACAACTGCGTCGTCGGTGACCACGTCATACTGGCCAACGGCGCGTTATTGGGCGGACACGTGGAGGTGCAGGATCGGGCATTCGTTTCCGGCAACTGCTGCGTACATCAGTTTACCCGCATCGGCACACTGGCTTTGATGCAGGGTGGCTCGGCCATCAGTCAGGATTTGCCGCCGTTCACCGTGGCCTTCCGCGACAATCAGATTTGCGGATTGAACAGCGTGGGTCTGCGGCGCGCGGGCTTCACGTCCGAACAGCGGCTGGAATTAAAAAGGCTTTATCATTTGCTGTTTCGCAGCGGCAAGGGCCTGCGTGACGCGCTGGGCGAGGCGCAAAAAGATTTTTCCAGCGACACGGCGAAAATTCTGTTAGACTTCGTCACGGGCGCCAAACGCGGTGTGTGCGCGGATGTGGGGCGCGCAACCGCAGAAAGTGAAGAGGAATAGATGGGCATGTATCGAATCATCGGTGCGGATGGCCGGCCATACGGCCCGGTTTCCACGGAACAATTGCAGCAATGGATCGCCGAAGGCCGCGCGAACGCGCAGACACAAACGTTTGCGGAAGGCGCGGCGGAATGGAAGCCGCTCGCCGCGCTGCCGGAGTTTGCAGCCCGTTTCACGCTGCAGATGCCACCGACGATCATTCCGCCGGTTTCCGGAACCTTCCGGAAGACAAATTCCAATGCCAAGGCGGGGTTGATCTTCGGACTGCTGGCATTTTTTTGCTGTTGCAAATTTCTGTTTGGCCCGTTGGGCATCATTTTCTCCCTCATCGGCCTTTCGGAAATCAACCGTCATCCGGAATCTTACGAGGGCCGCGGCCTTGCCATTGCCGGACTGGTCCTTTCAATTTTGAGCCTGTTGCTGGCGGTCGTACTGTTCATGATTGCCCTGGCCACCGGGAATTTTCATCTTAACTGGGGGTTTCATCGCTTTTGATCCCCATGTCGCGCGCCCCATCCCAGGCTATTCCGCCAAAAATTTCGGCGTTCTCCGGGTTGAAATTTTTTGTGGGCGCGGTGTCGGGCGCGGTGATTCTCGGCGGGGGCGCGGTGTTGTATTTCTTCAATCCCAGCACGCACGGCTTTTATCCCGTCTGCGAGTTTCATCAGTTGACGGGGCTGAACTGTCCGGGTTGCGGCGGCACGCGCGCGGTCTATGAGTTGCTGCACGGGCACCTGCTGCGGGCGTTGCGGGACAACGCCCTGGCGGTGCTGGCGCTCGCCGGGCTGGCGGGACGGGGCGCGTGGTTCGAAACCCAAAAATATCTGCGCCGCCCGGCCGGGCCGTTTCTGCCGCCGGAATTTTTCTGGCCCCTGCTCGTCGTGACCGTGGTTTTTACGGTGCTGCGAAATCTGCCGGCATTTTCATTCCTTTCGCCGTAAATCTTGCGGCGGTCCCCCCGTGAACACCGGCGGTTGACAGGCAAATCCAGCGGCGGTCGCGGACCGTCGCCGTGAGTTCATGGAAACTTTTTCGCTTTTGCGGGCACGCATTCTCGTGTTCAATCGTTGACCTATGAGTCTGACACATCCCCTGACCACCACGACCTTTGATCTGGCCGGCTATCGTATCACCAAGTCATTTGGTGTCGTGCGCGGCATTATCGTGCGATCGCGTTCGGTCATCGGCAACATTGGCGCGAGCATCCAGAGCATTTTCGGCGGGAACATTTCCCTTTACACGAATCTTTGCGAACGGGCGCGTGAGGACGCCTTCAACCTGATGTTGACGCACGCCGGCGAGCTGGGGGCCAACGCGGTTGTCGGCGTGCGTTATGACGCGACAGAAATTGCGCCAGGCATTACCGAGGTGTTGTGCTACGGCACGGCGGTTTACGTGGAAGCAGCGCATTAATTGATATGGCCGGTCACAGCAAATGGGCGAAGGTCAAGCATTTCAAGGGCGCCATTGACGCCAAGCGCGCGAAGATTTTTTCCAAATTGGGCCGCGAAATCACCATCGCTGCCAAAATCGGCGGCGGCGATCCGGATATGAATCCGCGGCTGCGCATGGTGCTGCTTAAATGCCGCACCGCCAACATGCCGCGCGACAACATCGAGCGCGCCATCAAAAAGGGCACGGGCAGCGGCGCGGCGGTGAATTTCGAGGAATTAACCTATGAAATTTACGCGCCGTATGGCGTGGCGCTGCTGGTGGAAGTGAGCACGGACAATCGGAACCGCACGGCATCGGAGATTCGCAGCATCGTCACCAAAAATGGCGGCAGCATCGCCACGCCCGGCTCGGTCAGCCGTTTGTTTCATCGCCAAGGCCAGATCATTGTCTCGCGCGAAGCGGCGGGCGAGGACCAGTTGATGGAACTGGCGCTCGAAGCCGGCGCGGAAGATTTCAAGGCCGAGCCGCAGGGCTATGAGATTCTGACCGAACCGGGAAATTTCGAAGGCGTCCACAAACAAGTGGAGGCCAGGGCCATTAAATGCGAAGCGGCGGAAATCACCTCCTTGCCAACCCTCCTGGTGCCGCTCACCGCTGAAACCGAGATTGCCGCCGTCAACCGGTTGATCGAGGCGCTGGAGGAACATGATGACGTGAAGGAAGTCTTTGCCAACGCCGACTTTCCCAACGAGGCGGTGAAGGCATGAATCCGCACGCGGCCTGACGTATGAAGGCGTTGAGCGCCGATTCCATTCTTGCGCGACTGCTGGGCAAACTGACGGTGGCGGTGTTTCGTCATCCCCGGTGGTTTGTCTATCCCCAGGTGGTCCTCTTTGTGGTGTGCGTGCTTTATACCATCGGCTGCCTCAAGGCGGACATGAATCAGGACAATCTCGTTGGTCCCAACCAGAGGTATCACCGGAATTATCTTGAGTTGCAAAAGGAGTTTCCCCAGCAAGGCAACGATCTGGTGGTGGCGGTGGAAAGCGACAGCCCGGAGAAAAACCGGCAATTTGTCGAACGCCTCGCCATGAAGATGGCGCCGGAGACCAACCTGTTTTGCGACGTCTTTTACCAGCACGATCTGGCGATGATGGGGACCAAGGCGTTGTTCTTCGTACCGCAGGAGGACCTGGCGGCCATTCAAACCACGCTGCATGCCGATCAGCCGTTCATCCGCCAGTTTACGCAAACCACGAACCTCGTCCTGTTTTTCAACCAAATCAACACGGCTTTCCGCACCGCGCCCCGCGAGACGAACGCCCAGACCGAATCGCTGGTTCAGACTTTGCCGGTGCTGACCCGCATCCTGACCCAGGCTGATGCCAGTCTGCAAATGTCCGGCAAGCCGCCGTCTCCCGGCGTGGCGGCGCTGTTCGGCGCCAACGACATCTCGGACATCTACATCACCTTCAACCATGGCCGGATTTTTCTGCTCACCACACACCCGCCGAACGACGATCTCAACGGCGAGGCCATTGAACGATTGCGCGTGTTGATACGGCAAACCCAGGAGGAGGTGCCCGGCGTGAATGTCGGCCTGACGGGCGAGCCCGTTTTGGATTACGACCAAATGCGGCAGTCGCAGAGGGATGTGACCCTGGCGAGCATAGTCTCGCTGGTTCTCTGCGCGTTGATTTTCATTTACGGCTACAACGAGACCGGCCGGCCGATCAAAGCGACGTTTTGCCTGGTGATCGGGCTGGCGTACACGCTGGGATTCACCACGCTGACCGTCGGGCATTTGAACATTCTGACGATCACGTTCGTGCCGATGCTCATCGGGCTGGCAATTGATTTTGGCGTGCATCTCATTACGCGCTACGAAGAGGAATTGCGCCATGGAAAGACGGAAGAAGCGGCGATGACCAAGGCCATGGTGTTCACCGGCCAGGGCATTTTCACCGGGGCGCTGACCACGGCGGGCGCGTTTCTGGCGATGGCCTTTACCCATTTCCGTGGCATCCAGGAAATGGGCGTCATCTGCGGTGGCGGCCTGTTGCTTTGTTTGGTGCCGATGATGACGATGTTGCCGGCGTTGTTGCTGCAGGGCCGCCAAAACGTCATTGACCACTCGACCACCGAGGATGAAACCCGCGCGCGCATCGAAAATTTCTGGCTGCAACGGCCCGTGTGGGTGGTGGCCGCCACCGTGGGCTTGTGCCTGTTGGCGTGGTTCGAGGCCCGGAAAGTGCAATTCGATTACAACCTCATCCAAATGCAGAGTCCCAATCTGGCCTCGGTGGTCTTTGAACACAAATTGATCAACTCGGCGGACAAATCCTTGTTGTACGGTGCCATCGTGGCCACCAATCTGGAGCAGGCCATCGCGTTGGAGGGGATCATCCAAAAACTGCCGACCGTGGCCGACATTGAGCCGCCGGTGGAAATGCTCAGTGATTTTCTCGGGTCGAACCAAGAGGGCAAATTGGGGCTTATCCGGGGCATAAAACAGGAAGTGGCGCCGTTAAAATTCAATGTGCCCGACTTGAAACCGGTAAACGTCAATGAACTCAGCCAGACGCTGTATTCGCTTTACGGATATGCCGGGGCGGCGCTGGATGAAGTACGGGGCGGCGATCCGGAACTGGCGAAACAGTTTGTTGCCCTGCGACAGGCGATTGAAAATTTACGCAAGACCATGCTGGCCGGTGATAGCGCCGCGATTCAAGAACACGCGACCAAACTGGCGGAGTTTCAACAGGCGTTGTTCAACGATGTCCGCGAGACGTTCGAATCGTTGAAGACGCAGAATGACACCGCGCCGCTACAGGTGGACGATCTGCCGTCGGCCTTGCGCGACCAGTTTGTCGGCGTGACCGGCAAATTTCTCCTGCAGGTCTATCCCAAACACGATGTCTGGCAGCGTGAAAACCAGGAAAAATTTGTTGCTGATTTACGGACGGTGGATGAGAACGCAACCGGCACGCCGGTACAGCTTTACGAATATGAGACACTGCTGAAAAACAGTTACGTGCAGGCGGCGTGGTATTCACTGGCCGCGATTGTCGTTCTGGTGTTTTTCCATTTTCGCAGTCTGGGTGCGGTGATTTTGGCCCTGTTGCCGGTTGGGATCGGTTCGTTTTGGCTGACGGGATTAATGGGGTGGTTCGGAGTTTCCTTCAATCTGGCGAACATCATGACGATGCCGTTGCTCATTGGGATCGGCGTGACCAACGGCATTCATGTCCTGAACCGTTTTGCCGAGGAGCGGACGCCCAGTATCCTGGCGCGGAGCACCGGCAAGGCGGTATTGGTGTCCGGGTTGACAGCGATTGCCGGATTCGGCAGCTTGATTCTCGCCAAACACTACGGCATGTACAGTCTGGGTTGCGTGATGGCGACGGGTATCACCACTTGCATGATCGCCGGACTGACTTTTTTGCCGGCGTTGATAAACCTGCTTGGCCGCTGGCGCCCGTTGATTGAAACAAATCAACCCAGTGCCGACAATTCGTCATTACCGACACTGGGTCAGGAGGAACCGAGGTCAAAACCTCAAGTGGTAGGAAAACGTAAAGCAAATCAGTGAAATGTCAACATCAATGTTAAAAATAGGTTTAAAAAGGCAAAAATCACATAAAAAAGATTCTCGATAACGTTATAGTTTAGTCAGTTTCATGTTAGCCTGCTTAATCAGGAGTAGAAAAATCGGACGTTGGCTGCGAATTTGTTCGTGGCTGATGGCTCTGCATTTTCCTCTGGCCATTTTCGCCGCGGATGACTTTGTTGCCGGACCGCTCTTTAGCCGGTTTACGCTGACACTCGATCCAGGGTCCCGAACCGAAGCCATGGGCCCGTTCTTCTACAGCCAGAAAAGGGATTCAGAAAAGATCTGGGGTGTCCCGCCATCGTTTTCATTTGACAGCGATTCTGCCGTTGAATCGGACGAAGACGACTTTCTTTATCCGGTGCTCACCTACCGGCGTTTTGGAACGGAGTATCGGTGGCAGCTTGGACAACTGCTGGCTTTCGCCGGCGGCCAGGACTCGCAGAATTTCCAAGTCAGGCGGTTCACGCTGTTCCCGCTTTACTTCCAGCAACGTTCGCCCGATCCCAAGGAAGATTACACCGCGCTGGCGCCCTTCTATGGCCACCTCCAAAACCGGCTGTTCCGCGATGAAATTTTCTTCGTCATGTTTCCGATTTACAGTCAAACCCGCAAACGAGACGTCGTAACGGACAACTACCTCTATCCGTTTTTTGATTTGCGCCACGGCGACGGCCTGCACGGCTGGCAGCTCTGGCCGCTGGTTGGCACGGAACACAAGGACGTGACCACGCAAACCAACGGGTTTGGAGAAGTGGAAACCAATGCTGGTTATGACAAATTTTTTGCGCTTTGGCCGATCCATTTTTACCAAAACACCGGCATCGGCACCGATGACCCGGCGAAATATCGCGCCGACCTCCCCGTTTACAGCGTGCTGCGCTCGCCCAAACGCGATTCAACCTCCGTGTTGTGGCCGTTCTTTACGTGGGTTGACGATCGTGGGGAGAAATACCATGAATGGGAAGGGCCGTATCCCTTTGTCGTCGTTGCGCGCGGGCCGGGCAAAACCGTTACGCGTTTCTGGCCGCTGTTCAGTCAGGCGCATAACGACACCCTGGAAAGCGATTACTATCTCTGGCCGCTCTACCGGTATGATCGTCTCCACGCCGAGGCGCTGGACGACCGGCGCACGCGCGTCCTGTTTTATTTGTTTGTGAACGTGGCCGAAAAAAACGTGGAAACCGGAACTCTCCGCCACCGGGTGGATTTGTGGCCCTTGTTCACCTATCAACGGGATTTCAATGGAGATCGGCGATTGCAAATCCTGGCGCCCCTTGAACCGATGCTGCCGGGCAACCGCGGCGTGGAATGCAACTGGTCGCCGTTGTGGTCGTTATGGCGCTCGGAAGGCAGCGCCAGGCGTGGCACGACCAGCCAGTCGCTGCTATGGAATTTTTATCGTCTCGACACGGCGAGCGCGTTCAAAAAATGCTCGCTCATTTTCGGCCTTTTTCAGTATCAATCTGGTTCGGGAGGGAAATGCGTGCGTTTGTTTTATATTCCAGTCGTGAGGACCAAATCTGTCAGCGGCAAATGAACAAGGAAGAATGCAGAAGGCAGGAATGTTGGAAGTCGCAGTCATCCGCGGCTGGTAATTCCTCCTTGGGCACTCTACCTTCTGCCTTCGAGAATTGGTATGTTTGAGAACATCGGTGAAATTATTCTATTGTTCTGGCGCACCATGCTGGCCTTGCCGCTGGTCTGGCGACAGCGGCAGAAGGTGTTCGAGCAGTTTTTTGAAATCGGCAACGCCAGCTTGCTGATGGTTTGCGTGCTGTCGTTCTTCATCGGCGCTGTCATCGCGCTGCAGACCGGTCCGGTGCTGGTGGAACGCAGCCTGGCCAGTGCCGTCGGCGGCGTGGTGGGCATCTCCGTTGCCAAGGAACTTGCGCCGGTAATGATGGCAATTCTGATTGCCGGCCGCATCGGCTCGGCCATGGCGGCAGAAATCGGTTCAATGCGCGTCTATCAGGAAATTGACGCGTTGCGGACGATGAACATTAATCCGATCCACTACCTGGTGTTGCCGCGCATGGTGGCCATTGCGGTGGCATTACCGATGCTGGTGGTCTTTGCGATTCTCGTCGGTTGGTTCGGCGGCGCGGTCGTTGCCGATCTGAACGGCCACATCGGTATTCCCTTTCAGGCGTTTTTCTCCGACTTGCGTAGCATTGTGCAGCTCAAGGACGTGGCCAACGGCGTGTTCAAGAGCTTTTGCTTCGGGCTGATCGTCGGTGCGGTGTCGTGCCACCAGGGGCTGGCGACCATCGGCGGGCCGCGCGGCATCGGCCGCTCCGTGACCAAGGCGGTGGTCAATTCCATCGTCCTCATCGTGATTTTTGACTACGTGCTGACGCGCATTCTTTTGAAATAATGAACGAAACCGCGAACCATCAATCCGGCGTGAACCTCCAGGTGAGTCACCTGCGAAAAAGCTTCAACGGCGAGGAAGTGCTCCGGGGCATTGATTTCGAGGTCCAGCCCGGTGAAATCTTTGTCATCATGGGGCCCAGCGGCAGCGGCAAGAGCGTTCTGCTCAAGCATCTCATAGGTTTGGAGACGCCGGATGAAGGGGAAATTCTCATCAACGGCGAATCCATTCAATCGCCCGAAATCGCGGCCAAATACCGGATGGCGCTCGTTTTTCAATCCGGCGCGCTGCTGAATTCACTGACCGTGGGCGAAAATGTCGGGCTTTATTTGAGCGAACACCGGCTCAAGCCGCCGGAGGAAATCACGCGCGTGGTTGAGGAAAAGCTCGAGGCGGTCGGCCTCAAAGATACTGCGGACAAGATGCCCAACGAACTTTCCGGCGGCATGAAAAAGCGCGTCGCCATCGCCCGGGCGCTGGTCATCGAGCCACAGTTGATTCTTTACGACGAGCCGACGAGCGAGCTCGATCCGCTCTCGGCCGCGGTCATTGGCCGCGAAATTGTGAGGCTCAAACAGCGCATCCACGTCACCTCGCTGGTGGTATCGCACGACCGCGACCTGGCCTTTGGCATCGCCGACCGCATGGCGGTCATTAGTGAAGGCCGCATCCTCACCATTGGCACACCGGAGGAGATAAAACAATTCAACGACCCGGCCCTCCAGAAATTTTTACACGCCGATTTTCAACACGAATCCCCGTAATACCTATGAAAAATTCACTCGAAACACGATTGGGCATCTTTGCCGTGCTGGTGGTCTTTGCCGCCTTGTTCATTATGGAGACGCTCAACGGCATCGGTTTCTTTCAGCGTGGATACCATCTGAGCGCGCTGTTCGACACCGTGCAGGAACTCAAAGTTGGCGACAGCGTCAAGATGGCCGGCGTGGAAGTCGGACGGGTCGAAAAAATCAGCCTCGAAAACCAGAAGGTCCGCGTCACGATGAAATTGAACGGCGGCACCGTCGTGAAAACGGACAGCCGGGCCTCCATCCGGTTCACCGGATTGATGGGGCAGAATTTTGTTGCCATTGACTTTGGTTCACCGGACGCGCCGCAGGCGGTGGACGGCACCGTGCTGGCCACCGTGGAACAGCCGGACCTCAACGCCATCATGGCCAGGCTCAACGACGCTGCCACCGGGATTCAGAACCTGACCAAGAGTTTCACCGGCGACACCATAAACAATTTACTCGGCCCCCTGACCGATTTAATCCGGCAAAACAGCGGCCACCTGACGGCCACCATCTCGAACGTGGAAGCCATTTCCGGTCAGATTGCCAGCGGACAGGGAACCGTGGGCAAACTGATTTATACGGACACGCTTTACAATTCCGCGCTGGATACCGTGAGCAATTTGCAAAGCACCGTCGCCGCTGCACGACAAGTCGTCAACGGGGTCAACGAAGGCCGGGGCACCATCGGCAAGCTGGTGACGGACGATACCCTTTATCGTGCCACCACCTCTTCCATGACGAACCTGAATCAAATTTTGCAGAAGATCAATCAGGGACAAGGCTCGGTTGGCAAACTCGTCAACGACCAGGACCTTTACAAGAATGCCAAGCTGACCTTGCAAAAGGTGGACAAGGCGGCCGATAGTCTGGAAGATCAGGGGCCGTTGAGTGTCCTCGGCATCGTGGCGAGCAATTTGGGGTTGTAATGGAATTTCCGATATGCGGTTTACGAATTGCTTTCTCCCTCGTCCCGTCCCGTAAATCGAAAATGGTTACGCCAGACCGAGGTTCTTTAAGACTTGTACGGTCGAATGGGACTTGTTGAGGGTGTAAAAATGCAATCCCGGCGCCCCGGCGCGGAGCAATTCCTCACATTGTTGCGTCGCGTAGGCAATGCCAAATTCAACGGCCGCCGCATCGTCATTGCCCAACTCATCCAATTGCGACCGCAGCGACTCCGGGATTTTCGCGCCACAAAGCTCTGTGAACCTGGTGATTTGCGCCGCACTTAAGATGGGAATGATTCCGGGCACGAGCGGGACGCGCACGCCGAGCTTGCCCGCCATATGGTCGCGGAATTCAAAGTAATCGGCGTTGCCAAAAAACAACTGGGTCAGGACAAAATCCGCCCCGGCGTCCACCTTTTCCTGCAAATGCCGCCAGTCGGCCTGTTTCCCTTCCCGGCAGGCCATATGGCCTTCGGGAAATCCGGCAACGCCAATCGAAAAATCGCCGGCTTCCCGGATGAATTTCACCAGTTGTGCGGCGAACTCAAAGCCGCCGGGCGTGGGTTTGAATTCGCCTCCACCGGGAGGATCGCCGCGCAGCGCGAGGATATTCCTGCAGCCGAGGTCGCGGATGCGGGCGAGCAGCTCGCGCACCTGTTCTTGCGTGTGATTGACGCAGGTGAGATGCGCCAGCGCCGTCAGGCCGTGCTGCCGTTGAATTCGATCCACGATCATCAGCGTCTTGTCGCGTGTGCTGCCGCCCGCGCCGTAGGTCACGGAGCAAAAATCCGGTTTGGCCTGAAGCAACGCCGGGACATGCTTTTCGAGGAGATTCAATTCGCCTTCGTCCGTTTTGGGCGGGAAAAATTCAAAGGAAATCACCGGCCGCCGGGCCGCCGGTTTTGAGGCGTAAATGTCGCGGATGAACTGCATGGGATTTATGGTTTACGATTGATGATTTATGATTTTTCCACCGGTCCAGCGCCTGATTCTCAATCGTAAATCGTAAATCGTAAATCGCAAAAGGAAATAAAAAGCCCCTTCCGGTTCGGCGGAAGGGGCTTGAAAAGTTCCAACTTAACTTAGAACTGATAGATCAGGTTCAAAGCCAACAGGAAATCGTTGGCCCGGTTGGGATCGCCGGTGGCCGCATTGGCACCGAAGAAATCACCATGTTCAACATGGTCCCAACGGAATTCCACACGGCTGATGACGTTCGCCCATAGATTGTACTGGGCAGTCGCCGTCAACTCTTCCGCCGCGTTCCCGGGATTGGCTCCGTTGTCGTACAGGCCGGAGCCGTCGCTGCTGAGATATTCACCACGGAGGTTGAAGCTCAACTTATCGGTTGCCTGGAGGTTGCCATAAAGTCCCACAACCCACGTGCTGTCATTCTGCGTATTGCCCGCCGCATGACTGTTGTGATTGTCAAGGTAATCGAACGCTGCACCAACTTTGAGCGCCGACATGGGCGTCGGAATCGTGGCACCAGCATACAAGCTGGTGGCAGCGCCGGCACCACTGCCGGTACCACCCAAGCCAGCGGCATCAATCGCACCCAAAGTGAACGTCGCGCCTTTCATAAACCCTGCGCTGTCCGGCGCAGTGAACTGAATATCACCCATATAGGCTTTCTGGGACTCAACGGGGGATGTGCCATTGAGGCCAGTGATACTTAATGGGGCGGGGCTGCCTGTAGTACCCCACATGTCGGCTATGCCAGCCTGAATGGTGAGCATATCATTGATTTTGTACGTGGCCAAAACGCCTGTGGCGGTAGTCGGTTCGATGCTGTAGCCGTAAGAACGGGTATAGTTGGGATTCAGCGGATCGCTGGTGGATTCATAACCAATAATGGTATCCCAAACACCGACCTTCCAGTCAATGCCGTTGCCCACCGGCGTGCGCAGCGTCACATAGGCTTGCCTAATGGAAGCATAGTTGCCGTCACCTGACGTGTAGGTGGAATTCAGGGGCGCATTTGGACCCGCCATTAATTCCACATGGTAACCGGCCGCCCAAGGGCTTTCGTCCTCCGGATGGTCCAGCGCAAGGTCAATGGCATTCAGGCTGAAGCCATCATCTTTGGCGAAGGCGTACTGCGGAAGGTTTGGTGCGCCACCGTTATGGCTGTTTTGGTCCGTTCCCGGGTTCCATTGGGCTGCGGTATCTACATAACCACTAAGGGTGGTGTTTGAAAGCGCCGTTTGCAGAGCGCTCATTTTCTCGTCTGCGCGGGCGGCCGATGCGAGGCTGACCACCCCGACCGCCGCCAGACCTACTGTCCATTTATTAAACTTCATCTGGTTCCTCCGATGTTGTTTGTTAATGTTTATCTGCCTTGTGCCTGTGCACATCAGGGTAAAAAACCGTTTACCCCGGCACCGCATGGTGCAATTGCGGCTGAAAATAGGGAAATTCCGGGCATTTGACAATATTTTTTTTAGGGGAATTGCATCCGCATAAGATGTTGAATTGGAGATTGTTGCAATTTTGGTCAGTTTTTTATCTCATTCCTGGACAGGTGTTGGGACATCGCCGAGGGTGTGTGAGGGAGGCGTTTGGGAGCCAAATTTGGAATAGAGGATGCTTTGCAATGGCACGAGAAAAGTTGGCAGGCAAAACGATATATCAACAAATAATATGGCATCATATTCTTACACGGCCCGGGAGACGGCCAGCGGTCGCGAAATTCGCAGCTCGGTCGAGGCGGCTACCGAACAAGCCGCCGTGGCGGCGTTGCTGAACCGGAACCTCCTGGTGGTATCCATTGAGGAAAAAATCTCCAAAAAGGGCAAAACCAAGGGCGGGAAAGTCTCGCTGAACGAACTGGTGGTGTTTACGCGCCAATTGGCCACCTTGATTGACGCCGGTATTGCCATCGTACAATCCCTGCAAGCACTGGGTGACCAGGCGACCAGCAAAGTCATGCGCGACGTCGTTCGGGACATTTGCACACGGGTGGAAAGCGGTGAGAGCTTTTCCGAAGCATTGCAAAAACACCCCAAAACCTTCAGCAAACTCTATTATTCGATGGTTTCGGCCGGTGAAAAAGGCGGTCTTTTGGCGGAAATTCTGGCACGTCTGGCGACCTATCTTGAAAGCAGCGCCCGCCTCCGCCGCAAGGTCAAATCCGCCATGATGTACCCTTTGGTCGTAAGCGGGGTGGCTATCGGCATCACCATCTTTTTGTTGGTCAAGGTGGTCCCGGTTTTTAAGGACGTTTACTCAAGCTTTGGCGCGAAATTGCCGGCACCCACCCAGTTCCTTGTCACCCTGAGCGACCTCATGGGGCATTACCTGATCTTCTTTCTCATGGGTCTCGGTGCTCTGATCTACGGCTGGATCTATTTCATCAAGACCAAGGGCGGACGCGATTTTTGGGACAGGCATCGCATTAAATTGCCGGTTTTTGGTCCCATTGCGCACAAAATCTGCCTCGTTCGTTTTACCCGCACCCTGGCCTCGCTCATCCGCAGCGGCGTGCCGATCCTTGAGGTATTGCAGATTGTTTCCCAAACCGTCGGCAATACCGTCATGGAAAAGGCCATCAAGGCCGCCGCCGGTGATATCGAACGCGGCGAAGGGATCGCCGCTGCGCTGGGCAAACATCCGGTTTTCCCCGCCATGATCATTCGCATGGTCAGCGCCGGTGAGCAGACTGGCAATATTGATAACATGCTTGAGCGGGTCGCCAATTTTCTGGATGAAGAAGTTGAAGCCATGCTTTCCGGCCTGATGTCTCTGCTCGAGCCGATCCTGATTGTGTTCCTGGGACTGCTCATCGGCTCCATGGTTATCTGCATGTATCTGCCGATCTTCAACCTCGGCAATATCGTCAGCGGAAACGGCGGCTAAACTTTGTGGCGGACTGCGACCGCCGGTGAGGCCGACTCACCGGCGGTTTTTTATACTGTCACAGCCTGGCCTGGTCGTGGTTGGAGGATTTTAATTTTAGGGTGCCGCGATCTGATCTGTTCCTCAAACCACCCGCGCGAGTCGCCGCCGCCGTGACCCAACAGGACCGAGCGCGGGGAAACCTGACCGACAAAATCCAGCAAATCCTCCCGGTGGGCGTGCGCCGTCAGGTCGAAATCCTGCACGTCGCAATGGCGCGTGACGCGGCCGGCGCTGGGGCTGAAAACGAATGTCTCACCCGGTTTGGCTCCTTTTAATCGCCCGCCCGGCGTGTCCGGGTCGGCGTAGCCGACAAAGAAAATGGATTGCCGTTCATCCCCAACCATGCGCAGGGCGAGATCGTGTGCCGCGGTGTTTT
Source organism: Candidatus Sulfopaludibacter sp. (assembly GCA_035508155.1). GTDB lineage: Bacteria > Verrucomicrobiota > Verrucomicrobiia > Limisphaerales > UBA11358 > UBA11358. The sequence goes on along the minus strand of DATJNM010000031.1, from coordinate 90,839 downwards.
CACTCACCATGCCGGCGGTCAGGACGAATATCCGTCCGCCGCTCAGTTTCATTTTTTCGGCCTGGCCCTTTTCCAGGACAATCAGTTCCAGCGCCTCGTGCAACTGCAAATTTTTGTGTTGGCGATGCGTGCGATGCGCCTCCAGATCATAGATTTCCGCGAACACCCGCCCCAATCCGCCGATGTAGACCGGCTGCGTTTTCAGTTTTCCCGCGCGCATGAGCAAGGCCAGCAACGCCAGCATTTCCTGCGTGCGGCCCAAGGCAAACGACGGGATCAACACGCAACCTTTGCGTTTGAGGGCCTGCTGAATGGCGCCCACCAACCGCTCGATTTCATTTTCGCGTGAAAATCCGGGCGGCGTCACCCGATTGCCGCGCGTGGTTTCCATGATGAGCACGTCGGCTTTTACGTCTTCAAACCGTGCCGCCCGCAGAATCGTCTGGTCGTGGAAGCAAACATCGCCCGTGTAGAACAGTGTTTCCTTTCGGTTGCGAAGGAGGATGCCTGCCGAGCCGAGTGTATGACCGGCATCAAAAAATTCCAGCGTCGGCGAAGACGCGCCCACGCGCGACTTATGAAACGCCGCCCATTCGATTTCGCGATTGTATTGGAAACCTTGAAACTGCGGCGCCAGGTCGTCCACCTCGTCGTGCGTGTAGAGCGGGTATTCGCGAATGCCCAGTTCGTCACGCTGGCGCGCCATCACGTTCACCGAGTTGTGCAGCACGCGCTCGACGATGAAATAACTCAGTTCCGTCATGAGCACATGCGCTTTGGGAAAATGCCGCGCCGCCACGGGCAGCGCCCCGACGTGATCGTGGTGGCAATGCGAAATCACAATGGCATCGAGGTCGGCGTTTCCCGCCTTGTTGAACATCGGCAAACCCGCCCGCCCTTCGCGTTTCGGGTGCATGCCGGCGTCGAGCAGAATGCGGCAATCGTCCATCTCAACCAGCCATCCGCTGGCACCGATGTCCGTGTCGGGGTTCAGGTTTGTGACGTTCACGCAAAGGATTTAACCACGGATGGACACGAATGAACACGGATAAATGAAAGGCGGGACGGAGGGAAAAACAACGAACGGGCGCAGATTTGGGTTGGGCGAAGTTAACGAACCGCTTGGTTTTACTTGTGAAGCTCCCGTGCGCCTATGTCAGGACACATGTAGCTCATTTCTCCCTCAGTTTGTCGAATGCCTCTGCAACGTGCTGGGCCTCGTCGAGAGAATCGCAACCTATGCTAAGAGAAATGGGAGATTCTTGTCTCCACGAAGCGGGATTTCGTATCGTCACAATAGCCTGCGAATCAGTTGACAGCTCAATATGCGAACTTCTATGGTTTTGTTCAAACTCCCGAATTGCACCTTGCCCGGTAGTGGAAAATGTGATGTGGACAAGATAAACATCCCTTCCTCCGAACTGATTGGTGCTAACCACTGCGAAAGAGGCTACGTCTCCCTGTTTGAGGACAACCTGCCCTTCGCTGATGGATTTCCTAGAACAACCGATGGTAGAGGAAACCAAAAGCAAGCTTATGATTGTAATTTTCACCTGTGCGATGTTGTGACCTAACAAATAATGGGCGCATCGTCTTGCGGCCTGTTTTTCGCGAATTTTAGTATAAGCCTGCCTGAAATAGCTGGCTACCATAAAACCACATCAATTATGGCCTCGTTGGATCTTCAAGCAAAGGCCGCACTCACAGGAAGTGGTGGGCCCGACAGGATTTGAACCTGTGACCAAGCGATTATGAGTCGCCTGCTCTGACCGCTGAGCTACGGGCCCTGAAATGCTCTCCCAACAAATACCTGAAGTACGACGGCTTGACAATTTGAGATGCGACCAACCCGCCGCCTCGGCCAGCCGCCGGAGTGGGTGGCATCCTTGGAGCTGGATTCGCTGCCGGAATAATGTGTGTTCATGCGCGTCCGTTCGTGCTTAATTGCTTTTGTGAAAATCATCACCGACGAGCGCTGCGCCGGTTACTCCAGCTATGGCCATCCCGAAAATCCCCGGCGCGTCATGGCTACCACCGCCCATCTGAAAGGACAGACGGAATTACCGCTCCTCTGGGCGGCACCGGGTACCGTGAGTGAAGGTCAAATTTTGCGGGCGCATTTGCCGGAACATCTGGTGCGCCTGAAAATTCCGGAGGATTTCGACGCCGACACGCCCTTTTACGAAAACATCAACGATTACGCGCGCGCGTCCGTGGCCGCGGCGCTTGATGCCTTGGCCGCCGCGCGCAACGGCGAAAATGTTTTCAGTCTCATGCGTCCGCCCGGCCACCACGCCCTGCGGGATCGGGCCATGGGCTTTTGTTACCTGAACAACGTCGCGATTGCCGCATTGGAAGCCGTGGCGGCCGGTGCGAAGCGTGTGGCGGTGTTCGATTTTGACGTGCATCATGGCAACGGAACCGAAGCCATTCTGCTCGACCAACCCTGCGTCGCCTTTTTCTCGATCCACTTATATCCCTTTTATCCGGGCACGGGCGGTGCCAACGTCGGCAAAAACTGTTTCAATTATCCGGTTGCTCCATGTACACCGTGCGAATCCTACCGCGCCGCCCTCGCCCAGGCGCTCGACGATTTAAAGAAATTCAAACCGGAACTGGTCGCCGTGTCCGCCGGATTCGATGCTTACGTGCGCGATCCACTCGGGGGCGGCGTCTTGGAGCTGGAGGATTTTCACTGGCTCGGGCAATCGCTGCGCGCGTTCGGCGTGCCGATGTTCAGCGTGCTGGAAGGCGGTTACAGCCGTGATTTGCCCGAACTTGTCTTTGCCTATCTCAAAGGCGTGGAAGGAAAATAGTCCACTTTCCCCGTAGGGCGGTGATTGACTTCAACCGGGTTTGCGGAATAAATCTCATTCCCAAATGCAAACCAACCACCGTTCCCTGTTTAACGTCTTGCGGCCATGGCTATCGGCCATGGCCATGTTGCTTTTGTTTGTTTCATTCCAGGGTGGGGCCGCCTCCTTGAAAATCACCATCGCCAGCGACTCAACCGCTGCCATTTTTCCGCCGGCGGATTACGGGAAACGAACCGGTTGGGGCCAGGTGCTTTCCAATTTTTTCAACACCAACGTGATGGTGGAGGACCTGGCGTCGTCGGGACGAAGTTCCAAGAGTTTTTACGAGGAAGGGAAATGGGCGGCCTGCCTTGCCACCCACGCTGACTATTATTTCATCCAGTTCGGCCACAATGACGATAAAACCCGGGATCCGGCCCGTTACACCAATCCGGAAACCACTTTCAAGAGTTATCTGTCCAACTACATCAATCAGGCCCGCGCCCAGGGCGGTATCCCGGTGCTGGTCACGCCGCCCACGCGGAGAAATTATCAATCGGAGCACGTGCTCAAACGGGACAGTCTGCAAAATTATGCGGAAGCCATGCGCGAAGTGGGAATGAACATGAGTGTTCCCGTCCTGGATGTATCGCCCGTTTCCATCGCGTTTTACGAGTCGGTGGGGAAATCCGGCGCGCGCATTTATCAATCCAACACCGCCACCAACACGTTTGAAAACGACCCGACCCATTTCAGCGCTCGCGGTGCCCGACAACAGTGCTATTTCGTCGTCGAAGGCCTGCTCCATTACACAAACGCCAGCCTGATCGCACTGCAAGAGGCCGTTAATCTCAATGCCCTTCAGCCTTTCACGGTGCCGCGGTCACCCGGCAAAAGGCGTTGACTCCGGCGAAGCCCGAAGTCTAATGTCCAAACCATGAACCTGAAGCGGCTTTCCTTTGTTCTTTATCTGTCCTTCTCGTTTGCGATCACCCCGGCGCTTTTGGCGGATGACGCGACCCCGCCTCCCGTGAAGCCGGTTACGCCGAATGCCTCGCCGGAGGCCGTCCAACTGCTCCAGTATTTGTACAGCATCTCCGGCAACCATACGCTGACCGGCCAGCATGCCGTGCCACTGTTGCGTTCCGCGCGCCTGGTCGAGGCGCAACGCGCGGGGGGGGATTTCCCGGCGGTTTTCGGCATGGACTTCGGATTCGATTCGCCCGGGACCTGGGATGGGATCAACTTCCGCCAGCAAATTGTGGACGAAGCAATCCAAAAATATCGTGAAGGCTATATCATCGTTCTCATGTGGCACGCCGTGCGGCCGATCGAAGATGAGCCGGTGAAATTCAAGGATTCCATCCAGGGCAGACTGACCGACGAACAATGGCATGATTTGGTGACACCGGGCACGGAAGTCAATGAGCGCTGGAAATCGCAGGTGGATGTCATCGCCTGGTTCCTTAAACAATTGCGCGACGCGCATGTGCCGGTGCTCTGGCGGCCTTACCACGAAATGAACGGCGGCTGGTTCTGGTGGGGCAAGAAGCCCGGTGCCGACGGTTACAAGAAACTGTATCGGATGCTGTTTGACCGGCTGGTGAATTTCCACAAACTGAACAATTTAGTCTGGGTTTATGGCTGCAATGAAGTAACCCCGGGGGTTGATCCCTATGACGCTTATTATCCCGGAGATGATGTCGTGGATGTGTTGGGCACGGACGTTTACCACAGTGGTTTTGCCAAGGAACAATACGACCAGTTGCTGGCGGTGGCCAAAAACAAGCCGGTCGCGCTGGCAGAAGTCGGTGCCGCGCCGTCACCGGAAATCTTGAAGGAACAACCGCGCTGGACGTGGTTCATGGTCTGGGATGATCCCACGGAAGGGGGCGCCACGGCACGGGGAATCCGCGCCGCCTACAATTGCGACCGGGCCATTACGTTGAATAAACTGCCGTGGGTGGAAGCGGGGCACCCGGCCGACCACTCGTTCACGCCGCCATAGTGGCGCCGGAATCAATCGGCAACAGAACGCGCACGGTGCCATGCTGGCCGGCCTGCGGCGGCACGATTTCCAGTTTGCCGTGATGCGTTTCGATGATTTTACGGCTCACGGTCAGGCCCAGGCCGAGGCCGACGTTACGGGTGGTGAAAAAGGGCGAGGGCACCTTCTGTGCGGTTTCCGTGGTAAATCCCGTGCCATTGTCCTTGACTTCAATTTCCAGTTCACGTCCGCCGGCGTTGTTGGGATTGGTGTGCAATTTCACACCAATCCTGGGTTCCTTGGGATTGGCCTGCAGGGCATTGAGCATGATTTCCGCCAGCGCATGTTTCAAAGCCGCCCGGTCGCCGGTGATCACGATGGGCTTGCCCCCGTTTTCGTACTGCAACTGGGCCTTGTCCGCCGGTTGATGCTTGCGCGCCTCCTGGTAGGCTTCTTCGATGAGTTGTTCGACGGGAAACGCCTGCGGTTCCGGTTCGTTTTCCCGTGCCAGGAAACGCATTTGATTGAGCAAACGTGAGACGCGCTTTACCCCGTCGGCGAGCGCAAAATCGAGCGATTTACGAAACTCCGCGTCCCGGAATTTTTCCCCGAGCAATTGCTGGTGGGTGGAGAGCGGCACCATTGCATTGCCAATTTCGTGCGCGAGCCGGTCGGCCATGGCTTTGATGAGGCGGAGATTGGCGGCTTCGACTTCCAAATGACGCAATTGCTCGGTCTGGGTGAGATCCTCCGCCGTCATCAAGGCTGAAACCGGCACGGAGGAATTGCCCCGTTGAAACGGCACGACATTGACGCTGTAAACGGTGCCCGGCGAGCTTTCCGGCTCATAACGGAACGGTCCCATCGCCGCGCCGGTGTGCAGCACCTGGTAGATGCGGGCGCCCAGGACCTGCGGCAAATCGCTGAATTCCAGTTCGCCGGTACGCCGGTTTTTGTGGCCAAAATGGCGCCGGGCCGCCTTGTTGGCGTGCAAGACCCGCAAGTCACGTCCGACGACGACGCAGGCGCTGCTGAGTTCGCGCAACACATCGGTCATCATCTCATGATTACCGGCCAGTTGATCGTGCAACCAGATATTGCGCAGCGCCAGACCGACCTGTTCGAGCAGATGAAAGATAAGTTCCAGTTCGGTGTTGATCAAGGGTTCGCCGGTGACGCGGCCGTCGAACACGGCGACACCCACGACGGTTTCGCGGTCGAGCACAGGCACGGCCACCTGCGTGCCAAGCAATTCGAATTCCTTCTGCGCCTCGGCGTCGGCGCGGGCTTCGTCGCTGTCGTGGCGGAGAATTCTGCCCAGCCGTACCAGTTGTCCGCCGATGCCGGCCTCGAGCGACAATTCAAAATGTTCCAGCAATCCGGAGGGAAGTCCGATGGCGGCAGTGGCGCGCAGGCCGTGGTTCCGGGTGGGAGACATCGTTTCGCCGAGCGGCAGGACGGGGCGGTTCAAGAAAATGGCAGCCCGATTGACGCTGAAAATCTCGCGCAAAAAGAGCAGGAATTGCTTCAGCATGGCCTCGGCATTCAAGGAATGGGTGAGGATGGATGAAAAATCGCGCAGGACACTTAGTGTTTGCGACGCATTGGCGGCGCGGCCCGAGAGCGGTTCCGCCGCCCGGGCGAAAGCGGTCGCCGGCAGCAACGCAGTCGGCGCCGCCGGTTGCGCGGCGCGCGGCTGCGGATATTTGGGGGCGGACCAGAGGCGTTCCAGCAATGAATTAAGCAACCGGGCGCGAATGGGTTTGGTCAGCACGTGGGTCACTCCGTTCAAAAAGGCTTCCTCTTCCCACTCGGACTGGCATTCCGCGGTATAGGCGATGATGGGACATCGGCTGTCGCGCCGGCGAAGTCGTTCGATCACCCAGACTCCCTGGACGCCGATGAGGTCCACATCCAGAATGCAGGCACGCACCAGTCCGTGGGTTAACAGGGGTTCGGCTTCCTCCACTCCAATGCGATGAACAATGCGATATTCTTCCGCGTTCAGACTCGCCTGAATCACTTCGGCGAAGTCTGGATGAGGAGACAACACCAAAATGGTTTTCATTGTACTCTGAGCCAGTGACGGCGATGCTCGACTCCAGTCACTGCGACGATATTCCACAAATTGAGCCAGAAGGTCAATCTAATCTTGCAAAGGAAGTGGAAAAAATCTTCTGCAAACGGCTGAGAATCAGGCCGAAGTGAGCAGCTTTTCCCACAAATCCTCATTGAGCAGCGCCTTTCTGAGAAAATCCGTGTCGCTGGAGGAGATGGTCGCCGGTTCCGCCTGGAGCGGCAGGTGAAGAGTGAAGGCGGTGCCGTGGCCGGACCTGGTACTGGCTTCAATCCTGCCGCCATGATGATGCACAATGAAGAAGCACGCCATCAGGTGGATGCCGTATTCGGATGGCGCCTGGTCGCGCACGACGAACGGATCAAACACCGCCCGCAGCGCTTCCGCGGGCAGGCCGGGCCCATTGTCGTTGATTTGCACCACGATTTCCGGCTGGGGACCTTCCTGCGCTTCGGCTGCCAGTGTGATCCGGCTGCCGGCGGGGAGCATCGCCAGCTCCTCCTTAAACAACAATTCGAACAGGCGGCTGAATTTGGGCTTGTCCACGCGCAACAGCGGCAGGGTGTCTGGAATCCGATTTTCAATATCAATCCGCCGGGCGGCAAACGACTCCTTGAACAATTTCACCGCGTCGCCAACGATTTGGTACAGCGAAACCTGGTCGGTGAACGGCGCCGAGGGATTGGAGGACGCCGTCCAAAGGTCTTTGAGCAAGGCGTTGATTTTTTCAATCTGAGACTGCACGTTCTGGTGGTAATCCTTCCAAAAATCGGGATTGCGCAGACCCTGCAAATCCGTCTTTTCCTCGGTCATTTTCACCGGCGCAAGATCGAGAAAGGTCTTCACCGCCACCAGTGAATTGCGGATATGATGGCTCAGGCCGGCGGCCAGCAGGCCCAGGCTGACAATGCGGTCGGCAATCAGCATATTGTGCAGGACGGACATTTTTTCGCGGAGCAACTGGTCGCGCTCGGACTGCACGATAAAAAATTCCAGCCCGCGCTTCAGGGTCTGTTCCAGTTGCGGCGGGTCCCACGGTTTGGAGACGTACTTGTAAATCGCGCCGCTGTTGACCGCGGCAATCGCGGCGTCCATGTCCGCATAGGCGGTCACCAGCACGCGGATGACGCGGGGACGGAATTGCCGGGTGCGTTCCAGCAGCCACACGCCTTTCTCGCCGGGCATCCGCTGGTCGGTCATCAACAGGCCGATTTCATCGGCGTGTTCCTCCAGCAGTTTGAGACCCCCTTGCGCCGTCGTCGCCGTCATAATGCGGAATTGCTCTCCGAAGGCGCGCGTGAAGTTGGTCAATGACTTCTCTTCGTCGTCCACGTAAAGAATCGCGAATTTTTTATAGTCGTACAGGTTCTCCATGTTCAATTTCAGGTTCAACGGCCGGTTTAACCCGGGCGGGGAAATCCAGGGTGAATTCACAGAATCGGCCAACCTCGGTGTTCACCGAAATGTGCCCGTCAAATCCTTTGACGATGCGGTGGCAAATGCTCAGGCCCAGGCCCATGCCTTCACCCACTTCTTTCGTCGTGAAAAACGGGTCAAAAATCTTGTCCAGATATTTGCGTTCGATGCCCGGGCCGTTGTCGCGAACGATGATGAGGCTGCGTTCACCCTCCAGCCGGCCCTGGAGCGAAATCGCGGGTGTATCGTTCTCGAATTTTTTTTGTCGCATCGCGTCCAGCGAATTCTGCAGCAAATTCACCAAAACGTGAATCAATTTGTTGCGGTTGGCCATCACGGTTTGGGCCGGGGCGATTTTTAATTCGACCCGCACTTTGTTCTTCCACTCGCCGGCCAGAAAGCGCAGCGAGGTATTCACGGCCTCGGCCACGTCCACCGGCTCGGAAGGCCCGGCTTCCGGGTGCGTGAACATGCGCAAATCGGACACAATATTGCGGACCCGTTTCATTCCCTCCTCGATATCGCCCAGTATTTCCTCGTACTCGCGGCGGTCCTCCGGGGTGAGCTGCTTGCATTTGTTGCGCAGGGCGAAAAGGCCGGTCGTCGCAAAATTCAACGGGTTGTTGATTTCGTGGATGATGCCGGCGCTCATGCGGCCGAGCGAAGCGAGTTTCTCGGATTGCACCAGTTGCGACTCCGTTTCCTTGAGTTGATCGATGGTATTGGACAGCGCCCGATTTTGCTGGGAAAGATTGCGTTGGAAATCGTGGGATTCAACAAGATTCCGGATGCGCGCGTGCAGTTCGGTGGACGAAAAGGGCTTGGCCAGGAAATCATTGGCCCCCAGTTCCAGGGCGTTGAACTTGGTTTCCTCGTCGGCGCGCGCCGTCAGCAAGATGATCGGCACGACGGCGGTTTCCTCGTGTTTGCGCAATTCCTGGCACACGGCCAGACCATCCATCTCCGGCATCATCATGTCCAGCAAAATGATATCCGGCAGGAATTGCGTCGCTTTTTCAAGGGCCTGGAGACCGTCCACTGCTTCGAGCACATCGTAATCCGCGTCGAGTTGAGTCCGCAAAAAGCGCCGCATGTCCGGCTCGTCGTCGGCGACGAGCACCACGGGCCGCTGGCCGCGTTTGCCCAATTCCACGGGCTTGGCGGCCCCGCGCAGGGATACCATGGCCGGGAACAGTTCCGCGCGGCGGTACAGGTTGGCCAGCCATTCCTCGGAAGCAGTCGCATTGGATTCCGCCGCCGCCCCGGGCGGGGTGGGGGGAGGCAACTCCGCCTTTTGATACGGCAGCCGCACCGTGAAGGTCGTGCCTTTTCCCTCCTGGCTGTCCACGACGACTGAACCGTGCATCATCTCGGTCAATTCCTTGACCAGCGCCAGGCCGATACCAACGCCTTGATATTTGCGTTGCGCCGAGCTGTCCGCCTGCCAGAACCGGTCGAACACAAAGGGCAGGTTTTTTTCGGCGATGCCGATGCCGGTGTCGTTGACGATAAAAACGAGTTCCTCGCCCTGTTTTTCCGCGCGCAGCTCCACCCGCCCGCCGGAGGGCGTGAATTTCAGTGCATTGAATAAAAGGTTCAGCACGACCTTTTCCAGCTTGTCCGGATCAGCCGCCACCATCCCCAATCGCAGGTCGGTGTAGGACTCCAGCTTGATCTTCTTGTCTTCGGCCACCTGCCGCGCGGCGCTGGCCAGGCCTTTGATGAAATCCGCGATTTCCACCGGCACACTCTTGATTTCCATCCGGCCGGCTTCCAGGCGGATGAGGTCGAGCAGATCATTGATGAGTTTGAGCAGCCTCATGCCGTTGGAATGCATCGTGAGCAGCAGTTCATGAACGCTCTGGTCGGCCTGACCGGCGAAGCGCTGGAGCAATGTTTCCAGCGGTGAGAGGAGCAGTGTCAGGGGCGTCCGCAATTCATGGCTGATGTTGGCGAAGAACCGGCTTTTCAGGCGGTCGAGCTCCACCAGTTTGCGGTTGGTTTCCTCCAGTTCCCGGTGGCTCTTATCCAGTTCGTAGCGCAGGGTGAATTCGCGAAAGCGCAACCGGTTGAACAGCTGGTTGCCGGTGACAACAATGACCCCGGTCAGCGTCAGGAAATAGAGATTGTTGGACAGATTATTGAAAAACTCTTTCGGGGACGGATCCAGCCAATGAAACGTGCAAGCGCCCAGATACATCAGGATGATCACCGACACGCAGGACGCCGACTCCCAGAAATTCCAGCGGACCACGACGCTCACCGCCAGCAGGATCAGATTCAATGCCGCATAATAGTTCGAGGTTGCTCCCGACAAGGGTCCGCGTGCCGCGGCGATAATCCAGCACATGATGAAGGCGGGCAGGAGAGCGATGGGAATACCGAGTTGACGATAGTGCCTTTGCCCGAATTCGGTTGTGTGCAAATACCACAGGGCCGCCGCCAGGATGGAGCAAAGGACGCGCAACTGGAAAAATTCCCATCGTTGCGGATGGTAGACCAGCCAGTCCATGATCGAGCCCAGCGGCATCAGCACCACGACCAGCAACAGCGCCACCTTGCCGGTGCTGATGCGCTCCTGCTGTTCGTGAATGGCAAAGGCCTTCGCGAAGTCGGGATCGGAGAATGTCGGATGCTCAGTCATGGGTCGGTTTCCGGACCTCGATGAACAAATTGACGCCCGTGGCGTCGGTGCGCAGGGTGACCTCGTCCGGGTCCGCCTGAGTCGGGCGCAGGGCGCGCATGTCCGGTTCCCGGCGATAGAGCAAATGCCAGTCCAGCAGGTGTTCCATGCCGTAACGCAAAGGATTGGACGGCTCGACATTGGTCGCCACCAGCAGTCCACCCGGCGCGACCCGTTCGTAAAGGACGTCCATCAATTGTTTGCAGGTGGTGTCGGGCAGGTAATCGAAAAGCCCGGCGCAATACACGAAATCATATTGCGGTCTTTCCCGGGGCACACGGTAATTTTCCTTCAACAACTGGTAAACGGTCTTTTTCTGGAAATGAACGTGGGTGCGCACCTCGAGAAGACTTTTGATTTTGGCGAGTATTTTGCCGACGTATTCGAGGGTTTCCCCGTTGAAATCCGCCAGTGTCAACTCCACCTTGTCGCTGAAAGAGGAGCGGAAGAAATTCTGGACTTCCACCGCGGGGCCGCAGGCGAAGTTGAAGATCCGCGCGGTGCCGCCGTCCCGGGCGACCCGATAAGCTTCCAGTTCAATCCGCTCGGTCAGGTACTTGATCCGGTTTCGGTGCGCCGCCGCCGGCGGTTGCCGGACGAACCAGTTGTGAACAATCCGGGCGAACAGGGAATCCCCTTCGTACCCGTTCCGGAGGATCATATTGACCATTTCGTAGTCGCCCGGATAACCCAGTGGTTTTTCAAAGGTGCGGTAGGCGAAGGGTGCCGTCAGGATGAGGGGATGCAGATGCTGCCGCATGTACCGGGCATGAGCGCTCCGCTGTTCCGCCGGGATGCCTTTGGCCACCGCTTCGAATTTTTCAAACAAGGCGTCAATCAACGGGATCACTTCTCCGGCGATTTCGCGGGTGATTTGCGGCTCGATTTTTTCACGTTCACGCTTATCCAGCGCCTGGAAGCCCAGTTCCAGTTGTTGCAACCACAGGCGGAGGTCATGCAGAAAAGTCTGCATGTCGGCGATCACGAGTTTGAATTCGGGCGACACCGTGTAGATTTTCTGCCAGTCCCGGAGAAAAGATGCGAATTCCCTGGCGACCTGGTCCTGGTTTTGCAGTGCGAGAAGGTAATTCAAGTCCGTCCACTGGGCCTCCTCGAGCGTCACCTCGCAGACGATTTGGCCGCCGGTATCTACCACGTGGCTGACCACCGCGCGGCCGGCATAGACGGTTCGACCCTTGAGCTGCACGGTAAATTTGTCAATGGCTTCGGATAGCTGCGGAAGGACGGGCGGCTTGAACATTTCGAAGACGAGGTGATGACGCGTTATCCGCTCGGGAGTGCCGTGCAGCTCCAGGCCGTCGCGTGTTCGAAACGTCACCCGGTTTTCCCGGGCTTCGGGCGCCGGTGTGGCGTTGGGAGGTGGCGGGGTGGCCCGCTTGCCGGTGCGCTGGATCAAACCACCGCTCCCGTTCCCATTCCCGTTGCCTGCCAGAAGCTTTCTCATTGCGCGCGTAAGATGGAACATTTTTTGAGCCAAAACAAAACGATTTTGATGATCGTATTTGGCACTGCCGTTGCTTCGTCAGCCTGCGTCATTTGAATGCCGCCTTTTCGGTCCGGCGGTTGGATGGAAGCCGTTCAGTTCGGAGATTGTCTTGTTACAGGACAGGCTTCGTGTCTGAGATGCGAAGATTACTAAACGACAACAATGAAAAATAAATTGAACCAGTTCGTTGCCTCAGCGCGGGGATCTCGGGCAGCGGACCGGAGGTCATGGCTGGTCTTGGGAATGAGCCTGCTTGCCGCAGGTCAGGCGCAGGCCGGGGGTTTCCGCCTGCCCAACCAGGATCCGGAAGCCATCGCGCGCGGGGATGCTGAGGTCGCCACCGCGGACAACCCGTCGGCCATTTACTACAATCCCGCCGGCATCACGCAGTTGGAGGGACAAAATGTGCGCGTGGGGGTCTATGTGATCTCGCCCGGTGAAGAATACAAATCCCCCAGTGGCGCCACTTATAAGGCCAACTCGGATCCGGAACCCGTCCCCCAATTGTACTACGTGGATTCATTCCAGAATTCGCCGATCTCCATCGGCCTGGGCATGTACTCCCCGTATGGACTGGCGCTGGACTGGGGCGCCAATACACCTTTCAGCACGGTGGCGGAAAAGGGCAGTCTGGTATATCTGTCGTTCAACCCTGTTGTTGCCTGGAGAATTTGCCGTTCCCTGTCTGTCGGGATCGGCCCCACCATCAATTATTCCAAGGCAACGTTCGACCAGGCCCTGGGTCTCCCCGGCAGCCAATTCCACTTCGACGGCGACGGCGTTGATTACGGATTCAACGCCGGCATTCTGTGGCAGCCTTGTTCCATGTGGTCTTTCGGTGTCAGTTATCGTTCGGCCACGGAGATCAACTACGAAGGCACCTCTTCCACCAGCCCCAGCCCGCCTCTGCCGGCGCCCACATCCACCAGCGGTTCAGTCAAATTTCCCCAATTCGTGACGGGTGGCGTTTCGTTCCGGCCGACCTCCAATTGGAATTTTGAATTTGATCTGGACTGGGCGGATTGGGACAGTCTCAAACAAATCACGTTTGAGAACACCGCGTTTGGCAACATTCCCCTCACCCTGGATTATCGTTCGAGTTTCATGTACGAATTCGGCGCCACCCGCCAGTTGGGCAAGGGCTACTTCGTGAGTGTCGGCTACATTTACAACGAGAATTCCAGCCCGGACGCGAATTTCAACCCGCTCATCCCGGACAGCAATCTGCAGTTGGGCAGCGTGGGATTTGGCCGGCGCGGCAAGCATTGGGATTGGGCGATCGCCTATCACTTCGGCTATAATGGCGGGCGCACCATTAATAATCCCCCCACCGCTCCTGATTTTCCGGCCAATGGCACCTACAAGACGTTCAATAACGCCGTAAATATCGCCGCCACCTTTAAGTTTTAGACCGGGGCTTTCCGCCAGAAGAACGTGGTGGGATCAGTCAGGCCGCTGGCCAGGTCCATTTCGATCTCCTTCACCCAGTTCTGCATCCAGGTCTTCAAAATGGTCGTCTCAACGGTGAGTTCCGGGTGCGCCTGGATCACCAGCGTCAACCGGTTTTGGAAGGTAACACATCCGGCCCCCACGAGCTGGCAGCGCAGGACCGGCGGACAAAAGAACCAGTCGCCCAAACACGCCGGCTGAGTGATTTCCTTTTCGGTATCCCAATCGCCCAGGTTGGAAAAGCTGCCGAGGTTCCACTGCGACAGCGCCCATTCCTTGGCGATTAAGAACTTTCGCATTCCCTGCGTGAGGCAGCGGCTGGCATAGAAGCCGTACCAGTTGGCCCAGTGCTCGTGCCGCCCCAACGCCGCGTAAATATTCCGATGCACGTCGTGCGGCGTCTCATAGGATTTGACTTTGACGCCGACGTAACTTGAAAAGTTTGCTGTGTCACGTTCCCGCACCAGTTTGCCGCGCAAATTCACCGGAACCATCCAGGGAACCACGGCCGCCTGGTCTTCCAGGAACGGCCGGATGGCCTTGGTCAGGTGTTTCAACAGGAAGGAATTCACCGTGACACCCGCCATGCGGCAGACCCGCCGCATTTGGAGCGTCGCCAGTTCGTCAAAGAGGTGCCAGGCTACGGCCGGCGGCGGATGCGGCCCGCACTGCCGGGTCGCGCCCAGGGGCAGCCATTTGATGCGATGCCGTGGGCGCAAGAATTTAGGCACCAGTTTAAAAACCGTGAGCGCCGACGGTGCCGCCGGATACCGGATTTGCGGCAGACGACCCAGTGTAACCCCTTTCTGCCGGAAAATATGCGCGAGCCCGCCGATGCCGTCGAAGTCTGTATGGCGCAGAAAGGTCCATTCGGGTTCGGTGGTTCCCGGCGGCATGTGGCCAAAGCGAATACCAATGTATTCGCCCATTTCCTCAGCCGCGTAAAACCAGAGATTGATGCTATCGCTACCTTCCTGCTTCATTCTGGCGCAGCAATACATCATTTTTCGGGCCAAAATAAAGCCGGATTATCAAGAAATTTAGAAATGCATTCCGATCGTTACCAACACGGCATGGCTGATGAAATCATATTTGCCGTCGGCGGTCTGGCCGGCAATCAATCCGGCAATGGATGAGGGAGTGCTACCGCTGACCGTGTGGGCCGGGCCGTAACCAAATTGATAGGTGACATCGAAATCGAATCTTTTGCCCTTGCGACCGGCGCCGACGCTGAAGAAATGCCGGTCCAGGTCCGCCGCCAACGGAGTGTAATACGCATCCGGCACCGACGTTTCATTGTAAACATAGCCGGCGCTGACATGCCAGCCGTGGTCAAAATAACGCGTCACGCCAAATTCATACATCCAACTCGGCTCCCAGTTGAGGGTCACGGGCGGATTCTGTGCTCCTCCAGGCGGGGGTGTGCCTTGTTGGTAGATGGTGACGGTTCCAAAACTGCCCCAATCGGTGTAATCCGCGTCAAATTCCAGATTCCATTTTGGCGTGGGTCGGTAAGAAAGGCCTACAACCGCCGTCAGCGGAAATGTGAAATCGGCATGGGCAGGCAGAGTGGTGTACGGTATTCCCGCTGACAACTGTTCGAATTCAGTCTCGCCGCTCATGGTAAACGGCGTTTCACTACGAAAGGTGCCTCCAAGAGAGACTTGTTCAAAAGGCTGCCAAAGCACACCCAGGTTATAACCCGCGCTCCAGCCGTCGCCTTTGAACCGATAGAAGTTCGCAGGTTGTGGGAGCGGCCGGAGCCCCGATTCCAAATCAATCTTTCCGTAATCCACCATCACGCCACCGCCGATGGACAAATTGGGCGCCAGCTTTAGCGCGAACACGGGATTGATTCGAAGGTATTTAAGGGAACCTTCCGTCGCAACCGTCCGAAACCCGGTGCCTTGTGGCCAATCTATGTTTCCACCGTAGGGCGCATAAATTCCCAGCCCCACACTCACCGGGCTGTTCTCGAACGAATGCGTCAGGAACATCTGCGGAATGAAATTCCAGTGTTTGCCGATGTTGTAGGTTGCGCCTGCATTTGGCGCTGTCGCCGGCGGCTGGAAGGTGGGATCGAGATAAATGGTATAAAGTCCAGAGCGCAGACTCGTGCCCGGAACTTGCGTGATGCCGGCCGGATTGTAATAAATGGCGGACGCATTGTCCGCCGTGGCGGCAAAGGCCTCGCCGCGCCCCGTTGCAAAACCATCCTGGCTTGCCAGCCGGAAGCCATTCGCCGGAGCGTTCAAAACGGAAGCGCCCACGAGGATTATCGTGAGCAGCTTTGACGTATTGCGTCGGTTCATTTTTCCGGCAGTTGGCTTAACGACTGAACGGGCGCCGCAGAAACGTGCGGGTGACTCGCCTAGGTCAGCAGGTTATCTGCCGTTTTTCGTTGCGCCAGTAAATTTCCCGGAAGGACGAGCTACGCGAGTCCCTTAACCGGCTTCGCAAGTCACACACCCGCCTTTACTTTGGCCTGATTTGAAGTAAGCTCAGAAAAATGTGAAAAGTCTCATTCGATTCACATGGTGTCTCCTGTTGTTCGGACTTGTTGTTTTCCCCGCACGAGCCGCCTTTACGTCGCTCTACATTTTCGGAGATGGCGTTTCCACCACCACGACCAATGCGGGCGCCGCGTATGAACCTTATTACGGCCTGCGTAAGTCCAATGGCCGGGTGTGGGTTGAGTTGCTGGCCCAGCAATTGGGCCTGACCAATAATTTCTGGTATTCCAACAACATCGCGAACCATTTATCCTACACCAATTTGTCTGGTTCGAGCACCAACTGGTCCTACTCCAGTAACAACTTGTCCTATTACGGAGATGACAGCCCTAATCTGATCGCAAATCTCAAATCCTTTGCTGCGCCTACAAACGCCTCGAATGTCCTCTTCATCGTCTGGGTCAGCGACGCTGATTTTGTGGACGATATGGGAAATATTTATCAAGCCAGTGGCCAGAGCACTGCTCGCACAAATATCACTGCATGGACCAACGCAATCAATCAGTCTCTAAGCAACCATTGGCAGGCCGTCACTAATTTGTATTACGCCAAAGGTGCCCGCACATTGCTGATGCCGGATGCCGTTGACATCACGGAAGTCCCGGAGTATGACCAAAGTCCTTCTGGCGATAAAGCTTTCATCCGGCAAATGGTTATTCAGTTCAACACCGGGTTTGCTATCACGTTGAGCAACGCCATGGCTTTGTGCCCTGGTCTTAAAATTTACGAGCCGGACTTTTTTTCTCTGCTCGATAATATCCTAACAAATGCTGCTGCTTACGGCCTCACGAATGCGCTTTATCAAGGAGAGAGCATTGACGCCATTGAGGCTTACGAGAATGGCTTCTTGCCAAACGGCGATCTAAACGGCCCGGGCGCAAATTACATCTTTTGGGACGTGAACGATCCGACCGCAAAAGCTCATGCCATCATGGCTGGTGTGGCCAGACAACTCATCGCGCCGGTGCAGTTTGGCCAAATCACATCACAGAACGGCACCAACCAGTTGAACCTGGTCAATGTCCCGGTGGGTTTGAACGGCGTTGTGCTGGGCAAAACGAATCTGGCGCTGACGAATTGGACCACGGTAACAAATTTCAACAGTACCAACACGACGCAGCCGGTCTTTGTCCCGATTTCCGGTCCGATGCAGTTTTATCGGCTGTATTTCCCCTTTACCTGGACCTGGCCCTGACCGGAAAGGCAGAAGGCAGAATGAAGAAGGAAGAAGCCGAAATTATCTGACTTCGGACTTCTGACTTCTGGCTGATTCAAGCTCTGGCAATTTACCCAGCGTTTCGTAACCCCAGCGCAGCATCCGTTCGGTGGTTTCCCAGCCGATGCACGAGTCGGTGAGTGACACGCCGTAGCGCAGGTCCTTCAGATTCTTCGGAATCGGCTGGTTGCCTTCCTGCAGGTTGCTTTCGACCATCAGGCCGATGAGCGCGCGTGTGCCTTCGACGCGTTGCTGGATGACGCTGTGCCATACGTCCTCCTGTTTCGCAAATTGTTTGCCCGAGTTCGCGTGGCTGCAATCCACCATCAGCACCGGCGGCAGTTTCTCCGCCTTCAATTTTTCCTCTGCCGCGCGGATGCTGGCGGCGTCGTAATTGGTCTGGGTGCGCCCGCCGCGCAGCACGATGTGCGCGTGCGGATTGCCGGTCGTGCGCACAATGGCCGTGGCGCCGTCCTGGTCAATGCCCAGAAAACTGTGCGGGTGCCGCGCCGCCCCCATTGCGTCAATCGCCGATTGGAGGCTGCCGTCCGTGTTGTTCTTCAAACCAATGGGCATGGACAGGCCGCTGGCCATTTCGCGGTGCGTCTGCGATTCCGTCGTGCGCGCGCCAATCGCCGCCCAGGTGACCAGGTCGGCGGTGTATTGCGGCACAATCGGGTCAAGAAATTCCGTCGCCGTCGGCAGCCCCAGGCCGGTGATTTCCAGCAGCAATCGTCGCGCAATTTTCAGGCCGGTTTCGATGTCCTGCGAGCCGTCCAGGTGCGGGTCATTGATCAACCCTTTCCAGCCGATGGTCGTGCGCGGTTTCTCAAAATAGACGCGCATGACGATTTCCAGGCGCCCGGCCAGTTCCTGGCGCAGCCCGTTCAGGCGCGTCGCGTATTCCCGCGCGCCTTTTTCATCATGAATGGAGCACGGTCCGACCACCACCAGCAGACGCGGGTCTTCCTGCCGCAGGATGCGGATGATCCGTTCGCGGCTGCGCGCCACGGTGGCGTTCGCGGTGTCGGGCGTCGGCAACTGCGCCTTCAATTCCTGCGGCGTCAGCAGCCGGACGATTTCTTTGACGTGTAAATCCTGCGTCCGATACATGCGAATGAGTATAGCACGGTTTCACCGTGCGAAAAGCTGAAAGCAAGGCCAAGAATCGGTCTCTTCCGGTGGGGCGAGGCTGCTGACGAGCCGGGATTTTACCTTAACGCACCGGGCTCGGCTCGCGAGGACGCCCGCCCCACCCTGGCAATTGCCATCGAATGCAACTGCTGTTGGACACGGCGCGGGTTTCGTGTAATTTGCCGCGCGAAGGGGTCGAAGCCCGATGATGATTGAACCGACCATGAGCTCGGCGCAAAAGGCGCTGCAAATCAATCTCGATGCGACCAAGTACGGCACCTTTGCCGAAATCGGCGCCGGCCAGGAGGTGGCGCGCTGGTTTTTCCACGTGGGCGGCGCGGCCGGCACCGTGGCCAAAACCATGTCGGCCTACGACATGGCGATCAGTGACGCCATTTATGGTCCGTCGGACCGGTACGTCAGCCGCCAGCGCCTCCAGGCAATGCTCGGTTACGAATTTGACCTTCTGTTGCAGCGCCTGGACCAGGCGCGCGGCGGCAAATCCACCTTTTTCGTTTTTGCCGACACGGTCGCGACGCACAGTTTTTCCCATCAAACCGACGGCCAGGGCTGGCTGGGCATCCGATTTCAAACCGAGCCGCATGGCCCGCCTTCGGAAATCATCATCCACGTGCGCATGCTCGACCGGGAAAATGTCCGCGAACAGGAGGCGCTCGGCATCATCGGCGTGAATCTGGTTCATGGCGCGTTTTTTCACCATCACGAACCGCCGCAATTGATTGGCCGGCTCATGGACAACCTTTCACGCGACCGTATCGAGGTGGACATGATCAAATTCTCCGGGCCGTGTTTCACCGGCGTGGACAACCGGCTGATGGCGCTGCAACTGGTGGAACAAAAACTCACCGACACCGCCATGTTCACCGCCGACGGCGAGACGGTTGTGGCCGGCGAGCTGCTTTACAAAAAACCCGTGCTGGTCGAGCGCGGCAGTTTCCGTCCGTTTACCAACGCGATGTTCGACATGCTGGAGCGCGCGCAGGAGCAGTTTCTACAGGAGGAATCCCTCAAGGGCGAACCACCGGTGGTCATTACGGAAATGACCTTGCGCCAGTTGCAGGTGGACGATGTGATTGACCACCGCGATTTTCTGGACCGGGTGGACACCCTGGGCGCGCTGGGCAAGACGGTGCTCATTTCCAGTTTTTTACGCTACCACCGCCTGGTGATGTATCTCTCGAAATACACGCAAAAAACCATCGGCCTGCCGCTGGGCCTGGTGCGGTTGCGCGACGTGATGGACGAGAGTTTTTACACCGACCTCGAAGGCGGCCTGATGGAATCGCTTGGCCAGTTGTTCAAGAACGGCGCGAAGCTTTATGTCTATCCATCCCTGGACCGCCAGACCGGCAAACTGGTCACCGTGGAAAACATGGAAGTCGCGCCGCACCTGCGCCATCTCTACGCGCACCTGGTGGAGAATCGGTTTGTGGAAAACATCCGCCATTACAATCCCGATTACCTGAAGATTTATTCCGGTGACGTGCTGGCGAAAATCAAGGCGGGTGATGCTTCCTGGGAGAAGTTGGTCCCGCCGCCGATTGCCCGGGTCATCAAAGACAAACGCCTGTTTGGTTGGAGCGAGCAGCCGGTGGCGGCGACGGCTTAACAATGGCGGGAGGAACGGCGTGGCGGTCACCCCTGAAATTGGCTCAGACCACGACATGCCGTTTGGGGATGATCTTCATCGTGCAGCGTCCGCACCGGATTTGCAGCCTGGCCCGCGTATTGAAGGCCTGCGATAGCATCTCGGTTTTGAGCATTTCCAGTTTCGTTCCAGCCGCCAGCGTCCGGCCGCTTTTCAAGATCAGGACATGCGAAAACACCGGCATGATTTCCTCAACATGATGCGTTACCAGCACCAGCGTTGGCGCGTTTTTGCTTCTGCCCAGCTGTTGGAGGAATTGCAGGAAAGATTCACGGGCGGCCGGATCCAATCCCGCGCAAGGTTCGTCGAGAATCAACAAGCGCGGACGGGCCATCAGCGCCCGGCCAATCAAGATCCGCTGGCGTTCGCCCTGCGAGAGTACGCGCCACGGCCGTTCCGCCAACTGAATGCATTCAATCCGGCGCAGGATCTGCCGCGCGCGGGTTTTATCCGTCCGTGACAATTTTCCCCAGAAATCAATCATTGCGAATCTGCCGCTGGCGACGGTTTCCAGCGCCGGTTCGTCGTCGGCCATCCTTTGCCGGACGGCGGAGCTGACCAGGCCGATTTGTTTGCGCAACTCGCGCCAGTCCGAGCGCCCATAAATCCTGCCCAACAGCGAAATCTCCCCCGCTGTCGGCGTCAGATAACCCGTCAAGGCGCTGAGCAACGAGGTTTTGCCCGAACCGTTCGCGCCGAGTATCACCCAATGCTGTCCGCGGTCCACGCGCCAGGACACACCGCCCAGAATCACGGTACCACCGCGTTCAACTCGCAGGTCATGCACCTCCAGAATCGCTGGACTCCCCTCACCCGGCCGGCGGCCGCCCTCTCCCCGCCGGGCGGAGAGAGGGGCAGGGAGGGCGGATTTCAGCTTTTTCCTGTCTTGCATCACGGTAGTTATAAATCCCGGATTTCAGCCCACAACGGTTTCAAATCATCGTCGGCCAGCGCCATTTTACGGATGGCATCCCGGTCGCCGATTTTTATCGCCCGCTGCAACCAGTGTCGCGCGACGTCAGGTTGCTGCATCTGGCAGGCGTAACACGAGAGATTGTAGGCAATCACCGGTTCACGGGGAAATTTTTCCATTGCCGGCAACAACGCCTCCCAGGCCCGGGACAATCCGCCGTCCGGAACGCGGCGCAACGCATAAGCGCGATGCAGCCAGCCGGAAGCGTCGTCGGGTGCGGCGGCCAGTTCCGCCTGCGCGATTTCCAGCGCGTCGGCCCAGCGTTTTTCCCGGGCGCAAAGGGTCCAGCGCGCCTCCAGCACCGCGGGATGTTTTTGTTGCGCCGCCGAAATCAAATCCATTTCGACCAATGCCTCGGCGACGCAGCCCAGCCCCAGCCACCCGAGGGCGGCATCGAGATGGTGCGAATCCGGTGGTTGAAGAGGTTGCACGGGAATAGGAAGCCTGCGCGGGCGGGCACCTGTCAAGCCGCTGGCAATTTTCGTTGGAGCGATTAGAGTAACGCCATGAAATATTTGATTTCCGTCCTTCTCGTTTTATTTTGCGCCATGACTGTGCGCGCGGCCATTCAGACCAGGCCTGTTGAATACAAACAGGGTGACACGACCCTCGAAGGTTTTGTCGCCTGGGACGATGCCATCACCGGCCCGCGTCCCGGTGTGCTGGTGGTGCATCAATGGATGGGGCTGACCGATTATGAAAAGCACCGCGCCGAAATGCTTGCGCAACTGGGGTACGTGGCATTTTGCGCCGACATCTACGGCAAGGGTGTGCGTCCCCAGACCGCGCAGGAAGCCGGGGCGCTGGCCGGTAGATATCGAAATGGCGACCGTCAGTTGTTGCGCGCGCGGGTGAACGCCGGTTTGGACGCCCTGCGCCAGCAGCCGCTGGTGGACCCGAAACGCCTGGCCGCCATCGGTTATTGTTTCGGCGGCACCACCGTGCTGGAACTGGCGCGCAGCGGGGCGGCATTAAACGGGGTGGTGAGTTTTCATGGCGGACTGGATGCGCCCCATCCGGACGACGGCAAAAACATCAAGTGCAAGGTGCTGGTGTTGCATGGCGCGGACGACCCCTTTTCCCCGCCGCCGGCCATTGCCGCGTTTGAAAACGAAATGCGCCAGGGCGGAGTGGACTGGCAGATTAACTTCTACGGCGGGGCCGTTCATGCTTTCACCCAGCCGCTGGCTGGCAATGACAATTCCAAAGGCGCGGCCTACAACGAGAAGGCCGACAAACGCTCGTGGGAGGAAATGAAACGGTTCTTTGCCGAGATTTTCAAATGAACAAATCGGAGGGGCGGGTTGTACGAGCCCCCGAAATGCGAAACTTATTTAAAATGGGACCCGTGTAACTCGTCCCGCCGAGAATTCAAATGCGCATCACCGGTGGCAACGCGGCCCGACGCCTTCTCAAGGTCCCCAGGGGGTTCGACGTCCGGCCCACGCCCGACCTCGTCAAGCAGGCGGTCTTCAACTCGCTGGGCGCGCGCGTGGTCGGCGCGCGCGTGCTGGAGCTGTTCGCGGGCTCCGGCGCGCTGAGCCTCGATTGCCTGAGCCGCGGCGCCACGTCGGCGCTGTGTATCGAGAAATCGCATAAGCATGCGGAGTTCATCCGCAACAATGCCAGCGCCGCCGGCTTTGAATCCCATCTTGAGGTCCGGACCCAGGATGTTTTTACGATGGTTCATCAACTGGCGGAAACCGGCCGGCAATTTGATTTGATTCTGGCCGACCCGCCGTACGGCGAGAAGAACGTCGGGCACCGCTCAACTTCCTTTGCGCAGCAACTGCTCGACGATCCTCAGCTGCCGAAGCTGCTCGCTTCCGCCGGGCGATTCATTCTCGGTCATACCAAACGCGACACGCTCACCCTGGTCGCGCCGTGGCGCGAAGTGAAAGCCCTGAAGCACGGTGACAGCCTGATGCGTTTTTTGGTATTGGAAGGAAGCGCTTCGTCGTTTCCCTGAAATGCAGGCGCTGACAAAGCGGTCCCCTCCAGGCTACGAAACTTCCTCCACCGCCTTGCGAATGGTCATTTTGAACTTCTCGACCCCTTCGCCAAATGCCGCGGAAATCGGCAGCGCGGAAACTTTTTTAATCCGCTTCTTGAACTGCTTCAGGTTTTTCTCCGCAGCCGCTTCGTCCATTTTATTCGCGACGACCAGGCGCGGTTTGTCGAGCAGGGCGGGATCGTAAAGCTGCAGTTCGTTGAGCAATTGCCGGTAATCGTCCCACGGCGCGCGGTGGTCGGTGCCGGCCATGTCCAGCATCGCCACGAGAACTTTGCAGCGCTCGATATGCCGCAAAAAGGCGTGGCCGAGGCCGACGTTCTGGTGGGCGCCTTCAATCAGGCCCGGCACATCGCAAACCGTAAGCCGGTAGAAATCCTCGTACTCCACGATGCCGATTTGCGGGTGCAGCGTCGTAAACGGGTACGGCGCAATTTTCGGGCGCGCCTTGGAAATGGCCGTGAGCAGCGTGGACTTGCCGGCGTTGGGATAACCCACCAGGCCCACTTCCGCGATGATGCGGAGTTCCAGGAGAAAATCACCTTCATCGCCGGGTTCGCCCGGCTGCGCGAAACGCGGCGTCTGCCGCGCGGCGGTGGCGAAATTGCGGTTGCCCAGGCCGCCGCGGCCACCGTGGCACAGGACAAATTGCTGGCCGTGCTGTGTGAGGTCGGCGAACAATTCACCTTTGTCGGTTGGAGCGGATTTTCCACCCGCAGTTTCCCTGCTCAAATCAATTTCCCGCGCCCATGCGCCGCCGGCGCTGCGGATCAAGGGCCGTTGGCTCGTAGTCGTTGAGAACGAACTTTGCTCCTTGCCCCGCCCCTCTCCCCGCCGGGCGGGGAGAGGGTGGTCTTCGGGCCGGGAGGGGGGATTTTCTCCAGCCAATAATCGCCACACCAACGTGCCGCAGGGCACCTTCACGATGAGATCCTTGCCGGCGTGGCCGTCCATGCCCTTGCCCAGGCCATGTTCTCCATCCTGCGCAATCAGACGCGGCTGATAGTATTGGGCGATAAGATTGTTGAGGTCGTGGTCGGCCTGCAAAATCACACTGCCGCCCCGTCCGCCGTTGCCGCCACTGGGGCCACCTTTGGGCACAAAGGCTTCACGATGGAACGCGACGCAGCCCTTGCCGCCGTGCCCCGCCCGCGCACAAATTTTGATTTCATCCACGAACATACTAACCGCTCATCGGTGCCAATCTTCACTCATGAATTCGCCAATCAGCGCCGATGAGCTGAGATTAGTGGTTTAAAACAAAAAAGGCGAGGCGGTGGGCCTCGCCGGGAAATTCAATAACGCCGTTCAGTTCTTCGCGGCGGGTTCGGCCTTCACGTTCACGCGCCGGCCGTTTTTGTCGAACGCAATTTTGCCGTCCACGAGCGCGAAGAGTGTCCAGTCGCGGCCGGTGCCGACGTTCTGGCCGGCTTCAAATCTCGTGCCGCGCTGGCGGACGATGATGCTGCCGGCGGTGACAAATTCGCCGCCGAATGCTTTCACACCGAGCCGCTTGCTGACGCTGTCGCGGCCGTTGCGGACGCTGCCCTGACCTTTTTTGTGTGCCATAATTGTGTGACGAGTGACACGTGACGAGTGACAGGGACGCGAATCGCGTCACTCGTCACCCGTCACTTCAAGTTTTAATTTCTTTGATCTTCACCACGGTCAGTTCCTGGCGGTGGCCGATGGTTTTGTGATAACCTTTGCGGCGTTTCATTTTGAACGTGAGTGTTTTCTCGCCGCGCTTGTGTTCCACCACGTCGGCCACCACGCTG
This sequence comes from Candidatus Sulfopaludibacter sp., assembly GCA_035508155.1. Lineage (GTDB taxonomy): Bacteria > Verrucomicrobiota > Verrucomicrobiia > Limisphaerales > UBA11358 > UBA11358. Next base: position 65,631 of record DATJNM010000031.1, on the reverse strand, counting down.
GCGCCGCTGACGGTGGGGGTGCCCACGCTCACCTTGCCGTCGCGATTGACCAGCAACACGCGATCAAAAGTGACGGGCTGGCCGGCCTCAACGGCCAGGCGCTCGATTTCCAACGTGTCGCCCGCGGCCACACGATACTGTTTGCTTCCGGTTTCCAAAACGGCGTACATAAAATTTTCCGCAAAAGGGGTCTGATAAAACCAGAAATACGCCGGGGTGTCAATGCTTCATTTCCATAAATTGGGGAGGCCACGTCAATGACAGCCGTTCCGTTTCCCGCCAATTCGCTGGAAATCAGAGCGGATGGCCTTTGCGCCCCTTGAAAGTCAGTTCGGCAACACCGGATTTGTCGAGGTCACCCAGCCCTTCTTTCATCATTCGGTCATATTGTTTCTTTGTGGCGGCGGCGAGGGGAAGGTTCAAGCCCTGGGCCCGGGCCAGCTTGAGCGCGATGCCCGAATCCTTGGCGGCATGCGCGGCGGAGAAGAAACACGCGTGGTCGCGATTTTGCATGTCCTCGCCGTCGGTCCGCAACACGGACGAACTGGCGCCCGTCTGGGCGAACACCTCACGCAGCATCGCCAGGTCGAGGCCGAGGGCGGCGCCCAAACCCAGTCCTTCCGCGAGTGCGGCGGTGTTGCAGTTCATGACCATGTTCACGAGCGCCTTCACCTCGGCGGCCCTGCCCGCCGGGCCGAGGTAACGGAGGGACACGCTCAATTTTTCCAGAATCGGTTTGGCCCGCTCGAACGCCTCGGGCTTGCCGCCGCACATCAGGTACAGCGAGCCTTCCCGCGCCTGGGTGATGCTGGAGGCCATGCACGCTTCGAGCGATTGCGCGCCTTTGGCTTCGCATTTCTGCTCCACCCAGACGTGAAGGGCGGGTGTGACCGTGGCACAATTGATGAACACTTTACCCTTCGCCCGGCTCAACAGGCCGCCGCGATAAATGTTTTTCATCGCCTGATCATCGGTGACCACGGTGAACACGACGTCGCTGAGCGCAGTGACAGTCTTGAGGTCGCTGGCCGCCGTGCCGCCCAGTTCCTGCGCGAGCGATTGCGCGGCGCCGGCGTTCACGTCAAAAACCGCGGTGATGGCCCAGCCACAGTCCTTGAGACGGCGCGCCATGTTCGCGCCCATCCGTCCGACTCCCACAAATCCGATGTTTTCCGGCATAACATTCCTTTTTGAACTGATTTAGGGACAAAGGTAACAGAACCGCCCGGTTTTCAAAGTCCGGATGCGGGCCGGAATGCCGGCGGGAATGGCTGGATTGAATGAAATTCTTTGTCACCTCTTCGGCTTTCGGAGGGACATATCAAACGATATGATAACAAATAGAATCATGACCGCAGCGCAGGACAGTGACGCCGAATTGGTTTCCCGCACTCTGGCGGGGGATCGGGACGCCTTCAGCCGGATCGTGTCCCGTTACCAGATATTGATTTGTTCGCTGGCTTACAGCCGCATCGGGCATCTCGGCCTGAGCGAGGACGTGGCGCAGGAAACGTTCATTACCGCCTGGAAACATCTCCGGCTCCTGCGCGAACCGGAGAAGCTTCGCGCCTGGCTGTGCGGCATTGTTCGCAACCGGATTCACAAGAGCCTGCAACGGGAAGGGCGCGAGCCGGTGCAGGTGGCCGAGCCGTTGGCAGCGGTGGCCGAGTCGCCGGCGCGGGAGGCGTTGCCTTCCGAACAAACCATCGGGCGCGAGGAGGAAGCCATTTTGTGGCGTTCGTTGGAGCAGATTCCTGAACTCTACCGCGAACCGCTTGTTTTGTTTTATCGCGAACATCAATCCATCGAACAGGTGGCGGTGGAACTGGAGTTATCCGAAGACGCCGTGAAACAACGGTTGTCGCGCGGTCGCAAGTTATTGCAGGAGGAAGTCCAGGCGTTTGTGGAGGACACTCTGTGCCGGACGGCGCCGGGTCGGGCGTTTTCGAGCACCGTGCTGGCGGCGCTGCCGGCCGTCCCGGCGGCGGCGACCGGCGCGGGTTTGGCGGGCAAAGGCGCCGTGGCCGTCAAATCGGGTTTTCTGGGCGTGTGGCTGGCGCCGCTGGTCGGGATTGCGGGCGGCATGCTGGCACATTGGCTGATTGTCAGGTCCACGCCCACGGCCGCCGAACGGCGGGTGAAGAAGATTGCGTTCATCGGCATGTGGGTTTTCGTGCTGGCCTGGTGTATCCCCGGCCAACTCGCCTTGCGGGCCTTGAGCCGGCACCTGGAGTGGAGCGACCGCGCGTTCTTTGCGGCGATGGCGGGTTTCTGGTGGGTCTATGCCATGATTATCGTCACGTTGTGTGTGGTCGTATACCGCCGCGTTGTGTTCCTCCGCCGGCTGAATGAGGAAACCGCGGGTCCGCTGCCGGTGCGTCAATCGTTTACCCGGGGCCGGCGCCTCGTCGTCGTTACCGGCATCTATCTGGCGTGTTTCGCGGGGCTGATTGACATCGCCTGGCGGACAAACGATACGGTCTGGGCCGCCCTGATCGCCGCCGCCATGGTGGCACTGGGAACGTTGCATTTTCTGCGGCTGCGTGGCAAAGCCGGCCTGGCGGCAATGCAAGTCACGGCTGCGCATCTCCTGCTGGTCTGGGGAATCATTCTGTTGATAGTGAACTGCCGCCTGGATGTGTGGGTGGCGGCCCGCGGCGGAATCAGCCTCGCCGAAATGCACCGGTTGCTGCCGCCGTGGGTTGTCTTGCTGTTCACCCTGGCGTTGATGCTCTGGTTTGGATTTCTGATGATTGTGACCAAATCCAAAAGCGGTGCTTAGCCTTCGGGTTGCCGGCGTTTATTGGTATTGGAAAATGTAAAAGCGGTCCGGCTCGATTCGTCCGAAGACAAACGGCAGCGGGCCATGAACCGAGGCATAGAATCCAGCACCGGCCGGCTTATTCATCGTCGCGCAATAGGCGTCCGGAAGATAATCCACCGTCGCCACGAGGCGAACCAGATCCATCGGGGGTTCGTAGAGATTGCTCGCGTTGGCGGGGATGATGAGAATGTCGCCGCTGGCCTTCTTCGGATCATTCAGGTCAATTGCGTTGCCCCCTTGTTTTTCCATGTAATACTGAAAGCCCCAATGTCCCTCGAACCACACCGTGTTGCCCGGCCGGTGGTATCGGGCCCACAACTGTTCCGCCGCGAGCCGGTTGGTGTTCGCCAGCCGGGCATCTGCCCGGGCCAACACCAGGCTCAGGGCGGCGGCCAGCCCGGCCGGGCATAACCACCACCAGCGGCGCAGCACTGGCGATTCCGGCCGTTGAGCATCGAGCCGCCGTGCCAGGAGAATCCCCACGGCGGGGAGGGCCGGCAGCAGGCTGCGGCCGTTGATCGTCCAATTGAAGACCACCGCAAACACCACCAAACCCAGCACCCACAACACCAACAGCATTGAATCCGCGTCGCGCTGGCGTCGGAAGTCCGCGCCCGCCAACAGCAACACCAGAATGCCGCCGGCCAGGAACAGTACGACCTCCAAAAACATACCCACATTCAAATGCCCGGCCTGGACCAGGAAGGGTTTAAAATGTGGTTGCCAGAACAACGCAGCGGCACAGGGCGCGAGCAGGACCAGCCAGAGGGTCGCCAGCCGCCACGCTCGAAGCATCGGCAGATAAAACAGCACTGGGAGAAAGCAGCCGCCCAAAAATCCCAGGCCGATGAGCATCTTTTCCACCAACCCGCCCTGCACACCCGAGCGGTCTTCCGAAGCGAAGGTGCCGGCAGCCAGCAGCATCCCCTGCCCATACCATCGGCGGGTCAGCCATTCATATCCCGCGGCGAAGACCACGGGGATTAACAACGCGAGCAACCAGCGCCCGAATTTTCGCTGACGGGCAAAACCATAGAATGCCAGCAACGGCACCAGTGCCAGCCCGGTAAACTTGGTCAGCGTTGCGAGCCCGGCCAGCAACCCTGCGGTCAGAAGCCATCGCCAGCTGTTTTGCGCCAGACCCTTATCGAATGCGACCACTGCCCAAACCCAGAACGCCAGAAGCATCACGTCACACATCAACGTGGTGGCGGAAATGAGAAATACGGGGGTGAGCACGCCCGCCAGGGCCGCCAGAAACGGACGGCGGGAGAACCGCCGGGCAAGCATGAACATGCCTCCTGCCACGGCCAGGGCAGGCAGAAGGAACGCCGCGTGCAGGGCGGGTTCACTCCAGCCGGCAACCGCTGCGGCCAGCGCGAGGTAGTAGCAGGTCAGCGGCGGATTGTCGAAATCCTTGACCATCGGCAGTGGAGTGCCGAGCCAGTTCATGGTGAACCCGTAAAAATCGGCCGGATGTTGCTGAATTTGTGCCGCTGCCCGGAGGAACAGCGGGTCATCAACGTGAAACGGTTTAGCGAGGAACGGCAGCAGACAGGCGAGAGTGATGAACAACAACCACGCCAGGGATTGGGCCGGGACCGGCGGCGATTTCGAGGACGTTTCCATATCAACGACTTGAGCGTCGCCAGCCACGGATGGACAAATACCGGTTGGCTGGCAGCGGGTCAAGAAATGTCGGCAAGGTTCAGCAACGCCCGACCGGGACCCCGGTGCCGGCCGGCCACGGCTCGTTTGGTTTTTGCAGAACCTGCATCAAAGGCTCGGCTCATGGATCGAGGGACATATTCTCAGCATGGACACCCAGCTCCGGCCCTGCATCAAAGGGTGGTGGTGCGGTTGCCCTCCCGGTTCATTTGATCCGCGAGGCCCTGGATGTTATCCCGGGACATGCCCCGAAATACCTCCTTAAAGGCCGAGCGCCTTGGCTGCGTCGGCCAGACGCTTACAGGTTATCACCCGCGGACGATGCGGATAATGAAAGACCGTGAGGATATTCATCCCGATGTCTTTGCTGGGGTCGGGAATGACCCGCACCACCAGATCCACTCCCGCGCGCCCGACCAATTCCATCATCCGGCCCAGTTCTGGTTCGCAATCCAGCTTCATGGTTTCCAACTGGCTGAAATCGGCCAGCAAACGAAAGCCCGCCGACAACTCCCCCAGTCGCGCAATCAGATCCTCGTGGTTGCGCTGGAACTCCTCCGGTCGTACCCGGCCGATATAGCTGAGATACAGCAACTGCCTGGACTTGTTGGAGGTGATCAGCAACATGACGATCGTCTTAACCGGCGGGGAACAGGTCTGCCTTTTTGGGTGCGGTGATCGCGCGATAAGTCACCGCCACCTGCCAGTCGGCGTAATTGGGTTCGAGGGTTTTCATGGCGTTGACCATCTGTTGTCGGAATGTCGTTTCAATCAGGTTTCCCTGGCCGGGCCAGATTTTGAAATGGACGCGGACGAAGCTCCACCCGCCGCTTTCCGCCATTTCCACGTCGCCCCACACCGGTTCACTTAAAATAATCGCGCCGAATTGCCGCCACATTCCTTTGGCCACACTCGACACGGCTAAGACAGCTTTTGACCGGTCCACCCCACCCGGGATCTGGACGTCGGCGTAGGCATAGACGCCGCCATAGGGAAACCGGCTCACGTTGGCGATGGTGCGGTTGGGAATGAACACCACCTGGTTGTAGAAGTTGCGAAGCACTGTGAATCGCAGCCCGATCTCCTCCACCCGGCCGATGACACTCGTCGCGCCAAAGATCTCCACCAGATCGCCGATGTCCATCGCGTCGGAAAAAATCAGCGTCAGGCCGATCACCATGTCCTGCACCAGCCCCTGCGAACCAAAACTGATGGCCAGACCGAGCACGGAGGCGCTGGCCAAATACGCCGTCAAGTTGACGCCGAATTCCTGCAGGATCAGACCGACGGCAAAGAAATAGATGACAAACGTGATGCCGCTGACAATCAGCCGGGTAAGGGTGACGAATTTCGGCTGGTGCGTCACGAAACCGAGCGGATTTTTCTGGGCCTGGCTTTGATTGATGAACCATTCGCTGAGGTGCCGGGTGAGTTTAACCAGCACGTGGACGATGACGGCCACCACCACGATAAGCAGAATGCGCGTCAGGGTGGAGGCTTCCGCATGCGCGAAATGACTGTAAATACGCGCTACAATCGTGTCGTGCTCCAGTACCCACGGCGAGTCGGGCAGCGAATTGGTCGTGTTCATCAATAATTCCCTTTGGCGACTTGAACCGGCGTTCCCCGAGTTTTTATTCAACTGCTGAATGAGACGCCGGTCGGGAAAGGATTAAACACCGGTTCGGGAACCGGCGCAAGCGGGCGGGAGCGCCGGCGCCCGGTCACTTGACACGGGCTGCCCGGACGCAGACGGAATCAATCGAACAAACCGAAGTTCCCTTTGACAATCCAATCCCAGGCTCGCGGATGTTCCCGGAACCCGTTGAAGACAATGAAGTCAAACCCCGGCAAACCGGCAGCAGGGTTTTTGCCGTGCTTGTCCAAACCCGGCTTCCGGGTTCCCTCCTGCAAAACCAGATCACTTTTCAACCTGTGCCGGCCTGGCCATCTGGAGGAGCAGGTCGTTCAGTTCCTGCATTTGCACCGGTTTGCTGACCACGGTGTCCACCGAAGCCGACATGGGCCCGCCATCCCTCGTGGTGTTTCCAGCGCCGGTCATCAGAATGACGGGTGTGTCAGAGGATTCGGCTTTGATCATCCCGGCCACCGCGTACCCACCGACGTCCGGCATGTTCATATCGGTGATGACCACATCATACGGCGCGCCTTGGAGAAGAGCGGCGCGGAACATTTCTATCCCGCGCGTTCCGCCGGGGGCCACTCCCACCTGATGTCCAAAGTGCGCGAGGACATCGTTCATGCTTTCCAAGACCATCTCGTCATCGTCAATGCAAAGCACGCGCAGCGAACGTCTAGGTGAAACCGGGTCCTGGCTGTTGTTGCCCGCGTTGACGGTTGACAGTTCTGGCCGGGAAACGTCTCGCGGGGCCGGTGGTGTTGTGTCCGGCAGCGATTCTGAATAGGCAAAACAAGGAAACGTATTCATATTAATAAGAATGGTTTTATTGGTTTGAGTTTACGTTTGTGAAGACGCAACCCTTCGCGGGCTTCAGCATTGGCTGGCAACCGCGTTGACGGGCCGCTCTGCCAGTCGGCAACGTGCTGCCGACAAAAATCCACATCCATGACTTTTCCATAGCTACTTCCTTTCACCCCGGGATTTCACCCCAGGTCATCCCTTTGACGGACTGCCCAAAATTAACACAAACTGGCTGAAATCCGGGAAATAAGGGACAATTTGCAGGGTTTCCGGGGTCAGATGGGCGCAGCGAGGGGTGGAATCCCAGGGAAACATGACACGCGCTTCCGAACTTGTCGTGGTTGGCGTCGTCCGACCCTGAACCTGAATCGCGGCAGTCTCCCTTGCCACAAAACCGGTGAGGCAGGAGGACACTGCTTCGTCAGTACCCGGCACGGGGGAAGCGACAGGCGCTTCCTTCCAATCTTGCGCGGCCGCGGATTTTATTGCGGATGCGCCGTCCCCTGGTTTTGCCGCCGGGCCAGTTGGTCCTCGTCCTGGCCGATGATGCGATAGAGCCGGTTGATTTCCAGCATCTCCGACTCGTTCAGTTTCTTTTTCGGCACGGACCAGTTCGTGTAAAAGTATTTGGTCATCGGATTAAATTCGAGTTCCGGGCCAACGTAGACGACTTGCGGATTCAGGTCCGATGTGACGTATTCGTTCCGGTCATAGGGAAACTTCTGGGTATTGCGGACATCCACCCGATTGAAGTCAGGTTTTTCGGCGCCGGGCCGGAACCAGCCGGGGCTGTACGTTGCCACATTCATGCCGGGCCTGCGGGGCAGGCTTTCCACGGGCTGGTTGACGATCTCCTGCACCTTGGCGATGGCATCGGCGAGCTCTGATTTCACGTCGGCGATGCTGGAAGGCTGGTTGGTGCCGCCGACGCGAAAATGATATTGAGCATTGCCTGTCTTCTGCTTTCGTTCCGTTGCCGCCGCCGGGTCATAGTGGAAATGTTTTTGCCAGGCCGGATCGAGGTCTTTTAATTCGGCGTTGGTCAACCCACGATTGGAAATAAAAAAAATGTTTGAGGCCGTAACTTTTGTGATGGTGACGTTACTGTAAGTTTCGCCGCCCACCTTGAACGTCGGCAGCTTTTCGTCGGCCAAGCCCCTCGAGGTCATGGCCACCAAGCCGAGAATGAGAATGCTCCTTGTGTGCATATTTTGCCTATGCATCCGGGCCACCCATTTGTCAAGACTTCCAGCTTTCCAGCCCGGTTCCCCGGTCGCTGAGTTCTGTGCAGTTCCCCGGGGAAAATGCACTTCTGTTCACCATCCGATGCGCGTTCATAGAAGCAAACGGAGAGAGGGAAACGGCAAAAGCGGTTTCCCACGCGGCCGGCGCGGGTGGAATTGATTGCTTCGATGTGCTCAACAGAATTATTAATTAACGCCCTGATCAAGTATTAGGTCAAATCGCTTCATGCAAACACGACTCTGCCAATCCAACCTCCAACTTCAATCGGCACTGCCTCGTTTCCTGGGACTGTGCCTGCTCTCGGCCTGCCTGTTGCTGGACGGGACCGGATGCAAAAAAGGAGCCGACAGCAACGCCACCATTAATCCCACCGGAGTGTATGCCCTGGTCAGTGTGGGCGGGAAAAGCCTGCCTTGCAGCCTGTCCCATGAAGGGACGTTGCTGACTATCAGATCCGGAGTCTTCATCATCACGCCGGACAGTCGTTGCGTTAGTCGAATCGCCTTTTCCCTTCCCGACCAGAAAGACATGAACCGCGAAGTGAAAGCCACCTACACGCGACAGGGAGCCGAACTCACCATGCAGTGGGAAGGAGCGGGTATGACGATGGGTCATATCGGGGGAAGCACTTTTACCATGACCAATGAAGGGACGGTCTTTGCTTACCGGAAGTGATGAATGCCCTGATGAGACGGGAAAAGGCGGTCATCAATTAAGAGGATGTCGCGCGTGTCAATTGCCGGCAGCATTGAAAACAGCCGATTTTTTATTTGTCAGCGGTGTATTTTGGAGGAATAGTTTGGATCATTATGATTCATGGAAATAAAATTGTGCCGGTTTTTTGCAGCCTGGCGGCGCTGACATGGATGACCGGCTGCGTCGTTCGACCTTACGGTGGCGTGGCGGTGGAAGCGCCGCCCCCACCGGCGGTGACCGTGGAGGTGGTGGCGCCTGATTATTACGTCTGGGACGGTTTTGAGTATGTGGGCGTCGTTGGCGGTCGCTATTACTATTTGGGACCGCGCAATGTGTGGATCGCTTGTGAGCCCTTCCGCCTGGCGCGGTTTCAGGATTGGGAACGGTTTCATCCGGATTGGCGCAACCATGCCATCCGCAATGAGCGTTACCGCAATGACAATCACGGACATGACCACGACCGGGATCGTGATCACGGGGACGAACATTGAATCACAGTCCTGTCTGCGGAGCTGTGGCAATATGCCGATTTGAGGTCACTGGCTGAGGAATAACCAAAACGCGGAAATGACAAAGCGCTTCCGCCCAACTGTTCGCCGTCGTGTCACCGTCCGGTCCGCAGCAGAATCAGCAAGTCCAACGCGAAGAAGAGCACAATGACGATTTCCAACCATAACATCCGCTGTTCGTTCACCTCGGCGTGAACGACGCTGTAGAGTTTGTCGAGTTGGGCCAGCCGCTGCTCGACGCTGGCGCGCCATTCATCGAGGTAAAACCGGTCGCGCGCCCCCAGGTAAACACGGGCCAGATGCCAGTCGCCGAAAAACTTGGTGATGTGCGTCACTTCGTCAGCAAGTTTCGCCACGTCCACGCGGAAGCGGCGCAGATGGCGCAGGGTTTTGGAGGCTCCGCCAAATAACGGCAGCCGCCGGCGTTCCAGGTCATCGTAGGCCCGGTCGAGGTACGCGTCCAGCCGGCGGTCCATCACGCGGAACTCCTCCAGTTGCAGGTTCGCCAGTTCCAGCGCATACAACACATCGTCCACGTAACCGGTCAAATCCACCACCAGCGCCGCATCCCAGTCAATGACTGCCAGGTCGGCGTTCTCGAACGAGCGCTGGATGCGCAACACCTCGACCACCTGCGCCTCGCTCAACCGGTCCGGCGCCGTCTCGGTGAGCAGCCCCGCCACTGCGCGCCGCTGTTCGACCACCCAGCGGCTCACGTCCGCTGCGCCGGCGAGGTCAGTGAGACAAAACACCGTGTAAGCCTCGGGTGGCGACGGAAACTCCGTGCGTCCCACCAGCAGATTCGTAAGGCTGTCGCAGACTTCCGCACAATACTTCAGCGCCACCGTGTCCAGAGTCAGCCCGTTCTCCAGCTTGGGATTGTGGAAGGGCACCAGGCCGGCGAGGGTGTCCGTTTCAAATGCCGCCCGCAGCATCACCGTGACCACCCCGACGTCATAGACGCGAATCAGCAGGCGGACGGGCGCCCCCAGCAACCGGGCGGACAAGGGATGCGGCTCGATGGCCAGCGGTTTATAGAGTGGCATGTCCTTCGGCAACGTCCGGTCCATCTGAATTTCAAACGGAAACGGTTTTTCCGACAGGATTTCCTCCACCCGCGACGTGATGATTTCGTTCGCCACGTCGAACGCGTAAAGGTAAGCCACTTCACCTTTCATTCCGGCTCAACCTAACCGACCTGCCCGGTTTGTCGAGGGGCGGTCGGAAGCGATACCGCCCGCGGTTCGGAGCCATCCGTCGGCGGGTGTCAGCGGATGTTCTGTTTGAAGAGCAACAGCAACCGTTTGCACGCGGGGATGTTTTTCGCCAGCAATTCACCGTTCAGCGGCGTGTTCAAAAATTCGCTATAACCGGGCAGACGCCGCAACTCGGGCGAGTCCAGGTCCCGAAAAGCCATGGCTGAGTTGGGATAATACCGTTCCTTAATCGGCCCCTGGATCAGGCGGATGATGTGATGATGACGAGGGTCCCGGCTTATTTTTTCGAAAAGGTCCATGAGCGCCTCCTTCTCGCCTTCCAGCGCCTGTATGAACGCGCCACTCTGGTACAACAACAAACCCGTGATACCTGCCCGGGTGTTCCTCCGGACACTGCCCTTGAGCAACTCGATCAACTCGTCCCTGCTGAAAGGCGCGGTGGCAACGCTGGTATAAACGATCTGGTAGAGCGAATCCATTGCCGACTGAGTTTAGTCTCGTATCTGTTTGCAATAAAGCAAATTAAATATTTCGCCCAATTATTTCGGCGCGGAAAGCTATTGGTGGGATGCCGGCAGAGACGTCACCGCCGGTAGAGCCGCAGGAGGATTGCCCGCCCGTGTGCGGATGCGAGTCTGCGTTATTGTGATTTGCGCCGGTAGAAATTGTTGTCGGGGGACCGGTATGAACGCTTGATGCGCTTTCCCGATTTTGGAGATGGCATTCCTCACGTCCCTCCGGTTCGCCGTGTTCAAATCGTTGTTCGCTTTCAGTACGAAGTGAAGTTGTTCTCGCCATCGAAATGGTCCGACACCCGGCGCTGCGACAGATTCAACATCCACGAAGCAATCGCCGGTGTTTTGACTGGCAAGGGCAGACGGCGGACCATCGAAGGCAGGCTGTAAAACTTCCGGTGAATGCCCTGCACGTCTTCCTGTAATTCCCGCGGCGTGCAATACAGCGGCCTGATATGGCAGGGCTGGCCCGGCCAGCGCCCGATTTCGTGTTCGTCAATAATCCGGTTCTGCTGGCGCATCCGCTCGTAGAACGAAGTGCCCTTTTCCGGCGTGAGCAGGTTGAAGTACGCTACCGGCACCTTCTCCTCCTCCAGGAAACGCAGCGTGTTGGGGAAGACTTCCCGCGTTTCGGTGTCCCAACCGAAAATGAAGTTCAGCGAGAAACTGATGCCCCGGCGACGCAGGTCGGACAGGACCACATGGTATCGCTCGGTTTTGTTCTGGCCCTTCCGCATGCTGGCGATGGTCTGCCCGTCAATGCTTTCCATGCCGATATTAACGTGCAACAAACCGCTCCGCTGGGCCAGGTCCAGGAACTCCTTGTCGTAACACAGATTCATGGACCACAGGGTGGACCAGCGCAGGCGCAGTGGAAGGAGGGCTTCCATCAATTCCATCGCGTGCTTGCGCTTGATGCCAAAGTTACTTTCCGCAAAGAAAACATTGCGCGAGGACAGGCGCTTGATTTCCTCGACCACATCTTGAACCGGCCGGACGCGAAAGCCGCCGCCTAGATAAAGACGCTCCGAACAAAATTCGCACGCCAGGGGGCAACCGCGCGTCGCCTGCACGGCGAAGGTCTTGATGAAGCCGTATCCGCCAAGTTTGAGCAGGTCGTAACGCGGGAAGGGGAAACCGCTCAGGTCCTTGAGCTGCGAGGCCTGATACAGCGGTTTGAGCCGCCCCGCCTCGGCATCCTCTAGCATCGTCTTCCAGAGCGCCTCGGCTTCGCCCACGCCCACGGCGTCGGCATGCTCCTGTGCTTCCTGGGAATGCCAGTAGATGTGCGGGCCGCCCAGAATGACCTTGCGTCCGCGTTTGCGGAATTCCCGGGCCATGTCGTAGGCGCGGTGGGAATGCAGCGTCCACGTCGTGATGGCCACCACGTCCGCCGGCGCGTCGAAATCCACCGGTTGCAGCATTTCATCCACCAGGGTGATGTCCCACCCGGGCGGTGTCAGCGCCGCCAGGTAAGGCAACACCAACGTCACCAGTTGACGGTGGCGGACTCTCACCGGAGTCCGGTTGTTCCGCGACTGGTAATACGACGGTTGAATAATTAACAGTTTCGAAGCCATAATCTGTGTTGTTGCGGTGAACGTCTCCACGGGAAGCCGGCTCGCTAAGGCCTCACCCCACCGATATGCACATAATTTAGGATTATTATACCGATTGGCAAGGCTGAATATCAGGTAAAACCCACCTCCTGAAGACGTTGAAGGTTCAAAATGGCGTCCTTAATCCAGAGCTTGTGGTGGCCGCCAAAGGCCGCACCCGGCAAATTTCAACACCCAGGCGCCAGGCCGCGGCGGGTTTCGCGCAAAGAACGTGAAGTAATTGAGGGAAGGCCTTTTCAAAAACCCCTTCGGTGTCATCGCAACTTTCGCGCGATTCAAAATTACCGGCGGCACCAGATGCCGGCTCCGACGTACTGCCACGATCCTTGGTCCCGCCTTGCCGCGCCCGAGTGTTACGCAGACCGAAGGTGCTTGGCGGGTTTGGCGTTTATTGTGTTTTTACGCGGAAGAACCGGATGGGCGGATTGGTTGTCGGGCGCGCGCCAGCGGTGCAGTCCAACCATCCGCAGCAACAACGTTGGAACCGGGCGTAACGGAATCGTAACAAATCCATTCTTGTCCGGACGGTTACGCCTTTGCAAGTTTCCGACGATGAATGCATCCAAATCAACGACGGCGCTGACAAAATGAAATTTTTGTCGGGCATTTTCGCTTTGGGCTGCCTCGTCCTGGTCATCTCGTTGATCGTTGTGAAACGGGGTGATAACGCGCAGCACGAAAACGATGTTGGTGCGCTGGCCGATTGCTCGAACCGGTTGACGCTGGCACAGGCGCAAATCACCGGTTGCAATGAAATGATCCTCGCCGTGTCCAACCGTCTCGACGAAAGCCTGTCCGCGTCCCTGGCGTTTTCAAACCAGTTGGCCGAAGCCCAATCCGCCGTTGATCTCGATACCAACCAAATCGCCGGCCTGACCCGGCAGGTCGCGGTGGCGGAATCGGAAAAACAGACTTTAAACCGGCAAGTCATGGATTTAACCAATCAAGTGGCCGGCCTCGCGGGTCAAATTGCGCTGACCACGAGTAATCTAAATCAGGCAAACAAAGATTACGCGCTCCTGGAAAATCGGTTGCGCCGGGACGTGGCCGAGCGGCTCGTGGCGGAACGAAAATTCAACAATCCTTCGGAGTTACAGGGGCAACTCAAGTATTTAAAGACACACCCGGCCGAACAGGTTTCCGCAGACAGCATCTACGCCGGATTGGACGTAGAAGTGAGATCGAACGCGTTCCACGTCATCGCCCCGTACTGATTCGGCTTTTCTGCCCGTAGTGCGGCGGGGAGACCACGTCCTGGCTGTGATTTGACATGGCGCGAGAGAACGGTCGCTCCACTCAAAAGCAGTTTAATGGTTCAGGGAACCAGGAAGTGCTGCCACCGGTCGTTTTCCAAAATCAGATCCTGATAGCCTTGCTGGCTGAGCCGGTTCCTGAATTCCGGCGGAATGCCCGGCATGGGGTACATGTCATATTTGATCGGCCGTTTCTGGCTGACCAGTGCTTGAAACTTGGTTTCCCAGTCCTTCATCAGAACGCTGACTTCCACGAAATCTCCTCCCGGCGCAGATTTAACAAGCGTCGTGTTCATATCGCATTTAATTGCAGCGGAATTTAACGCCAAAGTCCACCCCCAACCGGTCCGAGACCCGGGATTTTAGTTTTCAACCGGCCCAGAATTAAACGGTCTAAATTTCTTGAAATCCGCCGGAGGATTTTGATATTAAACCCGCGCGAGAGCTGACGAAGAGTGCCGGGTTTCAGTCCGCGCACTGCGTTTGGCGCAGGAGCGTTTGGAGGGTTAAATCCGGCGTGAGCCCGTTGGCCAGCTCTTTGAAGTACAGCCAGCGAGCGGCTTGTGAACGCTCGCTGGCTTTTTTGCCGTCTCGGCCGGAAAAGAGGCCGGCGCTGGTGGGTGAAGCTTGCTGAACTCCAGCGCCGACAGGCGTGATGTGAGACGAATTTGTGCAATTCGACCCTAGCAGCAAACCATAGTCGGGCAATTCCGTCAAAGACGGTTTGGCAACAAGCGGGTGACATTTTTGAAACCCGCCAGCGGACCACTTTTCATACTCGCCCTGGATTACTTACCCCCGAAGGAACGGAATTCCGGGGTGCCCGCAAGGACGCCGCCCTGATAGATTGCGGGCGCGTTGGTGCCGCTGCCGGGCAGCGCGAATTGTAGTTTTCCATAGAGCTGGAAACCGGTGAGCTGGTTCGAAACGCCATAGTCGTGCAACTCTGTGGCGGCCAGCGTTCCGCTGGCGACCGTGTTGTTTTCCCAATAAACCCATGCCAGTCGCTGGCTGCGGGTGGCATTCGTGTTACTCAGGAAGACACCGCCAGAGAACGACAACGGGGTGCAGACCACGGTATCATTGGTTCCACTCACCACTTCGAGGGCGTCCGTCTTCAGGTCGTAAACCAGATGCAACCCCGTCAGATTGGTGATGCCCATTTCGCTCGCGCAATCCCGAATCAGATTGCGATTGTCGAAGAAACGGTAGTTCAGGTCACCGTCGCTGTTGGTGGAGACGCTGATGGCGTCCACGGAGGCGTTGAAGACCTGGGCGTTGCCGGTGGAGACCGCAGCCAACTGCGAAAATATCGTTACTGCGGCCATAGTAAACAGCTTGATTTTTTTCATTTTGCTACTCCTTTTCTTAGTTACTCCTTGGTTATTGGAACAACCCGGCGTTGCCGGGGAATGTCACTTCCTCTCGATACCTCAAGCAACGTCGTGGTTGGTGTACCCAAGCGGGCGGCGTGCCAGCCGGATTGGACGCGGGTTTGCTGGAAAGTTAACGATGATAAATGGGAGACCTTCCGGGCACCGGTACTGCGGATGAATCGGTTTCGGCCAAAGGTGGGTTCCGGCGTGTCACTGCCCCGGCCAAGCCGCACCCGTTGGCCCGGCCTACCGGGGCGAAAAAAAGTGCGGATGGCGTGGTTTGGCCGCCGATTTGGCCGATTAACACAGATTTTCTTTTAAATCTGCGCAGGTCCGTGTCATCTGCAGATGCAACTTTGGCGGGCTTGCCGAGGGAGGGGATCCGTCGATCAGACAAAGTTATTTTCGAGGCACGCCCCGATCAATCCCGATAGTCATCGGGCAGGTTGATCACATGACCAGATCAGTCATTCTCAGTCACAGAAAAACACAGAAAGCACAAAAACAATGATACGCATTTTATGCGTTTGGGCGGCAAAGAATTTTAGGCATGCCCACCGATGGATCGTGTGCAGGTGGCGCGAATTGTCACGGATGGTTCTTTGGGAGAGAAATGGTCCGCGACCATGAGCGAGATCAGCGGATGACCTGATCCGGTTCTCAACCCTCAACGCTCAACTGACAACCGTAGCGAACGCGGAGATCGGCGGTCATTGGTTATGGGGCGGATTGTGGTCCTGAATATACTTTTGCAGGGCCGGCGTTCCGCCCAGCCACCCGGCCACGAGCACCAGAGCAACCGCCAGCACCACAAAAATCAGGATCCAGGAAAGAATGGCCCGAAAATAATTCTTGCGCGTCTCGTTTTCACCGGTGAAGGCCCAGACGAGAATCATCAGCAGACCCACCACCGGGATGGCGGTCACAAACATCATGCCCATCCATGACCCGACGGATATGTAATTTCTTTCTTCCTGATTGCTCATAAAGTTGGGTGGGCCGGCGGCCCGATTCATTTGTGTTTGTTCTCTTCGTTACGTTCCGGGAGCAGTCCCGTGGGCAAATGATTTCCTTTTGCCTTTTCACGACTCTCCCGATGGCGGTTTTATCAGCAATCGGCGCGCCAGTTTAAAGGCAGCGTTGACAATGCTTTAACCGAAGTTTTACGCATTGGGGAACCCGGGAACGAAGGGAAAATTCCGAGTGCCAAAAAAACCGGGCTAGGATAGAATTTTGCCGTTCATGAAAACGCTGGCTTGCCTTCGCCTGGTCCTGGCGGTGATGTTGTTGCCGGCTTCTGGAGCATTGGCGCAACCGGTGTCGTCCGGCGCGCCGGCGTCGTTCGAAACGTTGCCTGCCTCCAGCCCTTACGGCGAAGCCATCGTCAGAAGAAACATTCCCTACGTCAGCCATCCGACGACGAATCAGAACTTTGAGCTTTATCTTCCCGGGAATCATAGCGTCCAACCCTGCCCGCTCGTGATCTGGATACATGGCGGGGCGTGGATGATGGGGAGCAAGGAATGGGACAACGTCAAATATCTGGTCCGGAACGGTTACGCGATTGCCAGCATTGATTATCGGTTCAGTCCGGAGGCGCCGTTTCCGGCGCAGATTCAGGATTGCAACGCGGCGCTGAATTTCATCCTGGCGCATGCCGCTGACTACGGGGTTGATGCCCGACGATTCGTGGTGGGCGGCGCGTCGGCCGGTGGACATCTGGCGCTGCTGTTGGGCCTGGCCCGACGGGAACGGGAGTTTGGCGCCAATTCCGCCATCAAACCGCTGGCGATACTGGATTTTTTTGGCCCGACGGATTTGAATGGCATGTCGGACGATCTCCAGGCGATTCATTCCCGGAAAGGCATTGAGACGTGGCAGGATGCCGGGCCCAAACTGTTGGGTGCGCCGTTGGTCCGGGCTGCTGCCAGGGCTAAAGCTGCCAGCCCCATCACTTATGTGAGCGCCGCCGCTCCACCCGTCTTGATTATTCAGGGTAACGAAGACGATCTCGTGCCCATGGCCCAAAGCCAGCGTTTGCACGTCGCGTTGAATCGGGCGGGAGTGCACAATGAACTCATTCTGGTGCACGGAGCCGGCCACGATGGCCCCCTGTTTTCAACGCCGAAAATACAACCGGGAATTATTGGTTTTTTGAAGGAGGCCTTTAATCACGCCGGCAGCCCATAACCGCAGAGCACACAAAGAGCGCAGAGATTTTGCCCAAAAAAGCGCAGGTTTCCTTTTGACCGGTGGGGCGAGCGTCCGGAATGTTATCACGACATAGATGACAAACGTTATCACCACCTGGATGACACTTTTGACGCGTGAGTGGCCTCGCCCCAAGAGTTTGCTTCCGTCCGGTCTTAATCCGTATTTATCCCTGTGAATCCGTGGTTGAAGCCCTGGTGGACCTGGTGGCTTCAATCCTTCACGCGTTTGACAAGGGCGGAGATTTCGCCGTTCTCATCGTTCTGGACGACCAGCGGTTTGCCAAAGGTGACAATAAAGGTGGAACTTAAGCCGACACTCAACTGGCTGTAGGAGGCAGACGCGCCCATGCCGTTGTAGCTGCCGGTCACATAAGGCACGGTGCGGCCCAGGAACAATTGCAGCCGGCCCTTTTCATCGCTCCGGGTGCTGAGCGTGCCATTGAATTTGAGGGTGACGGGGATGTCGTAGTTATTAATTTTGACCAATGTCTTTTGGATGGTGTCCAGGTTGAAATTGCCGTCTGTGCTCAATACTTCCAGGAATTTAAGGTCACCCTTGGGCTCCTTCCATTCCACGCGGATGAGATAATTGGCGGGTTCTCGCGTGGCAACCGTCGCGGGCGGCGCGCCTGGTGCCGCTACGATCGTCTGGAGGCGTTGTTGGAATGCAGGTTGGGGTTGCCCGTTCATGGCGGGTTGCGCCTGGGCGGCCACGGTCAGAAACAGGAGGACGGTCGGAAGTAGAATGGTTTTCATGGCAGGATGGGGTTGGAGTTGGTTCACAAACCCGGAAACACGGGCGTGTCCGGCAAGTTGCGTGGGCGGACCGGAATCTTTGACCGCAAAGGGCGCAAAGATTTTCAGACGTGGAGGGCTCTGCTTCGTCAGTGCCCAACATGGGGAAGCGACGAAGCGCTGCCTTCCAGGCTTTGCGTCCCTGGCGTTTTGACGGTTCAGGTTCCGCGTAGAGGCGGTTCATCTGGCACAGGCGGCCAGCCAGTTCCATGCTGAAGTGGGTGGCGAAGTGCGGGTTTTGCTGGATGGGAAAATGAAACCGGCCCTGATCCACCTTGGCCAGGCGCACCGGGCCGCGGGCAACGGCGGTGGCGCCACGCGGCGATTGGTCAATGAGCCCCAGCTCGCCGACGATGTCCATCGTGCCTTCGAGCAAGACGAACATGGCATCGCCCCGTTCAGCTTCACGAAACAACGCGTCGCCAGGAGTGGGAAGGACGAGTTCCTCCTGCCGGGAAAATAAATCCGCCGGATTCACTGGGTAATGAGAATAGGCTGCCGGCGGGCGGCTTCAGATTATAAACCGGTGACAATGGGAAGACGGATTTGTATCCGCGAATTGTTTTATTGGGGGAAAACCTTCACCCCGGTTCGCGAAATTCGCGGATTACAACTTCGTGGTTTATTCCGGTGGATAGTCAAACACGGTTTCGGCATCCAGATATTTCCAGGACTTCCCCTTCTGGATGCGGGGCGTGGTGCGGCCGGTATAGGACAGGATGCGGTGCGGGTCGTTCTTTTGCACGGTAAACAGGAGCGGTTTCACCAGCCGGGCAACGAGCCTGCTGGCGGGTTTCATGGTGATGAGCTCGACCGGCCGGTCGTCTTCTGCGGTTTCACCGGTCTTCACCAGCTCGAACTCGAAGGTGCGTTCCCAATCCAGGGAAACGAAGTGGAACGTGACGGCTTTACCCTCCATCAGTTCGTGCCAGTGAGTGATCATGAACGGATACAACGTATCGTCAATCACCGTGTCGGGCTGGAGTATCCGGGCGCGACCTTTGGGCGGATTGAGGTTGTGGGCGTAGCTGATGAAGATGTCTTGGCGAGCCGGGTTTTCCGAGTCGGGCTCGATGTGAATGGCGCCGGAGACACCGGCCTGGAAATCCTGCATCTCAAAGGAGACCAGCTGGTTGGATTCGTAGAGGACTTTTTCCACGGCGGCTACCGTCCCGTTGGCGCCGAGAAATTGCCGCTCGACCTGGACCGTGGAACCGGAGCGCGTGGCCGTCCGCCGGAAAGTGAATAAAATCTTTTTCCGGTCCGAACCGATGGCATAAAGGATGCCGGTGAGCAGTTTGGGTTCGGCATAATCATAGACCGGACTTGCCGGCGGAGACACGGTGTCGGCGGCCAGGCCGGCCGGGAGTCCGTTCGAGCTTAACGCCCACAGTACGATCCCGCGCGCTGCCAACGCAATGCCCGCAGATACTTTTTTCATGGTTTCAAATCCGACACAGATGCGCACAGATTTTCTCAGATAAAACCCGAGCTTCGCGCCCGAAGGCAAAGGCGCAATTGTTTCAGCCGCGCTTCGCCCCGGATTTTTCCGCAAAAGCAGCGCCGCCATCGCACAAGATTTAATCATCAGGGTGCGGAGAATGCCAGGGTTTGACCCCGAAAGCCGTAAAAAACCCCCATGTTTATGCGGTGGCAGCCCCCGTCATCCTGCGTTATGATCCAACGATGTTCCTAAGCAGCACAAGTTTTGTAGATGCCCCGAATTTCAAACGGTCAATCTTACGCACGGTTTCTTCAATTCTGGTATTGGCCGCGTTTGCGCCGGTCACAAAATTGCCGGCGCAATCCACCCGTCCGGGTTGGGGTTCCACACCTTATCAAGATGCGTCCGGCACGGGTGTGACCTTCCGGGTCTGGGCGCCTAATGCCGCCAGCGTAACCACTCCGGGCGCATTCAACGGCTGGTCCACCTCGGCCACGCCTCTGGTCAACGAATTGTCCAACGGCCTTCCCACCGGCGTCTGGTCGGCGGACGTGCCGGGCGCTACAGCGGGCCAGCAGTACAAGTACTACATTACTTACAACGGCAGCAGCAATTACAAGCATGATCCCCGGTCACGCTGGGTGGTGAACGCCGGTGGCGGCAGCGGGAACAATGACATTATTTATGACCCGACCGCCTTCAACTGGAACGGCGACGATTTCACCAACCCGCCCTTGCAGGACTTGTTCATTTACGAGCTTCACATGGGCACGTTTCCGTCCAGCACCGTGCCCAGCCGGCTGGTGGCCGCGACGAACAAGCTGGATTACCTGAAATACCTCGGAGTCAATGCCGTCGAGCTCATGCCGATTATGGAATTCGGGAACAGCGGCAACAGTTGGGGTTACGACCCGGCCCAGTTGTTCGCGGTGGATAACGCCCAGTACGGCGGGCCGGATGCGCTAAAAACTTTTGTCCAGGCCTGCCACGCCCGGGGCATCGCGGTGCTGCTGGATGTCGTCCACAACCATTACGGGCCGAATCTTCTGGACATGTGGAACTTTGACGGCTGGGCCGGCAGCAACTCGGTCGGCGGCGGCGGGATTTACTTCTTTCAAAGTAACTTCAACCTGCAAAACACGCCCTACGGCGCCACGCGGCCCAATGTCAGCAGCAATCAGGTGGCCAATTTCATCTCGGACAATATCGCCATGTGGTTGAGCGAATGTCACGTGGACGGGTTCCGCTGGGACTCGGTGTACACTCTGACGCATGGCAACGACGGCACCTACATCCCCACCGCCGGCAATCTCGTGACCGCCATCAACGCCATGATTCACACCAATTACACCGGCAAAATCAGCATCGCCGAGGATGTTTACAATACGTGGGGCTTCGACAGTTCCTGGGACACCGGTTATCCGTATAATTTCACGCCGGTGTTGACCAATATGTCGGATGCGAGCCGCAACATGAGCACGATTGCCAACGACGTGCAGTACAACGTCAGCTACGGCGGCACTGCCAGCTTTCTGCGCGTGGCCTACCTGGAATCGCACGACGTGGTCGGCGATTTGAACGGCTCCACCCATGTCCGGTTGCCCACGGCGATTGACCCGGTCACACCAAACAGTTACCGGGCGAGAAAGCTTTCCACGCTTGGCGCCGCCATCACCCTGACGGCGCCCGGCATACCTATGATTTTCCAAGGCCAGGAAATGCTCGAAAACCAGCAGTTTGACTCCGGCCGAAACGTGGACTGGAGCAAAACAAACACGTACAGCTACATCGTCCAGTTTTACCATGATCTCATCAACGCCCGTCGGAATTTGCAGGGTTTGACGCCGGGGCTGGAAGGCGACCGTTGCACCATGCTCGCCGTGGATAACGTCAACAAGCTGGTCGCTTTTAATCGCTGGAATTCCGCCAACCCGAGCCTGAGCGCCGTCGTGGTTGGCAATTTCACCAGCAACACCCTCAACAACTATTCCCTGACCTTCCCGTCGGCCGGCAACTGGTATGTCCAACTGAACAGTGACTCCACAACATACGGTCCGGACTATGGGAACATCGGCAGCTCGGTGGTCACGGCCAGTGGCAGCCCGGCCACGGGCAACGTCACAATTGGGCCGTACAGTGCGCTGATCCTGTCGCAAATTTCCCCGGTGCCCACGCTTTCGATTGCACCGACCGTTAACGGTGTGACGGTGTCGTGGCCGATGACGCCGCCGGGCGTGGTGTTGCAGAGTTGTCCGTCGCTGGCTGACAATCCGCCCGTTTGGACCCAGGTCCCCGTTTCGCAGTACCAGACCAATGGATCCACCATCTTCATCAACGTCAGTGCGCCGACCGATACCGTTTTTTATCGACTCCAACAACCGTAGTGCCCGGATCCAAGCCAGCCGGCTGATCTGCTCCCTCGCGCGTTCGGAACAGGCACATTCTCCCGGTGCCGCTCGGCCCTCACAACGGCTGGCGTCCTTTTTGCTGCAATCCCGGTGGTGGAAGTTTTCCACCCTTGATTATGAAGTATTCCGTCGTTTTAGGAGGACTTGGTCTGATGCTTTTGGTCAGTTTTTGCCCACCCGTTGTCGCGGAACGGATCAACCAGGAAGGCCGCATCCTGGGACCGTTGCCGGTGGTGACCAACGCCATTCTGTTCGACACTTCCAATGCCGACGCCGTGGTGTCGGCCATGCAGATTTTCCCGGTAACGAATCCTTGGAATGAAATCATCACCAACCGGCCGGTATTGACGAACTCCGACGCGATGATCGCGCAAATCATGTCGGACCTGGCGTCCAACCGGCGGACGCTGATTGCGTTTCAGGAAATGAACTTCGTGCTGGTGCCGGACAATCAACCGCTGGTGGATTTCGATTTTGTGGATTATCCGGACGAGTCGGACTTGAACGGCGGAACCTATCCCGACGGGTTGTATCCGATTCCGGTGAACCTGCCCATTGAGGGCTGGCCGACCCAGACGGGGACCCAGACGTTGTACCAATGGCAGACCAACAACGACGGCAGCGACCGGCATTCCATCATCGTGCAACCGGGCGCAGGCTTCAGTTACGAGACGTGGAGCACCGTGTTGACGGGGACAAACTGGCAGGCGGCGAACGGTGCGATTTTCAATCTGAACACGAACGGGCTGCGGCCGGCGGGCTGGACTTCCGGCGACGCCGCGGGCTTCCCGATGTTTCCGGCGCTGGTGCGTTACGATGAGGCCGAACGCGGCATGGTGGAACACGCCTGCCGGCTGGTGGTCAAGCGGACCCTCTACAATAATTACATCTATCCGGCCACGCATTATGCCTCGGCATCCACCAATACCAACCCCAACCTGCCGTCCATGGGCCAACGGTTGCGGTTGAAGGCAGGTTTTGTCATTCCAACCAATTGGCCGATCGAGGAACAGGCCGTGTTGCGGGCGCTCAAGAAATACGGTGCGATGGTGGCCGACAACGGGAATTTTTTCTCCATCTCGGTGACGCCGGACGACCGCTGGCCGACGAATGTATTCAGTGATTTCACGAGCATCAGCATCACCAACTTTGAGGTCATCCAGACCACCGGCCCGAATGAAGGACCGCGCTCGCCCGGCGCGCCAATCGCGGAGGCCGGCCCGGACCAGACCGTGCCCGTTGGCGTGCCGGTGGCTTTGCAGGGCGCGGTGACGTTCAGCAACCCGCCGCCGGCGATCCAGTGGAAACTCTATTCCGGGCCGGGCACAGTCACGTTCGGCAACACGGCGTTAACAAATACGACGGCAACGTTCAATGCGCCGGGGGTTTACACGTTGGAATTGAGCGCCGCCGACGGCGTCCATGCCGTGGCCTACGACGCCGCGGTTTTTACCGCGACGAATGCGTTCAATCTGACCATCACTCTGGCAGGCGCAAATGTAAACTTGAGCTGGACCGGCGGCGCTGCGCCGTTTGTGGTGCAGGAGGCGGCTACGCTGCCGAGGGGCACGTGGAATAATGTTCTGACGACCAATGCCCAATCGGTTTCACTGCCGCTGACGAATGCGACTGAATTCTTCCGGGTGCAAGGGAAATGAAAACGGGTTCCGGCTCTAGCTTTCGGGGTCCTGGAAAAGGGCAGAGCGTTTCAAAAAATCCGTAACCGCCGACGTCAGTCGGCGCAAACCGAATAAAGAAGAAAACGATGGCGCGAGTTGAAGTTCACGGTTGCCAAATTAAGCCAATCGCTTCAGGAGATAGCGAACTTTTTCATTCGGCGATATACTCCGGCGGTTTCTATCTATCATTTTTTGATTCGATTGCGACCTTGCGCTGAGGCATTTTGACGGTTCCAAAATGCCTGAGAACATCAACCACCAGCCCGCCGACGAACGATATCCCACGCGGGAACTCGTGCGCCGGCTGCTGGCCCTGGCCTGGCGGTTCCGCGCGGATTGTTTCTGGTCGCTGGCGCTGAGCCTGGCGCTGCTATTGCTGGGCATCGTCGGACTCAAGCTGCTGGGGGTGGTGATTGACGTGATCCGGCACGCGCTCGACCCGTCATTACCGACGCCGGTGTATCCATTCGGCTGGCAGCCGCCGGCAGGTTGGACGCCGCTGCGGATTGTCACGACGCTGTCACTGGCGATTGTCGCCCAGGCGGTGTTGCGGGCGGCGCTTACCTACGCCTACAACATGGTCACCGCGCGGTTGACGCAGGGGGAAATCGTGCCGGAACTCCGCGCGCAACTTTACGCCAAACTGCAACGCCTGAGTTTCAGCTTCTTCGACGTCCACGGTTCCAATTCGATTTTCAACCGGGTGACGGGCGATGTGCAAAACACACGGTTGTTCGTGGACGGTGTCCTCTTGCAGGGCGCGACGATGATCCTGACGCTGGCGGCCTACGCCGTTTTCATGTGGCGGATCCACCCGGCGTTGACCCTGGCTTGCCTCTGCGTATCACTGCCCTTGTGGTGGCTGGCGCATTTTTATTCGACGCGGCTGCGACCTGGCTATCTGCGCAACCGGGAGTTGTCCGACGACATGGTTCTGTTGTTCAGCGAAAGCGTGCGGGGAATGCAAACGGTGAAGGGGTTCGCCGCGGAACCGCACCAGGTCCGGCGCTTCGAGGAGGCGAACGATACGGTATCGTCGCAACAGCGGAAGATTTTTTGGGATTTGTCCGTGTTCACGCCCGGCACGCAGATGCTGTCACAGTTGAGCCTGGTGATTCTGTTCGCCTATGGCGGCTGGCTGTACGTGCAGGGTAAAATTCCGCTGGGCAGCGGATTGGTGGTGTTCGCCGGCCTGCTTCAGCAGTTTACGGGGCAGGTGGCGAACATTTCCACCATCGCCAACTCGGTGCAGCAAAGCCTGGCGGCGGCGCGGCGAGTATTCGAAGTGCTCGACACACCCTTCGAGGTGGAAAACAAACCCGGTGCCGTCGCACCGGCGCGGCTCACCGGCCGGATGGTTTTTGAAAAGGTGACGTTCGGCTACCACCCGGACAAACCGGTGCTGGCGGACGTGTCCTTCGAGGCGAAGCCGGGGCAAATCGTCGGCATTTTCGGCATGACCGGGGCGGGCAAGAGCACCTTGCTGGGATTGGTCCCGCGGTTTTACGATCCGCAGTGCGGGCGGATTCTGGCGGACGGACAGGATTTGCGGGACCTGGACCTGGACACGTTCCGGCGGCAAATCGGAATTGTTTATCAGGAGAGCTTTTTGTTCTCGAACACCGTGACGGCGAACATTGCCTTCGGCCATCCACACGCCACAATGGACCAGATTGAGCGCGCCGCGCGCATCGCTTCAGCGCACGAGTTTATTACCGCGCTGCCGCAGGGTTACGAGACGGTCCTGGGCGAATCCGGTGTGGATCTGTCGGGCGGGCAACGCCAGCGGTTGGCGCTGGCGCGGGCGTTGTTGCTGCAACCCCCCATCCTCATTCTGGACGACCCGACGGCGTCGGTGGACGCGCGCACGGAAAATGAAATCGTTTCCGCACTCCGCGAGGCGATGGCCGGCCGGACAACATTTGTGGTGTCCAGCCGGTTGAGCCTGTTGCGCCGGGCGGATTTGATACTGGTGCTGGAAGACGGGCAATTGACGCTGACCGGCACGCACGCGGAGTTGGTGCGCTGGCCGGGGTTGTATCGCGAAACGGCTTTGCTGCAAATCATGGACCTTGACGAGGACCGGGGGCCGAAGGTCGGGAGTCGAGGTCTTGAACAAGCGGAAACATTGAACATTCAACTGCCAACGTCGAAGTCGTGAAGCGGCAATGAGCGAGAGAACAAACAGCAAACCGTCGGCCACGAAAACTGCCAGGGATGAGCTTTCCACGCGGGAAGCGCTCACGTTTTATGATCCGATGGAGGAGCGCGAGGCGGACAAGGCGCCGTTGCAACCGGCGCTCATTCGCCGGATTTTCCGCTACACAAGACCCTACGCGGCCAAACGGAACTGGCTCTTCATCCTGACGTTCACGCGCGGTCTGCAATTGCCGGCGCTGGCGTGGTTGATCGGCCGCACCATCAGCGGCCCGATTGCCGGCCGGGATTTGCCGGGCATTTGCCGGTATGCCGCGGCCTATTTCTTTTTGGCGCTGTTCACCGTGGGCGCGTTTCATTTCCGCCAGCGGTTCGCACTCGAACTCGGCGAGGCGGTCGTCCATGACATGCGTTCGGATTTGTTTGCCAAACTGATGACCATGCCGATGTCATTTTTCAACCGGACCAAATTCGGGCGCATCATCAGCCGGTTGACCTCGGACATTGACAGCGTCCGGGCCGGGGTCCAGGACGTGGCGTTTGTGCTGGTGGTCCAATGTCTGCAAATGGCGGGTTCCGCGGCGCTCATGGCGTGGTACAACTGGAAACTGTTTTCCCTGATGCTCCTGATCGCGCCGGTGATCTGGGTGGTGAACGAAAAATATCGCAGCGAAATGAGCCGGCGCCTGCGCATGGTGCAGCAATCATGGAGCCGCGTCGCGTCCACGCTGGCCGAATCGGTGAGTGGCATCCGGGTGACACAGGCGTTTGTGCGGCAGGACATCAACGCCGGGTTTTTCCGCAAATTAATCAATGTGCATGGCGAGAACAACGTGGGCGTGGCCCAGGCCTCGGCGGTGTTCGTGCCGCTGCTGCAATTGAAAAGCCAGGTGTTCCTCGGGGCGATGGCGCTGTTGAGCGCGTACGGGGCGCTGAGCTGGCACGGCTGGCTGCACATGGAAGTGGGCGACCTGGTGATGTTCTTCTTCCTCGCCAATCTGTTCTTTGACCCGGTGCAGGTCATCGGCAATCAGCTGAACCAGGCCCTGATGGCGATGGCCGGCGCAGAACGGTTTTACCGGATGCTGGATCAAAAACCGGACTGGCAGGACGCGGCGGACGCCCGGCCGCTGCCGGCGATTCAAGGTCGGGTGGAGTTTCAAGCCGTACAATTTGAGTATCAGCCCGGCCGGCCGGTGCTCACGAACATTTCCTTTGTCGCCGAGCCGGGTCAGACCGTGGCCCTCGTCGGGCACACCGGCAGCGGCAAGACGACGCTCGTGGCGTTGTTACAGAAATTTTATCTGCCGACGAGTGGGCGCGTGCTCGTGGACGGGGTGGATTTGAACACGGTCACCAGCGACTCATTGCGTTCCCAGATGGGCAGTGTGCAGCAGAACAATTTCCTGTTCTCCGGCACGGTGTTGGACAACATCCGGTTCGCCCGACCCCACGCGACGGAAGCCGACGTGCGGGCGACACTGACGGCGCTGGATTACGCCGAACTCATTGAGGTGCTTCCCCAGGGCCTGCATTCGCCGGTGGCCGAGCGTGGCGCGGCCCTGTCGTTCGGCCAGCGGCAACTGGTGTGTTTCGCGCGCGCGATGCTGGCCAATCCGCGCATCGTCGTGCTCGACGAAGCGACCAGCGCGATTGACTCGGTCACCGAAATGCGGTTGCAGCGGGCGCTGGAAGTTTTGCTGCGCGGCCGGACGGCGTTTGTGGTGGCGCACCGCCTGAGCACCATTCGCAAAGCCGATCTGGTGCTGGTGCTGGACCAGGGGCGGATTGTCGAGCGCGGCACGCATGAGAGTTTGCTGCGGCAGGACGGCGTTTACGCCCGGCTGCATCGGGAATTTGTCAGCGCCCGGCCGGCAGGAACCTCCTAGCGGCGGTCCATGACCGTCGCGCTCAAACCTCACATTAAAAATGCGGCGGTCACATACCGCCGCCACAACACACCACAACATTTTAGCGGTTCAATCCTTAACGATGCCATCCACCGCCGCTGTGCCATCCACCGCCGCCGCGCCAGCCGCCACCGCCGCGCCAGCCGCCCCAATAGCCCCCCCAGCCGAAGGAAACCGATACCGCCGGGTAAGGCCAGCAATAGCCGTAGTAGGGATAATAAGCATAGTACGGGCGGGAATAGAGCCAGTTATTGTAATAGTAGGTTTGCGTGTCAGGAATCACATAAACCGTCGAGGCGGGAGACGTCTGCACGTAAGTTGTCGTGGGCTGCGTTGCGGCAGTTGAAGTTTGGGAACTGTACGCCGCCGAATCGTCCGACGATGAAGTTGTTACGGTGGACGCGGTCTGCGCCGACTGTGAACGCTGGTTCAGCATGGCGTTGATCACGGTATCGGAAACACCCTGCTGCCGCAGATAAATAATTTGGGCGGCGTTCAACCCGTAATTGTTTCCAGAGTTCTGGATGTAATTGACGATGACGCTATCGCCAACCTTCGCCTGCGAAAGCCGCAAAACGTCCGGGACGCCGTAGGGCAACTGCGGCGCCGCCTGGCTGGCAGCAACCGGTTGAGCGGTGGCAGTGGTGGCATCCTGGCCCACACTATTGCCCGCCGTCAAAGCCAGCGCAGTGAGGGTAATGACTGTCAATGACAGGATTGGAAAGTTTAGAGTTTTCATAAAACCCATAGCGTTTGACAGGTAAACGAGCCAATAAGTTCAACACCGGAAAATGGCGCGAGTTTCCCGGCCTGTCAAATGCGATCCAAACGCCTCAAACCTTTCCCTGCGGCGAAATGCGTGTTTGTGTCTTGTGAATTCATCGCTCATTTCCCAATGTTGCAATCGGAATGATAGAATATGATTAATTGAAATTTTAGAATTGAAGTGGTCTACTAATCAAACGGCTGCATTATCATTATGAGAGTGCTATGATTTCCTTCGGGGTTCGCAGTTGCCGTTATGCAGGCCTCAGGGGATAGTTTGCCTGTTATAACGACACAACCCCACAATCTCTCCGGCACCGGAACGTTTTCCCTATCTCGACCAATGCCAACGGTTTTCAATGGCGCTGGAGCGGGACAGATATTCCAGGAGCGACCAACTCGACTTTATCCCGAAGCAATTCGGATCCGACGGGTTGCTACATGGTCGTCGTCAAAAATGCCATCGGCTGGGTGCCAAGCCAGTTAGCTTATCTGTCACGAGGTTCAGGCGGGGTCGTGCCGTTCTCTAATTATGGAAATACAGGCTTTGACGCTGAAGCCTGCTATCAAGTGCGGAATTGGGGGATGGCTATTACCAACGGTACGGCTCAAGTTGTTGCCGGACCCGAACTGGATCAGATGCAACCTGTCGGCGACACTTGGGATTTTTGGTTCTGGTACAATTATGATGATCCAAGCCGGGCTGGGTATTTTGACGGAGGGGATCAAACCGTCCCGACAGTATCTCCTGGTCAAACCGATTATTACCGAGTGGACCTGACCTATCCTTGGCTGGGGACTTACACACAGCAGTCCACAACATTAAAAATGGTTGCCGGCGGCGGATCGTATCCGACTCCTTCGATGACAAATCTCAAGTTTCCACTCTGGCCCGAATGGCCGGAGCCATGGTATGAGCAATGGCCCGATTCCGCACCGACGAATCAGATTCGAATACCAGGCGAGACCATCAGTTTAATAAATGATTACGCTGCCTACACGGATTTCGGCGTTCCGGTCTGTCAGTGGTGCAAAGATGGGAAAATCATTCCGGGTGCGACAAATTTTGTTCAAATGGATGGCGGCACGTACGGCGGGTATTATCAGACAGTTTTCACCATAACAAATCTGCAACCCGCCGACGCTGGCATCTATGACTCTCAGCGTTCAAGTGACCAACGGGCCCGGCTTGCTCCTGTCTCCACGCTTCAGTGACACCAACTTTGTCTGCGATCTGCTCGGCGCTGCGAGCCGGAATTATCTCATTCAATGGTCGCCAGACCTGCTGACGTGGAACGATTATCTCAGTGTATCCAACGCCACCGGAACCGTCACTTTTACCAATTCGTTGTCCTCTGATGCGGTTCGCTTTTATCGTGCCCAGCTTTTGCCGGAATGAGAGTGGTTGTGCGACTTTGTCTTCGAAAGCTCCGACCGGCGCAAACGGCGTTCCTGCTTTTTTACTTCATCGCTTAACAATTCCTCCGCCGACCAGCCGTGGTGTTGAGCCAGTTCCGCCAAGTCAAACAATTTCCTGGCCAATGCTCCCTTGGTAGATCGCCGGTTAGAGATTGGGCCATCGGCCAGGAGTTTTGTTTTGCGCGCCTTCTTGACCAGCTTTTCAGCACGGAGCAGCGCCGGCAGGTGTTTGGGGATGCCGTCGAATGCCGAAACGCGTTCGTGCCGCGTCCCCTTTTTCTCCGTGTGCTTGATTTTTTCCCAGTTCGCCCACACTTCATCCACACCCCTGACCTTGATCCGGCCAAAAACATGCGGATGCCGGCGCACCAATTTTTTGACCAGCAACCGGCAGACCTTGTCGAAATCGAACGCGCCGCGTTCGCGCGCCAACTGGCAATGGAAAACGACCTGCAACAACAAGTCGCCGAGTTCCTCGGCCATCTCGTGGTCGTCCTCCGCTTCGATGGCGTCAATCAATTCATAGACCTCCTCGATGGCATGGCGCCGTAGCGTCATGTGGCTCTGTTCCCGGTCCCAGGGGCAGCCCGTGGACGAACGCAGCCGGGCCATGATTTTGAGAAGATCGTCAACCGCGGAATTCCGCTTCATTCGCGATTTACGATATACGATTTACGAGCGCTCTGGCAATCGGCACGTAAATCGTAAATCGTATATCGCCAATTATAGAATCACCAGGTCGTCCCGGTGCACGAGTTCCTCCTTCGGCAGTTTGCGGGCGCGGATGGCGGCGGAATCGAAGCGCGCAATGCCGCGCGCAAATTCCGTCCCGTTCAAATCGCAAATCCGCACCACGTCGCCGCCGGCGAAATCGCCTTCACAGCGCGCCACCCCCGGCGGCAGCAGGCTCTTGCCCTTCTCCCGCAACGCCAGCCTGGCGCCGTCGTCCACAAACAACGCGCCTTTGGGATGATGAAAAAACGCAATCCAGCGTTTGCGGCCCTGGAGCCTTTTCTCCGGCGCCACAAACAGCGTTCCTTCCTCGGTACCGGCCAGGATTTGCGCCAGTACGTTCTTTTTCCGGCCCGACGCAATGACGAGCGGGATGCCGGAGCGCACCACAATTTTCGCGGCTTCGATCTTGGATTTCATGCCGCCTACGGCGGTTTCGCTGTCGGTGCCGCGCGCGATTTTTTCCAGGGCCGAATCAATTTTTTCGATGACGGGAATGGTTTTGGGATTGGCCCGGCCGAAGTTTTCCAGGACGCCGTCCACGGTGGTGAGAATCACCAGCAAATCGGCGGGCAACAGGGACGCGACCAGGGCTGAAAGTTTGTCATTGTCGCCGAATTTCAACTCGGTGATGGAGACCGCATCGTTTTCGTTGATCACGGGCACGACGCCGCGGTTCAGCAGGGTGACGAGGGTGTTGCGGGCGTTGAGGTGGCGCTCGTGGTGTTCGAGGTCGTCGTGGGTGAGCAACACCTGGGCGACGTGCAGGTCGTGGCGCGCGAAGAGATCCGCGTAAGTGGCCATGAGTCGCGACTGGCCAATGGCGGCGCAGGCCTGTAATTCAGCAAGTTCGGTCGGGCGCTTGTCCAATCCCAGCGCGCCCATGCCCGCGCCAACGGCCCCGGAGGTGACCAGCACCATTTCCCGGCCGGCCTGGCGCTGAACGGCGATTTGCGCGACAAGCTGTTCCAACTGCGCCAGGTCGGGTTGCTTGCGGCTGTCCGTGAGCACGCCGGTGCCGAATTTCACGACGACGCGGGCGGCGGATTTGAGCGGGTCCCGATGCACGCGCCGAGGTTAAAAAAGATTCGGCGCGCGGAAAACGTTAAAATGGCGGCGGAATCACTGCGCGAGCAGATTCAGCAGGCCCGGGCCTGATTTTCTCCGGTCTTGCAGCGACGTGAAAAAATCGCCGCTCCGCAGAGCGATGAATGCCCCCAGCCCGCCCAGGTCGGCCCGCGATTTCACATTCTTGAGCACGCAATTCTGGATGCCGATGACCTGGGTGCGATTGTTTCGTTGATTGTTGAGATCAATGTATTTGGCCGTGCCGATGGACACGTTCAACACGTCAATGCCCTTGAATTCAAGGCCGGTTTGTTTGGTGAACGATTCACCGGCATGGCCGCCGGATTTTTTAGACGGTACTGCCAGGCCGAGGGAAAAGATGTTCGTCTGCCCGGCCTGGTTCTTGACGATGTCCAGTTCCGCCAGATTGAAACGCATCAACGTGAGATGCAGTTCATGCCGGGCGAGGGCGGCGGAATCGTATTCGGCGTGGATTTCCGGGATGTCGAGAAACGGCGTGCCGGCAAAGGCCGGCGGATTATAGAGCCGTAAATTCCGGATCGTGACGGTCGGTTGGACAAGGCCGACGGAAAAGCTCCCGATTTCCGCGTCCATGCCGGTCTGGACGCGGATCTGGTGTTCGAGATAAACTCGCAACAACGTATTGCGCGCCAGGAGCAGGACGATGACCAGCGCCACCACCAGGATGGCCAGCCGGAGCAGCCACTTGAAAACGAATTTAATCATTTACGATACACAATTTACGATTTTGCGGCTTGCGCCGTCGTGGAGCCAATCACAAATCATAAATTAAATCAGCACGTCTTCGGGCCGCACTTCGAGGCATTCATCCTGGTCTTCCCAGATGATGGCCGGATAGAGATTCAACATTTGCGGCGCCAGTTCGCGGCCCGCGCGCGCGAGGAATTGCTCGGCTTCCTTGGCCGCGTTCTCGTACGCCGCGTCGTAATTGCCGACGCGGCGGCGCTGGCGGTCATCCCAATGGGCGACCGCGTGGACGGGTTCGTATTGTTTCGCCCACCCGTCAAGATCGGCGCGGACATCGGCGGCAATTTCATCGAACGGCACCAGGGTCTCATTGCAATGCTGGCAGATCAGGCCCGATTCACGCACGTCGCGAGTGAACAACGGGAGGAACGGCGCGCGGCAGCAGGCGGATTCCATGTAAGCGACCGGCGGCGTGGCCAGCCGCTTGAACCAGATTTGACGGTTATGGGCCAGTTGCGCTCCCAACCGGTAGGCGCCGACCAGCGGATGCGACAACCGCCACGCCCGACCTTCGAGCTGACCCAGCGTCTGGGCGAGCCATCGCGCGAGCGTATGATCGTCCCAAGACTCGAATAACCGGCCATATTCCTGCCAGAGGCGGTCAAGGGGCGAATCCGATTCAAATGCCATGACCGGCAGGATGACGCGGAAAAAAAGCTTTGTCGAGCGGTGTTGCAACAGGAATTCAATTGACAGCGCGCCCTTTATGAATGAAAAAACTAATTTTAATTCCGGTGTTGTAGACAACCATGTTGCTCATTCTGTGGCCGTTGGCATGTTACCGAACGATACCAACTCTGACACCGAAGTGTTCTCCTTGATTCCGCGCTCAAATCGTGAACATTTTTGGCCTTAAGTTGTCTTTTTTATTGCCTGAAATGAACCGTTGTGGACAACCGATTGCTAAATGGGAACAGGTGGTATAGGAACGTAAAGTGTTTGGAATGGAACGTTTACGAGGGAAAAGGTTTCTTGGCCTGCACGGCGGCAGATTGAGTTGGATGCCGGTCGCCGCCGGTTTCTGTGTTCTCCTGTTCTGGCTCGGCGCCGCGTCGGCGCACGCGGCAACCTTCACCGCGTCATTGGACAACGATACGCTGACGTTGGGCCAAAGCACGACCTTGTCGCTCACGTTTGAGGGTGGCTCGCCCCGAAACGTGCCCGCTCCGAGTGTTCCCGGCCTCCAAATCAACCAGGCCGGCACCTCCCAGAACGTCAGTTGGGTGAACGGCGCCATGAGCTCGACCGTCACCGTCGCCTTTTCCATCACTCCGCAGCACACGGGGGACTTTGTCATCCCAGCCATTACTGCGGACGTGAACGGGCAGACGTTAACCAGCCAGCCGTTGCGGTTGCGGGTCGGTCAACCCGCCACGGCGTCCGCCGCGCAGATTGATTCCGGTTCACAACTCGCGTTTATGAAACTGACGTTGCCTGAAACGCGGGTTTATGCCGGAGAGGCAACCACGGCCAATCTGGAAATTTACCTGCGCGACGACGTGCAGAATTACGGGAACCTCCAGTTCACCGGCACGCCGGCCGACGGGTTTGTGCTCGGCAAAAACGCCGGCGGCCAGCGGTATCGCAGGCAAATCGGCAACCGCGTCTATACGGTGATACCGATTTCCGTCGCGTTGACGGTGACCCGAACCGGCACTGTGAGTCTGGGCCCGTTTACCGCCAGCATGGTTGTGGTCCTGCCGCCGCCGAACCAGGGCGGCGACGCGTTCTTCAACCAGTTCTTCAATCCCGGCCAGCAAAAGCAGATCACGCTGGCGACCGACCAGATCAATGTCGAATCATCACCCCTGCCGGCGGAAGGCGCGCCGCCGGACTTTAACGGCGCGATCGGCCAATACTCCATGGCCGTCACGGCCGGGCCGACCAACGTCGCCGTCGGCGATCCCATCACCGTCCGCATTCAGATTTCCGGCCGGGGCGATCTCAACTCGTTGACGTTGCCGAACCAGTCGGCGTGGCACGATTTCACCATTTATCCGCCCACTTCCAAGGTGGAGACCACCGGCCCGCTCGGTTTGGAGGGCACAAAAACGTTTGAACAAATTGTCGCCCCGCAAAACACGGACGTTCACGAGTTGCCGGCCTTTTCCTTCAGCTATTTTGACCCGGAGACCGGCAGCTATCACACGCTCGCGGAACCGCCGGTGGCGCTGGACGTCCGTTCCGCCGGAGCAACGCCCGTCCCCGCCATCGCTGCCGCTCAAACCGCCAACTCGCCAAGTCCGGCCCGGCCGGAGGACATTTTGCCGATCAAGGGCGATCTGGGCGCGCTGGCCCAGGCCGGCCCGCCGTTGATCACGCGGCCGGCATTCGTTCTCGTGCAAGCCTTGCCGGTTCTGGCGTGGCTGGCCGCCTTCGTCTGGCGCAAACGCACGGACCGTCTGGCGAATAATCCGCGGTTGCGCCGCCAACGGCAGGTGGCGCAACGGGTCCGCGATGGCCTGAATGATCTGCGCCGATTGGCTGCGGAAAACAAGCCGGACGAATTTTTCGCCACCGTATTCCGGTTGTTGCAGGAACAGTTGGGCGAACGGCTGGATTGTCCGGCGTCCTCCATTACCGAATCGGTGGTGGACGAACGGTTGGCGTCCATCGGCGCCTCAGAATCATTGCTGGTCGGTTTGCGCGAACTGTTCCAGCTCTGCAACCAGGCGCGTTATGCGCCGGTTCGCGGGAGTGCGGAATTGAATTCAGTTGTCGGGCAGTTTGAAAAAGTCATGGGCGAACTTAAGGGGTTGGACACATGAACATCCAATTTCGCCGCAGCGAACGTCAGTTCGCTCTGACTAAACGAAAGATGGAGCCGGCTCGCGTCGGCTGCTACCGGACATTGGTCGCGTTCGCGTTGCTGGTTGTTGCCGGAAACGCTTTCGCAGCAGATATCGCCGCTGATTTCAACGCCGCGAACAAACTTTACGCCGAAGGCAAATTTGCCGCCGCCGCCGGAGCTTACGAAAAAATTCTGCAAACCGGTGTGGCGTCGCCGGCCCTTTGGTTCAATTACGGTAACGCGGAATTCAAGCTGGGACAGCCGGGCCACGCCATTGCCGCCTATCGGCGGGCGGAACTGCTGGCGCCGCGGGATGCCGAAGTGCGGGCCAACCTGGAGTTCGTGCGCAATCAGGTCGCCGGGCCGACGTTGCGTCAAAGCCGCTGGGAAGACTGGCTTGGCGCCTTGTCGCTCGACGAATGGACAACGCTGGCGATGGGCACCTTTTGGCTGTCGTTTATCCTGCTGGTTTTGAGACAGATTCGGCCTGCCTCTCGCACGCAGTTGCGCGGTCTGATATCGGGCATCATCCTCCTGACGATTTTGTCCTGTGCCGGACTGGGCGCGGCGGCAACGATTCATTATTCGAAAACGACCGCGGTAGTCATTGAACCGGAAGCGACAGCGCGCAGCGGGCCGTTCACCGAAGCGCAGGATCTGTTCAAAGTGCAGAACGGCGCGGAATTGGCCGTGCTCGACCGGCGCAATGATTGGTTGCAGGTGGCGGATGGTTCGGGACGCATCGGTTGGTTGCCGGTAAAGCAGGTGGAAGTCCTGCCCGGCGCTTAAGGCTTTTGCGGTGGGACGAGCGTTCTCGCGAGCCGGGACAACTGACGAGACGGCTCGCCAGCAGCCTCGCGCCAACGGAATTTTGGTTGAACGACATTCAAAAATTTGTGTCCATCGGTAACAAATCACAGGAAAAATGAATACAGGAATCTCCGCCATCAACGAAACCGTCAAAGAAGCCAGCGCCTTCACTCATCCACTCTTCGCCGAACTCGGCAAGGTCATTGTCGGCCAGCAATACCTGGTCGAGCGACTGGTCATCGGCCTGCTGGCCAACGGCCACGTGCTGCTCGAAGGCGTGCCCGGTTTGGCCAAAACGCTCTCGGTCAAGTCGCTCGCCGCGTGCATCAACGTCAAGTTCGCCCGGCTGCAATTCACGCCCGACATGCTGCCGGCCGACGTCATCGGCACCCAGATTTACAATCCGCAATCAGGCGGTTTCAGCACGCGCAAGGGGCCGATCTTCGCCAACCTGATTCTGGCGGACGAAATCAACCGCGCGCCCGCTAAGGTGCAAAGCGCGTTGCTCGAAGCGATGCAGGAAAAACAGGTCACCATCGGCGAACAGACGTTCAAACTGGAGGAACCATTCCTCGTCCTGGCGACGCAAAATCCGATTGAACAGGAAGGCACCTATCCGCTGCCCGAAGCGCAGGTGGACCGGTTCATGTTGAAATTGAAAATCGGTTACCCGTCGCGCGATGAGGAGCGGCACATTCTGGAATTGATGGCAAAAACTTCCGGTACACCAGCAACCCACGCTGTGGTTGACCCGAAGGACATCCTGCGGGCGCGTGAAGTCATCAACGACATTTACGTGGATGACAAGGTGAAGGATTACATCGTGGATCTGGTCTGCGCGACGCGCGATCCCGACCACTACAAAATCGCGGTGAAGGATTTCATCCAGTTGGGCGCGTCGCCCCGCGCGACCATCAACCTGACATTGGCCGCCAAAGCGTATGCCTTTCTGAAGGGCCGCGGTTACGTCACGCCACAGGACGTCAAAAGCATCGGCATGGACGTGCTACGCCACCGCGTCGCCATCACCTACGAAGCCGAGGCCGAGGAAAAGACCAGCGAAACGGTTGTGCAAAAGATTTTTGATGAACTGCCCGTGCCGTGATCCGGCAATCACAAATTTATGCGGCGAGATAAGAGAAAATATGACGACCTTCGGTGGAAACGGAAAAGTTTGGAGGTTTTAGGGCGCGACGAAGGGGTTTGTCAAAACTTCAGGAGAACAAACATTGAAGTTACCCTTCAAGCTCATCACAGAAATTATACCACAAGCGATCCGTGGGATGAACCTATGGAGAATCTCATAACGCTCTGTAAAGACTGTCACCCATTTGAACGGAAGAATTTGGGAACGGCCGCTCGCAAAGTCGCCAATGCTTTAATGAAAAGCAATTGGATGGTTAAACACCGCGCGCAGCTTCAACGCTGCGTTGAAGAGTCGGTTATTTCTCCGGAAGAATTTTCTCAGCTCGTTGAGGAGCGAAAAAAAAGGCGCAATCGGAAATGATTCCCCGCGAGATCCTCAAAAAAATCCGGCAGATTGAGATTCGCACGAACCGGCTGGTGACCGAATCGCTCGCGGGCCAGTACCACAGTGTCTTCAAGGGCCAGGGCATGAACTTCGACGAGGTGCGCGAGTACCAGCCCGGCGACGACGTGCGCGCCATTGACTGGAACGTCACCGCGCGGATGAATCATCCGTTCATCAAAAAGTTCGTCGAGGAACGCGAGTTGACGGTGATGCTGGTCGTGGACGTGAGCGGCTCCGGCTTATTCGGTTCGCGAGGACAGTCCAAACGCGAACTGGCCGCCGAAATCGCGTCCGTACTCGCCTTTTCCGCCATCCGCAACAATGACAAAGTCGGCTTGCTGCTGTTTACAGACCAGGTGGAGAAATTCATTCCTCCGCGCAAGGGCCGCGGCCACGTGTTGCGCGTCATTCGCGAGGTGTTGTACTTCGAACCGAAACGGCGCGGCACGAATTTGGTCCAGGCGCTCGAATTCATGGGCGAGGTGCTGCCTCACAAGGCCATTATGGTGGTGATATCGGATTTTATCTCACCCGATGGCAGCGTTTTGACGTTGCCGACGCAGACCGCCTTGCGCGTGGCCAACCGCCGTCACGATGTTGTGGCCGTCCATGTTGCGGACCGGTACGAGCTGGAGTTGCCCGCGTTGGGCCGGTTGCTTTTGGAGGACGCCGAGACGGGTGAAATCTTGGAACTCAACACCGCTTATGCTGCCAGCCGTGATGCCTTTGCGCTGCGGCAGGAAAAGCAATACGCCGAAGTCGCGCGGCAATTCCGGTCGTCCGGCATTGACTCCATCCAGTTGCGCACCGACGAACCGTACGCGGCGGCGCTGGGAAAATTCTTCGAAAACCGGGAGAAACGGAGGTTGCGCGGATGAACGCTTTTTATTTCACGCCAGGACGCGAAGGCGCAAAGATTCGTTTTCCGAGCGACTTTGCGTGAGGTCAAGGTATGATCACAAATTCACCAGCGACATTCGTAAGTGACATCCGCGACATCAAGCCGCCGGTGGCCATTCCGAACGTTTGGGAATGGGTTTGGTGGGGGCTTGCAGCTCTGGCTGTTATTGCCCTGGCGATTTTCTTGTGGCGCTGGTGGCAAAAACTGCGTTCGGAAATTCCGGTGGCGCCGCCGGTGCCGGCGCATCTCCGCGCGAAACAGAAATTGGAGGAAGCGCTCGCGCTCGTCGCGCAGCCCAAGCCGTTCTGCATTCTGGTCTCCGATACCATCCGTTCCTATCTCGAGGAGCAGTTTGATTTCCACGCGCCGGAGCGCACCACCGAGGAATTCTTATGGGAACTGAATGCGACGGATTTGCTGTCGCCGGAACAAAAGGAAAGCCTTGGCAGATTTCTGGAAAGCTGCGATCTCGTAAAGTTCGCCAAATACGAACCGGGCGAACCGGAATTGCGGGGACTGCATGGTTCGGCCGTCCGGCTGGTTGAAGAAACCGAACCCAAAGCGGTCCAAGGTCCTGAGTCCACCGCCCAAAGCCAGTTGGCGCCTGCATGACCTTTGCGCATCCATATTTTTTGGCGCTGTCGCCCTGGGAATGGATTTATTCGATTCTCCGGTCCTTCGCGCACCCGTATTGCTTATTGCTGCTCCTGCTGCTGCCGCTGCTGGCGTGGCTCAAGGGACGGCGCGGCTCGCCGCCGGCCTTTCTTTATTCATCGGTGCGGCTGGTGGCAGGGTTGGCCCGGGTGCGCCGTTCACGAGCGGGCGCGTTTCTGGCGGCCTTGCGCTGGCTGGTGCTGGCCTTGTTCATTGTCGCGCTGGCGCAACCGCGGTTGATGAAAAGCCAGACCACGGTCAAGGCCAGCGGCATTGACATCATGGTGGCGCTCGATATGTCCGGCAGCATGGTCTCGGAGGATTTCGTCGTGAGTGGCCGGCGCGTCAACCGTTTCAACATGGCGCGTTCCATTCTGGAAGGATTCATTGACAAGCGGCCCGACGACCGCATCGGGCTGGTTCTCTTCGCGGCGCAGGCGTACATCGGCACACCCCTGACGCTGGATCACGATTTTCTGATTGAAGATCTCGACCGGCTGAACATTGGCGACATCAATCCGAACGCGACGGCCATCGGGGACGGCCTGACCACGGCGCTCAACCAACTGCGCGCGGTTCAGGCAAAAAGCAGAATCGTCATTCTCATGACGGACGGCGAGAACAACTCCGGCAACGTTGACCCGTTGACGGCGGCGCAGGCGGCGCGGGCATTGGGAGTGAAGGTTTATACCATCGGTGTCAGCAAAAACGGCGTCGCGCCGATGCCGGTCGGCAAAAACCCCTTCACGGGCGAGACGATTTATCAGAATGAGCCGGTGGACGTGGATGAGAGCACGTTGAAAGATATCGCGCAGATCACCGACGGGAAATACTACCGTGCCGACACCGCGGAGCGGTTTCGGCAAATCTACGCCGAAATCAACAAGCTCGAACAGACGGAGGCCGTCATCAACAAATTCACGGAATACCGGGAATTGTTTCCGTGGTTTGTCGGCTGTGGATTCGTGTTGCTGCTGCTGGAAATGACGCTGGAGCAAACGGTTTTCCGGAAGTTGCCTTGACATTTATGATTGGTGATTGGCGATTGGCGATTTAAATATGCAATGGGGAGACAAACCTGCTTTCTGGTTGCTGCTGGTTTTGCCGGCGCTGACATTGTTTTTCTGGTGGTCGACGCGGACGCGGCAACGGTTGCTGACGCAATTCATTCAAATACGGCTCTTGTCCGCACTCACCCTCGGCGTTTCCCCGGCCCGCCGCAAAATCCGGTTTGCCCTTTTGCTGCTGTCCGTGGCGCTGCTGATTGTGACGCTGGCCCGGCCGCAATACGGGTTTGATTTGCAAAAGATTGAGCGGCGCGGCCTGGACATTGTCATGGCCCTGGACACGTCCAAAAGCATGTTGGCCGAGGACGTCGCGCCGGACCGGCTCGAACGGGCCAAGCTCGCGGCGCTGGATTTGATGCAGCGGGCGAAACCGGACCGGCTGGGTCTGGTGGCCTTTGCCGGTGACGCGTTTTTGGAATGCCCGTTGACGTTCGACAACACGGCTTTCCAACAATGCGTGCAAAATCTGAACGTCAACACCCTGCCTCTCGGCGGCACGTCCCTGGCCGCCGCCATCCAGACCGCGCAATCGGCGTTCAAGGAAAACGACCATTTCAAGGTGCTGGTGCTGTTCACCGATGGCGAGGACAACGTCAATTTGGACGAGGCGCTGGCTGCCGCGCGGGCAGCGGCCAAGTCCGGCTTGAAAATTTTCACCATCGGCATCGGCACGGCGGAAGGCGCCCTGCTGCGGATCACCGACGCCAATGGCAATTCGGATTACATCCGGGACCCGGATGGCAACGTCGTGAAATCGCATCTTAACGAAACGCTGCTGCGGCAAATCGCCGCCGAGACGGGAGGCTTTTATCTGCCGCTGCGGGGGGCGAACACAATGGAACTACTCTACGACCGCGGCCTGTCCCCGTTGCCGAAATCGGAAGGTGAAGAACGGCTGGTGCGCCGTTATCACGAGCAGTACCAGTGGCCGTTGACGATAGCCGTGCTGGCGTTGCTCGTGGAAATTTTTTTGCCGGAACGGAAAAAGTCCACGGTCCGAAGTCCACGATCCCGAGTTGCAGCGCCGGCCGTTGCGATGTTGGTCGGGATTTTGCTGCTGCCGCCGGCCGCCCGGGCCTCACCGTCGTCGGCGTTGCGCGAATACAACACCGGCAATTACACCAATGCCCTGCAGGAATTTGAGCGGCTGGCCCGGCTCGAGACGAACGATCTGCGGCTGGTCTTCAACGCCGGCGCGGCGGCGTATCGCGCGACAAATTACGACGAAGCACTTAACGATTTTCAGATGGCGACGTCGTCGCAGGATTTGAATTTGCAGGAAAGGGCGTTTTACAATCTGGGCAATACGCTATATCGCCTCGGTGAATCGAAGTTCGAGCCGGACACGGCAGGCTTGAATGCGATCGAGGAACGTTGGCAGCAGGCGATCAAGAGTTATGAGCACGCTGCGGAATTGAACACGAACGACGCGGACGTTGCCTATAATCTGGCTTTCGTGAAGCAGCAGACCGGCTTGATTGCCCGCCTGCGCGAGGCCATGCGGCGGGCCAAGCTGGCGGCGGATGACGCGGTCCGGCGCAATGAATATCACCGTGCGCTGGAAATCATGGAGAGCCTGAACAATCCGATTGCCGCCAAAAGATTCGAGGATTACATCAGGAAATTGAAGGACATTGATGCGATTGTTACTCCTGTTCAGCATTAGCCTGCTGTTGCCGGTCTGGCAAACAGCCTGCGCCCAATCCGCCGATGTTTTTTTCAACCGCGGCGCGCAGGCTTACATTACCAACGACATTCCCGAGGCGCTGAAATCGGTGGAAACCGGACTCAAGCAATATCCCGATGATGTAAAGTTGAAAAAGTTGTATGAACTGCTGAAACAACAAAACCAGCAGCAGTCACAAAACAACCAATCGCAGCAAAACCGGAATCAGCAGTCGCAACAGAATCAATCACAACCACAACAAAACCAGCAGCGCCAGCAAAATCAGCAGCAGCAACCGCAGCCATCTCAACAAAATCAGACTGCCCAAAACCAGTCCGGCCAGAAAAACGCAGGCCCGCAAAATCAGCCGCCGCCACAACCCGCCAACGGGAATCAAGCGGCCGAAAAACAGGAAAATCAGCAGGGACAAGGCCAGCCGGTGGCGGCCGGACAAATGTCGCCGGAAGCGGCGAAGCGGTTGTTGGACGCCCAGAAAGGCGACGAACAGTTTCTCCAATTGAAGCCGCAAACTCCGCCTTCCCAGGACCAGCGCCCAATTAAAGATTGGTGAATGGTTCGGCGGGGCTTCGCCCACTGGCCCACTGGCTTCGTTCGTTCCACGCCGGTCTTTTCCGTGCCAGGTGATTGTTCGCCTCCGGGTCAAGACCGGCGTCGGGAGCGCAAAACCCCCTGATTTCCGGATGATCGAGCCCCTCGCCCTTGACGGAGGTTCGTGGAACGGTTACTGCTTTAATAAATAAGATTAGCATTTATGGGTGTTCATTTGTTCCATCCGTTTTCGAAGATGATTGACCGGATACCGGCCGGAGCGATTGTTGCGGTCGCGAAACGCGAGGCGCAAATGCTGGCGGATGATTTGGCCAACGGCCGGATGGCGCTCGAGGGAGAGGTCCATTCCATCCTGAGTTTTTGCCGTTTTCTGGAAGCCAGCCAGTCGGGAGTGGAGATTTCCCCGGTGACTCTGCCCATGACGGACACCGCCTTTTACCGGCAGACCACCGAAAGGCTGGTCAACGCCGGCAAATTGCCCTCCGCGGCCCGGGAACAGTTTGACACTGTATTTTCCAAGCCCACCTTAAAGCTGCTGAGTTCCGTTCCCTGACTCGCCCGCCCTTGCCGGCAAATATTATTGACAGATGTAATCACTGCGGTTACTTATTAATCACAGTTTATGCGAACCAGTTGTCGTTTTGGCATGGCGGTTCACGTGCTGGCCGTCCTCGCTTACAAGGAGGGCGACCGGGTGACGTCCGTGTTCCTGGCTGGCAGCGTTAACACCAACCCGGTCACTATCCGGCGGCTGCTCTTGTCCCTGCAACGGGCCAAACTGGTGGACACTTGTAAAGGGGCGGGCTCCGGTTCCCGCCTGAACCGGGCGCCAGGCCGTATTAATCTTGCTGAAGTATATCGTGCGGTTGAAGAAGCTGAACCTTTCGCTGCGCCTGCCCGAAAGCCCAATACCGCCTGCCCCGTAGGCCATTGTATTCGCAAGGAGTTGGACCGGATTTTTGCGTCGGCGCAGAAAGCCATGGAGCGTGACCTGGGGAAGACCAGTCTGGCGGATGTGATCAACGCGGTGAAGGCCTCCTCTGCTTCAAAAAAAATGGTTTGACATCCTCTTTTTTTTGAACGACGATGTAACATTAGTTGTTACATATAGAGGAACGGATGGGAGCGATAGATGAAACCGACAATTGAAATCGACGAGGCAAATTTTGAGACCGAAGTCCTCAAATCCAGCCAGCCGGTGCTCGTGGATTTTTGGGCTGAGTGGTGCGGGCCATGCAAAATGCTCGCGCCCGTACTTGACGAAATTGCCGCCGCACCAAACAACGGCGTCAAGGTCGCCAAGGTTAATGTGGACGACCACCCTGCGTTGGCCGCGCGTTTTGGCATCCGGTCCATTCCGACGTTGTTGTATTTTGCCAATGGCGAATTACGCAACCAAACGGTGGGCGCCGTGAGCCGGCAGACCATCTTATCCAAGCTGAACGAACTCGCGGTCAAAGCGCAAGAACAAGGAGCGACAGATGAAGACAACGTCTAAACGACCCCATCGGCGCGGGACAATACGGCTCGTGTCAGGCGACGTCCGCGCGCTCGTGCCGCGGCTGGGCAGCAACCTGGTGTTGTCGAAAGCCGCCATGCTTCCCCAGCCGGCGCAGCCGGCACGGGAATTGACCCCGGCGGAATCGCCGCCAACCGATTCGGCGCGCGGCGACGTTTTGCAGTTGTATCTCCACGAAATCGGCCAGGTCAGGTTGCTGACCCCGCAGGAGGAAATCGCGCTGGCGAAACGGATTCGGCGGGGCGACCGGCGGGCGCGCGAACACATGATCAAAGCCAACCTGCGGCTGGTGGTGA
The DNA here is from genome assembly GCA_035508155.1 of Candidatus Sulfopaludibacter sp. Taxonomy (GTDB): domain Bacteria; phylum Verrucomicrobiota; class Verrucomicrobiia; order Limisphaerales; family UBA11358; genus UBA11358. Next base: position 21,082 of record DATJNM010000031.1, on the reverse strand, counting down.
AGATTGCCCACGACTATGAAGGGATGGGCCTGCCGCTGCTTGACCTCATCAACGAAGGCAACATCGGTCTGATGAAGGGTGTCGAACGCTTCGATCCCCGGAAAGGTGCCAAGCTTTCCACTTATGCCTCCTGGTGGATCAAACAGAGCATCAAACGCGCGCTGGCCAATCAGGGAAAGACCATTCGTCTGCCCGTGCATGTGGTGGATAAGGTGGCCCATATTCGACGGGCAGAGGTGAAGTTGCGTGAAGCTTTTGACCGTGACCCGACCGACGAAGAGTTGGCGCATGAACTGGACCTTGATCCCCGGCGGATCCGACAGTATCGCCAGGCATCCAAGGCGCCGGTCTCGCTGGATGCCCCGATTGGTGACGACGCATCGGAACGCGTTTCAGAAGTGGTGGCGGATCCCAATGCCGCGGCGCCCTTTGATCGGCTCGTCCAGGAAACCGACACCGAGCTGGTGCGGGAGGTTCTGGGCACACTGGATCAGCGTGAAAACAAGATTCTGGCCATGCGTTTTGGGCTGAAAGACGGCACGCAAAGAACCCTGGAAGAAGTCGGCGCTCATTTAGGTGTGACGCGCGAACGCATCCGGCAGATTCAAGACCAGGCGCTGAAGAAATTGCGGGCGAAGATGGAAGAGCGGGACCGGCCGGCCGCTGAAGATAATGCCGCCCTGGCGGTTGCAGTATGAGGGAGTGACTCACGCAATCGTCGCGGCAAAACTGGCAGACTGGGAGTTAGCGCAAAGGCCCCTTGGCTTGTGGGAATGCGCCCGATTTACCCATCCTGGCCCTTCATGCCCGGTTTAATCGCATATCTGGCTTGAGCAAGTTTTCGGCAAGTTGATCTCCTGTTCCACCGGAGCAAATCCCCTTGGTAAAAGGACACGTCCCGAAACAAACAAACTCCCCACCATTCGGGACGTGCCCGCCCCTTGGCGTATTAACGCTCGTCATTTTTTGATTTAATAACCAGTCACCGGTGGCGTGGAGGAGGCGACGGAATTCTTCTGCGCTTTCGCAGCCGGTGCGGTTGCTGACGCGTCATCCGCCGCCGCCGTCAAAACAGCCATGCAAACTACCATCCAGTTTTTTGACCTGGTCGTTTTCATGTTATTCCTTTCATTTGTGGTTTGCCGTGTTCGTCAGAGCCAGTAACCGCATACCGATGCTGCCGGCGATTTCAGCTCGAACCGCCCGCCAAAATCAACGGCTGGCGGTGAAATAGGGGCAAACCGGGCGTTTTTATTGGTCGTGGTTGAAGCAACGACCGGCTTGCCATTTGAAGACGCTGGACATATTGGGGTTGTCCCCGCAGGCCTTCATTAATTGTCTGCAACCGCGCCATCATGTGGGTGTGTTGTTGGATTTCAATTTACCCTCCAGACTTTTGAGGCGGCGTCTTCCTTCGACGGGATGTAGTGAAATCCCGCGGGTCGCCCCATGAAGCGCGCCCAACGCTCTTCGGCGGGTTCTTGCAAAAGATCGTGGATGGTGTGAAAAAGTCTTGTGAAATTCAGTGGTTTTTCCAACAAGGCGCCGATGCCCGATGCCACTGCATGAAAAAACTGGTTGGGACGGTCAGTGATCAGGATGATTGGCAGCAGCGGATTTTGCGCTGAAAGCCGTCCGAAGGTTTCCCACCCATCCTCAATCGCCATGCTCAAATCCAGCAGCACGAGGTCAAACTTTTTGGTATTAACGAGCTCGAACGCTTCAACGCCGTTGGCCGCTGTCAGGACGAGAAAATCTCTCCCCGTCAGAAGCTGGAACAATACTTGACGCATGGTGGGATCGTCGTCCGCCAGCAGGATTTTGCGTTTTGCCGACTTTAAGGTCCTCGATTTCGTGAAAGTAAAGGGTGTTTCAAAGGTTGCATTCATAATATGCTCTCTTTACCGCCTTGTTCATTTTGTTTTATTCGCGGAACGTCGCTGCTTCTTGTGAATTTGTTCTGCAAAACGACCTGGAGCGCTGGCCGCGCCAACACGCTAGAACACGATCCGTTCGTTTTTGAAGTGGGTTTTGTGCCACTGACGTACACTTCACACCTTGCAGGTGGTAAATCCCGTTTCGTCGCTGGTAATCTCTTGACCCACGCGGCGCCCGCCAATGGGAAGCAATGATGGAACGTTCCCACCGATGGCTTTTTGCCTTTGCCGGCGAACATCCCACAAGCTGGGCCGGTCACATGGCCACGTTGGTTGAATGCAGTTGCCATCGCCAGAATATTTGATCTGGCGCCGGTGAATGCCCCGAACCGTTCATGGACAAAAAACAGGTTCATATTCTTGTCGAACCAATCACCCATTTCACAGTACCCAAGGTAGAAGCTGTGGGGCCTTTTTGAAAGTGGGTGAAGGCCCCAAACACGTTGGCTGCGAACCCCAACTTAAAGGACAACTCCAAGCAGCGCACCTGGCCGGTTGTAATACTTGCTGTCAACCAAGGTGCCAAAAAATGGGGTATATACCCACTACGCTTCTCCGGTCTTGACCTCTAAACTAGGGCTAACGATTGTGATAATGAAGATCGCGAAAATGAGAGGAAGGGCATTAACACCCCTGACGAGGAGGTCCCAATGAAACGCATAGCCAAAAAATCCAAGCCAAGCGCCGGTCGCTCCACCACCACCGCCACGATCAGCCCGCCGGTTAGCGAAGCCAGCGCCGCGTTGTTGCGCGAGCTGGTCTCCCATCTGCGCCAGAACCGGACGCAACTGCGCGAGGAGTGGGCGCGGCGCATCACCGAGGCGCAATTGCTCACCGCGATGACCAAGGACGAGATCTTTACCGAAGCCACCTCGGTGTATGACAACTACGTCGAAGTGCTGGAAACCGGCAGCGTGGAGGCGTTGCAGGCTTATGCGCGCAACCTTTCGGAGCGCATCATTCCCCGCGGCGTGGAAACGAACGAAGTCGTCGGCATTGTGTTGCTGCTGCGCGACGTACTGGCGCGGTCATTGTTCAAAAAATATCAGGCGGACTTTGAGTTGCTCAATCAGGTGCTGGACGCCTACGAACCGGCGGCCAATCGTATTGCGAACACTGTGGCGGTGAGCTTTGTGCAGGAACGCGAACGCGTCATCCGCCAGCAACAGGAAGCTATTCGTGAATTGTCCACGCCCGTGCTTCAAGTGCGCGAACGGTTGCTGATTCTGCCGATCATCGGCGTGATTGATTCGCAGCGCGCGCGCCAACTGACCGAGCAATTGCTGCGCGGTATCCGCAACAATCGCGCGAAAGTCGTCGTCGTGGACATCACGGGCGTGCCGACGATCGACTCGACTGTCGCAAACCATTTGGTGCAGACGGTGGAAGCCTCGCGGCTCATGGGCGCGAGCGTCATTATCACCGGCTTGTCCTCGGAAATCGCGCAGACGCTGGTGACGATTGGGGTGGATTTGAGCAAGATGAACGCGGTCGGCGACCTGCAGGGTGGCATTGAGGAGGCTGAGCGGTTGCTGGGTTACAAGGTCATGCTCACCAGCGAGGCGACCGCGCAGGAACAACAGACCTAGGTTGCATTTATGCATGTTCCCGTTCTCAAACAGGGGAATTATCTTATCGCGAGTGTCCAGTCCGTGCTGTCGGATGCCGACCTGGTGCAATTGCGCGATGATCTCGCCGAACGGGTCGGACAGTTCCGTTCCCGCGGGGTCATCATAGACGTGACGGTGCTGGATGTTATTGATTCCTTTGCGACGCGCCTGTTGCGCGAAATGTCCCACATGCTCAAGCTACGCGGCGCGGAAACCGTCATTGTCGGCATCCAACCCGACGTGGCATTTGCCATGGTGCAATTGTCGCTGACCTTGGAAGGGGTGGGGACCGCCTTGGACTTGGAGGAAGGGCTGGCATATCTTGACGGGCTGATCAAGAAAGCCAAAAAACATGCAAAGTGAAACGCGAGTCATGGTCGGTTCCTCTGCGGATATCGTCACGGCGCGCCAGACAGGGCGCGCACTCGCGATGAAACTGGGCTTTGTTGGGTCGGATTTGACCGTCATCGCCACTGCCATTTCCGAGGTGGCCCGGAACATTATTGACCATGCCAAGCAGGGAGAGATCATTGTTGCACCGGTCAACAACAGCAGCAAACATGGCATCCAGATCGTCGCCCGGGACGACGGGCCGGGCATAGCAGACATAGCCCAAGCCATGCAATATGGTTACTCGACACGCAAGGGGCTGGGTGTGGGACTGCCGGGGGCCAAATGGTTGATGGACGAATTTGACATTGATTCCGAGGTGGGGAAGGGAACAACAGTAACCATGAAAAAATGGTTGCACTGACACATGATTTCAACCACGGCCGAGAATCATCAATTGATCGATTGGAGCGTCGCATCGCGGACGTTGGCCGGGCAAAAAGTGTCCGGGGATCTGCACCTGGTCGAACGGTTGCCTCACGGTGTTCTGATGGCGGCCATTGATGGAATAGGGCACGGCGAAGAGGCTATTTTAGCCGCCCAAACGGCTGCGGGCGTCTTGATAGAACACAAGCAGGAGTCGGTCATCTCGCTGGTCAGGCGCTGCCATGAAAAATTGACGAAGACCCGGGGCGTTGTGATGACCGTGGCATCACTGCACGCACTCGAAGGCACGCTCACCTGGCTGGGGGTCGGCAATGTGGAAGGGCGGTTGCTGCGCGCCGAACCCGGCATCGGCCATCCGAAAGAAAATGTTTTGTTGCGCAGCGGATTGGTGGGTTATCAATTGCCAGTATTGCAGGCCAGCGTTGTTCCGCTGTCGGCAGGCGATGTGGTGATTCTTGCCACTGACGGAATTCGTCCTGGATTTGCTGAAGGAATCAACCTGAAGGAATCGCCAAAGCATATCGCCGAAAACATCCTCCACCGGTATTTCAACGGGATTGATGACGCGCTGGTGCTGGTTTCGCGTTATCTCGGCCTGGCGCATGAATAAACACCTGTCCAAATTGACGCAGCGATACGTCGCAACCCTGCGGAAATACCTGACGGACGGTCGGGAGGCGGTTTTGGAGGAGGCTTATGAACTGGGGCGGGTGGCGATTGCCAGCGGGCTGGGTGTTTTGGACATGGCCAGGCTCCACGAGGGAGCCACAAAGAACTTGTTACGGTCTTTGTTGTTGCCGGAAAGCCAGGAGCAGGTTTTGAATGCGAAGGAGATTTTTTTCCTGGAAACGCTCTCCCCTTTTGAGGCGGCACATCGCGGCTTTCGTGAAATCAACGTAAAATTGCAGGAACGCAATTTGGAATTGGAATTGGAAATCGGCGAACACAAACGTACGGAGAAAGCCTTGCGCGAGAGCGAAAATCATTTCCGTGAATTGTTCAATCGAGCCCAGCGCATGGAGGAAAACCTGCGAAACCTGTCGAATAAAATTCTAATGGTGCAGGAGGAGGAACGGAAACGCATCAGCCGCGAACTGCATGATGAGATCAGCCAAGCCATGACGGCCGTCAGCATAAATATCGGGGCGCTCAAAAATAACGGCGCGGGAAACCGCGAAAACTTCAGTCGGACAATTAAAGATACGCAGGTCCTGTTGCAGCGGACGATGGAAGCAGTGCATCGTTTCGCTCGCGAGTTGCGGCCCGCCATGCTGGACGAGTTGGGTTTGCTGCCTGCGCTGCGCTGCTATCTGAGAGGCTTTGCAAACCGAACCGCACTCCATGTTAGCTTTCGCGGCAATCCCATCGCCGAAGAATTGGGTCCCGATCAAAAAACAGCCCTGTTTCGTGTCGCCCAGGAAAGTCTTACCAACGTGGCCAAACACGCGCGAGCCAGTCAGGTGAGGATTGTGATTTGCAAACGTCAGAAAAGCGTTTGCATGGAGGTTGTGGATAATGGCAAATCGTTCAAGAAAAACCCGCTGAATCCCGCAAAGGACAAAATGCGGCTTGGTTTGTTGGGCATGCAAGAGCGTCTGCGGCTGGTCAATGGCAAGTTCACAATCAGACCGTATCCCGGCAAAGGAACCACCGTTAGTGTGGAGATTCCCTTGAGCCATGGAGGCACACGGATGCCCTTGAAGGAAGATCGCATGGCTGTGCCGACAAAAGGAAAGGCCTCCGCGCGCGCCCGGGAACGTGACCTGAAGATTTTAACTGTACCCAGGAGTCAATATGGAAAAAATAAAAGTCTTACTGGCTGATGATCATACGGTGGTGCGGCAGGGGCTACGCGCACTTCTGGAGGCCGAACCGGATATTTCTATTGTAGGTGAAGCGGAAACGGGGCGGCAGGCTTTGCGACTGACCTTGGAACTGCTGCCTGATGTGGTGCTGATGGACCTGGCGATGCCCCTGCTCAATGGTTTCGAGGCTACCCGGCAGATCATCAAAGAAGTTCCTACGACCAAGGTGCTCATTCTCTCGTCCTATAGCGATGATGAGTATGTGCATCAAGTGACCGAGGTGGGGGCCGCAGGTTACCTGATAAAACAAAGCGCGGCCACCGAACTGATCCGGGCAGTCCGCGAATGCAAAAGTGGAAACGCATTTTTCAGTCCGGCGATCTCCAAACGCCTGCTTGAACAGTGCCGCGAGGCGTTCGTGCGAGGTGTTTCCGCGGGATCCCGGACGAACCGACTCACTCCGCGTGAGGCGGAGGTGTTGCAACTGGTCGCCGAAGGCAAAATCAACAAGCAAATCGCCGCTGAACTGTGCCTCAGTGTCAAGACCGTGGACAAACATCGCCAGGAGCTGATGAAAAAATTAAACATCCATGACGTGGCGAGCCTCACCCGCTACGCCATCTCCAAAGGGATCATTGAAGGCCGTGTCAGGTTGCGGCTTGAACCCCTCCACGGCAAATCTGATGGCTAATGCACGAATTCCAAGTTCCTCAGTCGCACATTTATCTTGAATCTTGACTGGCAGTTGCTTCCGGTTGCGTCACATCGAGTGGCTGTGGGTCAATCGCACAAAAAGTCATGTCGTCCGATTATGCTGTGGTACAATCCCGTCGGACGTTCGCAGAACGGCTTCGACCGTTCCTAACAATTGCTCGACGGAATAAGGCTTGGGCAGAGTCACCAGAGGTTGTAGCCAGTAATCTCGGTTCATTAATTTCTCCATTGGCAATGTCCCGGAGGCCATGATGACCGGCAGGGCCATGTGTGCAGCGCGCAGCCTCTCGACCAAGTCCAAACCCGTCAATCCCGGCATTTTGTAGTCTGTAATCAGGAGATCGTAGCTGTCGGGGGCTTGGCAGGTGGCATGAAGCGCATACCAGCCCGTCATGCCATCGTCGGCGGTGTCCACCTCGTAACCGGAATCCTTCAATACCACAGCATTAAGGCGGCGGATTTCCGGTTCGTCCTCCACCACGAGAATGCGGCGGAGCGAATACGGCTGGCATTGAACTGGTACCCGAGCCAGCTCCTCGTTTTGCAATGTAGTTTTAATCGTCATGCATGAACTTTAAGCTCGAAAATGTTGCGGGTGCTAGTAGGGGGTTTCCCCCAATTCCGGATTTGATAGACCCAGCCTCGAGTTCGAGGACAAAAGGCAAGAAGCGTCATGTGCGCCGAGCATTGACGGGCACCGAACTGGCCACCCACCTACGACGCCTATGACTTCATTGAATAGATGGTGCTGGGCGTGACGCTTACACCTGAACAGCCATCATTGGAGAGTAGTTACGCGACAAACACAACCTTGCAGAATTATCACTATCGCGATGCCGGCTGATAAATAAGTGCAGATTGTTGACCACTACACCTCCATCAATCAATTCACTTGCTTTTGCTAGACCGGTCACTGGCTGAGGAATGCCCGATAAAACCGAAACGAATATTCAGAAGCAGACGGGTCGGTAAAATCATAAACACCGGCGCTGTTGGTCAGAATCGGTACCCAAGTCGCCAAGTCGGAGCTTGCTTGGACAATGTTCGTCATGCCGCTGATTCCCAAAAGCCTGGCTTGAAACTGGTGATTCGTCAGCCAGGCCGGGTTGATGAGTTGCGGAGCGTCAAAGTTTTCCAGGTCATTCCAACGACCGATGAAGTACGACGATTTGTCCCCAGCCATGCGAAACGTTCCGCCAGCATAAAGATCCGATCCGGAAGGAGCGATCGTGTAAACCGGACCTGCGGTGTTAATATAAATTATCCCGTTGCCCAGCGCCGACCAGTTGGTTCCGTCCCATTTGGCAATATTATGGGCGGCCACGCCGCCGATGTTGGTGAAGCTGCCCCCGGCATAAAGGCTGTTCCCAACTCCGGCCAAGGCATAAATGTATCCACTTCCAACCACTCCGCCGCCAACGTCGTACCAACTGTTGCCGTCCCACCTCGCAATGCGACTGGCCGCGATCCCGCCGGCATTGGTAAAAGGCCCACCTACGTATAGATTTGTACCGACAACCGCCATGGCCACAACATTACTGCTGAGGCCCGTACCCATGATCTGCGCATAAGTGCCGTCAAATCGCAGGATGTTGGGGCAATTCGTTCCATTGAACATGGGGTCATGCCAAGAAATGCTAAAATGGCCACCGACATAAACATTTGTTCCTTGGAAGGCTGCAGCATCCATGCCCGGAACGCTGTCATTGAGGTAGGTGTCAAAAAAGGTATTGGTGCTGTTGAAATTGAGAACCTCCTGCCAGTTGGTTCCGTTCCAAGAGGAAAAAAACGGATCAGCATAACCGCTGAGCCCCTCGGCGGAACCTGCTACGTAAACGACGTTTGTCTGAACAGTAACAGAATAAACAAGCCCCCCAGGATTGCCCATGCTGTACCAATTGGTGCCGTCCCAACGAGCAATGTTCTCCACCCCAACTCCTCCGGCACTGGTAAATGAGCCGCCGACATAGACGTTGGGATCATTCACCGCGATCGCGTTGATGGTCGGGACGGTGCCGTTCGGAGTGCTGGAGCCGCTGAATCCGGCGCCGAGCGGATACCAGTTTTTGCCGTCAAAACGGGCGATGTAATTTACATTGGTCTGGCCGGCGGCGGTGAATGAGCCGCCGGCGTACAAATTCGTGCCGTCGCCGGCAATCGCCTGAACCGTGAACGAAACCCCGTTCATCCGGCCGGGCGTCCCCACCGAGCTCCAGTGGGCACCATCCCATCCTGCCAGTCCATTCGCGATGAGGCCTCCCGCCAAAAGAAAATTTCCCCCCACGTAGACGTTGGTCCCAGTGGAATATACTTGGAGGCCGCTACTGCTTAGGCCGCTGCCAGCCGCCATCCACGCCGAACCATTCCACGTGGCAAATCCGGACGCGCTGGCGCCGCCAATGTTTGTAAATGATCCTGCCGCGCAAACGAGATTGTTAAAAACGGTAACGCTCCGCACGGCGGAACTGAATCCACTGCCCAAGTCGGACCAGGTTGCACCGTTCCACTGGGCGACTCCGCTGGTTCCAAAGAGGCCACCGGCATATAGATCAGCGCCATTGTAGGCCAGCGAGGAGACAGTACTGCCCGGACCTGCACCCAACCCTGCCCAACCGGTGCCGTCCCAACGAGCGACGTTACTGATTGTCATCGTACCGGAATTGGTGAAATAACCCCCGGCATAAACGATTCCGTTGCTGGCGGTCAGCGCGTATACGTCGCCATAGCTGGTGTTCCCTAAACCGGCGCCTAACGCCGCCCACGTGCTGCCATTCCAAACGCCTATGTTCTGCATTGCGACGCTTGCGGCATTGGTAAAATAGCCACCCACATAAAGGTTGCTGCCGTCCACCGCCAACGAAAAAGCCGCGCCGTTGAAACCGACGCTCCTCCACGTCGTACCGTCCCATTTGGCCAGGCCATTTGCCGCCACCCCATCAACATTCGTGAATATTCCCGCCGCGTACAAGGTGTTTCCCACAAACGCAAGGCTGAACACCACCGTCTCGCCCGAACCGTAAAATTGGCTCATGGCCGACCATTGGGTGCCATTCCAGACCTCCAGAGCAACGTTGCTGCTAGTACTGCCCAGACCACTGACGTAGATCCATCCGTTGTGCGTCGTGACGGCGTAATTATTTCCCCCAGGTCCTGGCCATCCGAATTGCACATCCCAATGTTCATCTCCCGGTGCGGCTGTTGCAGGAATTGAAAATGAGGAAATGAGAAAAACCGACACGAGCAAATTAAACCCTGTCACCAGTGATTTTTTTGGAATCCTCATGGGTTTGGTCTTTTCTGATTTAACGTCTTTTGACAATCCCCTCTCAAGGACAGAAACCTGCTTGTCAACCCTGCATTGTCCTCAATGCCACACGACCAGGGTGCGTACTTCAGTTAACCGGAGTATATAAAATCGTTACTAAACCACTGCCGCAATGTCAAGAAGAAGTTCTGTTAGGTTTTCGCTTGGTGGAACTTGCTTTTAACCAGAAGCGCAGCGAGCTCGGCCAGGCCATCCATGAACTTTTCGACTGCTCGCCCATTGCTCTGGCAATGCCCCTCTACTGCCCTTTCACCGCTCGTCAGGTGAAGAATTAGGTGAAACTTTTTACGGATTCCGGCGGTAGCGCACGGGAAACGCAGTGGCGCCGAGAGCAGGCAAACACGAAATCGAAGGTTCGGGAATAGTCTGAAAGGTCATGTCATATGAGTAAGGCAACCCAGAGGCAAAGGTGCTTTGCACTCCACCCGGAGTGAATTTGTAAATGACACCAATGTTCCATCCAGCTATCACAAACAAGTCACCCGCACTGTTAAAGGCTAATGCGCTGGGAAGAGACAACCCGGACGCAAAGGTACGCCCTTGAGTCGTGTCATAGGTGTGACCGCTATTATCCGCCTCAAATAGGTCGCCCGCTCCATTAAAGGCCAACGCGGTACCATTCAACCCAGAAGCAATGGTTAATTGCACTCCGCTCGGTGTGAATTCATCTATATTGCCTCCGACCAAGGCAAAAAGGTCACCCGCGCTGTCACAGGCCAGCGCACCTGGACGATCCATCCCAGTCACAAAACCCCTTGCAAATCTACCCGAATTATACTCAGCGATGTATCCTTGGTTGTAATACGAGTTAAACTCCGACACAAACAAATTGCCCGCGCAAACAGCATTCACCAGCGCCGGTTTTTCATTTGGGATTTGACGCGATCCATTTCATCGCGGTGGTTTGTTTCCGGCCAACCATGCCAGCACTGGTGGTGCGAGGTCTGAAAAGAAGTATGGCAGCGCCTCGTGCGTAGCATCGGGCACCAGAATCATTCCGCTTCCGGGCGCTGCCAACCCGCGCAGGCCTTCCACTTCCTTGGTGGGCGTAATCCCGTCTAGGCCACCTGCCACAAATAATGCTTTAACGGACGTTGGCCTTAATACCGTCGAAGTGTCAAACTCACGGGCCGGGATTTGCAAAACCGACGGCAACTCTCTCATGCCCGCTTCGGCCATGCACTTTGGAATCCAGTCGGCATACTCTTGCCGGATATTCATAACTGCGTTGGACAAGCTATCGTAAGGCGAAATGGCAACGACCGATCCCACTCGCGGTTCGACCGTTCTCCATCGCAGCGCCAACACGGCCCCGTAGGAATCTCCCAGCACCGCCACCGGCTGGGCCAGGTGATCATCTTGCACCAGTGCGTCGAGCAGTTGGCTCATGTCTTTCGTCTCCTTGACCCCAAAGTAAATCCGCCGGCCGGTGGATTCGCCGTGCCCCCGCAAATCTACCAATACACAACGCCAGCCTGCCTCCGACAATCGAAACGCCCAGGGCAACATCGCAAACTGCGCTTCGCCGTAGCCATGCAGCAGCATGACCGTGCCGCGGGGAGATGCCGTCCACATGTTTGTTTTACCGGGCACATCGGCTTTGAAATGAAACTCGTATTGTTTCTGGCCGTGTTCGCACCAGTTGGTTGAGGAAATGTCAAAGTGATATTCCGCCGGTTCGATGATCCGGTAACATAGCCTTGCTGGTGGTGGGCCGACCTCAACATAATGTGCGACGAAATTGGTCAGGAGCTTCGGATTGAATGCCAGGGTTACCGGCGCTTGGGCTGCGAACCAGCTTGGATACCGATTGGGAGCGCGCGCTATACAATGGGCGACAAGTGTTCCACAACCTGAGGTGCTCAAGGCCAGGATGAGACCAATCAACAGCTTAACGACGTTCATCACGTGATATGATATAACGGAGAGGACTTGATCGGGCCAGCAACCTCGTGAGGCGGCAATTGACTAAGACTGTCCCGCGGTTGTTCGCCTGTTGAACCGCTCAACGCCAAGCTTTCTGCGCATAAAACATACGGCGGGCCGATTCCGTCCTGTCCGGTGGGCAACCTCGTCATCTGCACACCTCCCAAGCAATGCAATGTCCGCTTGTGACCACTGGCGCCGACCGCAAGGGTTGCCGAATCCTTTGATGCCTAAATAATGTCGCATGGACGTGACGGACAAATATGTACGCCTGGTACGTCGCGCACATTCCCGATCTGAGCATTTGCCAAGCAATTTGCAGTCGTCGGGTTGGAGGAGTCTCTCCTGTTTCATCGCCATTCGGCAGCCACATTAACTGATTGACAAGTTGCTGGTAATTTGATGCAATTAATATCCTTGCGAAGGGTTCAGAACTTAATGTGTGAAACCACATGAAAACGAAAGACAAATTCTTGAGTTACCCCCAATGCCATCCATTAAGCGCCGTCTTTGTGATTGGGGCCATCCTTCTGTTTGGAGTCCTGGCTGGCTCAGCCCAGACCGGAATATACCTGTTTACCGGATCGGAGACGACCATCACTTTGAATTCCGGCACTTATGACATCACCGCCTACGGCGCCCAGGGCGGCATCGGCGAGTTTGGCTCCGCCGGCGGTCTCGGGGCTGAAATGGAAGGCGAGTTTAGTTTCTCGGCATCCACCGCACTCACTCTGCTTGTCGGCGGCGCCGGCGGCAATGGCCCCTCCAACGGCAATGCAAACGCTACGGGCGGCGGCGGGGGCGGCGGCAGTTTCATCGTCAATAGCGCTACACCACTGGTCGTTGCGGGTGGCGGTGGCGGTGGCGGGGGAGCCGGTGGCGATCCAGCCGGTGGCGCCGGCGGTACTGGCGAGAGCGGCGGCGGCGGTGGCGGCTTTGCCGCCGGCCCGGGTGGCAGCAATGGCAACGGCGGTAGCACCGGCAGCACGGTTGGCACAGGCGGCGGCGGCGGCGGCTTCTACAGCAGCGGCAGCACCGGCTATTTCGACGGCGGGGGCGGCGGCAGCTTCCTGAGCGGCGGAGCGGGTGGCAGCGGCTACTACGGCAGCTACCTGATCAGCGGCTACGGTGGCTTTGGCGGCGGAGCCGGTGGCGGCTATGGCTTCTGCGCCGGCGGTGGCGGCGGCGGTTACAGCGGCGGCGGCGGTGGTGGCGGCGAGTACGGTTTCCCCAGCGGTGGCGGCGGCGGCTCCTATATTGACGCATCCGCAATTGCTGATCTCACCGAGGTTTCCGGCGTCGCAAGTCCTGCCGGTTCACCCAACGGCGAGATTATAATTACCGCAGTCCCAGTTCCTGAACCCTCGGTTTTTGGCCTATTGGCCGTTGGTGTGACTGCCTTTTTCGTGCGCCGGCGCTGAGGGCCTGTGGGAACGGGAATTCCAACTGTCTGCCCTTTCAACCGGCGATACTGGTAAAATCCAAACTTTCGCATTGGGGTGTACCGGGCCAGAATCAGCGCGTGGATAATTTTTATGTAAATTACACATTGCGAGGACCGGGTCAGGAGTCGGTAGTCGCCGCGCTGGCCAGTCGCTCAGCTATTGTCACCCCAGAAAAGGATGAATGCGTGGTCGTTTTTGACGAGGAATCGGACAACCAGAACGACGAGATAATTGCCGAGTTCGCTTCCCGATTGTCAGGCCAATTGCGCTGTCCCTGGCTGGCTGGGCTTAATCATGACGACGATATCCTCTGGTAGCTATTTGCATCGGGTCCGTACCTCCCGCCTTTTGGAAACCTACGAGCAATCGGTCTGCGTCTGATCCACGTCGCAACCGATCAACAAATCAGGCAGCACAAACCAATCCAAAACGTGAGATTGCATCCCTCAGTTTTGGCTTTCATGGCGTGTATCCTTCATTTTTATCCCACGCCGTAGGGCGGAAACATTTTCTTCACGTCTCTTTTTAGATCTTGGAGAAAGGTGTCAGCAACTTTTCCCACCGGCGCGTCACCCGACAAGGGAAGGTTGTTTCCGAACTGGTGCGAATTGAGCAGCCGGCTATAGGCGGGTTGGCCCGACGAATAGAACACATAAATCTGGATGGCGCAAACGATTTCCTTACCGCCGAAAATTTCCGCAACGAAAACGTAATTGCCCGACGGATGGATGGCTTTGACCCAGGCGCCATACGCCACCGACCGCTTCGTCAGATAAGGTCGTGATTCGCCACCTACCCATCGTCGGTATCCTGATATTTCAGGCATTTGAGACCCTGTTACGCCAAACCGGCAATTTACGGTCACCCCTGTCCTCAATCCAACCGTTCGCGGCGGAGTGCCCAAAAGCTCACCGTTGGAACCGGCGGTGAATCTGCCGTAAAACCTGGAATTGGTTCTTGGTAAGTGCGGTCGGGTAGGACATTATAAGAATTGTCGGCATAGGCCAGTTTGCTTGTGCTACCATCAACGATTCATGCAGCCCGTCTCTGCCATCCGCAAGGTCGCCTTTCTTGGCGATTACCTGCCAAGGAAATGTGGTATAGCCACATTCACGACAGACTTGCGTTGTGCCATGTCAGCAGAGTTTCCGGCGATGCAATGCTTGGTCGTGCCGGTCAATGACCTCGCGGGTGGATACAATTACCCGGCTGAGGTGCGCTTCGAGATCGCAGAACAGGATCTGTCGTCCTACCTGCGCGCGGCGGATTTTCTCAACATTACCAACGTGGACGTTGTTTGCGTGCAACACGAGTTTGGCATTTTCGGCGGGCCGGCGGGCAGTCATGTGCTGGCGCTGCTGCGCGAACTCCGGATGCCCATCGTTACCACGTTTCATACGGTATTGCGCGAACCCAATCCGGAACAGCGGCGCGTGATGCGAGAGTTAAACCGGCTTTCGACCCGGCTGGTGGCCATGACCGAGCGCGGTCGGGAGTTGCTATGCGAAGTCAATCAGGTGCCGGCCGCCAGGGTTGACCTCATTCCGCACGGCATTCCCGACATGCCGTTCGCCGATCCAAATTATTTCAAGGACGAGTTCGGCGTGGCGGGCAAGCAGGTGTTGCTCACGTTTGGATTACTGTCGCCTAACAAGGGCATCGAGTTCGCGCTGCGAGCGTTACCAACAATCGTCCGGGAATTTCCCAATATCGTTTACATCGTGCTGGGCCAGACGCATCCCAACCTGCTGCGCGACGAGGGTGAGGCTTACCGCTTGAGCCTGGAACGGCTGGCCAAGGACCTTGGCGTGCAAAAACACGTCGTGTTTTTCAATCGCTTTGTCGAGCTGGAAGAATTGATGCGGTTCATCGGCGCGGCGGATATTTATCTTACACCGTATCTGACGGAGACCCAGATTACTTCGGGCACGCTGGCCTATGCGTTCGGCGCGGGGAACGCCGTGGTATCCACCCCTTACTGGCACGCGGCGGAATTGTTGACGGCGGAGCGCGGCAAACTCGTGTCCTTCCGCGACGCCCGGGCCATTGCCGTCGCGGTGGTCGAACTGCTGCGCGACGAACCGTTGCGTCACTTGATGCGCAAAAACGCCTACAAGCTGGGGCGCGAGATGGTGTGGAGCCGGGTGGCGCAATTGTATGGGAAGTCCTTCGAACAGGCGCGTCATGACCATAGTTTCGTGGGAAGAAAATCCTCGCCCATCAAGACGTTGGACGAGCAGCCCGGGCAGTTGCCGGAATTGAAGCTGGACCATCTGTTTCGAATGAGTGATTCGACCGGCATTTTCCAGCACGCAAGTTTCACTGTGCCAAACTTCGCCGAAGGTTATTGCACGGACGACAATGCTCGCGCGTTGGTGCTGGCGCTGATGCTGCAAAAGTTGGGCTATGGCTCGCCACGTCTCGCGGCGCAAGCGGCCACTTATGCCGCGTTTCTGAACCACGCCTTCGACCGCCAGCGCGGGCGTTTTCGAAATTTCATGAGCTTCGACCGCCACTGGCTGGAAGAGGTCGGCTCGGAAGATTGCCAGGGTCATGCCTTGTGGGCGCTGGGGCTGTGTGTAGCGCAGGCAGGTCAGGGCAGTTTTCAAATGTTGGCGGCGGAACTGTTCGAACAAGCACTGCCCGTGGCTGCCGAGTTCACTTCACCACGTGCGTGGGCGTTCACGCTCATCGGCATTGATGAATACCTGAGGCGGCTGAGTGGCGACCGGCGGGCGAACCAGATCCGCGAATCACTCACGGCAAAACTCATGCAAAGATTCGCCGACGCCGCCACCGGGGATTGGCAGTGGTTTGAAGACGAGGTTTCCTACACAAATGCCAAGCTGCCGCACGCGCTGATTCTCAGCGGACATTGCCTGAAGAACAGAGCGATGCTGGAACTCGGGCTCAAGACCCTGCACTGGCTTGTCAAGATTCAGACTTCGGAGGCCGGTTCATTCCGGCCCATAGGCTCCAACGGATTTTATCCGCGCGGCAAGGAACGCGCGCTTTTTGACCAGCAACCGATCGAGGCCCAGGCCACGGTGTCGGCCTGCATCGAAGCCTACCAGGCGACGAGCGACCTGTTCTGGGTGACGGAAGCGCGCCGTGCGTTTGAATGGTTCCTCGGTCGAAACGATTTGGGAATGGCGCTTTATGATGCCGGAACGGGTGGTTGCCGCGACGGCCTGCACGTGGATCGATTGAGCCAGAATCAGGGCGCGGAGTCCACGCTGGCCTTCCTGCTCGCGCTAGCACAGGTGCAGGCGCTGCAAAACGCCCTCGCTAGTTTCAAGGAACCGCTGAGGGAATAGCGCAAGTTGGAACCAAAGCCCCAGGGAAAGAATCAGATGACCACCACACGACCCACTCTCCACGTAAAGCGCATCGGGCCAACCCTGATCCCGGACCGCACGCGGGTGTTGCTGCGCCCTTTTTATCCCAGTACCGACAACATTGCGCGGAGAATTGTCGCACGGGTCATGGCGCTCCCCGATGAGAAAATCACCTGCATATTGAGCCAAGTGCTCAGCGAGTTTGCAGACCGGCACGAACGCGTGGAACAGCTTTTCCGCAAACGCTTTGAACAGGTAAACCTTTATCTCGAATCTGATGCGCAGCCGTCACCCGAACGGCAGGCACTCATCGGCGCTTACTTCACACATGAGTATTCGCCGGAGTCCGCAGCTCTATTTAACCCGTCCATCGTACCCCACCCAGACCAGTCCGGCCTACCTAAGGGCGCGCTGCGTTTCATCCTGAGTTTGCGAGCAACGGGCGAAGGACACATTTCCTCCATCACCTTCCGCACCGGCACGATCAGCACCCAACATCGGATCATGCTCACGCCGCCCGTGCCGTTTGTGACCGAGCCGGAGCGCGTGCCCAATGCCGCGTACGCCAAGGGACTGTTTGTCCACAAACTTGAAGAGGCGGGCGTGCAAAATGATTTTTGCCGGCGCGTGCTGGATCAGCTGCACGAAGATTTCACGTTGAAGGAGTTGCGCCAGGTTCTGCTGGCGTCGGGCCTGACAGCGGATACTTCCGATGCCACGGCGACCCGAGCGGCCCGCGGCATTCTGTTGCTGGCAGAATCGAATTATGAAGTGAACTTCGCGTCTGACAGCCGCGTTTCACAGCGCGTCCTCTTTCCGACCGCGCCCAGCCAGAGCAACGGCATCGAGGACGCGCGCTTCGTTCGCTTCCAGAACGATGACGGCAGCTTCGTTTATTACGCGACCTATACCGCCTACGACGGCAAGATCACGTTGCCGCAATTGCTGGAGACGCCGGACTTTCTCCACTTCAAGTTCAGCACCCTCAACGGTCCTGCCATGCAAAACAAAGGCATGGCACTCTTTCCACGCAAAATCGACGGACAATACGCGATGCTCTCGCGCCAGGACGATGAGAACATCCTCCTTATGTTTTCGGACAATATCCGGTTTTGGCAAACGCCCAAAGTATTGCTCTCGCCCGCCCAACCCTGGGAATTCTTCAAGATCGGCAACTGCGGCTCTCCGATTGAAACGGAAGCCGGGTGGCTGGTGTTGAGCCATGGAGTTGGCGCGATGCGAAAATATTGTCTCGGAGCATTCCTGCTCGACCTGAACGACCCCGGTCGCGTCGTCGGCCGCTTGCGCGAACCCTTGCTCTCGCCGAACGAAGCCGAACGCGAGGGTTATGTCCCGAATGTCGTTTACACCTGTGGCGCGCTGCTGCACGGACGTGAACTCATCATCCCCTACGCCATGAGCGACTCCGCCACCAGCTTCGCTACGGTTGCCTTGGATGAACTGCTGGCCGCGATGGGGTGAGGCACTAGGGGCCAGGCGATCTGACGTTTCCTCGGGTTGAATGAGGCAGATGCGCGCGCGAATGGCTGCCGGACGATTGCCGGTCAGCACCGGATCATTCTCTATTGCCTTCGCAGGGTTCTGAGGTGGCGGTAACCGACCAGCCTGCGCCGCTGTTCGTCCCAGAGGCGGAAGGTGAAGGATTTGAAACTGGAGAACAGCGTGATGGGCTTCACGGTCTGAAACAGCGGCTCGGCTTGGTGGCATTTTTCCAAGTGGTAATTCGGAATTCGAGGGCTGAGGTGATGGATATGGTGAAATCCGATGTTGCCGGAAAACCATTGCAGCACCTTGGGCAGTTTGTAGAACGAACTGCCCTTCAACGCGGCCGTGGCGTAATCCCATTCATCCTTGCGTTCCCAATAGACACCCTCGAATTGGTGTTGCACGTAGAACAACCACACCCCTGTTGCTCCAGCCGTCATCACCACTGTCAACTGAATGATCAGGTAAGCCTTGAGGCCGAAAATCCAAATCAGACCGGCTACGATGGCCCCCACTGCGAGGTTTGTCCAATAGACCGAGTAACGCTCGCGCAACGGCGCCTTGAGCGAGGGCACCCGCTGTTTGACCAGAAACAGGAACAGCGGCGCCAGGAGGAACAGCACCACCGGATTGCGCGCCAGCCGATACGCGAAACGCTTCCAGCGCGACGCTTCCAGATATTCCTGCACGGTCAGTGTCCACACATCACCCGTGCCGCGCCGGTCCAGATCGCCCGCGCTTGCATGATGGATCGCATGTTCCCAACGCCAATGATAGAACGGCGTGAAAGTCAACGCGCCAGTGATTGCGCCCAAAGTATGATTGGCAGCCGTTGATTTGAAAAACGATCCGTGCCCGCAATCGTGAAAGATAATGAACACCCGTACCAGAAACGCGCCGGCGAGTATCGCCAGTGGCATGGTAAGCCACCAAGAAATTGCCAGGCTCAAGTGCATCAAATACCAAAGCGCCGCATAAGGAAGCAGCGTGTTCGCCACTTGCCAGAGCGCCCGGCCCAGGGACGGCTGTTGGTATCGGGCGACAATCGGTTTCCAGTTCGGAACGTCCAACGGAGCGTGTTGTTGGGAGAAAGCGGGGTCGTGTTTCATAACTTTGTGAGGTAAAAAAGGAATGTTAATGGCTGAATGGCAGATTCTGTCGGATACGATAAACATCGGTCGATCCGAGGACACTGGCTTTGCGCAACGAGCGTCGGCGCTTGGAATTCTTGCCTTGAAGCAGATGGCGTCGACCGGCACCCCGGAAGAGTACCTTACCGGTGCCGGTTAACTTGAAACGCTTGGCCACTGACTTCTTGGTTTTAATACCTTTGGGACGTCGCATATAAGTTCTTTCGTTCAGGCGCGGCCGACATTGACGCGCTCAGGATGGTTTGTCGGGATTTTCATTTGCGTTTTCAAGCCGCTCGCCCGCCAGACGACTCAATTGATCTCTAAATTCAATGGCCGCGGAATCCGTCCCGGCACCGGAGCGCTGGTACCACCGGCGCAACTCCGGGCGCAATCCTTCAGAGAGAAGATGCTCAATCGTCTCGTGGACTCTTACTGAGTGAGCCCCCTCAAGCATCTGATAAAAATCGTGTGTGGCTATCAGGGCGTGGATCTGGCGCTGGTCTTCGGGAGCATCGCCAGCCTCAACAAGGTTGTGGTCATAACACTGCTGCAATTGCGTATCTTTAAAGTTCACGAGACCCCCCTGGACGATGGTGGGGACTTCGGCACCACCGGACCAGCGGGTGCGTTGTTCTTGCGGCCACGCTTCGCTTACCGTGAGCGTGCAAGTTCCCACCGCCTTGCTGTTGAGAGCCCGAATGGCTAACCGGGCGCCTTCGGACGTGGCCATGGTCACAAAGCCGAAACCGCGCGATTTGTGGTTGGCGCGATCAATCGCGATGTTTACCGCCGCGACATTGCCATAGGGGGAGAACAGATCCCGCAGCTCCCTTTCCGTCATAACCGCGGCCAGATTATCTACATAGACTTTGTTGTGCGTAATGTTCATTTTAAAATGCTTTTTTTATTCATTCTCCCGGATCGAATTTTCATTCACTTCCCCAGATACTTGGACGGGTTGCGTATCCGGTCGAGCCGTTCGGCTTCAAGTTCGGTTCGAACCGCCCGCCTCCGCCTTTGCTTGATGACATCCGCGGTCCATTGGGGAAGGAACCAGGCCTGCTTGATCCGTTGGAAGATTATCAGGCAAATGAGTTTCAATACGTTCATAAAACGGTTTTTGTGTCTTAAGGCCTTCGAAGGAGGCGTCATGTTACTGTCCTTGTTCTCCAGGTCTGAAAATCCTCCAGGACCAGGAAACCCGGCACGCTGCCTTTGACCGGACCACCGACCAACTCCACCCCTGATTCAAACTGCACGGGGAATACTTGCCTCGCATCTTTTCCGAGCAACTCGCAACTGTCAGCCAAACGTTTCGAACTTGGTACCACTGTACCACACCAAAAGCGAACCTGGCCACGGTCGGTATCCGACAAGCCAAGACCAATCCCCAGTTGGTGGCCGTGAGCATAAAGGGAAACGATGATCGGGCGCTGAGAAATGCAGTCTAACTCGGCCTTGTGCAGCGCCTGGTCGAGTTCAAGGCGGGTTTCAATCATGACTGCAGGATTCGCTGAACATTGCAAAGTGAAGGGGATAGCGGTAGCCTTTGGTTTGACGGGGTTC
>DATJNM010000030.1:0-74247 GCA_035508155.1 Candidatus Sulfopaludibacter sp. | reverse complement strand
AAAAAACCGGTGGCACGCGCTGGACGGGACGGATTTCCCTCGCATCGCGCATCGGACTTTGGCAGGTTGAAACACTCTGATAAACGGAACAAGTATAAAAGAAACGTCTCATGAAATTGGCGTTGGCGAATAAAATCGGTTTCCGGAACCCAAGGCGACCCGGGGAAGAAGCCCGGATTCGGATCCTGCTGGTTGCGTTGGTTTCCTTTTGCGTGGGGGTGGCGGCCACCGCCAGCTGGTTTCACCTTGCCGGCAACCGCGCAGCAGAAAATTCAAGTTCCCCGGCAAACAATCCAGTGAACCAGGCAGACAATCCGCAGCCCGCCCCGCCAGCTTCCGGCGCGAACCCGTCGGCACGGGCGTTTGTGGAAGCGCCGGTGCCCGTCGGCCCGTCGGCGATTGAAGACGTCAAGCACGCCTTGCCCAATTATGTCTCCCTATCCTTGGACCAAGGAACGGAAATTCTGCGGCAGGCCGCACTGAAAAAATACGCCGCCGCGGCGCAGGAACTGCAGAACCAGGTGACTCAGGCGCAGGCGGAATTGAGCCAGGCGGCAGGCAAATCGCCGGCCGACCAGCAGGCGGCCATCAGACATTTGCAGCAAGTGCAGGCGGAGCAGACCCAAAAGCTCCAGCAGATCGGCGGCGAGCTGCAGACGCAAATTGCCGCGCTGAAGCAACTGAAGAACGCAAAATGAAGAAACCGGCGGCTACGCCCGTCGAACTTTCAACTCTTGCCCTCCGTGGTGGCAGCGTTTGCTACTGGAGGTGGCACGAGCGCGTGTCGAGCTGTGGTTGCAAAGGCGGGCCGCATAAGCCGTCGCCTCCCGCAGGCGCGGGATCTGGTACGCCAAGGCTGGCTTGTTCGCCTCCCCCAGCCTATACCATAGGCTTCCCCTCAAATGAAGTGCTACCTTTTTGCCGCAGAAACGTCGGCGTTATGTTCCAATAAAAAACCCCTCCCCGCTAACGGGGAGGGGCAGTAGTGCGATGTTTTTCTTTCTCTGCAGTTATGGATTATGGAGAACGCGGAAGAACATCTGCGGATTGTTACGCGTCGACGTCAGGTAACTGACCGGTTCGCCCGTGCCCGAAATGGGATTGCCGATATTTTGCCAACCGCCGCTTAAGGATGAGATCCCTTGGATTTGATAGGTCGTGCCCGAGACCGTGTTAAAACTCACTTCTGCGGCAGTATAGATTTGAACGGTATTGGTGGCGCCGGAATTAATCAGGTTCTTGCCGTCCATCCATACGACCCCGCCGGGCACGGTGATGCCGGATTGGGTCGGATCGAGCCCCAAGGCGTACATCATCCAGTTGGGGACGCCGTTGGTGTTGTTGATGGCATTGGGCGCGCCGGCCGGATTGTTGACGGTGCCGAAATATTCGATTACCCACGCATCAGGCAAACCGCCGGGCACCGATACGCCGGTAAGATTGGCGATGGAAGCCTTGAGCAATCCCGATGCATAGGCCGTGTTGTGAACGCCCAGGCTGCCGTCGTTGTTGACAAACAGCCAGTTGTAAGCCGCTTCCAACTGCGGCTGAGTCCAGCTGGAACTGATGGACAGGGACGACTTCACGGTGCCGACGGGTGGCAGCAAGGTGGAAAGCTCGTTCAACAAACTTTGTATCTGGGTCTGTACGCCTTGGACGGTGCCGCTCCCCGAAAAGTCTTCCACCGGAAAGTCGAACGAGGTGATGGAACCGTGGCATTGCTGGCAAGCCGCAATCAAATCCTCGCCGTTGTAGGAATTTTCAAAGGTATGACCACCGGCGTGGAGGTAGGCCGGATCCGACGAAGCGATGGTCTGCATGTGGCAGGCGACGCAGGTGTTCGTGACCGCGCTGGCATGGGCCGAACTGGGAATGGCCAGGCCGTAGGTAAAACCATTGACGCCTTCCAACATGTCGGCTTGCGGGCCTTCATGCGGGCCAAAATATGCGCTTCCTTTGGTGGTTGAGGCGTAAGTCGAGGCATTCTGGCGGGCGTGGTGGCATTGCATACACAGCAATCCTTCGCCGCCATTGGTGACGACGGTGCCGTCCATGAGTGTCACCGACGCCAAAGTGCGAATAATATACTGATTGGGCGCGTTGGTGCCGGGAAGCGTGGCGCCGTGCGGCTCGTGGCAGGTCTGGCAGTTGATGGCCATGTACGCCGTATTGGTGGTGGTCCAGCCTTCAATCCGGCCAACGAAACCGTAAGCGGTATGGCAGCCGACGCAGGTCGCGTTGCCGGCGGGATCGGTCGTGGTGACGGCGTGCTTTGAGTTTTGCCATTCTGCCACGTGAATGTGACCGGGCGGATCGTCATGGCATTGGGCACAGACGCCGGAGCCGAAGCTGATGGCAATCATGTTGGTTTTGCCGAATGTGTCCATGTGCTGGCTGCCGGGTCCGTGGCAATTTTCACATTGGATGTTCGCCAGATTGGCGAGCGTGGGATAATTGGCCTCCATGTTGCTCCAATTGCTGTTGGTCAAAACCGTAGGGAAGGTCCAGCCCAGCGCCTTCGCCACGTCGTCGAAGCCGCCATTTACGGCCAGCGCGTTGGTGTCGTAGCCGACGGTGTGGCATTGGATGCAACTGGCGCTGTAATGGCTGCTGAGAACGCCGTTAATGCCGTTCGCAAACATCGTGGAATGGGCCGTCAGTTCCCACGGCGCAACCATATTGGTCGCGACTTGTCCTCCGCTGTGGCACAGGGCGCAGCCGGTCGTGCCCGGCAAGAGACCGACGCCCATGTAGGTGGCGGCGGTCACGGTGAGGGTCAGGTTGGTGCTGCCCTGGTTTGACGTGCGAACGGTGGCTGTCACCACGTACAGGTCATTGGTGGTATAACCCGCCACGTCCGGTCGCAATAACATGCGGTCCGCTGCTTGATAAACCAGGCGGTCGGCGGGCTCATAAACCGGCACGTTCGTCCCCAACGGGCTGGCCTGCAACAAGGCCGCCGAACCAACCGGTCTTTGCGCCAGCACCCAGGTAATATTGGTGACGTTCGGCACGGAAACATTGGTGGCCACGTCAATTTCGAGATAAACCGGCTGCCCCACGCCCACGTTTAATAGGCCGCCCGACGGCTCAAGATTCGCCGGCAGCGCGTAGGTGGCATTGGCGATTTCGCCCGGCGTTAGCGGGCGGGCGACGAGCTGGGCCTGAACTTGGGCTTTTGCGCTGGTTACGGCCAGGGCCATCAACGTCGTTGCCAGACAAGTTTTAATGAAGAGTTTGATGTTCATATTGTTGGTTCGCTTTTGGGGATCTCGATCATGCAAATTGGTTTTGGGATTGGAAAACGGCCGGGGTTAAAACGGCTTTGAGGGGACAAATGGGCCGCCGGCCGGCTTCATAAATTCTTTCGGTGGGCGGCCTGAACCTCGCCATCAACATTGCCGTTCGCTCGGCGATGATCGCCTGACAACGCGCCAGTTCCTGTTCGCGGCATTTCGCGTTCTCGCGCACGATGGTCTCAAGGTCGTCAATGTCGTACAAAAAGACATTGTTCAATTGCTGTACCGCCGGATCAATGTCCCGGGGCACGGCAATGTCCACCAGGAACAGCGGGCGGTTGCGGCGCACCGAAAGCACCGAGGCCACGTCGTCGCGATGCAGAACGATGTGAGGTGAACCGGTCGAACTGACCACAATGTCGGCAACGGCGAGCGCCTGGCGGCATTCGTCAAAGTTGATGGCGCGTCCGCCGAATTCCGCCGCCAGGTTCTGGGCGCGTTCGAAGGAGCGATTGGACACCAGCACGGTTTGGGCGCCGCGCTTGGCCAGGTGGCGGACGCAGGCCTCGCCCATTTTACCCGCGCCGATAATCATCACCACTTTCTCGCTCAGGTCGCGGTCAAAAATCCTTTCGGCGAGTTCCACCGCCACGCTGCCCACGGACGTGGCCCCGCGGCCGATGGCCGTTTTGGTCCGGATTTCCTTGGCCACCTGCAGGGCCGTTTGAAAGACCCGGTTCAAAATCTTCCCGGTCAGCTTCATCTCCTGCGCCGAAAGATAGGTGTGCTTGACTTGGCCGGTGATTTCCGTTTCACCCAACACCATCGAATCCAATCCGCTCGCCACCGAAAACAGATGGCTTAAGGCGTCCTCCCCCTCCTTGACATACAGATACGGGGAAAAATCGAACCGGCTGCCGGTCAATTCCTGGAACAGCCGTTGCACGTTGCCGTTCAGCCCCGGCGTGACGCCGTAAATTTCCACGCGATTGCAGGTGGAGAGCAACACGACCTCGGAAAGATTGCCGCGCAGTTTCAGCCGGCAACCGCAGCAGGCCAGGCGCGGGCGTTGCACCGCCAGCCGCTCACGCACTTCGACGGGCGTCGTCTTGTAGCTCAAGCCGGCAACAAATATTTTCATGGGCGTTCGCTGGGAAAGCAGTGAGCCAGCCCCCGGGTCCTGACGGCCCGGTTCCCGATTCTCAGCCGGCTGCTTTCTTTCATTGTGGCAACCCTAGACCATTACCCCATAACCGCTCGCCGCCCCTTGCCAAACACATAACATTTCTTGCTCTTGGTTTATAAAGATATGTTAATTCATATGCAGTATAATAATAAGTATTTGTTAGCAATTTGTGGCGTAAAGGACGGGATTGTTATCGATAAATCAAAAGAGTTTTAATGTCTCCCCGATCGGGCGGAGAAACGGCGGTGTTCCGCCAGCGAGTTGGAGGCGATGCTCTTTTGCCGCCGGCGACCGTTGAAGTGGGTCTAATTTTGTGATGATTGGTTGATTAGACAGCCGCCCCTTGCTGGCGCAAGGGCCGCCAGGTCGGCCCGCGCTTCAACCTGATAGAGTCACTGACAGAGTCTCCGGCGCCGCCGCGCGGCCGTCAACTCACGGTCATGCTCAAAAGGAATTCGATGTTGCTCTTGGTTTTCTTGAGCTTGCCCAACAGCAGTTCCATCGCCTCAACGGGCGGCACCCCGGTCAGCGCGCGACGCAGCAGGACGATGCGATTGAGTTCGTCTGGATGGTAGAGCAATTCTTCCTTGCGCGTGCCGGAGCGCTCAACGTTGATGGAGGGGAAAATGCGGCGGTCCACCAGGGCGCGGTCCAGATGCACCTCCATGTTGCCGGTGCCTTTAAACTCTTCGAAAATCACTTCGTCCATGCGGCTGCCGGTGTCCACCAGCGCGGTGGCCATGATGGTGAGCGAGCCGCCCTCCTCGATGTTGCGCGCGGCGCCGAAGAAGCGCTTGGGCTTGTGCAATGCGTTGGCGTCCACCCCCCCGGACAGGATCTTGCCGGAGTGGGGTTGGATCGTGTTGTAGGCGCGCGCCAGACGCGTGATGGAGTCGAGTAGAATCACCACGTCACGCTTGTGTTCAATCATGCGGCGCGCTTTTTCGATGACCATTTCGGCCACCTGCACGTGGCGTTCGGGCGGCTCGTCGAACGTGGAGCTGATGACCTCCGCGCCTTTGCACGTGCGTTCCATGTCGGTGACTTCCTCGGGCCGCTCGTCAATGAGCAGAATGAACAGATAGGTCTCCGGATTATTTTTCAAAATCGCGTTGGCGATTTTCTGCATGAGCACCGTTTTGCCCGTGCGCGGCGGCGCGACGATCAAACCGCGCGTGCCCTTGCCAATCGGACAGACCAGGTCCAGCACCCGCGTGTTGACCTCGTCGGGCACGGTTTCGAGCAGGAACCGCTTGTCCGGAAACAAGGGCGTGAGATTGTCGAAGTGCGTTTTTTCCTTGGCCTTGTCCGGGTCTTCCCCGTCCACGGCCTCGACCTTGAGCAACGCGAAAAATTTTTCCTTTTCCTTGGGCGGCCGGATCTGGCCGGCGATGAGGTTGCCGGTCTGCAAATCGAACCGGCGGATTTGCGACGGGGAAACGTAAATGTCCTCCGGGCACGGCAGGTAATTGAAACTTTGCGAGCGGAGGAACCCGAAACCCTCCGGCAGGATTTCCAGCACGCCTTCGGAAAACAACACTCCGGCGCGCTCGGCATTTTTCTGGAGGATGTGGAAAATGACCTCGTGCTTGCGCATCGTACCGAAATTTTCCACGCCGAGTTCCTTGGCCATGTGGTTCAATTCGCTCATCTGCATCGCCTGCAATTTGGCGATGTTCAGCGACGCGGCGATTTTATCGCGCTGCGGTCCGCGGCGTTCCTCTGCTTTTGGCTCCTCAGCGGTGGGTTCGACGGGGGTGGACGGCGGCTGCAATTCAGGGGCCGGCGGCGGCTCGATGACAGCAGTTTCCGGCGCCGGGCCGCCGTTCAATTCCGGTGATTCAACGGCAGGAGCTTCCTCCGTTTTCACTTTGGTCTTTTTGGTTGAGACTCTTGGCATAATTCAAATTGTTGAATTGGCGTGGTTTCGATTGCCGACGGTCCTTGGCGCTTCGTGAAAAGCAGTCACGCATTGGACGGCCCGCGACCGGAAAAGTTCAAAATGGATTTCTCAATCAGGCATTTAAGGCCTTTCGGCCTTCAATACGGCAAGGGAAACTTTACAGTCAACTCAGGTGCAGTGTGGCGCACTTTGGCTGCCGTGTCAAATCCGTTTTTTAGACACGAATTTCATGAATTTTCACGAACCCATTTTCTGAGAATTTTGAACAGGCGCAAATTCATGCCGCTTGCGTCTCTTTTCTGGTGCGATTTCCGCCTGAGCGGGTGCTATTTATTAAACATGACACCGGATTCAGAGTTGCTGGACCGTTACGCCCGAACCCGTTCCGAGGACGCCTTCGCCGAACTGGTGCGACGCCACATCAATCTCGTTTATTCGGCGGCCTTGCGGCAGGTCAACGGCGATGTGCATCTGGCGCAGGACGTGGCGCAAGCGGTGTTCACCGACTTGGCCCGTAAGGCGGCTTCGCTGGCCCGCCGCGAATCATTGACCGGCTGGCTTTATACCAGCGCCCATTATGCCGCCGCAAAAATCGCGCGCACGGAAGATCGCCGCCGCCAGCGCGAGGACAAATATATGCGCGAACCCATTTCAGAAACCGCGCCGGAAGCCGACTGGGAGAAAATCCGGCCCACGCTCGATGACGTCATGCACGAACTCAAAGAATCCGACCGCGAGGTGATTTTGTTGCGGTATTTTGAGAACCGACAGTTTGCCGAAGTTGGCATAAAACTCGGTCTCAATGAAAACGCCGCGCGGATGCGGGTGGAACGGGCATTGGAAAAGCTCCGTGTGATTTTTGTCAAACGCGGCATCACCACGGCGGCGGCAGTGGCGTCCGTGATTTCCGCGAACGCCGTGCAATTGGCTCCAGCCGGTCTGGCAACCACGCTGACGACCACAGCCGCTGCGACGGTGGGAACGGGAACCGCTTTCACCTTCCTGAAATTTATGACCGCGACACACATCAAACTTGGTATCAGCGCCCTGGTCGTGGCTGGTGCCGCCACGGCGCTGATGGTTCAACACCAAACACAAACCAGGCTGCGCGCCGCAAGCGAGTCGTTGCGCCAACAAATCGCGCAACTACAGGCGGACAATACAATCCTCTCGAATCGTCTCACAGCGATCGGCGAAGCCAAAACGCTGACGGATGAGCAATTCAACGAATTGCTGAAATTGCGCGGTGAAGTCGGAATGTTGCGTCGGCAAACCAATGAGATTGGAGCGCTGCGGGAAAAATTGGATAATTTAAAACAACGCCTCCAATCGTCGGCGGAAAATATTCCATCGGAGGAGCAACAACAACAGATGGCGATGCACAAAATGAGCGACGCCAAACAGGCCGGTCTGTTATTGCACATGTTTGCGGACGACAATAACAGCCAATTCCCGACAAATTTCGACCAGGTTATCAATTATCTAGGCAACACAAATTTCACCCAGGTCTTCAGCAAC
Source organism: Candidatus Sulfopaludibacter sp. (assembly GCA_035508155.1). Classification (GTDB taxonomy): domain Bacteria; phylum Verrucomicrobiota; class Verrucomicrobiia; order Limisphaerales; family UBA11358; genus UBA11358. The sequence continues at coordinate 66,401 of DATJNM010000030.1, read as the reverse complement.
GAATTTGGTATTGTCTATAAAGGATCATTGACCAATATCGCAAACCCTTCCTCCGCCATCGTTGTGCAGGAACATGAAGCCTGGCCGACATATGATGGGAAATGGGCCAAGGTTTATGGCTTTGCTGACGGCCATGCGCAGCTCATCACACAACCTGACAACGACTTCAGCAGTTTCGAACAACAGCACAGGGTTGTGCCATCCGGCAATCAATAAGGCAGCGGAAATTTCGCCGTCAACTCGCGTACGCGCTGACGGACCTTGCCCGCCGCCTCGGCGTTTTTGATGTCCAGCAACACTTCGGAAATCATGTCGGCAATGGCCGCCATTTCCGGCTCTTTCATGCCGCGCGTCGTTACCGCCGGCGTGCCCAGCCGGATGCCGCTGGCCTGGAACGGCGAACGCGTCTCAAATGGAATGGTGTTTTTATTCACCGTGACGCCGGCTTCGTCCAGCGCAATCTGGCAGTCCTTGCCAGTCAGGTCTTTCATCCCCACGTCCACCAGCATCAAATGATTGTCCGTGCCGCCGCTGACCAGCCGGTAACCGTTGTGCTTCATGCCTTCGGCCAGCACCTTCGCGTTTTTGACGATTTGTTCCTGATACGCCTTGAAGGCCGGCTGTAACGCTTCCTGAAAACAGACCGCCTTGCCGGCGATGACATGTTCCAGCGGCCCCCCCTGGATGCCGGGGAAAACGGTGGAATCAATTTCCTTCGCAAATTTTTCACGGCACAAAATCAACCCGCCACGCGGCCCGCGCAAGGTCTTGTGGGTGGTGGTGGTCACGAAATCCGCATGCGCCATCGGGCTGGGATGGATCCCCACCGCCACCATCCCGGCAATGTGCGCGATGTCTGCCAGCAGATACGCGCCGACTTCGCGGGCGATTTCGCCCATGCGCGCAAAGTCAATGACGCGCGGATATGCACTCGCACCCACGGTGATCATGCGCGGCCTATGCTCGCGCGCCAGGGCGGCGAGCTGGTCGTAGTCAATCCGCTCGTCGTCTTTGCGGACGCCGTAATGGATGATTTCGAAAAACTTGCCGGAGAAATTGGCCTTGTTGCCGTGGGTCAAATGCCCGCCGTGACTCAAATCCATCGTGAGCATCTTGTCGCCGGGCTTGAGCACGGCGAAATAGACCGCCATGTTCGCCTGGCTGCCCGAATGCGGCTGGACGTTGACGTGTTCCGCTCCGAACAGTTTCTTCGCCCGGTCAATCGCGAGTTGCTCGACCGTGTCAATATTCTCACAGCCGCCGTACCAGCGTTTCTTCGGCAGGCCTTCGGCATACTTATTGGTGAGCACGGAACCTTGTGCTTCGAGTACCGCCGGGCTGACAAAATTCTCGCTGGCGATCAACTCGATGTTTTCCTGCTGGCGCAGGCGTTCGTGCTCGATGGCCTCGGCCACGATGGAATCCACGGCGCGCAATCGCAGTTGCGGCGGGACCAGATCGGCTTCGATTTTCCGGACGCGCCGTTCGTGGCGGCCGCCTTCAAATTTCGCGTTCAGAAAGGCGTCAAGAATTTTCCGCCCCAATTCCGGCGGCGTCACCTTGCCGGACAGGCAAAGGACATTCGCCCCATTGTGTTGCCGCGCCAGGGCGGCGGCCTGCTCGTCGTTCACCAGCGCGGCGCGGACGCCGGGGACCTTGTTTGCCGCGATGCTCATGCCGACGCCGCTCGTGCACACCAGCAGGCCCAGTTCCGCCTGGCCGGCCGCCACGGCTTCCGCAACGGGCTGGGCGAAATCAGGATAATCGTCGCCGGAATCCTTCGCTTTCGCGCCGAAATCCGCGATGCTCAGGCCGCGTTGCTGGAGATGTTGCTTCAATGCTTCCTTTAATTCATAGCCGCCGTGGTCCGCGCCCAGGGCGAAGTTCACGGCCACTGCGGGTTTCGAGGCGTGCGAAACCGGCAGAATTTTGTGCTGTTCCATAAATTTCAGCAAAGAAGCGACCCCCTGCTCGATTTGATTGCGGCAATGCTCGTAAACTTCGTAAGAGCCGCCGATCGGGTCGCTGATGTCCTTTTCAAATTCATCGAGCGCTTCGACAAATTCGCGCAACAGAAAGGTTTTGTCCGCCGCCTGCGGATATAACAGCACAATCGTGTCCACGTGACTGTGCGTCATGCCGAAAATATAATCCGCCTCCCGGACCAGTTCCGCCGTCAGCGCCCGGCTGCGATGCGCGGAAATGTCCGCGCCCAGTTCGCGCATGGCCTGGACGGAGTGCGGCGTGGGCGGCTGGTCGTTCATCGCGCCCAGCCCCGCCGAGAGAGCGCGAAATGCCCCGCGCCCGTTCGTGGCCCGGCGAAAAAGCCCTTCGGCCATCGGGCTGCGGCAGACGTTCCCGGTGCAGACAAAAAGAACGGTTTTCATTCAGCGCGGCAGTTCAAAGTGAGTGGTGTGCGGTGAATCGTCAACGCCGAAATCACAGCCGGGATTCATGCACAATGGCCAGTCCCTTGATTAAATCCACGGCCCGGGCCAGGACCGGGTCCTGAATCACCGGTTTGGGGGGTGCTTGGCTGTGCGCCGGGACAACGGTTCCGCTGTCATCGCCATCCTTCAATTTCTCCCGCACCAAATCCGCCTCGCTGGTGTGATCCACAAACGATAGAAAATCGTTGGTGGCAACCAAGGGGGAAGTGTCGTTCTGTGCCAACGGCAGATAAGGATTTTTCAAATATGCGCGTTCGTCAGCCGGACTTACCGTCACCGCGATGTCCGGCGACACATGGGAAATGACGGCGCCATTGCCCAGTTTGACGGGGTTGGTCGCGATGCGCAGGTGTTCGCCGTTTTTCAAGGGAAAATCCACGGTTGTCATTGCCAGACCCGCCGTGGGATTGCCGATGATCAATCCCGCGTCCGCCTCGCGCAAGGCCGCCGCCAGCGCCTCGGCCGCCCCGGTGGTTTCGCCATTGACCAGCACCATGAGCGGGCCGGGGATGGGCTCCCGGGCGGGTTGCGATGATTCAATGCCGTCGCTCCATTTCAGCAGCGGCATTTTTTTCGTTAAGAATAGGTCTGCGGCCGCCACCGCGGCCGCGTAATCGTTGCCGTCGGCAAAACGCAAATCGAGCGCCATCCCGACGACTTTATTGGTGGCTGTCAGGGCGTGATACGCCATGCTCAATTGATTTGCCAGATCATCTTCGACCTGTCCCACGTGCAGATACGCCACGTTGCTTTCGAGGACCGCCGATTTGATCAGCGCCGTTTGGCCGGCGGAGGCGATGGTTTCAGCCGGTCCGCCGACGAGGGTCGCCCGGCCATGCAATTGTGACAACAAACCGGTGACCGCAACCGCGTTCAACCCGGCATCCGTCATGCCCGGCAGATTGGCCCGGAGCAGGTCGTAGACCTGTTTGAAATCCGGAGCCGGGTTGGTTGTTTCCGCGCGCAACCCGCCGCTGGCTGCCAGCCCGGCCGCCAACGTTACCGCGATCAACCTTATAAAACGTCGTATCATGACCGTCCAAAATGGTTCACAACCGGCGGGAAGTAAAGCGGCAACCGATTTGGGTAGGGGTACATTTTCAGCTTTTGGTGGGGCGAGCGTCCTCGCGAGCCGCCGTCGCGATTCGGTTTTTTTGTCGGATTTCAGCCGTGGGCGGCGATATACTTTTAAAAGCATGAAAAGCGATTGGGATTTGCTGCGGCAATTCGCGCGCGAAAATTCGCAGGACGCCTTTGGCGAAATCGTCCGCCGCCACCTGAACCTGGTATATTCCGCGGCGTTGCGCCAGGCCCGCTCCCCGCAACTGGCCGAAGAAATCGCCCAGTCCGTCTTTGCCGACCTGGCGCGCAACGCCGGTAAATTGAAGCCGGACGCCATTTTGACTGCGTGGCTTTACGCCGTCACGCGGCGGACCGCGATTGATGTCATCCGCAAAGAATCGCGCCGCCATTTGCGCGAACAAATCGCGACGGAGATGAACAACATGAATGCGACCGGAAGTAGCGCCGGCGTCCCGCCTGCCTGGTCTGAGATCGAACCACTGCTCGATGACGCCATGGCTGCGCTGGAGGAGGCCGATCGCAGTGCGGTTCTCCTGCGTTATTTTGAAAACAAAAGTCTGCGCGAAGTTGGCGAATCCTTGAGCGCATCTGAAGACGCCGCCCAAAAACGCGTGAGCCGTGCCGTGGAACGGCTGCGTGAATTTTTCTCCAAACGCAACATCATCGTCGGCGCCGGTGGGCTGGCCGTTTTGATTTCGGCCAATGCCGTCCAGTCAGCGCCGGTGGGGTTGAGCGCTACGATTTCAACCGGGGTCGCCTCTGCCGCCACGACGATAGGAATCACCCTGATTTACAAATTGCTCATCGCCGGGTTGACTGCGGCCACCGTCGGGATTGGCTTTTATGCGGTTCATTTGCAAAAGCAGCGCGATCTCCTTCAACAGCAGCAAGCACCTTGGGCCGAACAAATCCGGCAATTGCAGCGCGAGCGGGACGAAGCGACCAATGCATTGGCGGTGGTGGAAGCGGAAAACCTGCAATTGCAATCCGATCAGAGCGAGGTTGAGCTTTTGCGTTTGAGGGATGAAGTAACGCGGTTGCAGAATCAGGCGAATCACCCGACGGAGACCACGACCGCTGCGTCAAAATGGATGAACTGGAACAATGACCAAAGCATCGGTTCATTTTATGCTGTCGCGGGCACGGCGACGGAAACCGTTGCCGTCGGCGTTGATGGTCGCATCGCCACCCGTAATAACACCACCGGCACCTGGAACATCCAGACCTTCACCGGTGATCCCGATTTTCGGGCGATTATTTATGCCGACAATCAATACGTAGTCGTTCGTGAAGCGGGTTTCATTATGACCAGCCCGGACGGGATCCGATGGACCAGGCGCACGTCTCCCACCCGGGAAAATCTTCTGGGATTGTTTTGGGATGGCCATCAATATCTTGCCGGCGGGGACAAGGGCACCATTCTGTCCAGCCCGGACGGTAGTGATTGGACCCGCCATGACTCGGGAAGCCGGATAAACTTTTGCGGTTTCAGTTATTCCGGCAGCCGCTACGTGGCCGTGGGCAATGACGGCATCCTTGTCAGCAATGATTCCGTGACCTGGACGTCCCCCAGGCGTGCGCCCAAGGTGCCGTTCACCGCCTGTACCTGGACCGGCTCGGAATTTCTGGCCTGCGGACTTGGGCTGGACAAAAACCCGACCATTTACACGAGTCCGGATGGCGAGTTCTGGACGTTGCGTGACACCACCATTACCGCATCGCTCCGAACGGTGGTGACACTCAATGGCGCGATTTATGTTTCGGGTGATAGTGTCATTGAAAAATCCACCGACGGGGGAACCACCTGGACGAATACCTTCACTAAATCCAAACGCAACAATCTCTTCATGGGTCTGGCCAGCAATGGCGACTTCTTGATCGCGGTTGGCTTTAACAACAATGTTTGGGCAATGCCCGTGTCGGATCCTTGATTTCGACGTCACCCGGATATTATCTCTTTACCCTTTCCGCGAGGTGCGGCGAGAAGGCCGGCCGACAGAACGGTTCTTCACTTTCCCTGTCCGATTTTGGCCGAGGCGGTTACTATGCAATGAGTGAACAGCCTGACCGACCAACAGCTTCTGCGCGATTACGCCGGGCGCCGGTCAGAAGCCGCGTTTGCCGAAATCGTGCGACGCCACGTTGATTTGGTTTATGCGGCGGCATTGCGAATGGTCCGGGACGCGCATCTGGCCGAAGATGTAACGCAGGGAACCTTTGTAGCACTGGCCAGGAGCGCACATCAGCTTGTGAATCATTCCGTTTTGTCCGGCTGGCTGCATCGCACCGCGCGAAATCTCGCGGCCAATGTCGTCCGATCCGACGTCCGCCGCCGCACTCGCGAACAGGAGGTTGCCGCCATGAACGAATTGTTGACCACCGGTTCCGAAGCCACTTGGGAAGAAATCGCGCCGCATTTGGATGCTGCGCTCGGCGAATTGAATGAAGCCGACCGCGATGCCGTGTTACTCCGCTATTTTGAGAAAAAATCAGCCGTGGAAATGGCCGGCATCCTCGGTATCAGCGATGACGCTGCGCAAAAGCGCGTGAGCCGTGCGGTGGAGCGGTTGCGCCAGTTCTTCTCGAAACGGAACGTGGCGATTGGCGCGAGCGGACTGGCCGTTTTGATTTCCGCCAACGCCGTTCAATCCGCGCCGATGGGGCTGGCCGCTGCTATTTCTGCCGCCGTCGTCCTTGCCGGAACCACTGTTTCAAGCACAACCGCTATCGCTACAACCAAAGTGATTGCCATGACCGCACTGCAAAAAACCATTATCGGATCGGCGCTGGTCGCCGCCATTGGAACCGGGGTTTACGAAGCGCGGGAAGCCGCGAGTGCTCGGGCCGAAGCCCAGACGGTTCAACAACAGCGAACTCTGTTGACCGAACAAGTCAGCCAATCACAACGCGAGCGCAACGATGCGATCAACCGGCTAGCGGCCTCGCTGGCGGAAAATGAACGGTTGCAATCGGACCAAAATGAGAGCGAACTTTTGAAATTGCGCGCGGAAGCGACCCGGTTACGTACGTTCGAGGAAGAAAATAACAGCCTAAAGATGAAAATTAGTCAATTGGAAGGACGCTGGCGAAATGTTACAAATGCTCCGCAATACTCAATGCCATACTTTCCAAGAGGAAAGTGGCAAATATACGGAGCTGGCGATCCCTTGGAAATCCTTCTTGCCGCCGCATCGGCTGCAACTGATGGTGACGAGATAAAACTTTCTGAAGTGATTTCCAACACCAATAACCTGTCGCTTTTCTCCAAACAACGGTGGGATAATGTCAAAGGAATTCAACATGTAAACACGGCCTTTATTAACAACAACGGCAAAGAAACCGCTGTCGTCGATACAATCATTTTGAAACAGGTCAATACCGGTGAACAAATTGATCCGAACCAACCGTCTGCGCTGACCGAGCTTGAGCAATCTTTTCCAGAAATGCACCGCTGGTATTTTTCAAAAACGGAAGGTGGGTGGAAAATCACTGGCGGTGATTGAACGCCTTCGCCGCGACGTCACGGCGGAAATGCGCGCCTTCGAAACAAATTTTGTTAACCGCCCCGTAGGCTGCTGACTGCGCGGCTTTTAAATCTTTGCCCAACGCCGTCACGCCGAGAACCCGGCCGCCGTTGGTGACGACTTGGCCATCTTTTATGGCCGTGCCGGCGTGGAAGACTTTTGTATTCGGCAGTTTCGCCGCCTCGTCCAAGCCACGAATTGGCTTGCCTTTGGCGTAACTGCCCGGATAACCGCCGCCGGCCATCACCACGCAGACCGCCGCCGCCGGTTTCCATTTCAATTCGATTTTGCCCAACGCACCGCTCACACTCGCCTCAAGCAGTTCGACCAGATCGCTTCCCAGCCGTGGCAGATAAACCTGCGTTTCCGGATCGCCAAACCGCGCATTGAATTCCAGGACTTTCGGGCCAGACTTCGTCAGCATGATTCCAGGATATAAAATTCCATGGAAATCAATCTTCTCCTCGGCACAACCGCGCAGCCACGGGTTCAATATCGCATCGCCGACCTTTTTCAGTTCCTCGTCACTCAAAAACGGCGTCGGGGAATAGGTGCCCATGCCACCAGTGTTCAGGCCCTGGTCGCCGTCCAGCGCGCGTTTGTGGTCCTGCGACGTCGGGAACAGTTTTGCCGTCCTGCCATCGCACAGTGCGTGCAGCGAAATTTCCATGCCTTCGAGAAATTCCTGGATGACAATCTTCGCACCCGCCGCGCCAAACGCTTTGCTGACCAGAACTTCGTCAATGGCCTTGTCCGCCTCAGCCACGCTCGTACAGATGAGAACGCCTTTGCCGAGAGCCAGGCCGTCAGCTTTCACGGCGCATTTGCCATCCAGCGAAGCTGCAAAGGCCTTGGCAGGCCCGGCCACCGAAAATGTTCCGGCACGGGCGGTTGGGATGCCGTATTTCTCCATGAACCTTTGGGAGAACACCTTGGACGATTCAAACTGCGCCGCCTTTTGATTCGGCCCCCAGATCCGCAGCCCGTTTTTCTGAAACAAATCCACAATCCCGAGCGCCAACGGATTGTCCGGGCCGACGACGGTAAGTTCGATTTTCTTTTCCTGCGCGAACGCCAGCAGTTTCGGCAATTCTTCGGCGCCAATATTGACACATTCGACCGCCACATCGTTTTTTGCGAGTCGTTCCAAACCGATGCCGGCGTTGCCCGGCGCGCACCACATCTGCGTGGCGTGCGGTGACTGCGCGAGTTTCCACACCAGCGCGTGTTCACGTCCACCGGAACCGATGACGAGGAGTTTCATTCAGTCGCAGATTAGACAGTGGGCATGGATTGAAAAACAAAAAAGGCGCCGGGCGATTCCCTATCGCTTGCTGTTTCAGGAGATTCAATGAGCGGTGGCGGTGAATTCCGTTTCATAACGATAGACAATCTCAACTCGGGCCAATTTCACGATGCTATCGGCTTTGCCGAAGTCCGGCCGGGCTTCCGCGGCGAGATAAATGGGCGCGTCTTTGCGCAGTGGCAAAATTTCCAGCCGGAGGTCGCCCTGCAAAATTTCCGGCGCATACCGTGTCAGGCCGAGATCGAAAACCCGGCCGTTGTAGAAGTTGTCGTCCAGCAATTTGCCATTGAGCGTCACGCGCGCCACGTCGCCGACGTAATGAATACGCAACAGCGGATGAAGCCTGAGATCGAGTTCGGCGGGCAGTTTGATTGCCCATACCGCCGCGTTGGTGAAATCCGCGTCATCCGGCGCGAGGGCCACGGGGTACTGCTCTTTGCCCAGCGGCACAATCCGGGCCGGGCCGGCGGGGTGGACCAGTTTGACTTTCACGGCCGGTGAAACCGGTCTGGGCGCGACCGGCTGAAAGCGACCGAACAGGCCATCGGGTTTTCCCGGGATCTCCCTTTCCCCGGACCGAATTGTCTTTGGCGCAGGGAAGATTCCCACACTTAGGTCCTCAGGTTCCGGACTACTCAAAGACAACGTGCCGCCATCCAGAACCAATCCGGCCTGCGTCAGGAAGACCCGTTCGCGTCCCAGCCAGAAGCCTTTCCAAAGTGCAAGCGAATCCGTGTTGCCGAGCAGAACGATTTGCAGTTGCCGGCCCGATTCTGTCTTGACCCGGATGGCAGCGTCATGGCCGGGTTTTGCGTCGCACACAAAAAATTTTCCATCGGACAAACTGGTCTTGCCCGAACGCGCCACGAAGAAGTGGGCCCCGGCGTCAAACACAAAATCTGCCGGCACGCCGGGTGCTTGGGCAAAGAACATTGTGCGGATGTCACCGTCGTCAATTTTACAGACCGGTTGCGCGGTGGCGTAAGCCAGCTTCACGCCACTGCCGACGTCGAGGTTGAACGGCCAGAAGAAAGACTCGTTGGCCGGAATGGTGACCGGTGGTGCGGGGAAAACAAACTTGCCGCCGGGCAGATTCAATTGAAACTGCGCGTCCTTTTTTGGCGGGATCGGCTGGAGCCGCTGGTAGTTGTTGACGAAAACGTATCCGCTGTTCCCGTCCGAGCGCACGCTCCAGCGCAAAGTCCCCAGGTCATTGCGGTTCGTGGGTCGGAGATCAGGGAATGAAGCGGGCATTTCGGCCAGCGCCTTGCCGAAGTCGTGCAGAAACAGATGCAGGCGGCGCAGCCAATGATATTGCGGGCGCAGCTGGCCGTATTCGCCGAGCGCTGCCTGAAAATCGTAATTCTTCACCGGCATATCGTTCAGGTAGCCGGTGGCCTGCGACTCGTTGAGTGTGGTCAGTTTGCCCTCGGGATTCTGGCCCCCCTGATACATGTAATAGCCGAGCAGGCTGCTGCCGTCACCGAGTTGCACCAGCACGACCGATTCAATGTCGCGCGGGTCCACCAGGATACGGCGATGATAGGAAGTCTCCATGCCACCGCCGATTTCACAACACAGATACGGGTATTGCGTGTCATTCTGCCCGGTGGAAAATGTGAAGTTCATCCATTTATCGCCGCCCATGGCTGCCAGGTCCCGGTCCCAGAAACCGTCGGCGTAAACTCCATAAAGCGGCAGCACCTCGCCACGCGGGATGGGCGTGGAGGTGCCCGGCCAGCCCGTCTCGGTGTAAAAAGGCACGTCCAGACCGGCGGACCGGGCGATTTTCTTCAACGCCATCAAGTAGGCCGCCGGGCCGGAATATTCGTTGTCCAGCTGAATGCCGATGACCGGCCCGCCGTCCTTCCAAAGCATTCCTCTTAATTGCGACGCAATTTGGCCGTAAAGCGCGCCGGTCGCGGCCAGGAAATTTGTGTCGGTTGAATGCAATTCCCAATCCTTGTGTGCGACCACCCAGTCGGGAAAACCGCCGTTGCGGACTTCGCCGTGGTCCCACGGACCGCATCGGACCAGGACCTTCAGGCCGACGTCGCCGCAGGTTTGGACAAATTTGCGCAGATCACGCCGGCCCGACCAGTCCCATTGTCCTTCGATTTCCTCGTGATGAATCCAGAAGACATAAGTGGACACCACGTCCACGCCGCCCGCCTTCATCTTGAGCAGTTCGGCGCGCCAATCGTCCGCCGGATAACGCGAATAATGGAATTCGCCCATGACCGGAAACCACGGTCTGCCGTCCAAACGGAGACTCCGGTTGTCCACGGTGATCTCCCGGCCATCGGGACTGCGGTTTGAGCCGAGTTTGAAATAACCCGTTTCGACGGGACGCGGCACGGCCACATCCATTGTGAGCGGGGCGGCCTCCAGCGGGAAGGACACGGCCATGCCCGCGCTGGCCGCGAGGCAAAGCAGAAAGCTCCGGGAAACGCATTTCATGGGAATGAGTGTTTGCAGCTTACCCGGATCGGGGTGTCGAGGCAACGCGAAGGCGGATCGCGCAATTTAAAAACGTGGAGCGATAACTGCTTAAACTTTTTACAAGTCCTGATAATACCTTTTCTTGCCCGATTGACAGCCAGTTCCGACAAGCGCAATCTCCAGCGCGTATGGATGTTCTAACTCTGGCGCGCATCCAGTTTGGGGCCACGGTTGCCTTTCATTATCTTTATCCGCCTTTGAGCATCGGCCTGGGCGTTCTGCTGGTGATCATGGAAGGGTTGTGGCTCAAAACCAACAATTCCATCTACCACCAGATGGCCCGGTTTTGGACGCGGGTGTTCGCGCTGACGTTCGCCATCGGCGTGGCGACCGGCATTGTCATGGAGTTCGAATTCGGCACGAACTGGGCGACTTATTCGCGGTTCGTCGGCGACGTATTCGGCAGTGCGCTCGCGGCGGAAGGCATTTTTGCATTCTTCCTCGAGTCCGGTTTTCTCGCCGTGCTGCTGTTCGGGTGGGACAAGGTGAGCCGCAAAATCCATTTCTTTTCCACGTGCATGGTCTGTCTGGGTGCGCATTTCAGCGCGGTATGGATCATCGTTGCCAATTCCTGGATGCAAACACCGGCGGGCTATCATATTGTAATGCACGACGGGGTGCCACGTGCGGAAGTCACCGATTTCTGGCAGGTCGTTTTCAATCCGTCCACGTTGGAGCGGTTGTCGCACACCGTCTGCGGCGCGTGGTGCGCGGGGGCGTTCCTCGTCGTGAGCGTCAGCGCGTGGTATTTGCTCAAGGGCAAACATCTGGAATTCGCGCGTAAATCGTTGAAGGTCGGCTTGACGGTGGCGCTGGTGGCGTCGCTATTGCAAGCCGTCACCGGCCACTCCAGCGCACGGGGCGTGGCGAAAAACCAACCGGTCAAGCTCGCGGCGTTTGAAGGGCTTTACGAGACGACTTCCAACGCGCCGCTGACCGCCATCGGCTGGGTGGATGAACAGGATCAAAAGGTCGTCGGTCTCCAGATTCCCGACCTGTTGAGTTTTCTGGCCTTCAACAATTTTCACGCCACGGTCACCGGGCTTGATTCGGTGCCGCCGGAGGACCGGCCGCCGGTCGAGGCGTGCTTCATGTTTTTCCATGGCATGGTGGCCATCGGCTTCACGATGATCGCCGTCGCCGCGCTCGGTTTTTTGTATTTCCGCCACGGCTCGCTGCACGAACGGCGCTGGCTGCTGTGGATTCTGGTGTTCTCGGTGCTGCTGCCCCAATGCGCCAACCAACTCGGCTGGTTCGCCGCCGAAGTCGGCCGGCAACCGTGGATTGTTTATGGCCTGATGCGCACGCCTGCGGGATTATCCGCGGTGGTGAAGGCAAATGTCATTCTCACTTCGCTGATTTTGTTTACGTTGATCTATTTCCTGTTGTTCGCCGTGTTCATTTATCTGCTCAACGACAAAATCCAGCACGGGCCGGATGATCAGGATTTGGTTCCCTCCGGCAAACTCGCGTTGCCCGTCGAATTAACTCACCGTGAAAAGACATGAACTTCGATCTCAATACGGTTTGGTTCATCCTCGTTGGCGTGCTGTTCACCGGCTACGCGATGCTCGACGGTTTTGACCTGGGCATCGGCGCGCTGCATCTGTTTACGAAGGACGACACTGAACGGCGCACGTTGATCAACGCCATCGGGCCGGTCTGGGACGGCAACGAAGTCTGGCTTGTCACCGGCGGCGGCGCGCTGTTCGCCGCATTCCCCAACGTCTATGCCACCGTCTTTTCCGGCTTTTACCTCGCCTTTGTTCTGTTGCTCGTGTGTCTGATTTTTCGCGCGGTTGCCATTGAATTCCGCAGCAAACAGCCGATGCGCTGGTGGCGCCAGATGTGGGACATCGGGTTTTCCGCCGGCAGTGTGGTGTCGGGTCTGCTCATGGGGGTGGCGCTGGGCAACATTGCCTGGGGAGTGCCGGTGGGCCCGGACGGCGAATTCGCCGGAACGTTCCTGGGTCTGCTGAAACCGTATCCGCTGCTGGTCGGCGTCACCACCGTGGCGTTGTTCATGATGCACGGCGCGATTTACGGCGTCATGAAAACCGAAAGCGCGCTCCACGACAAACTGCGGGTTTGGGCGATGCGCTGCATCATCTTCTTTGTGATTTGCGCCGTGACGCTCACCATGGCCACGCTGCTTTACGTGCCGCACATGGCCGAGCGCGTCCATAATAATCCGTGGTTGTTCAGCGTTGCCCTGGCGAACATGCTGGCCATTGCCAACGTCCCGCGCGAATTTCACCACAAACGCGACTGGCTGGCCTTTCTTTCGTCGTGTGGCGCCATGATCACGTTGATGATGTTGTTCGGCTTGAACATGTATCCAGACCTCGTTTACAGCCTGCCGGATGCGAGCAACAGCCTGACGATTTACAACGCGGCGTCCTCGTCGAAAACGCTCGGGATCATGCTGGTCATTGCCGGCATCGGCGTGCCGCTGGTCATTGCCTACACCGTCTGCATCTACTGGATTTTCCGCGGGAAGGTGAAACTGGACCGGATGAGCTACTAGGCATTTACGATTTACGATTTTCCCGGAAATTCCGTGCGGAGCGTAAATCCCAAATCGTAAATCGCAAATTAAACCACCCTCGCTTCGCCTTTGCCGTCAACCACTTCCCCAATCAGCCACGCCTTGTGCTCCTGCGCGCGGATGAATTTCAAAACCGCATCCGCCTTGTCCGGCGATACGATGGCGACCATGCCGATGCCCATGTTGAATACCTGATAAAGCTCGGCCTCCGGCACTCCGCCGCGTTCCGCGATAATTTGGAAAATGGGCAAAACGTCCCACGAACCTTTGCGGATGACCGCGTCACAGTTCTTCGGCAGCACGCGCGGGATGTTGTCCACGAATCCCCCGCCGGTGATGTGGGCAAATGCCTTGATTGATCTGGAGGGTTGGCGTGTTGCCGACCCTGATTTCGGGGACGGCGGTACGCCGTCCCTCCCATTGAATTTGCGAAGTAATTTTTGCACCAACGGGCCATAACTGACGTGGACTTTCAGTAATTCATCGCCAAGGGAGCTCTTGAATCCCGGCAGGCGGCTGGTGAGTTTGAGTTTCAGTTGCCTGAAGAAAATTTTTCGGGCCAGCGAATAACCGTTCGTGTGCAGGCCGCTGGAGGCGACGCCGATGACGGCGTCGCCACGCTCCACAGTTCTTTGGCCGTTGAGCATTTTGGATTTCTCGACGACGCCGACGATGGTGCCGCTGACGTCGTATTCGCCCTTTTGGTAAAAGCCCGGCATCTGCGCCGTTTCGCCGCCAATGAGCGCGCAATGGTTTTCCGCGCAGGCGCGGGCAAAACCCTTGATGATTTCGGTGAAAACATGCGGCTCCAGTTTGCCGGTGCCGAGGTAATCGAGGAAGAACAGCGGCTCGGCGCCGAGCACGGCGATGTCGTTGACGCAATGATTCACGAGGTCGGCGCCGAGGGTGTCATGCTTGCCCATCGCAAAGGCGATTTTGAGTTTGGTGCCGACGCCGTCCACGGACGACACCAGCACCGGCTCGCGGTGTTTTTTCAGGTCAAGCGCGAACAAACCGCCGAAGCCGCCGACCTTGCCGAGCACCTCGCGCCGGTGCGTGGAGGTGAGCAACTGCGGCAGCGCGGCCTTGACCTGATTGCCCAGATCAATGTCCACGCCCGCGCGGGCGTAAGCCTTCTGTTTCATCGCGGAGATTAAAACTGCAAACCGATTTGCGGGCGAGACAATTTCGTTCGGCGTAGCGGCTTTCAGCTGAAAGCCGCCAACCCATTTTTGTAGCGGCGCGCCGCCATCTTAATTAAAGAACAGTTTGCGGCGCTCGGCCCAGACGCCGCCACGCCTCGAACAACTCCACAATTTTTGCCGGACTCTCGCCCGCCGCCGTTTTCAACGTCAGTTCGTTCCCAATTTGATTCATTTCGCGGCGGACGTAGCCGAGGGCGATGTTTCCAAACGTCGGCGATTTCACGGCACTGGTGAGATAGCCAATTTCCTTGCCATCATGGAACAGTTTGTCGCCACGCAGCGGCAATGCTTTCAGATCATCAGGCAACCGCAAACCACGCAGTTCTTTGGTGACATGGCCAAAACTGTGGATGCGGTTGAGGACTTCCTGGCCGATGTAGCAGCCCTTTTTATAACTGACGGCGCGGTTCTCAATGCCGCATTCGAGCGGCAAATTGGTCTCGTCCATGTCCCTGCCGAATCGCGGAATGCCTGCCTCGATGCGCGCGGTTTCAAACGCCTGCCAGCCGCAGGGCCGTCCGCCAATTTGTTTGGCCGCGCTAATGAGCTTGTCGGCCACCGCGCCGAGCGAGGCATTGGGGACGAAAAGGTCGAACCCGCTGCAAATATTTTCTCCCTCTCCTTCATGAAATGGAGGAGTGGACCGGGGCGAAGAGGTGGCATTTGGCCCCTCGCCCTGACCCTCTCCCCGCTTGGCGGGGAGAGGGAACGAAGACAGGCGCGCGTGGTTCATCAAAAAAATTTCACCCAGCGTGGCATTGGAAATTTTTACCGAAGCGAACGGTTTGGACGGAAACTGGTGGGGCGAGGCTACCGACGGGCCGCTTGGGCCGTCTGCAAGAATCGGCTCGTGGGGCCGCTCGCCCCACTCGAATAAACCAAGGGCGCGCACAGCCTCCTCCGCCTTCGGCCCTTGCACGCTCAGCAAACCGTAATGCGGCGCGACGTCCACGACTTGCACGTCGTCGGCGACGATGAATTGTTGCAGGCGCTGCGAAATTTTCCCCGACAAACCCGGCTCGAAATCCAGGAGCAGTTCGTCCGGCAAATTGAAAATGTTCAGATCGCTCTCCATTTTGCCCTTATTGGTGGTGATGGCGGCATAACAACCTTCAGCCGCGCGCAGTTTTTTCACGTCGTTCGTCACCTGGCCGTGCAGAAAACGGACACGGTCGGCGCCGGTCAGGCAAATCCGACTGCGGAAGCTCAAATCCAAAACCCCCGCGCTTTGGCGCAAGGCGACGTGTTCGGCCAGCCAGCCACCGTAATCATTAACAATTTCCGCGCCATTCAATCCGGCGAATTGCGCACCGAGATCATGGTGAAATTCGTGCAGTGGAAGCGGGGTCACTTTAAAAATCGAGGGTGCTGTTGGTAAAATCCAAGTTTACGCTGGCGGTTTTTCGGGCGAAAGGCCGGCTTTGGCGATTTCGTCTTTGAATTTTTCCCGACAATCGGGGCAGATGCTGTGGGAGAAGCTGGCATCGGAATGTAAACGGACGTATTGTTCGACGGTCTGCCAGTAGCCCTGGTCGTTGCGGACACTTTTGCACCAGGCGCAAATCGGGATGAGACCGGACAGGGTTTTGACCTGGGCCAGGGTCTGCTGGAGTTCGCCGATGAGTTTTTCACGATCCATTTCCACGCGTCGGCGTCGGGCCATTTCGCGGCCGACCATCAGGTTGGCCAGCACCAGCAGGACGACGGCCACCGCGCTGCCGACGATCAGCAGGCGTTCGGCGTTGAAATAACCCGCTTGCTCCGCCGCGTCACGGGCGCTTAAAAGTTTTTGTTCCTCGGCGGAGAACTCCGTCAAAATATCACGCGCCCGGCCCGTAATCGTCCGGCCTTCTCCGGTTTGTTCCTTTTGTAACACCGCCTCGGCGCCGTGTTGCTTGTAGAGGAAAATCAACCGCCCGTCATAATCGAAAACGTCCTTCATCGCCACGGAAAGGGCCTGCAACCGTCGTTGTTGCGCGGGGTTGTCCCGGGTCAGGCCGGCGAGTTGGGCAAAGAGTTGCGGTTCCAGTTTGATGCTACGCTGGCAGGACGCCAATGCCCCGGTGTCACCCAGTGTCACAAAATCACGCATCCGGTCCTGGATGTTCACGAGATTGTCCTCGTAAGCCTTCGCTGCCAGAATGACTTCGATGGTATGCGTGCGCCAATAGATGGCGTTTTTCAGTCCCGACATCGTTCGGGCGGAGATAAACGCGACCATCACCATCAGGGCCACGGCGGTGGCAACGGGCAGCCAGCGGAGAAAATCGAGACTTTTCCGCCGCGTGGTTTGTTCCGGCGCTGGACTCATCTGAACCGGGCACAAAATTAACACAAATAACACGGCTGAAAAGCGCAACTTTAACTGGCCGACGGGGAATCGCATTGCGCTTCAACGGGCTTGTAGCAGAATAGGTGGATGAATTTAGACGCGCTTTATTCCGAACTGACACTGAAAACCAAAGCCAAGCTCGCGCTGGTCGTGCTCGACGGCCTCGGCGATCTGGCCACCAAAGAGCAACTGTATCTGACGCCGCTGGAGGCCGCGGCCACGCCGAACCTCGACAAACTGTGCAAGGATTCCGCGCAGGGCCGCATGATTCCCGCCGCACCCGGCATCACGCCCGGCAGCGGACCGGGCCATCTGGGCCTGTTCGGCTACGACCCGCTGGAGTTTCAGGTGGGCCGCGGCGTGATTGAGGCACTGGGGCTGGGCCTGGAATTGCGACATGGCGATGTGGCCGCGCGGGCGAATTTTTGCACTCTCGACAAAAAGGGCATCGTCACCAACCGCCGGGCCGGCCGCATCCCGACGGAAACCTGCGAAAAACTTTGCGCGTTGCTGGCCGCGAAAATCAAAAGGCTCGGCGACGCGGAGGTCATCATCAAGGCCGGCAAGGAACATCGTTTTGTCGTTGTCTTTCGTGGCAGCGGGTTGGAAGGCCCGCTGACGGACGCCGATCCCAACCGGGAAGGTTTTGCCATTCCGACGGTTCATCCGCGCGACCCCGATAGCGCCGGCCAGAAAAAGATGGCCGCGCTCATCACCGATTTTTACAAAGCCGCGCTGCCGCTGCTGGCCAACGAAAAACCGGCGAACGGTTTTCTCATGCGCGGCATTGCGCACCAACCGCACATTCCGCTGTTCGAGGAGCGCTACCAATTGAAAGCGGCCGCGCTGGCGGTATATCCGATGTACAAGGGTCTGGCGCAACTCGTCGGCATGAAAAAAATCGAAGGCCCGGCGACCATCGCCGAGCAATTTGAGCGTTATCTCAAGGAGCACGACCACTTTGACTTCTTCTTCATCCATTACAAATACACCGACAAGGCGGGCGAAGATGGCAATTTCAGCGCCAAAAAGAAGGCGATTGAAGATTTCGACGCGGCGCTGCCGATCTTGCTGAAGAAAAAGCCGGACGTGCTGGCGATCACCGGCGATCATTCAACACCGGTGGCAGTCAAGGGCCATTCGTGGCATCCGCAGCCGGTGCTTTTGCATTCGGCATTCAGCGGCGCGGACAAACTCGACCGTTTTACTGAAACCGGCGCGAACCTCGGTTCGCTCGGCGTGTTTGAGGCGAAATATCTGATCCGGCTCATGCAGGCCAACGCGCGGATGTTCGACAAGTTCGGCGCATGAAATTTACGATATGCGATTGACGATTGACGAGTCTCCCGCCTGGTGTCGCGAAAATCGAAAATCGTAAATCATAAATGAATCTGCCAAACAAGCTGACGGTCGGGCGGTTCGCCTTGACCGTGATATTTATCTGGATGCTCTTTGCGCCAATTCGCTTCAACCATACGCTGGCGCTGTTCTTCTTCTGCCTGGGGGGAGTCACGGATTATCTGGATGGCCGCATCGCGCGCGCCCGCCAACTTATCACGAATTTCGGCATTTTGATGGATCCGCTGGCGGACAAGATGATGACCTGCTCGGCATTCATCGCGTTTGTGGAAAGCACGCATCAGACTCCGCGCCCGCCGGTGACGGTCGAGGCGTGGATGGTCATCATTATCGTCGCGCGCGAACTGGCCATCACCGGGTTGCGATTGCTGGCGGCGTCAAAAAACGTGGTCCTGGCGGCGGAAGGTTACGGGAAACACAAGACCGTGTCGCAAATCGTGGCCATCATTGCGCTGCTCATCGTGGATGCCTGCAATGAATGGCCGTCCTGGCTGCAACACCTGTTCCAGGGCTGGGTCCCGGTGTTTGCGGAAATTGCGCTGTGGGTGACGGTGGTGCTAACCATGATTTCCGGCGTGCTTTATCTTTGGCGCAATCGGTCGCTTTACATGAATGACGTGTGAGGCCGGCGCCGGATGAGGGACGAAGAAGGCGGAAAACAGCTTTGCCGGCGGACGGGACTTGCTTCGTCAAGCCGCTCCGGGCATCAACGATGCGAGGTCAGCGGCAACGTCTCGCCGGTGTTGCCGGACTGGTACATCGCCGGTTTCATGCCGGCCAGCGGATTGCTGCGCGCATGATGCCGCCAGGCCGAGCCGGCCAGCACCACCACGGCCAACAACACCAACGCGCCGGCACCGGCCACTCCCACCCGCCAGTTGAATTTGGACAGCCAGAACATGACATGGTCGAGCAGAGTGTTCGATTCTTCCATCAACGGCGGCGGTTCCTTGAACTTTTCCGACCGCTTCAGCTCGGCATCGAGCACGGCCATGATTTGGGACGTGTTGAGTTTGAGTTGCGCGGCATAAATGCGGACGAACCCGCGGATGTAAACCGGCGCGGAAAACACTTCGTAATGTCCCTCCTCGAGGGCGCGGATATGGTCGGTGCGGATTTTAGTGATATCCGCGATTTGCTGGACGGTGAGTTTCAGGGCCTCACGCGCGGCATGAAGCTGTTCGCCTACTTCGGACATGGTCATAGTTTGCAGCATTTTTCGGCAGTTTTGCAATCTAAATAGCATGAAAAAGGCCAACATTGGGCCATTTTGTATGGAAAATTGACCCGGCCAGCAGGCGGACTAATGAATCGGAATCCCTTGAACCTTTGCTCGCGTTGCGCATTCCACTTGATGTAAATGCTGGTAGTGGCTGAACGCGAACAACTGCCCGTGTCGCAGGCCAGGGTCGGAGATCCGGCGGCTTGGAACACCCTGTTTCACCGCTATCAATTGCCCCTTTACGTCTATGTTTTTGAACTGGTCAACGACGAACAGGCGAGCCTCGATGTGGTGCAGGAAACGTACGTGGCCGCCGTCCGGCATATCGGCGGCTTGCGCGACGACGCCAAATTCGGGAGCTGGCTGTTCGGCATCGCGCACCAGAAATGCATCCAACGCTGGCGAAAGCAGGGACGCGAGGAGATGTTGCGCGAGGAATTCGCCGAGTCGCCGGACGAATTTGATGATGGCCCGGACGCTTTGCTTGTCCGGCAGGAACAGGAGGCCGAGTTCATGAATTTGCTGAACCAATTGCCGTTACCGCAACGCGCCGTGCTGTTGCTGCACTGCGTCGAGGATTTTTCGCTCGAAGAAATCGCGCGCATTACCCACGCGCCGCTGGGCACGGTCAAATCGCGATTGCACCATGCCAAACGCGCACTGCGGCGTCTGGTTTTGGAAAATGAAGACAGGCCATGAAAACGCCGCGTGAGATTTTGTTCCAACGCCATCAGTCCGCCGAGCCGAAACTCGACGATATTCGGAAAACCACTGTAGCCGCGGTCTGTGACCGTCGCTTTCGATCACCGGCGGTCATAGACCAGTGCCACCATTGGCGCGAATTCCTGATTTCCCTCCGCTGGCATCTGGGCGGGATGGGTACCGCCTGGCTGGCGATTATTCTTTTACACCTGAACGTCGGACATGCAGTGGATCCGGCGTCGGCCCTTCCCCGAGGCAGGATCCCCCCGCCGCAAATCATTCTGACCGCGCTGCGGGAAAATCGCCGGGAACTTCTGGAGGTGATGCAACCGACTGAAGTGCGTGATGCCCGGCCGTCCAAGTTATTTCCGGCACAACCGCGAAGCGAACGGCCTGATGAAACCTTGATGGCCTGATTCAACATGAACCCGAACGTTGACCCCAAAACCCTGTGGCCGGACAAACGCACCGCGTGGCGCCGACTGGTCCGAATTGCCCTGGTCCTGCTCCCGCTGTCCTTGGTCGTTTTTGCGCTGTTGGTCAGGGACTGGAAACTCAACCTTCCGGAATGGACGGAGGAAACCCGACGACATCTTTGGCAATGGGCGGCCATCCTGGTGGCGGCCATTTTCGTGACGTTTTTAGCCGGATCACTGCCGTTCGTTCAGCGCTTCTGCAACTGGCTGTTCAGCGGGCGTGTCATCCGCAAAGCGCTCATTGGGTTGGCCTGGCTGGCGACCCTCGTCGTGCTGTTTTATACCGAGGAGGACTGGCGCGGCGCGCACGAATGGAATCATTATCGTCAACAACTGGAAGCCGCTGGCGCACAATTGGATTTGCGCGCTTTCACTCCCAAACCGGTGCCCGACGACCAAAACTTTGCCGCCATTCCGGTCATCGATTCCTGGTTTACGCAGAGAACCAATTTTGCCAAAAAATGGGCGGACAATTATTCGCTGGCGAGCAGCATGATTGGCGCGCAGACAAATTCGCCAGCACCGGAGGGCGCTTCCTACCAGGCTGGCAATCGTTATTTTCTGGATCTCGTTGCCTGGAAGATGGCCTTTGACGCCATCCAGGCGGGCCAGACGAATTCATCTCAACAGTTCGCCTCCGGAAAACTCGATTTGGCCTCGCGGGCGGCGGCGGCCCCGGCGGTGCTGGCGGATCTGGCATCCAGCGAAACCGAGGTGGATCGGCTTCGCGCCGCCAGCGACCGGCCTTATGCGCGGTACCCGGTGGTGTATGACATGGACAACCCGTGGGGCATCCTGTTGCCGCATCTCGGTAATATCAAAAGGACGGACCAGCGTCTGCAACTGAGAGCCTGTGCCGAACTGGCGGCAGGCCGGAGCGACGACGCCTTGGCGGATGTAAAGTTGATGCTGTATTTGGCCGATTCGGTGAAGACCGAGCCGTTTTTGATTTCCTACCTGGTTCGCTTGGCCTGCGTGCATCTCGCGATTCAACCGGTCTGGGAGGGATTGGCCGAACACGCCTGGTCGGACGTTCAGCTTCAGGAGCTGCAAGCGCTTTTCCAGCAATACGATTTCTTTCCTCCAATGGAACGTTCTCTTGCCGGCGAACGCGCAGCGGCAATTTTGACTGCCAATCTTTTGGCCGAAGGAAAGTACACGTTCAACGTTTTGACGAGTGACCCGACGCCAACCGGCTCAACGGCATCCGATGTGTTTGGCCGGCTGGTTCCGCATGGGTGGTATGATCTGGAACAGTTACATTATTGCCAACTCTTTCAATTGCTGTTGAACGGAGCATTTGATGTCGATAAAAGGCAGGTTTTCCCGAGACAGATTGACGCCAACACCAATGCCTTGGAGCAGGCGTTTGCCGGACGGAACCCTTTCACCACAGTTTGCACCCGGCACCAACTGCTGGCCGTCATCCTGTTGCCGGCGCTGCATAACATACCCCGGAGGGCCGCGGCGGCCCAGACCGCTGTGGATGAAGCCGCCATCGCCTGTGCCCTCGAACGCTACCGGCTGGCCCACGGACGATTCCCGGATAATCTGGACATGCTGGTACCGAAATTCATTCCCGCATTGCCCAATGATGTGATTTCCGGCGGGCCGTACAAATACCGCCGCACAGCTGATGGACAATTTGTACTCTACGCGGTCGGCTGGGATGAAACCGACGACGGTGGTGTCCCGGGAGACACCCTGTTCGACAACAAGGCCGGTGACTGGGTCTGGCAGTATCCGGTGAAATGATTCAGGGGAGGGACGGCGTGTCGCCGTCCCAAAATCAAGATTGAGGCCGCCGACACGGCAGCCCTCCCAATCTGAGAATTGAATTATCGGTCCAGCGCGGCGCAGGAATTTTTGAACCTTTCCGACGGCGGCGGGGATTGATAAAGAGATGGTCATCACGGACGACCGCCTTACACCACCGGCCGCACCCGCACTTCTCGCACGCGCACGCGCCGGGGACACAGACGGTTTTTGCCGTTTGATCGAACCGCTGCAAGCACGGCTCCTGCGCCAGGCCGCCGCGTTGACCGGCGGTTTGCACCTCGCCGAAGACATCGTTTCCGAAACGCTGATTGAAGCCTGGAAGAGTTTTCCCCGTTACAACGGGTCCTGCCAGTTCTCGACCTGGCTCTACGCCATTCTGCTGCATCGTTACCAGAAATCCGTGCGCCGGGCGCGTTCGCGTCCTGTCGCCATGGCATTGTTGTCGCTGCTTGAAGCGCAGGACTTGTGCAAAAGGCAGGAAAACATTGCGGCGCCCGGGCCTTCACCCGCAGAGGCCGCGGCCCGGAGGGAAGCTTTTGCTCAATTGCGCCAATGCATCGAGCTGCTGCCGGAAAATCACGCGCGCGTCATTCTGCTGCGCTTTTTTGAAGACGCGTCCCTGCCGGACATGGCGGCGGTTCTCGGTTGTTCCATCGGCACGGTGAAATCCCGCCTGCATCACGCTTTGGAAAAATTACGTAAAATGAAAATGAACCTTCCCGACGGGAAAAGGGATATACCGATATGAAATGGTTTTTGAACTCGTGCCGGCGCAATCGCGAAAGCCTTTGCCTGTTGGCAAGCGGCCTGTTGCCGGAACCGGACCGGGTCCGGATCGAAAACCATCTGGCCGGGTGTGCAGATTGTCGGAGTTATTATGACGAAATCAAAGCGGTGACTGCTCCACTGGCCGGCTGGGAAAAACATTTCGCGCAGATCGAACCCGACACGACAGTTCACGTGGTTCTAGCGAAAGCGGGTCAGCCGGCAAGCGGGCCGACATCCATGCGCCGATTCACACCGGGAATTATCCTCGTTGAGTGCTGGCAACAATTGGTTTGGCCGAGTCGCCGGGTCTGGGCCGGGCTGGCAGCCGTCTGGCTTGCCCTCGTCGTCGTCAATGTTTCCCAACGCGACAACGCCAGTAGCGTCACGGGAAAAATCTTTCGACCCGGTGCGGCGATGATGAGTCTTCAGGTCCAACAACGCTGGATGAATGAACTGCTGGTGGACCGTTCGGCGCCGCCAGCAGCCGAGCGTCCCCAAAACCTTGCGCCAAAACCGCACACTCAAAATTGCGGAACCACCGCCGTTTGATTATGAATGACAAACCTGAAACCGGTCGGCACTGGCGAGTGCTGCGCAGGGGACTAATCAGCCTGGCCGTCTTCGCAACTCTGATTGCGGTTCTGGTTACCGAAGAAAACTGGCGCGGCAAACGCGACTGGGAAAATTACCGACATGAATGGGAAGCGAAGGGGGAGAAGTTTGACTGGCAGGCATTCGTTCCGCCGTCTGTGCCGGACGATCAAAATTTTTTCACTGCACCAATTTTTACAAACATGCTCAATGGCAAAATCGTGATGAATCCCTGGCACTCTGATGGCAGTCCAAATTTACATGGAGAAAAATTCGGATATTTGGGCGCCGAAGGCAGAGCTTTTTTAATCGCTTTGAAGCAATTTCAAGAATCTTATCGCAATCCGACCAATGCGAGTTTGGCAAAAGAATTTCCCATTTCGCCGCAGCCGCAAACTCCCGCGAAAGATGTTTTGTTTGCCTTGAGTAAATTCGACTCGGCCGTTGAGGAATTGGGTCGGGCCAGCCAGCGGTCTTATGCAAGCGTCCCATTGAATTATGAAGATGGATTTAGTTCGACGACGGCGCTATTGCCGGTTTTAGCGGAGCTTAAACGATGCACTCAAGTCCTTCAATTGCGCGCCGCGGCTGAATTGGCTGATGGTCAAAGCGCAAAAGCATTGGAAGACGTGAAGCTATTGTTGTATCTGAACAATTCTATCCGCAACTCGCCGTTTTTGATTTCGCATCTTGTGCGAATTGCGATTGTGGCCATTGGCTTGCAGCCCATTTGGGAAGGCTTGGCGGAACACCAATGGTCGGATGAACAACTCGTCGCGCTCGACGCGGAATTATCAAAGATAGATTTTTTGGCCGATTACGGATCCATCATGCGCGGCGAACGGGCGTTTGCCATTGCGTCCTTCGAAAGCCAACGGCACACGCGGGAAATAATTTCATACCGGGACGACCGGATAGTCACCAATAAATTGACTTTTATGCCGAGCGCCTGGTTTTATCAGAACGAACTCGCCATCGCCCGAATGCAACAGCAATGGATCTTGCCGCTCGTGGATACCAATTCGCGCACCGTTTCACCCGAAAAATTGCAGCAGGCGAACGATGCTAATCGCGCCGAAATGAAACATTATTCACCTTACAAGGTCCAGGCATTGATGTTATTTCCGGCCCTTAGCGCCACCGTAAGAAAAGTTGCGGCCATTCAGGCGAGCATTGATTTAGCCCGCGTGGCCTGCGCGTTGGAGCGTTATCGTCTCGCGCATGGCGAATACCCCGAAACCCTCGACGCGCTCGCGCCGCAGTTCATCGAACAGCTCCCGCACGACATCATCAACGGCCAACCGCTGCATTACCGCCGCGAAGCCGGTGGGCGGTTCACCCTCTATTCCGTCGGTTGGAACGGAAAGGATGACGGCGGCACCGTCGCTCTCACCAAAGGCGGGAATGTGGACCGCGAAAACGGCGACTGGGTGTGGCAGTACCCGGCGAAGTGAATCTTGGGAGGGACGGCGTGTCGCCGTCCCAAATCAAGAACCAAGGCCGCCGGCATGGCAGCCCTCCCAGTTCTTCCCAACCACGGTCCCGATTACCGAGCCGATAATCGCGCCGGCTACAAAATCCGAGAACCAATGGATGGTCATGGAAACACCAATACCGATATAAAACGCGTAAAGAATTGCGAGGCAATTCAGCCACCGCTGTTTGGGGAAAAGGGTGAACACCGTCGCGGCCATCGCGAAGGCGATGGTGGTGTGCGACGAGGGCCAGCCCCAGAAGACTCCGCCGCGCAGCCAGCCGAAGTGAAAGACATGGCTGATGTCCGCGCCGACGCTGTGCATGGGATGGGCGCGACCGGTAAACGCTTTGTAGGCGATCACAATCAATGCGCCGAGCAATTCCGCCTGAGCAACAGCCCAGCCAGTCAGCATGGTTCTGGCATTTCGAGTAATGTATCCGGCCGCGAGCAAAGCCAGTGGCAGGTAGAAGGGCAACAGCCCGCCGATGATCACGGCCGGAAACATCCAGGAACGAAGCTCAGGACCGCGGGTGGCCAGGAAATAACGCCAGTCGAAGCCGGACCTGACGAGGATGAACGTGAGCAGAATGGCGACGAGATGCCAGACGGGCTTCCAGCCCGTAAAACAACCGATGAGGTTGCGCGGCAATGTCGCCAGAAATTGTTTCATGGGTCATTGGGAGGGACGGCGTGCCGCCGTCCCAAATCAAAGATGGGGGCCGCCGACACGGCAGCCCTCCCAATATAATTAAACCGCCTGTTGCCCCGCGCCATCCATGCCCGTGCCGTCCAGGTCAATCAGGATGTCGCGCGGTTCGGCGCCTTTGCTCGGGCCGACGATGCCGCGGTTCTCCAGTTCGTCCATGATGCGCGCGGCGCGGGTGTAACCGAGGCGCAGCCGGCGTTGCAAGAGCGATACACTCGCCTTTTGCTCACTGCGGATGACTTCAATGCATTGCTGAATCAGTTCCTCATCCTCGTCAATGCCGTTCTCATTCCCAAAGTCCGCCGCCGGTTTGGAAAGTTGCTGGTGAATTTCCATTTCGTAACTCGGTTTGGCCTGTTTGGCAATAAATCCGACAATATTCTGGATTTCCTGGTCGGTGATGAGCGCGCCTTGGGCACGGATCAACTTCGCCGAACCGGGCGGCAGGTAAAGCATGTCGCCTTTCCCGAGCAATTTGTCGGCGCCCATCGCGTCGAGAATCGTCCGCGAATCCACACGCGAGGCGCACTGGAAGGCGATGCGGGCGGTGATGTTCGCTTTGATCACGCCGGTGATGACGTCAACACTCGGACGCTGCGTGGCGACGATGCAATGGATGCCCGCCGCGCGCGCCATCTGCGTAATGCGCGCGATGGCCATTTCCACGTCGGCAGGCGCCACCAGCATCAGGTCGGCTAGCTCGTCGATGATGACGACGATGTAACTCAGCTTTTCCGGAATGACGATGTCCTCCTCGTGCGGCACGACGATTTCCTCGTCCACTTCGACGGCGAATCCTTCCGCGCCCGGCTCAACTTTTTCCTTTTTGGCTTTGAGGGGCAGTTCCAGTTCCTGCTGCGGCAACGGCTTGTTCTTGGGACGCGAATTGAACGTGCCGATGTTGCGGACGCCGACCCGGGCGAAAATCTGGTAGCGCTTTTCCATTTCACTCACGACCCAGCGCAACGCGAGAATGACTTTTTTGGGATCGGTCACGACGGGCACCACGAGATGCGGGAGCACATTGTATTGTTGTAATTCAACGACCTTGGGGTCAATCATCACGAACCGGAGCTGGTCCGGAGAAAACTTATAGAGCAGCGAGGTGATGATGGCGTTGATGCAAACGGATTTGCCGGAGCCGGTGCTGCCGGCGATGAGCAGATGCGGCATTTCCGAGAGGTCGGCGACAATCGGATGGCCGTAAACGTCCTTGCCCAGCGCGATGGGAATCTTTGCCCGGCTGTTGCGCCATTCGTCGGCTTCGAACAAATCGCGCACGATGACCTTGGTCTTGACCGGGTTCGGCACCTCGATGCCGACGGAGCTTTTGCCCGGTACCGGCGCCAGAATATGGATGCGCTCGGCCTTGAGCGCGGCGGCGATGTTGTTGGAAAGTGCCGTGATTTTCTCCAGCTTCACGCCGGGTGCCGGATGCAATTCGTAACGCGTGATGGTCGGGCCTTTCGTAATGTCACCGAGCGAAACCTCGATGTCGAACTGCGCGAGCGTCTGCTGCATGAGCCGCGCGTTGGCCATGAGTTCCTCCTTCGACTCGGTGGGCTTGGCGGTCGTGTCGGGGTATTGCAGGAAATCCAGCGTGGGCAACTGGTAATTGCCGATGATGGGCGTCGCCGCAACGGTGAGCGGCTTCGGTTTTTTGGGTTTGGTCTTGGGTTTGGCCGGCGCAGAGCCGTCCGCAATGTGGACCACCGGTTCGGCCGGCTTTTCCGGCTCAACTTTTTCCGGTTCCTCGGCCTCGATTTCGCCGGGTTTTTCCACTTCGGATTTCCGGCCGAGAACCTCTTCGGTGGTGGCGGCGGGAACCTCGTGCGGAACATTTACTTCCGGGTCGCCGGCGGGTGCCGGCTTTCGTCCTGACACCGGCGCCGGCATTTCTTCCGCGCTGACAACTTCCTTGACCACACCGCCGGGCAGGGTGGTTTTGCGGATGCGCGCGGTCGTGGGTTTGGCCTGCGGCACGCTCAAATCCCGGACGGTGGGTTCAGGTACCGGTTGTAAATCGGCCCCCAGCCCGGTACGGGCCACTTCTTCCTGCAATTTCCTGGCTTGTTTTTCCAGTTCGCGCGCCCGGCGTTCCAAAGCCGTATTCTCAGCGGATTCCGGTTCCGGCCCGGTTTTCGTGGCGGGCGCCTTTTCCAGCAAGCTGCGAATCCATTCGCCGAGACGGAAATTGGTGAGGAACAGCAGGCTGATGAGGCCCAGTGCCAGATATACGATGTTCGCGCCGATGTTGCCGAGCAGGCTGAAACCCCAGTTGTAGCGAGGAGACTGGCCGAAGGTCAAATAGCCAAGAAAGCCACCCGCACCGATGAGGGAGCCGATGTTTTCACTAATTGTCCTGAACCAGCCGGCGTTGGACATGACGCAAAACAGACCGGTAAGCGAAACCACCAGCACCGCCGACCAAAGGAAGGACCATCCCCCATGCTCCCTCAAATGACCGGGAAAATTCACCAGGTAAGCCAGTCCAAACAGCACCAGCAGAAACGGCAAGAGATACGCGGTCAAACCGAACGGAATAAACGACGCCCACGCGAGATAAGCTCCCAGCGGACCAATCCAGTTGTGTGTGGGTTTGTTCAGGTGCGTCGTCAGAAAGCGGATGTCGTCACGGTCAAACGACCATTGCGCCACCAGCAGCAGCAGCGCGGCGAAGAGCAGCGCCACGCCGATGATGTCGTCAAAACCGTGCGCAGAGTTCGATGACGCCTTGCGTGTCATGGCCGCAGCGTAACAATTCAAAGCCGCGACTTCAAAGTTGAATTTGGCGGGCCGCAGTGCTCAAGCAGTGGAAGGTTTTGGCCGGGCGGCGATTTGCAGTCGCAATTGTTTTGTCCGTTTTTGGGCGTCCGTGAATTGTTGCGGTGTCAACCCTCTCCGCAGGAGGTCGCGGCTCTCGGCCGCGTCCGGGTCGGCTTTGGCCGCGATGCTGAACCATGCATACGCCTCCACGATATCCTTTTCCACGCCCTGGCCGTTGGCATAGCAGTAACCGAGGTTTAACTGCGCTTCCGGATGGCCTTGTTCGGCCGCCTTGCGATACCAGTTCGCGGCTTCCTCCGGGTCCTTCTCAACGCCCCGGCCATTGTCGTAGCAATAGCCCAGATTGGATTGGGCCGGAGCGTAATTCTGTTCGGCCGCCTTGCGAAACCATTTGACCGCCTCCGTTTTGTCTTTTCCCACGCCCTGGCCGTTGGCAAAGCAGTAGCCCAGATTGAACTGAGCCGGGGCGTAATTCTGTTCGGCGGCCTTGCGATACCACTTCACCGCTTCTTTTGCGTCCTTCGCGACGCCCCGACCTTCGTCATAACAAAAACCCAGGTCGAATTGCGCTTCGGGATCTCCCTGATCAGCTTTCGTCTTGTACTCCTGGAATTTGCTGGAAACGGCGGTGCCTTTTGACGGGGTGGCACGGGTCGGGAACAGGCGGGTGATGAACGTGGAAACGGCGGCTCGAAATCTCTTCATCACGCTGAAACCTACGCCTTGACCATCCGGAACCGCAAGTCGAAATCCGGCAAGTGGTTGTCCAGTGAATTCGCGCTTGCCAACGCGCCAGGGGATTGTCAGGCTATTAATCCCGCAAGTGCGCGGTTAGCTCAGTGGTAGAGCACTACATTGACACTGTAGGGGTCAGAGGTTCGAACCCTCTATCGCGCACCATCTTTTTCAGGGGATTACACACTTCCGTCAATTTGTAATCACTTTCAACTGATTTGTGCTGTCCAACACAATTTCCGGCTTGTCGTGGTAATTTTTAACTTTGCCCTGTAACTCAATGTTTTTCCCGTCCAGTGATTTTAGGTTGCCAAATTTATTGGTCGCGCTTGGGAATACAACCACCGAAAAAGGGGAATCAGGAAATGGCTGGTCGAGATTCAAAAAAACGATTTTTGGCCGAATTGTGACCTGTGCAACTTTGCCCGTCACAATCATTTCTTGGTCGTAATATTTGTTGGCATCGGTTGCGCCGATTTTCAACGGCGTGGGACCGTTGGTTTCATCCGCAGACAGTTCGAGCGCAAAAGCCAAAATTGTGAGAAATGGAAGGATTGTTTTCATAGGGACAAATTGGATGATTTTTGCCTTAAATCAGCAATAAGAATAATCCTGAAAATTGCTGGTACTGGGCTACTTTGGTGGGGCGAGACTGCTCACGAGCCGGCTCGCGGGGATGCTCGCCCCACCGAAACAGGCAAAGTAACCCACTGCCAAAAATTGCTTGCAAACTTTTTAAAATTAAAACACATTTGTAGAGCATGGCAAAGCTCTCAGTTTTGTCTGCCGGTGGGCGTGTTCTCCGACGCATTCCAAACACCACGTCCATCGCTTTTTACAACATGCTCGGTTGCACGCCAGCCGAAGGCTTGAAACTGCTAACTGAAACGTGACAATTTAAAGGTTGATTGAAGAAGCAATAAAATCTTAAACTATGCCCATGTCTGATTTAAAAGTTTACGTTCTGGGTAAGGATAAATTCATTGCGGCGATTGTTAAAGCATTGGCTTCTCAGGTTGCCGGACAATCATGTGGGAAGGGGGCAACGGGCAGTTTTCTGGATGGACATGGCTACCTTGTCATTCACTTCAGATTAGGCTCTCATGTTCGGAAGTTCAAAAAGGTGCTTTCAAAATACCTGCCCCAAGGTGCTTTAATTAACGATTAGCAACAGGCCACACCCATACCCAAAGCTTGTCTGTCACCGCAGCGATGAAGGCCGGAATCACAGACCACCTTTTGAAGTTAGACGAAATTGTTGGTTTGATTTAATCGGAAAGAATTTTGACGACGACATTTAATTCCTTGCCAGTAGAAAAGTTTCTCCATTTGCCGTCATCACCCAAAATCCCCAAATACCGATAACCGTTGCATTGAACCCAGTGTGTTTCCCCTGACTGCGGCCCTGACACGAATGCGTCAACTTTTTCTTTTCGAGATGTCGCGTCGGAATTCATTGCATCAAACCCAACCCGACAATATACACCATTTGGCGTTATTTGTCCTTCTTTTGAGGCAACTATTATTCAAAATGTAACACTCTCACCTTTCAGGCAAGGAACTGGCCTGCCGGCGGACGACATCAAAGAGTAACACATAAATTTCCAATAAAAGAAAGCGCATAATAAAATTCCACAACAATGTCGCCAAATCGAACGGCTGAACGTGAAAACAAATCTTCACCGCAAAGACCAACATACAGTATTCGCGTGTCGTTTCTGCATCGCCAGCGTAAGCGGCGAGAAACGCATGTTCGCTTATGGCATCACGATTTTATTTACAGCCTTTTCTTTCCCGCTGCTTTTGCCTTGGCCCATCTTAATTTCGCGGCCCTTGCAATTTTTGCCCTAGCTGCTGCACTCATTTTGCGTTTGGCTTTTTTAACAGGGTTTGAGGCTGATTTCCGTCCTTTGGCTTTCGCCCAACGTGCCCTTTGTGCCGCCGCAATCCTTTTCCTGCCAACAGCACTCATTTTTCTCCGTCTCTTGGGTGCTGATTCTTTGCCCGCTCCATCAGAGCTAAAAAGTCTGCTCAGTTGCTTTTCAAGCGATTGGATTTTTTGTTTTAGTGTGGCGGCTCTGAGTAATTGGTTAACTGATAGATTTATAATCGAATTCATTGGGATAAATAATAAAGGAAAGTGAGAGAAGTCAAGCTATACCAGTCTTAAATAAACGAAGGATTCCATATTTGGAATGGCGTTGTT
Source organism: Candidatus Sulfopaludibacter sp. (assembly GCA_035508155.1). Classification (GTDB taxonomy): domain Bacteria; phylum Verrucomicrobiota; class Verrucomicrobiia; order Limisphaerales; family UBA11358; genus UBA11358. The sequence continues at coordinate 34,643 of DATJNM010000030.1, read as the reverse complement.
CTCCTTGATCAAGTTTTTCAATGGATTTGGTGGAAAATCATTTCTTTTTCTTTGACTTGCTTGCACTCGCAACCTTAATCGCCGTTTGAAGTGGAACAACGGGCGGAATTTCCAGTACGTTGACGAATTGGGTTTGGCCATTTTCGTGATGGCTCCATGCATAACAACGTTCTGCTTTCGGATGGCCTTCAAGTGAAAATGACTCAACAACACCCAACCGAACTGTGTCACATTTGAACATATCTAAAAGCACAACAGACCTCTCATGCACAGCTTTACATTTGTGTATAGCTTCAATCATCCTGTGCATCTTTTTAATTCGGTTGTTCATGCACCTGCCAATACCATGAACGAAGAGCTTAATCTTTCGGCTGGCACTCCACGTTCAAACGCAACTTGTCCCAAGATGGAATCCGGTTTCGTCTTCATAACCCACTGGCACTTTGGCTAAGGCGGTTTCCCATAACTTTGTGATTTGCGGAGACAGTAAGGTGATTGCAAGAATAATGACGCCGCTAATGATTAGCTTTTTCATGTCAGGATTCGACAAGGCTGTCTCCATCTCCAGAACACCGCTACCTTAACATCTCCGTTAGCAACAAACAGTCACATGAAGCGGCGACGCAGCAATTCACCGTTAAAGTCAGGCGAATAACGAAAGAACCGCAGTTTACTTGGGGACTGGCACCCCCCATTCACACCTAGGTCAAATTGACTTGCTTTTTGGATCGTGCTTTGCCCTTTTTACATGAAAAGGTTCAATATTCTTCTTTTCCATTCGGACTTCACCTTCTGTGCTTTCACCCTTCAACCAGGAAGACTTGAGTGCCCGTCTGGCTTTTTCAACGGCCTGCTCAAAGGTTTCCAATTCACGGCGGACTTTCATAATTGAGGCTGAAGTTTTGTAACTCCTTGGTTAAAGCTTCGCATGGGTTTGTAGCAAAACCGGCTGGCTTGGGCAATGGGGTAAAAGCCCCATACAGAAGGAAGGCTATCAGCAAGCAACAATTTAAATAAAAAACAATCGCCCTGAAAGGTTATCAGTGGGCGTGTTCGCTAGCAGCCCCTTAAAAAGCTCTCTTTTATGATTGAACAAGTTTTGGGATGGAACGTCCGATTGACATGGCTCTTGGAAAACGCAAACCCCTACAGGACGAACTGTTCATTCCGACAATGAGAGTGGCCACCGGCCCCGGCCATCACATCTCCCTTTTCCTAAAGGGGCGATGACGACCGCTCCCTGACCACGACCGGCACTCTGCCAGCGATGATTGGTGGTGGTCTCTAGCGGTGGCCGGCTTGATGATTTTCCGTCCACGGCTGCTGGCTGTGGAGATGCAAACTTTGATGCGCGTGTCCCTGCACGGCATAGCGCGGCGGCAATGACCCACCCGAACGCCAATGGCCGCCCTCGTTCCAATACCAGACGTGGCCCCGCGGATAGTAATAAATATCCCAATCGGGATAATAATCGTAATCGTAGTAAGCGACCCCGCCTTCATAACCCACTCCTACACAGCCGGGAGATAACATCAACCCGCCGGCCAGCAGTAGGACGCCGCCCATTCCTTGTAACCATTTTGCCATACGAACCTCCTTGGCCCAAATCTATACCGGAACACCTGCTGACGCAACTGGCGCATGTTACTTTCTCTCATCCCTTACGGGCCAGCGCCCGACGTAACTCCCGATGCTCACGGCGAACTGGTAGCCGGCATCCAGAACAGGGCAGAACGGCCTGTCGAGTTCTTGGATGATGTCGAGCAGGCGGCGACCGGAGATTTGATGGCCGTCCATGCTGTCGAATTCCGCGTTGTCCAAGAATTTGATGCCGGCGGGGAGCCGTTGCCATTATAATCCGCGTTACTTGCGGTAAAAGGATCAGAGGCATTGGTGGCGATTAGCCTCACCGCCGCGACCGAAGAATTAAATGTCAGGTATTGCGAACCAGCCCAAATACTGCCATCGGAGAACACCGGGCCGTTGATGATCGTGTAAAGCCCGAAATCCAATTCCATGTTCACATTGTAGAAAATCGCGAATTGAAAAATCGGCAGCATTTGTGCAAAGCGGAAAAATTGCTGTGGATAGGCCATTGCCACATTGGTTGTTCCACTACCAAAGGCAGAGGTTACAAGTAGACTGTTCCAAGTAACCGGCGGCGACAGGTTTGTGGTGGTTTGCAGCGAAAAAGTCGGCAGCGGTAATGTTTGAATGTTGAGCCAGGAAACTGTGGCGACACCATTAGTATCAGTGATTTGCAGTGCAGGTGATAAAATCTGACCCACGGGAACAAATCGCACCAGCATCAACATCAAGAGAGATGAAAGCCCCTTCCTCATTAACGGATTGCCCTTGGGCATGGCAAAATCTATTCCAACAAATGTGGCATGAATAAATTTCGGATGGTGTTTTCATTGGGGCGGCAGGTTAGCCTTAGCTGTAATAGTTGCCGCTTCCACGCATGGATCTGTCAAACTCACTGACCGTGCAACCGATAAAAGGCATTGGAACCGCCGATATTATTGGTCAGCACGAAATTAGTACCCACCGTCATTAGACCGTTCGTCAGCGGCGTCCAAGCCGCGCCCGGAGTGACCGTGCCACTGGCTTGTAACCCAAAAGCATACGCCCAGGTCGGCCAGGAAAGAACAACCTGGCCACCCGCCACAGCGGCGATTTGCAGTGAAGGAACGATGGCGCGTCCGAACCGGACCGTGCTGTTGTGCGTGTCGGCCACGTAGAGATTGCCGGCGCCGTCGAATGCGAGGCTTTGGGCATAGTTGAAGAGCGCGTTGGTGCCGATGCCATCGGTGCCGCCCGTAACGCCGACCTGTCCGGCTACCGTCGTCACCGCCCAGTTGGTGCTCACCCGCGTCATCTTCCGAATGGTTTGGTTGTACGTGTCCATCACATAAAGGTGGCCGGTGGTGTCAAAAGCGACGTCGTCTGGAAAATAAAAATGGGCATTGGTGCCCGTGCCGTCATCATTGGCGCGGATACCGGCCGCGCCAGCCAGTGTGCTGACCAGCCAGTTTGTACCGACGGGAGTCAATTCCCGGACGCTGTTATTCTCACTATCGGCCAGGTAAACGTTGGACGCATCGTCCACGGCAAGGCCGCGCGGAAAATAAAACAGCGCATTGGTTCCGGTGCCGTCGGCGTACCCTTCCGTGAATGGCAGCCCGGCGATGGTCGTCACCATCCAGTTGGCGCCGACCGGCGTAACCTTGCGGATGACCATGCCGTAGTTGTCTGACACGAAGACGTTGGTGTTTGCATCCACCGCAATTCCGGCGGGCACATAGAAAAACGCGTTGGTGCCGGTGCCATCCACCTCGCCGTAAACTTCGGCTTGTCCGGCAATGGTGGTGGTCACCCAATTAGTCCCGACCGATGTGATTTTTCGAATGGTGCTGTTGTAGGCGTCCGCCACATAGAGACTGCCGCCGCTGTCCAAGGCAATGTCCGTAGGATAATAAAAGCGCGCAGCGTTGTTCGTACCGTCGGCGCTGCCGATGTTGCCGGCCAGGCCGGCAATCGTGCTTACCACGCCGTTGGTCGCAATTTTTCGAATGGTGCAATTATAATAGTCAGCCACATACACGTTGCCCTGGGCATCCAACGCGACGGCGGCCGTGGACCAGAACAGCGCATTGCTGCCCGGCCCGTCCGTGCTGCCCGTGCTGACGCCGGCAAACGTGCTCACCGTGCCGGTCGGAGTAATCTTTCGAATCTCATTATTGTTGGCGTCCGCCACATAAACATTGCCGGCGCTGTCAGCTGTCACACCAATCGGCGAATGAAATCGGGCGTTATTGGTCGCGCCATCCGCGTCGCCATAGGTTCCCGCCAATCCTGCGAGCGTGCTCACCGTCCAGTTGGTCACCGTCAACGCCAACTTTCGAATCGTGTTGTTGTTATCGTCAGCCACATAGAGCGTGGTTCCACCGCTGATCGCGATGCCGGCCGGAGCGCTGAACTGTGCGTTGGTGCCGACGCCATCGGCGCTACCGGCAATCTGGACCTGTCCGGCGATGGTGGTAACCACCCAATTGGTGCCCACGGGAACAAGTTGCCGGATCGTTTCATTGACGCCATCGGTGACGTATAAATTGGTGGCGGCATCCACGGTGATGCCGAAAGGCATGTAGAATTGCGCGCCATTGTTTGTGCCGTTGCTGCTGCCGGGATGGTGCGGCTGCCCGGCAATCGTGCTGACGAACCCCGCCGGGCTGATTTCCCGAATCACGTCATTGGCTACGTCGGCCACATAAACATTGCCGGCGCCATCCACCGCGACGCCGGTTGGCGTGGAGAATTGTGCGTTGGTGCCTTGGGCGTTAATCAAACCGGCCTGTCCCACCTGACCGGCCAGGGTACTGACCGTCCAATTCGTTCCCACCGGCGTAATCTTTCGGATGGTATCGTTGAATTCATCCGCCACGTACAGGTTTCCGTTCGTATCCACCGCGATGCCGTTGGGAAGGTCAAATGAGGCGTTGGTGCCCGTGCCATCAGTGCTGCCTTTGACACCGATTTGGCCAGCGATGGTTGTAACCAAACCAGTTGGCGTGATCTTCCGAATCGTGTTATTACCCGAATCGCTCACGTAAATATTGCCCTGGCTGTCCGCAGCAACTCCCGAGGGACCGGAAAAGCGCGCGGCGGCACCAACACCATCCGCGTTGCCAATGCTGGCGGATCCTGCCAGGGTAGTGAAGGAGAAGGCTTGTGAATGCACCTGTGAAGCGGACGCCAACCAGAGGCCCGATACGAAACAAAAAGACAGTGTCTTCATAAACGTCATGCGGACACGATGTTTGGGGGGAAAGCACCCCTCATGCCGTGTCCGCAGACGCGAAAGTTATCCGTTAAAGTACGCACGCGACCAACCGGCCAGGCAGCGGATGTCTGAAAATCGCCAACGGAAATTTCTTTGTTTGTCCACTTGCGGAGCACACCAGCGGGCCTATGTTTCATTATGAAAACGAAAACCAAAGTTTACAAGGCAATGGAACAACCGAAGCCGTTCACACCCGGTGTCACCAAAGGCATGGTGCGCGAACACGCCTACCGTCTGTATCGTGACAAATTACCGGAGCATCCGCTGACGCTCGAAGACTGGGTGCTGGCGGAAAAAGACCTCGTGGCGACGATGGAAATGGAAGCGGTGGAAGGTTGAGGCTGACCCTGTTCTGACTGCCACGCGCAGACAAGACAGCCGGACGCCAGATCCGGAAAACTGTGGCCCCGGCGTGAATCGGCGGACCTTCCGACGCAAGTTCCGTCTCGTTACCTCGGCGGCTGCGGAAATTACTGAACCGCTTTAGGGCGCAATTTTTTCCAAAGCCAGCCGAGCGGATCGTGGAAATCGTCCACCACGCGTTCCTTGAGCGGGATGATGGCGTTGTCGGTGATGGCGATGCTCTCCGGGCAGACCTTGGTGCAGCATTTGGTGATGTTGCAAAAGCCGACACCGTGTGCCTGTTTCAATTCCGGCAGCCGGTCCTCGGTGTCCAGCGGGTGCATCTCCAGCGCGGCAGTGAAAACCAGAAAACGCGGGCCGATGAATTCGTCGTGCTTGTGGTGGTCGCGCAAGACGTGGCAGACGTCCTGGCAGAGAAAACATTCGATGCACTTGCGGAATTCCTGCACGCGGTCCACGTCCGCCTGTGCCATCCGCCAGGTGCCGTCCGGGGCGTCGGGCGCACGCGGTTTGAACGGCTTGATCTTTTCCTTCGCGCGGAAATTCCAGGAAACGTCCGTCGCCAGGTCGCGGATGCTGGGGAACGACCGCATCGGCTCGATGGTGATGGGCTGGTCGACTGGCAGGGAATTCATGCGGGTCATGCACATGAGGCGGGGGATGCCGTTGATTTCGGCGGAGCAGGAGCCGCATTTGCCGGCCTTGCAATTCCAACGGCACGCAAGGTCGGGCGCTTGCGTGGCCTGGATTTTGTGGACGACGTCGAGCACGACCATGCCCTCGTCCATCTCCGTGGAGTAATCCACGAACTCTCCTCCGCTCGCGTCTCCGCGCCAGATTTTGAACGTGACCGGTTTCATTTCATCTCCTCGATGACCTGTTTCAATTCCACCGGCAGTTCGGGAATCAGCTCGCGCCGCACTTTCATCGTGCCGTCCGCTGCCTTGGAAATCACGGTGTTGTATTTCTGCGCCTGCGGGTCCTTGTTCGGAAAATCTTCGCGGAAATGGCCGCCGCGGCTCTCCTTGCGGTCAATCGCCGAGCGCGTGATGGCTTCCGATACCGTGAGCAGATTTTTCAAATCAATCGCCGTGTGCCAGCCCGGGTTGTATTCGCGGTGGCCGAAGACGGCGACCTGCCCAGCGCGCTGCTGAAGTTTGTCGATGCCGTCGAGGGCTTTGACCATTTCCTGCTCGCGCCGGACAATGCCGACAAGGCTCTGCATCATCTCCTGCAAATCGTGCTGCACCTGGTACGGTCCTTCGGCGCTGCCGCCGCTTTTCGCGCCGCGGTCAAACGGCTCCAGGGCTTTGCGCGCTGCGTCTTCAACTTGCGCCTCGTTGGTTTGGCCGGCGCCGTGCTCCTTCGCAAATTTCGCGGCATATTCGCCCGCGCGTTTGCCGAAGACAATCAAGTCGGACAGTGAATTTCCGCCGAGCCGGTTCGCGCCGTGTAATCCGGCGGCGGCTTCGCCCGCGGCAAACAGGCCGGGCACGTTGGACATCTGCGAATCGCCGTTCACGCGGATGCCGCCCATGATGTAATGCGTCGTCGGGCCGATCTCCATCGGCTCCTGCGTGATGTCGAGGTCGGCGAGCTGCTTGAACTGGTGATACATGCTTGGCAGCTTGCGCTTGATGTGCTCGGCGGCGTTCGGGATTTTTTCCCTGATCCACGCGATGTCGAGAAACACGCCGCCGTGCGGGCTGCCGCGGCCGGCCTTTACCTCGCGGTTGATGCAGCGGGCCACGTGGTCGCGCGTGAGCAATTCCGGCGGGCGTTTGGCGTTCTTGTCGCCCTGCGTGTAACGCCAGCCTTCCTCCGGGTCCGTCGCGGTCTGCGGTTTGTAATTGTCCGGAATGTCGTCAAACATGAACTGCTTGCCTTCTTTGTTCCGCAACACTCCGCCTTCGCCGCGCACAGCTTCGGTCACGAGAATGCCCATGACGCTGGGCGGCCAAATCATGCCGGTCGGATGGAACTGCACGAACTCCATGTCCATCAACTCCGCGCCGGCGTGATAGGCAAGCGACTGGCCGTCGCCGGTGTATTCCCAGGAGTTGCTGGTGATTTTATAGGCGCGCCCGATGCCGCCGGTGGCAATCACGATGGCCTTGGCCTGGAAAATCTTGAACCGTCCGCGCTCGCGGTCGTAACCGAACGCGCCCGCGACGCGGTCGCCATCCGTGAGCAGCGTGACAATCGTATGCTCCATGTGGACGGTGATGCCCTGATGAATGCCGCGGTCCTGCAATGTGCGGATGAGTTCCAAGCCGGTGCGGTCGCCGACATGCGCCAGCCGCGGGTAACGGTGCCCGCCGAAATTGCGCTGGAGAATTTTCCCGTCCTGGGTGCGATCAAAAACCGCGCCCCAGGCTTCCAGTTCGTGGACGCGCGCCGGCGCTTCCTTGGCGTGTAACTCGGCCATGCGCCAGTTGTTGACGTATTGGCCACCACGCATCGTGTCGGCGAAATGCACACGCCAGTTGTCGCGATCGTCCACGTTCCCCATCGCCGCTGCCATGCCGCCTTCGGCCATGACGGTGTGCGCCTTGCCGAGGAGCGATTTGCAGATGAGGCCGACTTTCACTCCGGCCGCCGAGGCTTCAATGGCCGCGCGCAAGCCCGCGCCGCCCGCGCCGATGACGAGGACCTCATATTCCAAAGTTTCGTAATTGGACATTTCTTTACTCGTTAAAGCGTTGAAGGGTGGAAGCGTTAAAGCGGAGCAAGCCGCTCGAATCTTCCCGCTTCAACGTTCACAAAATTCTCCAATCATGCCAGATACCCGTGACACAAAGCCGGACATAGACGTCGGTAAATCCCACCCAGAACAGGCTCAACCAGGCCCAGAGCATGTGGCGGCGGTTGAGGCAACTGACACAGGCATAACCCTTCGCACAAACAGGTTTCTTCGACGGTTCATCCAAAAATCCGCCAATGAGATGCCGCAGCGAATGACAGCCAAAAGTGTAGCTGGCCAGAAGGACGACATTGATCGTGAGCACCAGGGTCCCGACGCCGATGCCGAAATGTGTTGCGCCCGTTGCATCCGTAAACCACATCGCCCTCCAGGCATCATAGCCAAGGATGAAAATGAAAATCACCGCCAGATACATGAAGTAACGGTGAACGTTTTGGATGATGAGCGGAAACGAGCGTTCGCCAAGATAAACCTGGCGCGGTTCGCCCACCGCACAGTTCGGCGGGTCGGCCCAGAACGCCTTGTAGTAGGCGCCGCGATAATAGTAACAGGTGAAGCGGAAGCCCGCCGGCGCCCACAAAACCAAAAACGCCGGTGAGAAAATCAGCCACGCCGGCCACCATCCGGGCTGAATACCAAACCAGGCGTGGCCGGCCAGTTCCGGACATTGGGCGGGGTAAAAAAGTTGCGGCGAAAAGAACGGCGACAGGTAGTCCGCCCCATGGCCGTGAAACCAGTAGGCGCAGGTTCCCTGATATAACGGATGAAAAGCCGCCCACGTCGAATAAACAATAAAAGCGGCGAAACCAAAGAAAACTGCAAGTGGCTGGACCCACCAGGCATCCGGACGGATTGTCTCTCCAAAACGGCGTTGCGGCATCGAGGCATCAGCGTAAGCCATAGGAGGCAACTCTAACTAAGTTGTCATGAACAGGTCAATAGAAGGTAAGTAAATATAAGTGTCGCTTCGTATTAAGGTAGTGAAAACTTATTTGCGGAACAGGGAGGCGGGTGCGGCTGTCCATTCGTTCAAGCCGCGTTCCGCGTTGCCTACCGGGGAAAGGCCCAGCAATTCCAGCGCCTCGCCGACAAGGTAGAGCGACCCGGTAATGACGATAAAATGGTCATCCGCCGCCCGGTTCAGTACCTCGCCCAACGAATTACAGGCGAGAACACCGGCCGGGGGATTGATCTTACGGCATACTTCCGCCAGTTTCTCGGGGTCCGCCGAACGCTCGCTGGCAACCGGGACCGTAAAAATCCGCGCGGCCAAAGGTGCCAGCGCTTCGCAGATGTGTTGCCAATCCTTGTCCTGCAACACGCCCAGCACCAGCGCGGGCTGTTCGGCCGAGAAATTTTCCTTCAACGCCCGGCGCAGGGTTTCCGCGCCGGCGGGGTTGTGCGCGCCATCGAGCAAAAGTCTCCGACCGGATGCGCGGGTAATGAGCTGCAATCGTCCCGGCCAATCCACGGTTTGCAGGCCGGCGCGGATTTTTTCCACCGGCACCGGGATCTGATTTTGCAGGAGCTCAACCACGGCGAGCGCGAGCTTGGCGTTGAGGTGTTGGTGTTCGCCGAGCAGAGATAATTGTCTGATTGGGGAAGGTTGCCGTGCCGGCGATACCGACTGATTTTGATTTGGCCCGGCCGCACGCCTTCCCTCCGGCGGGTTGATTTTAATCAAGGGCGCCTTTTTCTCCCGAGCGGTTCGTGCGATGACTGCTAACGCTTCCGGTTCATCCGTGGCCGTCATTACCGGCACGCCCGGTTTGATGATGCCCGCCTTTTCCGCGGCGATTTTCCCCAGGGTGTCGCCCAGCCACTGCTGGTGGTCCAACTGGATGTTGGTGATGACACTGGCCAGCGGGGTGACGATATTGGTCGCATCCAGCCGCCCGCCCAGTCCGGTTTCCCAGATCACCAAGTCGCATTTCTGCTCGGCGAAGAATTTTAGCGCCATGACCGTGACGAACTCAAAGAACGTGGGATGCAGTTCATGCGCGTTTGGAGTTCCGGCTTTAGCCGGACCGGTTGCCGCCGGAAGGTGGAACTCCGAACAAAGCGCGCGCAATTCCTCCACGAGCCGCACGACTCCAATTTCAGAAATCAATTGTCGGTTGACCTGAATGCGTTCGCGGAACGAAACGAGGTGCGGCGAAGTGAACAGCCCGACGCGCAAGCCGGCTGCGCGGTAAATGCTTTCCAGCATGGCGCAGGTCGAGCCTTTGCCGTTGGTGCCGGCGACGTGGATGAAGCGGAGCTTTTCCTGTGGATTGCCCGCCAGCGCGGCGAGCTGGACCGTGTTTTCCAGCCCGAACTTCGCGCCGAACAAACGCAAGCCGTAAAGAAATTGAACCGCTTCGGCGTAGGTCATCGACGTCAGCCGCTCACAGCGGTTTCTGGTGGATATGCGCGTGCGCGGCAGCGATGAAACCCTTGAACAGCGGGTGCGGCTGGTGCGGTTTGCTCAGAAATTCCGGATGAAACTGACTGGCCACAAAAAACGGATGGTCCTTCAGTTCAATCACCTCAACGAGCTTGCCGTCCGGGGACAGGCCGCTGAAGACAAACCCCGCCTTTTCAAATTTGTCGCGGTAGGCGTTGTTGAATTCATAACGGTGCCGGTGACGTTCGTTGACGACAAACGAGCCATATAGTTGTGCGGCCTGGGTGCCCAGCGCCAATTGGCAGGGTTGCGCGCCCAGCCGCATCGTGCCGCCTTTTTTGGTGATCTTGCGCTGTTCGTCCAGCATGGCGATGACCGGGTGCGGCGTGTTCGGCTCGAACTCGGTCGAGTGCGCCCGGGCCAGCTTCAAAACGTTGCGCGCGAATTCAATCGTGGCGATTTGCATGCCCAGGCAAAGGCCGAGGTAGGGGATTTTGTTTTCGCGCGCGTATTGCGCGGCGAGAATTTTGCCTTCAATGCCGCGTTCGCCGAACCCGCCCGGCACGAGGATGCCGCCCAGGCCTTTCAACATTTTTTCCGCGCCGTTCTTTTCAATCTCCTCGGAGTCCACCTGGACGATTTCCACGCCGCAATCGTTGCCGACGCCGCCGTGGATGATGGCCTCGTACACCGATTTGTAAGCGTCCTGGAGACCGATGTATTTGCCGACGACGCCGACGCGCACGCGGTGTTGCGGCGCGATCAGCTTGCGGATGATCTCCTGCCAATGTGTCATGTTGGCGGGCGGCGCATCCAGATGTAACTGGCGACAGACGAGGTCGTCAGCGCGCTCGCGCTGGAGCATCAATGGCACCTCGTAAATCGAATGGTCCACGTCCTTCTCCTCGATGACCGCCTCGACGGGCACGTTGCAAAACATGGAAATTTTCTGGCGCAGCTCTTTGTCCAGCGGTTTTTCGCAGCGGCAGACCAGCAGGTGAGGCGTGATGCCGATTTCGCGCAGCTTGGCGACGGATTGCTGCGTGGGCTTGGTCTTCAATTCGCCGGCGGCCTTGATGAACGGCACGTAGGTGACGTGCATGAAGGCCGCGTTATGGAAACCGACTTCGAGCGCGAATTCACGGATGGCCTCCAGAAACGGCAATCCCTCAATGTCGCCGGTTGTGCCGCCGATTTCCGTGATGATGACGTCCGCCTTGCTTTGCTCGGCCAGCAGGTGAATGCGATTTTTGATTTCATCGGTGACATGCGGAATCACCTGGACGGTTTTGCCAAGGTAACGGCCTTCGCGTTCGTTGTTCAGGACCGTCTGATACACCTGGCCGCTCGTCAGGTTGTTCATTCGCGTCAGCTTGCAATTCGTAAACCGCTCGTAATGGCCGAGGTCGAGGTCGGTCTCGGCGCCGTCGTCGAGCACGTAAACCTCGCCATGCTGATACGGATTCATCGTGCCGGGGTCCACGTTGAGGTAGGGATCGAACTTTTGGAGCACGACCTTGAGGCCGCGATTTTCGAGCAACGTGCCGAGCGCGGCGGCCGTCAGGCCCTTGCCCAACGAACTCACCACACCGCCGGTTACGAATATGAATTTCATTTGTTTTTGTAGCCGCGAATGTGAATTCGCGGTTGTCTGTCTCTGGTTGTCCGCGTTTTTATAAACACGGCTACTTCTTCAAAAGTTTTTCCACACGCGCCACGTCCTCCGGCGTGTCCACGCCCACGCTGTCGTACTCGACCTTGACGACGGCAATCGGAATTCCATTCTCCAGGGCGCGCAACTGTTCCAGCTTCTCTGCGTTTTCGAGCGGTGACACCGGGAATTTCATCAGCCGCAACAGCGTGGCGCGCCGGTAACCGTAAATGCCGAGGTGCTTCAAAAAAGGAAACGCCGCCAACTGTCCCCGAACGTCTTCGGGGCTGGCGGCCTCGCGCAGATACGGAATCGTGCGCCGTGAAAAATATAACGCCTGCCCGGCGGCGTTGACAACGACTTTTACCACATTGGGATTCTCGTATTCTGCGGGATTCTTGATGAGCGTCGCGGCGGTGGACATTTCATTTTGCACCAGCGCGCCCGCCACGGCGTCAATCACCGCCGGGTCAATCAATGGCTCGTCGCCCTGAACGTTAACGACGGCGTTGCAGGAGCAGCGTGTCGCCACCTCGGCAATGCGGTCCGTGCCGCTGGGGTGGTCGGGGCGTGTCATTTCGACGCGAGAGAACTTCTTGGCGATGTCAGCGATGCGGGAATCGTCGGTAGCCACGATGACTTCGTCGAGCGTCTTTGCCTGCTGGCAACGCTCCACGACATGCTGGAGGAGCGGCCTGCCCGCGATGAGGGCGAGGGATTTGCCGGGGAACCGTGTCGAGGCGTACCGGGCGGGAACGATGCCAACGATATTCACGGGCTTCTATTAAGCCATAACTCACCACCCCAACGCAAGCCGCGAAGCTATGGGGCAGCCGGCGCGCTCTTACAACTTTGTGGGGCGAGCGTCCCCGCGAGCCGGAACAATAATCTAGGTTTATAACCGGTACCGAGAGTCTGGAGTGCGTGGACATGTTCACGCTTGAAAGCGGCGACATGTCGCCGCAGTCCAAAGTCGGCTTGTCAGCAGCCTCGTCCCACCTGAGTGTTCCGTTCTGGGCGAGGGCGAAGACTCGTTGAGCAAGGATTTTACGGTAGCGGCGTTTGCAGGGCCTTTTTAAAATACATTCCAGCCCGCGTCGGCGTGAAGTTCCAATCCTTGATCAGACAGGGGGACCAGTGCGGGTCAAAACACCAGACGGTGTAGGAAATGCCGTGCCGGGCGCAGTACGACGTGATGGCACCGCCGTAGGTTTCGTCGCCGGTGATTGGATTGTAACCGCCCGGCTCATCCGGCGGGAGGAAACCGATTTCGGTCAGAATCATCGGATATTTATCGGCCACAAAACCCCAATCGTGCGTCCAGTTCATGTCCCACGGCTGTCTGGCCTTCATCGGATAGGGGTGCGCGACATAGCCGATGCCCTCGGCGTCAATCGGGGCCTTCGCGACCGGTGTCAGGTCGTAGCCGAAATCAAACCCGGCGACGAGCCGGACCGCCGTGCCGCCATTCGCACGGATCGTCTTGATGATTTCTTCCAGCAGGCCCTTCCATTCGGGCCAGGTACAAGTTCCCAGATTGGGGTTCGTCGTCGGCTCATTGAATAACTCGAAGAAAGCGACGGCATGGTTGCCGCGATAATGTTTGGCGATGGTGATCCAAAAATCGAGCGTCTCGGCCCGGGTGGTGTTGTAAGCGGTGGGCGGATAAAGCTCGGAGGAAGCGGGAAAAAATTTCTCCCCATATAAATTGCCGATGCTATGCCAGTCAATGATGACATACAGTCCCGCTTCGTTGGCCCACGCGACGCCCTGGTCGAGCAGTTTGAGATAGTCCTTCTCCCCATGAATGCGCCAGGCCGCCGGATGCACGGGAATTCTCACGATATTCGCCCTCCAGGCTTTGGCCATTTCAAAATAATGTTGGTTCCATTCGCCGTTGCGTTCCAGCTTGTCCGGGTCGCCGGCATCCAATCCGCGAAAGATGATGGTCTTGCCGTCGGCAGTCACAAAATGATTACCCTGCACGCTGATCCGGCTGGGTTCGGCCCGTGTTACGAAAGAGGACAAAATGAGGGTCAGGCAGAAACAAAAGACTTTTCGCATAAGGATATTTACGGGATTCAAGCTGAATGGGGGCAATTCACAAACCGAAGCCTATCCCAACACGACCCCGTGTCAATATGGCCAAACCACCGTATGGCCAAACCACCGGGCCCGTCATGAAGAGGTGAAGAAGGGGGGCCCTTTAGAAAAGTTTAGCGGCTTTCCTCGCGGAAAGTCAGAAAGGCAAAAACCAGCGCCACCGCAAACGGCAACGCAAAAAGCAAAATGCTCATGGCCGATATTATAGCACATTATTTGCCAAAAGTGACAATCTTGTTACGGAAAAGTCACATCAACATGGCCTGTGGCAGGTCGTGGTTCATAATATATTATCAATTAACATATTATAAAATACTTGGACGCCGGTGTTTTGGCGGAGAATTCAGCGGGTCACTTGTGACTCATTCGCGGGGCCATTGGGCCGCCGACGGACCAGTTCGAAGTTGCAGAGGCGCACTTCGGGTTTGCCGGTGAAATCCAGCACCAGCTTTTGCTCGGGGTCGAACGAAATCAGCAGGTGGTCCGGCTTGAGATTGAGGTCTTCAAGACCGCACTGGGCCAGTTTGCCCGCCTTTGACCGCATCAATTCCTCCATCACTTTTTGGGAAATCAGGTTGTTGGCGCACGCGTACTTGGCGTTCATCGCTGTGTAATGGCGGTCGTCCTGCGCTGCCAGCAGTTCGTCAGGCCCGTTCCAGTAACCCCAAATGGTGATGTAATTGCGACCTTTTTGGAGGATGCATTCGCCATCCGGTGTGAGCAGATGGGCCAGCGCCACGAAGCGCCGCTCGTCGGCTGCCTGGCCGGATTCGCGATTGCTGCCGGTCATGTAAATGGCGCGGGGATAAATCGTTTTGATGCCGCGCCGGCTCAATTCGAGCGCATAGGCGAATTCCTCGAACGGACTGTTGAACCCGTGTTCATGGACCGCGTTCTGATTCATGTCCGGATGCGGCAGCCATGGTGGATCGCCCATGCGCGAGACGCGCCAGACCAGGTTGATGTTGTCCTTGGTGGAAGTTTTGAAAACCTGGTTGTGCGAGGAGAGCTTCTTTTTGGGCGTGCGCCGCCAGCGTTCGGGCAGGAAATAATTGAACAAATCCGGGTCCTTGCCCACGACCCACAACAGGCCGCCGGTGCTTTCAGCGCGGCCGAAAATATAATCCACGCCCAGGATATTGGTGGCCCGGAGGTGGGCGGGCAACGGCTTGGCGGTGTCCGCCTCGAACCGTCGCGCCATGTGCTTGAGATAAATCTGGCGATTGGCGCTGCGCACCGATTGTTCATGCTCCGGCGTGCGTTCGAGCAACTCGTAATCCACCAGCGCGTAAACCAGTTGGCCGTTCCGGTCGCGCAACAGCGACTGGTCATGTCCCGACCGCAAAATGACGTGGGCAGGTTTCATGTCAATGACCCGGTAACCTTTCTGCCACAATTCATGCGTGGCCAGGCAGGTGACCCGGGCGAGAAACTCGGCGCGCTCCGGATCGTGCAGTTTGAGATACTCCGCCGACTCCACCGCGTCCAGGCCCTTGACCCAGCCGTACAGCACGACGTATTGCCGGAGAATGTCTATTTCCACGCCCGGATGACGGACGACTTTCGCCCGGATTTTGTCCTCGGACCGGCCCGTCTGCCAGAGTTGCAACCGCTCGGACGGCATGTAAATCGCCATCGGTTTTTGCGTCCGGATGCGGATGCCCGGCGGGCCGGCCTCGCCCTTGCGCAATTCCATGAGCAGTGAAAATTCCTCGAACGGGCTGTTGAACTCGGCGTGGATGAACTTGTTGAAGGTGAACGTGTCGAGCGGCACGCCCTCGCCGACGCGCGACCATTTGACGACCAGGGACAACGTCACGCCATTCACCCGGCGCGTGGGGACTTTGTAAACCGTGCTCGTGCCTTCCAGCCGTTTGCGCTTGGTCTCAAACCATTCCTGTGCGTACCAATTCTCCGGTAGCAGATTCTGCCAGAACGGCAACCCCAGGTGCGTCAGGTAAAGGTCGCCGCCGTCCCGGGTTTTCAGGTGCACATAATCCACGCCCAGCAACGAAATGGCGCTGCCGGGAACATCGGCGGGGACCGGAGGAACGGCGGGTGCAGCGGCGGCCGGATTTGAAGCTGCAGCTTCACTGGACATGGCATCAAGCTAATCTTTCTGCCCGTCACCGCTAACCATGGCTTATCCGAAACGCACCAAAATTTGGCCTCGGATGAACATGGATTTTGTGGAAAGGAAAACGTGGAAAAAATTACGGAATTATCCCCTATATAAAGGGGATAATTCCGTAACCCAATCTGGCTGCTTTCCTACCTTCTCCGTCTGGCCATGCCGAAGTGATAGCCGCCGTGGACGCGCGCGCCGCGGGCTTTGCCGGGGAACCCGCCGGGTTTGTGGCCGGGTTTTCCTTCCTCGAACAGCATGGTGTATTTGTAATCGAAGTTCTCCAGTTTCACGCGCGGGATTTTCTGACTGATGAACCGTTCAATGGCGAAGACGTGGCTGGAATCCTCGGCGGTCATAATGGTGAAGGCGTCGCCGCTGGCCTCGGCGCGGCCGGTGCGCCCGATGCGATGGATGTAATCCTCCGGATGCTGCGGCACGTCGTAATTGATGACGTGGCTCACGTCCGCGATGTCGAGTCCGCGCGCCGCGATGTCCGTGGCGACGAGCACTTCAAATCGTCCATCGCGGAAACCCTTGAGCGCCTGCTCGCGTTCGCGTTGGGTGCGGTTTGAGTGCAGCACGGCCACGGCGTGGTTGTTGCGCTTGAGCAGTCCCGCAATCCGGTCGGCGCCGTATTTCATCCGGCAGAAGACCAGCACCGAGTTGTAATTCACGCGCTTGAGCAGTTCGAGCAGCAGGTCGGATTTTTGCGAATCGGCCACCGGATAAATGACATGCTTCACTGTTTCGGCAGGAGTCCGGCGCGCGCCGATCTCAATGGTTTCGGGACTTTTCATCGCCCATTGGATGAGCGTTTCGATCTGTGGCGGAATGGTCGCGGAAAAGAGCGAGGTGTGCCGCTGGCGCGGACAGCGTTCGACGATGCGGCGCACGTCCGGCAGAAAGCCCATGTCCAACATCCGGTCGGCCTCATCGAGCACGAGGAACTGGACTTTGTCCAGCCGCACCGTGCCGCGTTCGAGATGGTCGAGCAAGCGTCCGGGCGTGGCGACGACGATGTCCGTGCCCGCCCGCAACTCATCGTTTTGCCGGCCATAACCGACGCCGCCGAAAACGACGGTGGTTTTCAAATTGGTGAAGCGGGCGTAATCGTGAAAGGCGGTTTCCACCTGCGCGGCGAGCTCGCGCGTCGGTTCGAGGATGAGCGCGCGCGGACCGGGCGCGTGCTGGCCCAGCTTCGAAAGAATGGGCAACGCGAACGCGGCGGTCTTGCCGGTCCCGGTCTGGGCGCTGCCGATGACGTCGCGTCCGGCGATTACGAGCGGGATGGCGCGGAGCTGGATGGGTGTCGGGTCGGTGTAACCCGCGGCGCGCACGCCATCGAGGGTTGTCTGGGCAAGGCCTAATTTACTGAAAGGCATAAGTGAAATTAGCAGTACGTTAAATTAAAGGAAGCAATGAATTTGTTGGACGGGCGACTTCCGCAAGCCCCATTTGCGCGGCGAGCGGTCAGGGTCTCGTACAACTCGACCCTCCGGTATAAGCATCACGATGGTGACTCAACCGCTTCCTCGGTCGTTTCATCTGGAGGTATGGTGGCAGATTCACGTGCAGCGACGGATTCAGCGGCTGGAGCTTGGGCATCGGTTGGCGTTTGAATCTCGGGAGCGGGCGCAGTGGCAACTTCCGCCGGCGATACCGGTTCGGTCGTCGAAATGGTTTCGCCTTCCGCCACCGGTTTTTCTTCGGCGGGCTTTTTCTCCGGCTTGGGCGGTCTGGGCGCGGGTTTCTTGGCGGTTTCGAGCCGTCCGTCGGCGAACTCAATCACGTGGCCCTGATGCACGAGCCAGTGCAAATCGGCGATGATAGCGTTTTGTTCCGGCGTCGGTTCGGGACTGGCGGCGGGAACCCGGGGCGGTGCGCCTTCCGCCGGCGCGGCGGTTGACGGCGCTTCCGGCTTGATTTCAATCACCGCCGGCGGCGGCGAGGGCGCGAGAGTTTCAATCAATTGCCGCCGGCTGCATTTGGGATGCGCGTTGATATGGGCGATGATGCGCTTGATGTTTTCCGACACCGGCGTGGTTTCGAGGTCCAGGAACTGGGGGCGCGCGACCGAAACATGAGTGAAGGTCTTGTTGACCTTGAAGAATTGCAGGCCGTGCGTGGCGAATTGCCGGCTGAGTTCGGTGGCCAGTTGCAGAGGAAAATACCGCTGCTGTTCCCATTCGGTGCGCACGAGCCGTTGTAATTCGCGGCTGCGCAAATTGCGGCTCGGCACCCCGGCGACCCGGTGTGCTTCCACCGGCTTGATGATGGCTTCCTGGTGCGTCGCGCGGAAATGTTGCTCCACTTCCTCAAGGTTCGGCAGCTTGAGCGGTTCGGGCACGTTCAGGACGGTGTACTCGGTTTTAAAACTCTGTTCCTCGACCCATTTTTTGACGACGGCCTCGTCCTTTACGATTTTGACGCGTCCCTTGAAGACGTCGAACGGCATCCGGGCGAACCGGTCGGCGTGCAATTTGCGCAGGCGGTTCTGGTAATCGTGATGGTTGGGTGGGCCGAGAATGACGCCGCTCATGCCGCACTGCGCGACGAACGTGTAGGTGCCCTTGGGCGGCTCGGTGGCCGTGCGCTCAGCCCGGTAGAAGGTGGCGAAATGATTTTTCAGGACATGCGCAATCGCTTCGTCCCCGCTCAACCACGGTGTGTCGTCGAGCGCGCAGACAAACAGCGGCTGCGCGACGGCGCCGTCGGATTTTTTCTTCACGGCCAGGGACACCGCATAGCGTTCCGGCTTTTGCAGGACGAGTTGCGCAATCTGGAAAAGCGGATAGGCCCTTCCGGTCATCTTGATCTGGCGTGCGAGTGATTCGACGCCTTTTTCGTCCGGCAGAAACGTGACCGCAATCTCCGGCAGCAGCGCCGGCGGTTCGGCGCGTTCGCGTTCCCGCCGGTCGTCACGGCGGTCAAAGCCCCTTTTGCGGTCGCCGAATTTGCCGCCCGAGCGCGGCGGACGAGGGCCGCGTCGTTCGCCAGACGATTCACCACGCGGGCGTTCCCGGCGGTCGCCGCGGCGGCGTTCCGGTTTCGCGCCTTCGTCGCCGGTGAATTTTTCGTAGCGGTTGGCCTCGGCCTTGCCCTGCGCCCACGCCGGCTGGAACAAATTCTCCAGGTCCAAATCCATGTCGGGAATGCTGCTCATGAGAAAACCGCCTGCCGCGTCAGGCGGACGCACGCCGGGTAAGGATGGCGCTCACGATTTTCTGGGCGAGCGCGGGATTTTCGGCCAGCGCCTTTTGCGCGGCCTCCTTGCCCTGGCCAATCAAGTCGTCCTCGAATTGCAGCCACGCGCCTTTTTTGGCCACGACACTGGCCTCAACGCCCACGTCCAGGATGCTGCCTTCCTTGTTGATGCCGTGGTTGTAAAGGATATCAAATTCGGCCTCGGCGAACGGCGGCGCGACCTTGTTTTTGACAATCTTAACGCGGACGTGATTGCCGATGGCGTTGCCGGCGGCGTCCTTGAGCGTGTCTTTGCGGCGGATGTCAATGCGCACGCTGGCGTAAAACTTCAGCGCCTTGCCGCCGGGCGTCGTTTCGGGATTGCCGAACATGACGCCGACTTTCTCGCGCAATTGGTTGGTGAAAATGCAGGTGGTTTTGGACTTGGCCAGAATGGCCGTGAGCTTGCGGAGTGCCTGACTCATCAACCGCGCTTGCATGCCCATGGTGGCCATGCCCATCTCGCCTTCAAGTTCGGCCTTGGGCACCAGCGCCGCCACGGAGTCAATCACGATGACGTCAAGCGCGTTCGAGCGCGCCAGCGTTTCACAAATCGTCAGCGCCTCCTCACCCGAATCCGGTTGGGATACCAGCAGGTCATCGAGATTGACGCCGAGTTTTTTCGCGTAGGCGGGATCGAGCGCGTGTTCGGCGTCAATAAACGCGGCCAGCCCGCCGGCCTTTTGGGCGTTGGCGATGACGTGGAGCATGAGCGTGGTCTTGCCGGAGGATTCCGGTCCGAAAATTTCCACCACGCGCCCGCGCGGGATGCCGCCGACCCCGAGCGCCAGATCCATGGCGAGCGACCCGGTCGGGATGACGTCAATCTTGGTCTGCGCCCGGGCGTCACCCAGGCGCATGATGCTGCCTTCGCCGTAGCTTTTGGTGATGGTGGCGATGGCGGCGTCCAGTTCGCGCGAGCGTGACGCGGCGGCTTTCGGTTCGGGGGCGGCTTTGTCGGCGGCTTTTGCAGGCATAAATTTGGGGTAAGTTCGTTGTTGGTCGTCCGAAATAAGACATTAGTAAATCGGACGGGAATAGTCAAACCCCGGATGAAAGAAACCGTCGCGCAGTTTGGTTGAAAACCGGCGCGAACTCCGGCAGTTTGTGGCCATGAAAGTGATGAAATGGCTTCCTTTGGTTCTGGCCGCAGCCGTGACGGCCGGTTGCAAAAAGGCCGAGACGAAAGAAACGACGCCGGATTTGGAGGGTCAATTACCCACCCAGGCCCAGCCGAAACTGCCGACGATGAAAATTTACCTGGGCGCGGAAACCCTGGACGCCGAACTGGCGACCACGCCGCGCGAGGTGCAAACGGGCATGATGTTCCGCACCAATGTCACCGACCAAAGCGCGATGCTGTTTATTTTTTCCCGGCCGTTCCAGGCGTCGTTCTGGATGAAAAACTGCCCGGACTCGCTCTCGGCCGCCTATATCAGCCCTGACGGCGTGATTCAGGAGATCCATCATCTCGAAAAATACGACACGAACTCCGTCGTGGCCGCGCAGCCGGATGTTCAATACGTTCTGGAAGTCAATGACGGCTGGTTCCAACGCCACCATGTCACCACCGGCGTGTTGGTCCGCACCGAACTCGGTTCCTTGCAGGACACCTTCTTTCGCAACCGGCAATG
Organism: Candidatus Sulfopaludibacter sp.; assembly: GCA_035508155.1. Taxonomy (GTDB): domain Bacteria; phylum Verrucomicrobiota; class Verrucomicrobiia; order Limisphaerales; family UBA11358; genus UBA11358. Next base: position 13,585 of record DATJNM010000030.1, on the reverse strand, counting down.
ACTTCACGGGCCAAATCCGAAGCGCTCTTTGCCGAGGCGCTGAAATTCATTCCTGGCGGCGTGAATTCGCCGGTGCGCGCGTTCCGCGCCATCGGCGGCCAGCCGTTCTTTGTGAACCGGGCGAAGGGCGCGCACGTCTGGGACGTGGATGGCAATGAATATATTGATTACGTCTGTACCTGGGGACCGGCCATCCTTGGCCACGCGCATCCCAAAATCATTGCCGCTGTCAAAGCCGCCGCCGACCACGGCACGAGCTTTGGCATTCCGAATCCATTCGAGGTCACCATGGCCAAACTGATTTGCTCGCTGGCGCCAAGCGTGCAGAAGGTGCGCATGACCAACTCCGGCACCGAGGCGTGCATGAGCGCCATCCGGCTGGCGCGCGGTTTCACGAAGCGCGACAAAATCATCAAATTCGACGGCTGTTATCACGGCCACGCGGATTCGCTGCTGGTCAAGGCCGGCAGCGGCGCGCTCACCTTTGGCAATCCGGACAGCGCCGGGGTGCCGGCGGCGTTCACGCAGCATACCATCGTCCTGCCGTTCAATGACATTGAAGCTGTCAAGGCCGCGTTCGAGGCGAACAAAAATCAAATCGCCGGAATTATTGTCGAGCCGGTGCCTGGAAACGCAGGAGTTTACCTGCCGAAGCTGGGCTACCTGGAATTTCTCCGGGAAATTACACAGGCCAATGGCGCGCTGTTGATTTTCGACGAGGTGATGACCGGTTTCCGCCTGGCGCCCGGCGGCGCGCAGGAGCGGTTCAGGATCACGCCGGATTTGACGTGCTTTGGCAAAATCATCGGCGGCGGGTTGCCGGTGGGCGCCTTCGGCGGGCGCGCGGAGATCATGGATTTGCTCTCGCCGCTGGGCCCGGTTTACCAAGCCGGCACGCTGAGCGGCAATCCGCTGGCCATGGCGGCAGGCATTGCGGCGCTGGAACAACTGTCCGCGGGACAAGGTGTGCCGACCGCACAACGGCAGGCCGGGGACAGCCCGCCCTATCAGTATCTCGAACGACTGGGCGCACGACTGGAAACCGGCGTGAAAGACGCGGCGAGACTGGCGAAAATCCCGATGACGTTCAACCGCTGCGGCTCGATGTTCTGCGCCTATTTCACGGGCAAACCGGTCCACAATCTGGCCGACGCGATGAAAAGCGACCGGGCGCGGTTCGCGAAATACTTCCACAGCATGCTGGCCGCCGGCGTTTACCTGGCGCCGTCACAATTCGAAGCGGGCTTTATTTCCACCGCGCACACCGCCGCAGACATTGACCGGACGATAAAGGTGGCGGCAAAGGTTTTGCACGGGTTGTAACCTTTGTTTCCCCCGCCCGTCTCACAGGCTATGACGCCGCGTCATACCGACGCGGTGCAGAATGAACAGACCTAACGAAAGATAAAGCCTATGAAAGCCCCCAAAATGACACTGATTGCGGCGTTGGCGGTGGGCAGTTTGCTGACGCTGAGTCCGGCCTTGCGCGCGGATGACACCACCAACACGCCGCCTGCGGCGCCGCCGGCCGGCGGGCCAGGCGGGCCACCCGGACCCGGCATGAGAGGCCGGATGAACTTCGACCGCCTGGCCGGGCAACTCAACCTGACGGACGACCAGAAACCGAAGGTCAAGGAGATTCTCGACGGTCAAATGCAACAGATGCGCGACCTGCACCAGGACGACAGCCTGTCTGCCGATGACCGCCGCGCCAAAATGAGATCCATTCGCGAGGACACCGACACCAAACTGAAGGCCGTGCTGACGGCGGATCAGTTCGAGCAATGGCAAAAAATACAGTCCAGAATGCGGGGCCCGCGCAACCGCCCCCCGGGCGGCCCGCCTCCGGGTGAAAGCGGCACCAATGCGCCGTCCGGCGCGCCACCGCAAACGTGATTTGTGGAGACATTCGTTCACCAAGGGACGGCTTCCCGCCGTCCCTTTGCTTTTTGGGTTGTAACATTTCCCGGACGGTTGACGTATAAAAATCAGTATGAGAACAAACAAATGGATTACCCTCACCGTGGCCACCGCGCTGAACGTGGTTGGATTGATGACGACCCCTTCATTGGCGGCGGACGCCAATGCGCCGGCGCACGGACGATTTTTTCAACGCATCGCCGAACGGCTGAACCTGACCGACGACCAAAAGGCGCAGATTAAAACCATTTTGCGCGGGGAGAAGGGCACCCTGAAACCGTTGATGCAACAACTCCGCGCGGCGCGGCAGAATCTGCGCGCCGCCATCCAGGCCGGTGACGCCAACGAGACCACCGTGCGCGCCGCGGCGGCCAAAGTCGCCGCCGTCGAGGCCGATTTGGCAGTTGAACGCATGAAGATTTTCGCCAAAATCACGCCCATCCTGACCGATGAACAGCGCCAGCAACTCAGCGAGTTCGAGCAGAGCGCCGATAATTTTGTGGACCGGGCCATCGCCCGCGCCAATGATCAGTCGGGCGACTAGATCGTGAGCGACGATGCCGAATTGCTGGAACGCATCCGGAACGGCGCCACTGACGATTTCGCCGAACTCATCCGGCGACATCAGTCGCGCGTGTTTGCCATTTTGCACCGATATGAACGCGACGCCCACAAAGTCGAAGACCTCGCGCAGGAAGCCTTTCTCAAAGCCTGGCGCGCGTTGGGGCAATTTGACGGCCGGGCGCCTTTTGAACACTGGCTTTCCAGCATCACCACGCGGGTGGCGCTGGACCACTTGAGAAAGGAAAAACGCCGGCAGAATGAAATCGGCCTGCCTGAACTTGGTGACGACGCGCTCGACTGGTTGCGCAGCGGTGACGAACAAAGCGAACTGGACGCGCGCAGCGCAGCCGAGTTGCTCGAGTTGGCCATGCGCGAACTGTCGCCGACCGACCGCGTGGTCATTACGATGCAGGAGCTGGAAGGCCGCAGCGTGAAGGAAATCGCCGCCGCCACCGGCGCCTCCGGCGTGGCCGTGCGGGTGCGCGCCATGCGGGCCCGATCGAAACTGAAGCGGGCGCTGGAAAAACTGGCGGGGCATCAGCCCAGCGGGGCGAAAATGGAAAAGTGAAAGAAAGAATTATGGATAATCGGAAACTGAAACGACTGTTTGCATCGGCGCGCGGGGAAACTGCGCCGGCGCCGCCGGAGGATTTTGCCGCGGACGTGCTGCGCGCCGTTCGCCATGAACCGCCGTTGGCCGCGCCGGGAACCATTTCTATTTTCGACCAGTTGAACCTGTGGTTTCCGCGCCTGGCGTTGGCGGCCTCGGCCGTCATTGTGCTGTGTGTGGCGGCGGATTACGGACTGACGGCGGCGGGTGTGCCGAGTTTGAGCGACGGTGTGTCACAGCTCTCGTCACAGTGGCTTTTGACACCGACGGGACTCTGATATGAAGATATTCAAACTGTCGTTGCTGCTGGCGCTGGTGTTTCTGGCCGGCGTGGCGGCCGGCGTGGTCGGCACGCGCATTGCCATCCGCCACTGGGTCACGATCGCAGTTCAACGCCCGCAAAACTTCCAGATGCTCCTCGAGCGCAACCTGCGCTGGCAGCTTCACCTCGACGCGCGTCAGCGGGTGGAGGTGCACCGGATTCTGACCAACACGCGCGTCCAGTTGCGGGATTTGCGGCAGGAATATCGGCCGCAGGTCGTTACTGTTATTACCAACACCGAGGCGCAAATTTCGGCCATCCTGACGCCGGAACAGGAGGCGCGCTTTGAACGGATGCAACAGGAAAACCGGCGTTTCTTTCCGCCGCCCGAGCCGGGACCCGAGCGGTAGCCAGTAATAGTCCGCCGAGCGCAAGCTGACGCGCTACGGACTTTTCCCCTTCTCCTCACTCGAGGAGGAGAAGGTCGGGAAGAGAAGGCCAAAATGTTTCTTGAACTCACCCCCCTCGCCCCGTCCCTCTCCCCGCTAGGCGGGGCAGGGGAGATATTTTGATTTGATGCGAGTACCGCACATTGGTGCAGATTCCATTTGAGCCAGACCGGCGGCGGCGGTAGGATGGACGTTGCCGTGCGCGCGTAGCTCAATTGGATAGAGCGTCGGCCTCCGGAGCCGAAGGTTGTGGGTTCAACCCCCGCCGCGCGTACCAGCTGTTTGGGGTCATTGCCGTCGCTGTCGCCGCTGAACTTGAAACAGCGTAGCCGGAACCCCAACCCCGTTCCTAGCAACTGAAATGCACTGAATTTCAGGCTGACAAGCGTTAAATCCATCCAAAATTGCTCAAAAATCAAATAAAAGTCCAATAAATTACTCCAGACTTTAATTTGTACTTGCGACTTTAATTTAAAAGTCATACCTTGATTTGCATGAAAGCAATCCAATTCGAGTGTCCGATAAAAAGTTTTCCCGGCTTTCGGGCTGATGCCGTCAGGGGCGACACCATCTACGAGGTGCTTGTGGAAGCCCGGGATGCTCGAAGATTGCGCACGGCTTTGATGGAAATGGCCCGAGTTGCGTCTGCGGACAAAGTGAGTCGGGCGGTGTTGGTGCTGGAGGAGCCGGCCATCACCGAATCCCGCTTGCGCGAAGAGTGGCAAGGGGCGTCTTCGGTCATTCGACCGGAGCTGTTCCATCATCTGGCCCTGGCCATTCGTCGGTCCGGGAAATGGAACGGCATTCCCGTTTCACCGGACGTGAAGGAAATCCCGGTACTGGAGGAAATTCTCCGGCATGAAATCTCCCGGCGTCCGGCGCCGTCAGGCAGAAATTCAGAGGCTCACTATGAGATACTGCGCATCCTCATCCATCAATGGCTGCTGGGCCGGGGACCCCTCGCGATCAATGCGCTCATGAAGCTCTCAGGGACCAGCCACCCCACCGTTTCGCGTTCCCTCGACCGCCTGGATCATTATTTGAAACGTCATTCCGATCGCAGCGTCGAATTGCGGATTTTCCCCCGGGACGAGTGGGCGCGATTGTTGGCGGTGTCGGATGACGTTCGCGGCACCGTTCGTTTTGCGGACCGCTCCGGTCAGCCGCGTTCAGCGGAATCCCTGCTCCGCCGGTTGCGCCAACTCCCGCCTCCGGACCTCGCCGTCGGCGGTGTTCAGGCCGCCAAACACTACCAGCCCGCGTTCGACCTGATCGGCAATCCGCGCCTCGACCTTTCCCTTCACTCCGGACACCGGGCTGTGGACCTGTCATTTATCGAACGCGTTGACCCGGGTCTCGAGCGAACCGTTCGCCGTGACGAAGCGCCAACCCTGGTGATTCACACCCTCCGGCGCGCGGAATCGCTTTTCCAGCCTGGCGATGACCGTCTGCCCTGGGCCGACCCGGTCGAATGTCTGCTCGACTTGCATGAAGCGGGTCTCGAATCCCAGGCGCTGGAGTTCCTGAATTCATTCCCCGCCACCCGGGGCCGGCCTTTATGAGCGGGGATGCGAGGTTGATTTCGCCGAGCGCCGTCCTGAAACGGATCGCCGCCGCCATTCCACCGGATTTCCGGCAAAACAACATCATCATCGTCGGCAGTCTTGCAGCCGGATATCATTTTTTTGGCGATGACCCCAAACTGCAGGTTCGTACCAAAGACGTGGACTGTCTGATTTCACCACGCATCCGGGCCATTCCCGCCGGACAAGCCGTTGCCGACCGTTTGTTTGCCGAGCACTGGCAATTGCGCGCCGAAGGCAGTTGGGGCAAACCCGGCCACGCCGGGACGCCTGAGGACCAGTTGCCCGTTGTCCGGCTGCACCCGCCCGGTTCACAGGACTGGTTCATCGAGTTGTTGACGGTGCCCGAGTCCGAAAATGATCCCGACCGGAAAGACCTCCGACTGGTTACCGCCAAAGGGCATTTCAGCCTGTGCAGCTTTCGTTTTCTGTCGCTGGCGGCGTTCGAGCCCGTCGCGACTCCGTTTGGCATCGCCATCGCCCGCTCCGAAACCATGGCGCTGGCCAACCTGTTGCATCATCCGGCGATCGGGAGAGAAACCATGAGTGGTCTGATTGCTGGTCGCCGCATTAAACGCAGCAACAAAGACCTGGGCCGTGTCCTGGCGCTGGCCCGGCTGGCCGAAAGCCGGAGAGAGGATTCCCTGCTGGAATGGCCGAAAGTCTGGGCGGCGGCTCTCCAAAGCCGTTTCCCATCGCACTGGCGCGAACTCGCTCCGCGCGTGGGCGGCGGACTGCGACAGTTGCTGAGGCCGGAAAATGAAGCCGATCTGGAAGAGGCCCGCCACACCTGCGAAAACGGGTTGCTTGCCTTTCAGACACCGTCGTTGAAGCTGCTGGAAGTGACGGGCCAGCGCTTGCTCCAGGACGCCATCGAGCCGCTCGAAAAAATTTCCAGGTCGCCGACAGCTTGATCGCGAAATATGCCCGGCCGCCATAGCTGCGCTGTGAAACCCGCCGGCGCGCCCAAAAGAGACACGCGAATTTGAGCTGAAACTTTAAAAGTTTTGCCAAATTTGAACGCGGAGCATTTGATCATGGTCTAAAATCTCCGCCTATTAGACAGACAAGGGGGACTGAAATAGACGTACCATGAACGCGATACCAATTGCACCATCACTATCATTACATCCATCACCATCACCAGCGGAACCGGCCGACCGGCTGCTGAAGATTTTTGAGTTTCTTAAAACCTACCTTGATTTGCGCTGCCCGCACGTGCGGGATATCGGCCAGCAAATGCGGGTACTTTGGTTGAATGGCCTGCCGCCACATGCCGCCATCGAAATCTTTCGCCCGCACGGAGGTCCGGACCAGGAATCGGAGGAGGACAGCGATGTGGTTTTGCGTATTACCCGGCCCGGCCTGGCGCATGGTCCGACACCGCCGGCAGCCATCGCCGACTGGTTGAAGCCCGGCTGGCAGGAAATTGAAGTCAAAGCCGAGGTGCAACCGTTCCGGACGGTGCGGGAGAAGGACGAAACCACGCGGGTCGAACGCTTTGAAGATGTGCCGCAGCGTCCCGCCGCCTACCGGAAGTGGCAGGAGGAACGGTCCGAGTGGCAACGCCGGGAACGACCGGCGCGCCAGGCGCTGGCGGTGTTCCAGAGTATTTATGAGTGGTTTGGCATTCACGAGCGCGAGGCGGAACAAATCGAACTGTTGGTCGGTGACGGGCTGTTGCACTGCCCGGACGAAAGCGGAGCGTTCAATCATCCCGTATTGCTCCAGCGGTTGGAACTGGAATTTTATCCGGAAAAGGCCAATCCGCAGTTTGTCTTCCGCCGGCGCGAACAACCGCCGGAACTGTATGTGGAATTTCTGCGCCTGCTTCCCCAGGCGAATCATCAACAAATTGCCCGGTGCGTGGACGAGTTGAAGCAGGCTGAACTGTCGCCCCTGGGCGGCGACGAGACGGACGGATTTCTGCGCCGGCTGATTTACGGCATTTTTCCGGAGGCGGGTGACATGCTGGCGGCCGGCGAGCAGCCTAGGGACGATCAGCCCACCATCCGCCGGGCACCGGTCATCTTCATGCGCCAGCGCCGTTCGGGAATCGAAAATGTCTTTGACCGGGTCAGGGAGGACGTCGGCCAACGCACGGAATTTTCCGCTGCCCTGTTGCAAATCGTGGAGCCCGCCGGCAGGCATCCGGCTGAGACGATGGCGGCGGCTAGTGCACCAGCGGTTTCCGCAGCGAGCCGGGACGCCGGGATATTGTTGAGCAAACCGGCGAACAAGGAGCAACTGGAGATTGCGCGTCAGTTGGCAAAACGCGATTGCGTGGTGGTCCAGGGTCCGCCGGGGACCGGCAAGACGCATACGATCGCGAATCTGCTTGGCCATCTTCTGGCGCAGGGCAAGCGCGTGCTCGTGACCGCGCATACGCCCAAAGCGCTGCGTGTGTTGCGGCAGAAGGTCGTGGAACCGCTGCGACCATTGTGCATCAGCGTTCTGCAAAACGACCGGCAGAGCCAGGAGGAATTGCAACAGTCGGTGCGGCAAATTTCGATCCGGCTCACCCAGGATGACCGGGTGTTGGAACGGGAGGCGGACCGAATCCAGCACAACCGGGAACGGATCATGACCGAATTGGCCGGGGCACGGGCACGATTGCTCGAGGCGCGGCAAGATGAAATCCGCATCCTTCAGCTCGTTGGCAAGGAAACACGGCCGATTGACGCTGCAAAGCGGGTGAAAAGAGGTGTCGGTTCAGACGATTGGATACCGGCACCGGTCAATGTGGGCGAAGCACTGCCACTGTCGCCGGCCGAAATCGCCGCGTTGTATCATTCGAATGCGCGAGTCAGTCTCCATGACGAACGCGAGTTGAAGGCAGGCCGACCGGATCTGGCGTTGCTGCCGACCCCGGCGGCCTTCCGGGAGTTGATGGAGGAAATCAGTGCCCTGTCGGCGCAGAATCTCCGCTACCGCGAGGAATTGTGGAATGGCGCCGCCGCTCCCGACAATTTGGCGGAGTTCGACCGCATGTTGTCGCGTGCGACCAAGGCCATTGAATTTTTGAAGGACAGCGCGCCCTGGCAACTGGAAGCCGTGCAAGCCGGCCGTGACGGCGACGGCGCGCGGCACGTCTGGGATTCCTTCGTTGAGTTGATTGAAAATTCCTGGCGCGAGGTTCAGGAATGCCACACGCAGGTCATGACCCACGGCCCGCGCGTGGACGACCAGCGACCGCCCCGCGAATTGCTGCCCATTGTGGACGAAATCATCCGGTACATCGAATCGGGCAAGTCTTTTGGCCGGCTGACCCGCTTGACCCGGCCGCACTGCCATCAGTTCATCACCACCGTGCGCGCCGGCAACCGGCCGCCGGCCTTGAATCAGCCGGTTCCATTCCGCGCGGTACGTGCGCTGCTCCGCATGCAAATTGTCCGCGAAGAGCTCGTGGAACGGTGGGCGCGGCAGATCTCCGCCGGCGGCGGTCCGCCGGCGGAACAATTAACCGACCAGCCGGAGAAGGTCGCGCACGGTTTTGTGCCGACGATTCAGAACTGCCTGGACTGGCACAAGACAACGTGGCTCGCGCTGGAAGAGGATTTTGCGCGGCTTGGCTTCCACTGGCAGAATTACCTGGAATCCACGCCACCGGAAACCGGCGCCAACGCCGCATTACGCCGTCTGCGGACGGCGGTGGCCGGCGAACTCGAAACCATTCTGAAAGCCCGCGCCGGCCGGCTGCGCGAAAAGCATCTGGAAAGGGTTTGGGCCGCCTGGCTGGCGGCTCTGCCGGAAGGCGACCCGCCGGAAGCGGCCGCAACCCAAGAGTTAAGAAAAGCTCTCCGCGAAGCGTCGCCAACGGGCTACGAGGAGGCATTCGAGGAACTGGTTCGTCTCAGGAATCTGGAGCCGGACCTGGCGTCGCGGCGGACCTTGCTCGCCCGTTTGCAGGTTCAGGCGCCCGCGTGGGCCTCGGCGATCGAAAACCGGCATCCGCTCCATGCCAACCCCGAACCGCCCGGCGACCCGGCATCGGCCTGGGAATGGCGGCAGTTCCATGATGAACTGGAACGCCGGGCAAAAGTGTCGCTCGATGAATTGCAGCAAAACATTGAACGGTTGGACGGTGAACTGATGGAGGCAACGGCGCAGCTGGCTGAAAAGCGGACGTGGGCCAACCTGATCCGGCAGACCAGCCCGCAGCAGCAACACGCGCTCAAATCGTATGCTTTGACACGCAATAAGCTGTCCAAAACCGGGGTCGGCGTGCGCGACGCGGAGTTGCGCGCGGCGGCCAGAAAGGAATTGACCGTGGCCAAAGGCGCGGTGCCGGTGTGGATCATGCCATTGAATGAGGTGGCCGATTCGTTCGACCCGCGCACGACCCGGTTTGATGTCGTGATCATTGACGAAGCGAGTCAATGCGACCCCACCGCCATGTTTGCGCTCTACCTCGGACGCCAGGCCGTCATCGTGGGCGACGACGAGCAGGTGACGCCGGTGGCGGTGGGCGTGGATATGAAGGAGGTCGAGGAGTTGATTGACATCCATCTGCCGAAGGATTTCCCGTCCCGGCAACACTACGACGGGACCACCTCCATTTACGAACTGGCGCAGGTGTCGTTCGGTGGCGTCATCCGGCTGGTGGAACACTTCCGTTGTGCACCGGACATCATCGCCTTCAGCAATCACCTGTCGTACAAGGGCGAAATCAAACCGTTGCGCGAGGCGTCCGCCATCCGGCTGGCGCCGCACGTCATTCCGTATCGTGTCGAAGGGGGCGGCGTTGTCCAGCCGGAGGAAACCAACCCGGCGGAGGCGGAAGCCATTGCCTCGCTGATTTGCGGCGCCTTGGAACAGCCGGAGTATGCCCGGAACGAGGAAGGCAGACCGACCACATTCGGTGTGGTCTCCCTGGTGGGCGACCGGCAGGCGATGAAAGTGGACTCAATCCTGCGCCAGCGCATTGAGCCGGCCGAATATAAACGCCGCCGGATTCTCTGTGGCGATTCAGCACAGTTCCAGGGCGACGAGCGCGACGTGATGTTCCTCTCCGTCGTGGATGTTCCGTCCTCCGACCCGCCGCTGCCGATGCGGCAGGAAGGTCCGAAAAAGATTTTCAAGAAACGATTCAACGTCGCCGCCAGCCGCGCCCGCGACCAGATGTGGGTGGTGTACAGCCTCGAGCCGGGAACCGACCTTAAACCAGGCGACTACCGGCGGCGGCTGATCGAACACGCCATTGACCCCGCGGCGTGGGAAGAAAAAAGAAATCCACGGCCGGATGAAACGGACTCCCTGTTGGTCAGACGGATTCAGGCCATCCTGACGGCAGCGAATTACCGGGTGTTGCCTCAGTTCCAGGTCGGCGGCTATCGGATTGACCTGGCCGTGGTCGGCGGCGGACGAAGACTGGCGGTGGAGTGTGATGGGGAACGGAACCTCGAACCGGACCAGTTACAGGAAGACATGGAACGTCAGGCCGTGCTGGAACGGCTCGGCTGGCAGTTTGTCCGCGTCCGGGGCAGCGTCTTTTTCCGCGACGAAGAACGGGCACTGGAGCCCGTTTTCCGGCGACTGGAGGATTTGGGTATCACTCCCGAAGCCAAACCTGCCGCGGCGGAGCCTCCGGCGGAAGAAAATGAATTGGTGCAACGGGTGATGCGGCGGGCGGAAGAATTGCGCGCCGAATGGCGGGAAGAAAAAGCGTCTCCCGAACGGATCAACAGCGTGAGCAAGTTCAATCCCCGCGCCCGCCGCGTTCGCGCCAGACAGGTGGTGTCCTGAGCCCTGTAACGTCGAGCCTGAGGCTCGAAATCGGCGCGCAGCGTCGAGAGTACAACACGGAAACCAAGATGCTACCGCCAGAAAATGTCGAGCGCTGGCGGCGGAGCGGCATGGATTTCTTTTGCCATTTTCGGGGAGGCGAGCCCTCTCGGGAGCCGGACACGTTGCGCCGAAGCTTTGCGAAGGCGGCTTGTCAGTAGCCTCGCTTCGCCAAACTGCACCAATACCCGCGTGTCGGCGCCGGGGCGCACCCGCCCAGGCCTCTGTGATTTCTTCCCGTCCGTGCCCGCAACATTTCCCCTTGACACCGTTTTCAATACCAGCTACCTTGTAATAAAAAGGTAGCTTGTATAACTTGAAACGGTGAGCGTGAACGAAAAATTTTCGGCCATTCGGAAGGGGCTGCTCGAGTTCCTCGTGCTGCAGATCATCGCGGCGGAAAAGGTCTATGTCGCGGACATCTTGAAGCAGCTCAGTGCGACCGAGTTCGCCACCCAGGAAGGCACGCTGTATCCGATGCTGAGCCGGATGCGCCGCGAAGGGTTGTTGGATTACGAATGGAAGGAGTCCGAAGCCGGGCCACCCCGCAAATATTACGAGCTGACGGCGAAAGGCCGGGAGCAATTGCGCGAGACACTCGAGTACTGGAACCACATCAACGGGACGGTGAAAAAACTGGGGCAGAAATAGAAAGGAAAGAACCCATGAACAAAGTCATTACCATCAATCTGGGCGGCAACGCGTATCAACTGGAGGAAGGCGGCTATGATGCCCTGCGCGCCTATCTTGAAAGCGCAGCCGCCCAACTGCAAGGCAACCCGGACCGGGACGAAATCCTCTCCGACATCGAACGGGCCATCGCGGAAAAATTCCGCGCGCTGTTGGCCACCCACAAGACGGTGGTGGAAACGAAAGAAGTCGCCGCCGTGCTGGCCGAGATGGGACCCATCGAAGTGGAATCGGATGAGGCGGCGGGTGCAAGCGCAAGCGATGCCAGGGCTGGCGGCGCGGGCGGACAGAGCCGGACAAGCGAAGAACGTACGGCCGGCAGCAGCGGGATGCCAAGGCGGCTGTATCGAATCCAGGAAGGCGCGATGATTGCGGGTGTCTGCAACGGCATCGCTGCCTACCTGAACGTTGATCCGACCCTGGTACGAATTGCCTTCGTCTTGTTGACGTTCGTTTGGGGCACCGGCCTGCTCGTTTATGTGGTGATGGCGATTCTGGTGCCCGAGGCGAAGTCGCCGGAGGAAAAGGCGGCGGCGTCGGGTTTCCCGGCGACGGCGCAGGAATTCATCCGGCGCGCCGGGGAAGGGTATTACCGGGCGATGAAAGGCTTTCCGGACCGCAAAGCGCGGCGCGAATGGCAACGCCAGTTCAAACGGGAAATGCGCACGCACGCGGACCAGTGGCGTTATAACTGGCAGAGCTATTGGACGGAGCATGTTCCAATGCATCCGGGGATGGGCTTCACCCTGCCATTCCTCTCGCTGCTGCAAGGTGCGGCAACGATCCTGTGGATTTGTGCGATTATTTCGTTGCTGGCGACCGGTACGGTGTTCGGACTGGTATTGCCGGCGAACGTGCCGGTCTGGGTCGGTGCCCTGTTGTTGCTCATTGCCTACGGCGTCCTCGTGGCGCCGCTGAAAATCGCGCGCCGCGCGTGTTATTGGAATCTGGGCCGGGCGCGCTGGGCCTGGTCCTTCGTGTATCTCATGGACGCAGTCGTGTGGCTGGTGGTGGTTGCCGTTCTCCTGTGGCTGGCCTTTCATTACCTGCCGGAATTGCGCGACGCAATTCACAGCTTCCCGGCAATCGCGCACCAGGCCGCCGACGACATCCGGGCCTGGTGGCACGGGAGGTGAGGTGCGGATTGGCGCTTGTGCCGGTTGACAAGCCCAAAGAATTACCGCCCGGAAGGCAGCAACATTCCGCTATCATCTAATTCGCAGCGGGCGGTTGAAAGCCCGGCAGGCCGAACTGCCAGAAAAGAAATGACCAGATGTCGGCGGTCTGTTCTTCCCGTTGCTTTTTCGTCGAGCCGATGCCGTGCCCGGCTTCGTAGTCCACGCGCAACAGGACGGGTTTGCCGCTCGTGGTGGCCGCCTGCAGACGCGCCGCCATTTTCGCCGATTGCCACGGCTCCACCCGCGGGTCGTTGATGCCGGTCGTCAACATCACGGCCGGATATTTCGTGCCGTCCTGGACGTGGGCGTACGAACTCATTTCATACAAATCCTTGAAGCCGTCCTCGGTTCTGACGCTACCGAATTCGGGAATGTTCGGCACGCCATTTGGCGTCGTCTCGATGCGCAGCATGTCCAGGCAACCGACCTGAATAATGGCCGCGCCAAACAGGTCGGGCCGTTCGGTGATGGCCCGGCCAATCAGAATGCCGCCGGCGCTGCCGCCTTCACCGGCCAGCTTGTCCGGCGAGGTGTACTTGTTCTGA
>DATJNM010000029.1:0-24845 GCA_035508155.1 Candidatus Sulfopaludibacter sp. | reverse complement strand
TCTTGAACATCACAGTGCCGCAAGTCGGACACTTGCCCTTGATCGCTTTGCGCCCGTTCTTCATGACTTCCTCAACGCCATTAGCGATTTCCTTCTTGGCCTTGCACTTAACGCAATATCCTTCAGCCATAAGATCGTTACCATCCGGCACACCATGCGCCGTACAGTCGTATAAGCTTACCGTCGGTAATCCACCGTCGTCAACTCGGAAAAGGCCAAATCACAACTCGTTGAATGTAAAACATCTGTGCGACACCTGATTTCAGTCAAACCGGTGCTGGCGCAGGGCGGTTTTAAGGATTTTGCCAGTCGTATTCCGGGGCAACACCGGCATAAAAACCACCTTTTTGGGCACTTTGTAGTCGGCCAGTTTGCCGCGAAGGAACTGCAATAACGCCCGGTCATCCACCGTTTGCTCTTCCACCGGCACCACAAACGCCACTGGCTGCTCGCCCCGGCGCGGATCCGGCATCCCCACCACCGCCACCTCCTTAACCCCGGGAAATTGGTACATGATTTCCTCGATTTCACGCGGATATACGTTGATGCCGTTGACCAACAGCATGTCCTTCTTGCGGTCGGTGATGAAATAATAGCCATCCGCGTCGCAATACCCCACGTCGCCCGTGTAAAGCCAGCCGTCGCGCAACACTTTCGCCGTCTCCTCCGGCTGGTTCCAATAGCCGAGCATCACGTTCCCGCCGCGAATGCAGATTTCGCCGGTCGCGCCTGCCGGCAATTCCCTGCCGTCGTCGTCGCGAATGCTCAATTCCACGTTCGGAATCGGTTTGCCAATCGAACCGGGCTTGTTGACACCGTAAATCGGGTTCACCGTCGCCACCGGGCTGCTCTCGGTGGGGCCGTACCCTTCGCGGAGCGGGAATGGGAATTTCTTCGTGAACTCATTGAACACCTCCACCGGCAACGGCGCACCGCCACTGATGCACAATCGCAACGGCAGTTTCCCGAACTCCGGCACCGCCAGCAACGCACGGTAAAAGGACGGCACCGCCGGTAATATCGTTCCTCGATGCCGCGCGATGTCCTCCAGGACCGCCTTGAACGGATGCAGCGTTTTCAGCAGCAAAATCCCGGCGCCGCCCACCATTGGCAGCAATGTGCCCACCGTGAACATGAAACTATGAAACTGCGGCAGGGCGACGATCACCCGTTCGTCGCCCGTCACTTTGAGCGCCTCGACGCAACTTGCCACGTTGTGCAGGAAATTACTGTGCGTCAGCATCGCGCCCTTGGGATGGCCCGTCGTGCCCGAAGTATAGAGCAACGCCGCCAAATCAGGCTCGGTCCGCTCCGCGCCGGTTCGGAGGCCGGAGGTCGGAGGCCGGAGGTCAACGAATGATTCGACGCGGAGGAGTTGAAGCGGCGGCCGGGCAGCTTTCAACGTGTCAAAGTGCGATGCCAGTTCCGCGTCGGTGATGAGCAGGTCTGCGCCGGCATCGCTCAAGATGTGGCTCACCTCGGCCGGTTTCAGGAAATTATTGACCGGCACCACCACCGCGCCAGCCGACAGAATGCCGAATACCGCCAGGACGAACTCGGGGCAATTCTTGACCCAGATTGCCACGCGGTCGCCCGGCTTCACGCCAAACCGGCCCGTCAATTCCGCCGCGATGGCCTGGATCCGGCCGAGGACGGACGCGTAACTGAACTCCTGGTCGCCCCAATAAATGGCAATCTTCTCCGGCCGCTTTTCCGCCGCGGCAACAAAGGCGCTGGCGAGATTCATCAGGAAAGCTTAGGCCAAACAGAAGCCGGATGGCAAGTCAACCTCGTGAGCGAAGTCCCCTGCCCGACTCCCAACGGCGAACTGGCGGTCTCTCGATGGCGACCGAGCGGGTGAGGCCGGGGCGTTCGCTTAAGCGTCATCGGCGCAACAATTGGTTCAGGAGGCCTTGCACCGGCGACGGATTGCCGTTTTGGCCGTTGAGCAGACCGTTCCCCAGAGATTTCACCGTCAAGCCGACCAGGGCGCTTTTCTTTATTTCCTTTTTGGGATCTCCCAGGGTGCCGGTCATGGTCAAAAACTGCGGCAGCGGGACGTAGGCTCCGCTGGCCGAAGTGCCGGCCAGGCTGAGTTGCTGGGCGATGGACTGACTGACCAGGATGGTGATGGGGATATTGATGGTGGAATTGGTCAAAAGCGGCGCCCAGGTGATGGTCCCCAAGGCGTCGGCCTCAAAGGCGCTGCTTTGAACGGTGGCCAACTGCAAATTAACCTGTCCCCCGCCCGCCTTGCCCTGCACGGCGATTATTTCGATGGGCGCCGCCTGAAATTGATTGACCAATCCACTTCCCTGCCCGGTGGCCTGGCCAAAAAGCGAGAGAATACCGCTTGAAGGATTACTGACCAATTGCGGAATGGTCGCAACCACGTTGACGAGTGACCTCAGGAGCGAGCTATGCACGTCGTTAATGGACAGTGCCAGGTTCGTGACACCAATATTGAACTGGCCGGTCAGGTTATTCTGCCAATTGACCGGCCTAACCCCGGCGCCGGCCAACTGGGCATGTGTGCTTAAAGTTCCGGCCAATTCACCTTTGCGGTCGGGCATGAACGAATTGACCAGCGGCGCAAACGCGATGCCGTCGGCGTCCAGCGCCAGATTGTATTTGTAGCCCGGCACACTCAAGTCCAGGTCCGCCGAAGCGCTCACCGGCGCTCCATTCAGCACCAGTTGGAATGGTTTCAATTGCACGTGGCCGCCGTCGGCTTTTACCGTGGCGTGAAAATTGGTGATGGCTACGTCGCGCAGGTAGAGACGCCCGATATCGGTGGCCAGAGTAAAATTGTGCAACGGCAGGTTCACGGCCGCAGGCTCCTGCTGAGCCGCCGGTGTGGCCGTGCCGGCCGACGACGTCGTTGTCGGTGCGGTGTTCCCCGGCGCCTTGGCGCCACCCGCGAACAAGTCGTAGTAGCTTGTGAAGTCAAGTCCGTCGGACGAAAGCGTCAGGCTGCCTTGAATTGCCTTGGGTTGGGAATAGTCCACCTGCCCTTGCAGTTGGAGCTGATTCTGAGCGCGGTCGGTTGGCGTCAGGCCGATTTGGAATTGGTGGATATCGGCGGATTGCTTTTGCAACGACGTATCAATCCGTAATTGGGCTGCCAAAGGAGTCGCCGGGAACTGTCCTTGGGGGTCATGCACCACGAGGTTGGTCACCTGCAAATCCGCTTTGACGGCGGAACTGGTGTTCGGCGCGAACTGAACCGAGACGTTGCCGTTGACGGCAATGGAAACCAGTTCCCTGCCCGCCAGCAACGGCTCGAGGAACGGACGCAGCCCGTCCTGATTGAAGCCCGAAAGTTTGGCGCTTAATTGCACCGCCCGGTTCGCGGGTTCAAAAGCGCCGGTCAGGGCAAAATCTCCCCGGGCGTTTCCATTTTGAGTGAGACCCCCGTTGAGTTTTTGAATTTGGATCCGCTCCGGCGTCCGACTGACATCCACATCCATCGTGCTGCCGAAGTCGCGGAACGAATTTTTCCCGATCTCGCCGGTCAAATCAGCCAGGGCCAGTTGGCCGGTAACGGTCTGCGTATTTTGTTTCTGCGTGACACGCCCGTTCAGCTTGAGGCTGCCGGACGAAATCATCGTGCCCGATTGCGGGAACGCCTGGAACAGCCCGGGCAGCGCGATGTCCAGGGCAACCTGCGCGCCCGCGTTCGCGTCAGCAAGGCGGTAGAAACCGGAACCCGACGCCGTGAGCAGCGGCTGGTTTTGCCGGATCAGTTGCAATCGGTATCCGCTCAGCTTGAATTGCTTGAAATCCTCGGCCTCGCCTTGCGCCTGCAATTGCACCGTCGCCTGGAAAGTCTGATTGCTCCCGATAACAGCTGCGAGATCGTTGATGGCCGAATTCAGATCAAACCCGAGTTGCCGGCCGCCCTGCTGCGAGGCGAGTTTCAATTGCAGATTCACCGTGCCGGCGGACACGGTGTTGCCAAGGAACGGCCGCCAGTTCGCGAGATCCAGATTGGTCACATTCAAGTCCAGCGCGGAATCGCCAACCGCACCGGCGCCGCTTCCCCACGCCAGGCTCATCGGTTGCGACAGGCCGGCGGTCAGCAGTGGGTGGCCATCCTGTGTGCCGGCCAACGTCAGGTTGCGCAGCAGCGCCGTTTGCGCCCGGCCATCCACCGTGACTGCGTAGTCGGCGCTGAAATTCAACGCCGGGGTGGTCTGCCCCGCGCGCGTCACCTGGAATTTGTCCGCCACAAACCGGCCGGTGGCGGCGATGGTCTTTCCCGCATTCGACAGCGTGACCTCGTTCGTTGAACTGATGGTGGTCGAGCCGAAATCAATCCCGCGGCCGGCCCCGGCCAGATTCAGCAGCCGCCGGTCCACGCCCAGCAACGTCACCTGCAAGCGGCCTTCCCGGGTTGCCAGATCGAGCGGGCCGTTGACTGCGAGATTACCCAGCGCCGCGCCGGCGTTCTGAAAATGCAAATCCAGCTCTTTGATTTCCGTGGGTGTGGCATCGCAGTCCAGCCCGGCGCCAAACGCGGAAAAATCGCCGAAGGCACCGCCGGTGCTGGAGACCGTCAATTGCGCCTTACCGGAAGCTGACGCCGGTTTCAAGTCCGGCGTCAGTTCAACGTTGAAATTCCCGTTGATGGCGGCCGCCAGAGACCCGTTGGTGCCGCCGGGTGGATTCTGGTCAACCCGCAGAGCCGCCGACCATTGAAGCGCGGCCGACTGTCCGTTCTTTACGTTTGAGAGCGTGAGGTCCACATTGGTCAGCGCCAGCACATTGCTCCGGCCGCCGCCGAAATTTTTGATTTCCACCAGGCTCACGTTGCTCAAGACCAGCCTGCCCAGATCAATGTGGGCCGCTTTTGCCGACGCCGGTTTGGGTTTGCTGACTTGGGCGGGCTTTCCCTGCAACGCCTTCAGCAACGGGTCCAGGTTGCTGCTCCCGTCCGGGTTTTGAATTAGATCCACCGCCGGCGAGTCCAGCGCGATTTCATCCACGTGGAGATCGCCACGAAGAATATCCCAAAGATGGTAGCGGACGCTCACTTCCGAAGCGGTGAAAACCGGCGTTTGGCCGATGGCCTGCACCTTCAAACCGTGCAGCACGATCTGGTTGAAGGGGTCGAAAGACATACCGCTGACGGTGATGTCCGCGTTCAACTCCTTGCCCACGCGCGGCAATATCACGCTCTGGATGAACGCCGGGCTGCTTGCGACAAAATACACCACCACTACTAAAATAATCACCACGACCGCCAGGGCGGCGAAGAATCGCAGCCAGCGATGCCGCTTCTTCCGCGGCGGGGCGACAGTGAATTTCGGTTCTGGCATAATATGTTAAATAATCCGGCTCATCCTTCCCGGGGGCGATCATTAGTACCATCGGCCCGCCTCGTTGCAAGAAAAGTTACATTTAATGGACAGCCGCATTGCCCGAAACATTCAATTCCATTTTGGGGAAATCGGGCCGTGAAAGGCCAGACCCGGCAGGCAAGGTGACTCACAGTTTCGTCTTTTGATTGGTCGCGTCATAAATATATTTCTGGCGTGATTAACACCGACGAAAAGCTGGCCACCCTCCTGCCGAACATCCGATCCGCTCCCTGGCTGGCCCTCGACACCGAAGCCGACAGCCTGCACGCCTATCCCGAGAAGGTCTGCCTCATCCAGATCAGCACCGCCGGCGGCGACACCCTGATTGACCCGCTCGCCGGCCTCAATCTCAACCCGCTGTTGGACGCGCTCAATGCGCATGAGTTGATCATGCACGGCGCGGATTACGATTTGCGCCTGCTGCGCAAGCACCATGAATTTGTTCCGTCAGCCATTTTTGACACCATGCCGGCCGCCCGGCTTCTGGGGGAACGGCAGTTTGGCCTGAGTGCGCTGGTGGAAAAGTTTCTGGGCGTGAAACTGGACAAAGGCTCGCAAAAGGCGGATTGGGCGCGGCGTCCGCTCACCGAACGGATGGAGAAATACGCGCGCAACGACACGCATTATCTCAAGCCGCTCGAGGACAAGCTGAAACTTGAACTCCAACAGAAAGGACGGCTGGCCTGGCATCAGGAATCATGTTCCCGGCTGATTGCCGAGAGCTCAAAGCCGCCCAGCACCAACGCGGATTCCGTCTGGCGCATCAAGGGCAGCCACGCGCTGAACCGCCGTGCGTTGGCGATTCTGCGCGGATTATGGGAATGGCGCGAAAGCGAAGCCATCGCCGCCAATCGTCCGCCGTTTTTCATTCTTAACCATGAAAAAATGACGACCATCGCCGCGACCGCCGCGGCGCACAAGCCGGTGGATCACCTGCTCCCCACGCGCCTCTCGCCGCGCCGCCGCGAAGGCCTGACTCAAACCATCAGGACCGCACTCGCGCTTCCAGCCGATCGTTACCCTGAAATGTTGCGGCATCAGTTCTATCGTCCCACCGAAGCCGAGATGCGCCGCTATCACGACCTGGAAAAACGCCGGGACCAGCGCGCGCGCGACCTTGGTCTCGACCCCACCGTCATCGCCAGCCGGGCCATGCTCAGCGAATTGGCCCGGGACTGGGACCAAGCCGCGCCGGAGCTGATGAACTGGCAGCGGGCATTGCTAAAGGAGTAGTTAAACTGCTTCAACTTGACTTTAGTAAGACCGACAACTAGAATTGGTCCATCTCAGGAAGCTAACTGTGAATTTGCCTCACAAGTTGTGTGCGGTTTTTTTCTGATCCTCCTGGTCTGCAAGGCTTCAGCGGCCACGTACTACGTTGACGCCAGCGGCACAAATCCCGTTTCGCCTTTCACAAACTTCACGGATGCCACCGCCACGAACACAGGCCCTTATTTCTATCGCGTCGGCGTGCAACCGTAGCCGCGCTCGTAAGAGTGCGGACCAACTGTTGTCAGGTAAAATCCCGCCATCTTACGATGGCGGCTACGTTTGTTATCGCACCAACTCAAACGCAAAACCCTTCAGATATTCCGTCTCCGGAATCATCGGGATGACGGGATGGTCCGGGCTTTGGGAATAGATTGCCACCCGGCGCAGAATCCGGCGGGTGTCGTAGGCCGCGGAAAGGATCACGTCCAGAAACGTCGTCGCATCCACGTGGTGCGAACAACAAAACGTCGCCAGCGTGCCGCCGGCTTTCAGGAGTTTCAGGGCGCGAATGTGGATTTCCTTGTAGCCGCGCAGCGCGTCCGGCACCGAGGCGCGGTTGCGCGTGAATGACGGCGGGTCGAGGATGATCAAATCAAATCGCGGAATGACTTTTTCATGCGGCTGAACGGCGGTTTGCGCCTTGAGCCAGTCGAAAACGTTCACGGTCTCAAAAGAGCATTTATCCGCCAGCCCGTTGGCCGCGGCGTTTCGTTGCGCGGCCGCCATCGCCTCCGCGCTTTGGTCGAGCAAATGCACGTGCGCCGCGCCCGCCCGCGCCGCGTGCAAACCAAAGCCGCCGAGAAAACTGAAACAGTCCAGCACCTGTGCGCCTTTCGCAAATAGGTTCCCTTTTTGCCCGGAAACATGCTGGTTGTTTAGCGTGTTTGCCGGTTGCAAAAAGGCAGCGACGCGCTGGTAATTGACCTGCTGGTCGAGGTACAATCCGGTCTTGTGCCCGGCGGCGAGGTCGGTCTCAAACTCCAACCCGTTCAGGTTCGTCCAAACCGTCTCGATGGGTTCGCCGGCCAAAACGCCGCCGGCTTCCGCCAAGCCTTCAAACTTGCGCGAGGCCATGTCGCTGCGTTCCAGAATCGCGCGCGGCGAAAAAATCTGTTGCAGCGCGGCGACAACATGGGCTTTCCGCTTATCCATGCCGAACGACGAAATCTGGACGACGAGCACATCTTTGCCATTTTCGGTGGGGCGAGCGTCCTCGCGAGCCGTCACTGCTTCGCCCTGGCGCGCCAAAGCCGGCTCGTCAGTAGCCTCGCCCCACCCGTATTTATCCACAATGAGGCCGCTAAGAAAGTCACTCTCGGCGTTGACAACTCGAAACGAGGTTGTGCCGGGCAGATGTTTCTGCCGGACGGCGAGCGCGGCGCGAATGCGTTCTTCAAAAAAGCGCTCATTTATCTCGACCCGTTCCGGCGAAAGGACGCGAACATTGATTTTGGATTTGGAATTGAAGAAGCCCACGCCGAGAAACCGCTGGCGATGATCCTTGATCTGAACCAGTTCGCCGTCGGCCGGTTCTTGGGTCAGGCGCAGGATTTCCCCGTGATAAACCCATGGGTGTCCGGCGACGACGCGGTCGGCTTCACCCGGTTTCAGGAAAACAGTAGGCAACGCATCCATGGTTTGTAAACAGTTGCCGGAAAATGCCCACACTTACGACGCCGGCCAGTCGCAAGCCTTTTTGCACTCGGTTCCGGCGCTCATTCTTCGCTTGAACCGGCAAAAAGGAAACCTAAAAAAAGAAAAGTTTTTGATGCACCGGGCGCCGGCTCCCGTTAATTTGAACGGACAATTTGGACATGTCATTCTCATTCGTTTTCCTCGGCAGCGGCACCTCGCAAGGCGTGCCGGTGATCGGCCGGAAATATCCGCCGGAATTCCTGGCGAACCCCAGGAACCACCGCACCCGGCCTTCCATTTATGTCGCCACCGACCAGACAAAATTGGTGGTGGACACCACCCCGGAATTTCGCGTGCAAATGCTGCGCGAAAACATCCTCTGGCTGGACGCGGTCATTTTCACCCATCCGCACGCCGATCACGTCATGGGACTGGACGATTGCCGGCGTTTTTGTGATGTCCGCGGCGGTCCCTTGCCGATTTACGCAAATGAAGAAACGATGATTTCGCTTAAACGTGTTTTTGTTTACGCCTTCGACGGCCGGCCGATTCCCAAAGGTTATTTCCACCCTGAACCTCACGTGATTAAAGGAATGTTCACCCTGGGCGACCTTGAGATCACTCCCCTGCCCTTACCGCACGGTTCCACCCGGACCAATGGTTATCTCTTTGTGCAAGACGGCCGGAAGCGGCTCGCGTATCTGAGCGATTGCAAGGAAGTCCCGCCGGCGGCCGTGGAAAAGATCCGGGGCGTGGAAATCGCCGTGCTGGACGCCCTTCGGCCCAAACCGCATCCGACGCACATGAGCCTCGATGAAGCGCTGGCCGCCGCGCGACGCATTGGAGCGACCAAAACGTTCTTCACTCATTTGACTCACGATTACGACCACGACAAGGCGCAAGCCGAACTGCCGGATGGTGTTGCGCTTGCGTACGACGGCCTTAAAATTCAATGCACCCCCTGAATTTTAGAATGTTTTGTTTCGTTCAAGGTCAAATGACCAGCGTATGAGATTCCTCCCGATCCGGTTTGTCATTTTGTCGGCGGCCCTGGCGCCGTTGCTGGTCCGGGCCGGCGGCGATGAAGTCGTGCTTGTTTACAATAAGCGCGTGCCGGAGTCCAAGTCCGTGGCCGAGTATTACGCCAAGGCGCGGCAGGTTCCCAAAAAGCAGATTTACGGGTTCGTGATGACAACGAACGAAGTCATGTCGCGTGTGGAATTTCGGCACACCCTGCAGTCGCCGCTGGCGCGCCAGTTGGAATCCGATGGTCTCTGGCGATTTGCCTGGGTGGCCGGAGCCGCGACCAACGGCGCGCCGCAAAAGATGCAATACCGGGTAGTGGCTTCTAAAATTCGCTATCTCGTCCTCTGCTATGGCGTTCCGCTGAAGATCGCCCCGGATCCCGAGCTGCAAGAAGCCGTGCCCGAAGACCTGAAACCGGAATTGCGCCGTAATGAGGCCGCGGTGGATTCCGAGCTTTCGTGGCTGCCTTTGATTGAAACGCACGTGGTGCTCTCCGGGCCGATGCAAAACTGGGTTTATGGGACCACCAATACCGCGCTTTTGAATCCGACCAACGGCATTTTGCTGGTGGCACGGCTGGACGGACCGAACGCCGACATCGCGAAGGGCCTCGTGGACAAGGCGCTGGCGGCCGAGCGCGATGGCTTGTGGGGACGCGCTTACTTCGACGCACGCGGATTGCCCAAAACGGACAGCTATTATCTGGGCGACGAATGGATCCAGGACGGGGCGGAAATCTGCCGCGAACTGGGATTTGAAACCACCCTGGACGACAAGTCCGAAACGTTTCCCGCGAGTTTTCCGATGAGCCAGATTGCCATTTACTGCGGATGGTACGACATGAATGTTTCCGGACCCTTCGCCCTGCCCCGGGTGGAATTCATGCCCGGCGCATTTGCCTATCACTTGCATTCGTTCAGCGCCGAGACCCTCCGCTCCGAAGACCGGAATTGGTGTGGCCCGCTGTTGGCCAAAGGGGTGACCTGCACGATGGGCTGTGTGTACGAACCTTACCTCTCGGGTACGCCAAACATTGCCGCCTTTCTGGCGCGCTGGATGGCCAGCGGTTTTACCTTTGGCGAGGCGGCTTGGGCGGCCCAACCGGTTCTTTCCTGGCAGACAACCGTAATCGGCGACCCGCTTTACCAGCCGTTCGGCAAACCGTTGCAGTCTTTGTATGCGCAACTCGAGCGCCGCCACAGCCCCTTGAGCGAATGGCCGTGCCTGCAGATCGTTGACCTGGCGCTTGCCCACGGCGGGTCAATCTTCCGGATGGCCGCTTATCTGGATAATCTCGGCGCCACCACCAACAGCGCCGTGCTCACCGAAAAACTGGCGGACCTTTACGAAAAGGAAGGCAAACCCTCGTCGGCCATTGAAACATACCAACAGGCCCTGACCCGCGGTCCTTCGCCGGAACAACGCATTCGTCTCCGGCTCACGCTGGGCGACAAGCTGGAGGAACAGAACCGGGACCCGGAAGCGTACGACAACTATCAGCAGCTGCTCCAGGAATCCCCGGACTATCCCGGCCGAACGATCATTTACCAAAAGCTTTTGGCCCTGGCGCGGAAACTCGACAAACCCGAAGACGTAGCCCGATACGAGGCACTGACCAAATAACCGGCATACTGGCATGGCGACGTTTTACGACACCCACGCGCATCTCGACTTTCCTGATTACGCAAACGACCTGCCCGAAACCATCGCCCGCGCCCAGGCGTCCGGCATCGCCAAAATAATTTCCATCGGCACCAGCCTCAGCAGCAGCGAACGCGCCATCCGTCTGGCGGAAACAATTCCATCCGTTTATGCCGCCGTCGGCTGGCATCCGTCCGAGGCGATGAAAGCGCCGTCCGACCTCCGCCCCGCTTTGCGCGAATACGCCAAACACCCCAAGGTCGTCGCCATCGGAGAAATCGGGCTCGATTATCATCACCTGCCGAGCTCGCAAAAAGGCGGCGCCGGGGACGATGAGCGTTACAAGCAACGGCAGGCCGATATTTTCCAGCAACAAATCGAAGTCGCCAACGACGCCGGATTGAACTGCATCATCCATCAGCGCGACGCCTTCGACGACACCCTGGCGCAACTCAAACTGTTTGCCGGGAAAACGCGCGGCGTCTTTCATTGTTTTGGTGAAAACGCCGACCGGATGCGGCGTGTGCTGGAAATCGGTTCGCTGGTCAGTTTCACCGGCATCGTGACTTTCAAGAACGGTCAGAACGTCCGTGACACCGTTGCCACCACGCCGCTGGGCCGGTTCATGTTGGAAACCGATTGCCCTTATCTGGCGCCCGTGCCGTATCGCGGCAAACGTTGCGAACCGGCCTACGTGAAGGAAATTTCCGAAGTCGTCGCCGGGGTGAAGAGTTGTTCGCTCGAAGAATTAAGCGCCGCAACCTGCCGGACGGCACGGGAATTTTTCCCGAAACTTGAAATGTAACACAGGCGCGGCACCGGCCTCTGTTCTCAACGGGCCGCTTGAGTCAAATCATCAATCATAAATGGATGAGCCACTACAGCTCCGCATCCACGGCAAAGCGGCATTGCCGACGTTGATTTATCTGCCCGGCTTGCACGGCGACTGGACGCTCATCAGCGGTTTTCGCCATGCCCTTGGCGACCGGGCGCGCTTGATTGAAATCACCTATCCGCGCACGCTCACGTGGTCGTTGGACGATTACGCGGCCGGAGTGGAAAGCGCGCTGGCAAAAAATGACGTCCGCGGCGGCTGGCTGCTGGGCGAATCGTTTTCGTCCCAGGTGGCCTGGGCCATGGTGGCGCGGGGGCAATTCGCGGCGCAAGGTGTCATCCTGGCGGGTGGCTTCGTCAAATATCCCACACCGGCACTCTGGCTCATGGATAAAATTGCCGACCGGATTTCAAGCCGGCTGCTGATTCGGATCATTTTTGGTTACGCCACGGTGGCGCGCTTTCGTTATCGTCGTTCGCCTCAAACCCTGGTGAGCCTTGACGAATTCATTGCCCGCCGGACGGAGCGGGACCGGCGGGCAGCGCAACATCGGCTGTCTCTGATCGTCCGAAACGATCCCCGGCCCATCGCCCGCCGGAGCACCCTGCCGCTATTCGGCCTGAGCGGATTTTTCGATCCGATTGTGCCCTGGCCGATGGTCCGGCGCTGGCTCAGGAAACATTGCCCCGGTTTCCGCGATTACCGGGTCATTGTGAGTGGCGATCATAATGTTCTGGGAACCGCACCGGGAAAAGCGGCGAGACAAGTGCTGGATTGGATGCTTTAGGATTTGCGATTTACGATTTACGATTTACGTTTCCACGGGTGAAACGGACACGCGCCATAAAACGAAATTCACAATCCATCGAACATGACTAAACAGCAGGTTCTTGACCTATACTTCCTCGACGCGCGGCACAAGTTGATTGAAGTGGCCGCTTTCCTCGACCGGGTTGAACGCTCTCCGGGGAAAGATGATTTCCGATTGAAGGCTTTTCGCAGGGCGCTCGGCAAACTAAGCGGGCGGCAATGGGAAAAGGCCAGACACGTTTTGCTCGCCTTCAGTGATCCAACCACAAAACCCATCGCGCGGGCGGAAGGCAAGGGCGCCTGCGGCGCCTGGCAAAGAAGTTGATGGTTGATGGCTGACGGTCAAAAAAAACAACGAAAGTCCAAATGTTCAATTACAAAAAGCTGGAAACGTGGCAGGAGGGGTTTGTCTTTGCTGACTTGATTTATTCAACAACCAGAAAATCCCCCAATGAAGAGCGTTTCGGACTGACAAATCAAATAAGACGGGCAGCCGTTTCCATTTCGTCCAACCTGGCTGAAGGTTCGTCACGGAATTCACGAAACGATTTTGCCCGATTTGTCGAAATCGCGACTGGATCGGTTTTCGATATTGTCTCACAAGCGTCCATCGCGCGGAAACAGGGCTTTCTTTCTGACGATGATTCTAAAAACATTTACACATCCTCCGAGAAATTGGGAAGGATGCCAAGCGGCCTGCGCCATTCACTCCTCCAGTCCAACTGACCATCAACCATCAACCGCTTTCATGCGCTACATCGAACCTCACGCCCACATGGTCAGCCGGGTCACCGATGACTACGAGCGCATGGCCGCCGCCGGTTGCGAGGTGGTCTGCGAGCCGGCATTTTGGGCCGGTTTCGACCGCAGCTCCGCCGCCGGTTTTTGCGATTACTTTTGCCAGCTCACCGAGCACGAGCCCAAGCGCGCGGCCAAATTCGGCCTGAAACATTTCTGCTGGCTATGCATTAATCCCAAGGAAGCGGAGGACGTGAAGCTGGCGGAAGAGGTCATTGCATTGATTCCACGGTTCCTTGATCGCCCAAACGTGCTTGGCATCGGCGAAATCGGGCTGAACAAGAATTCGCGAAATGAATTGAAGGTGCTCGAAATGCACACGGACCTCGCGGCGCGGTATCACCAGCTCATTCTCGTTCACACGCCGCATCTGGAGGACAAACTGAAAGGCACGCGCTTGATCCGGGATGTGTTGAAAAACGATAAACGCATCCGGCCGGACCGAGTGATTATAGATCACGTTGAGGAACATACCGTCGAATTGGTTTTGGATTCAGGTTTTTGGGCGGGCATGACGCTTTATCCGGAAACCAAGTGCTCGCCGGCCCGCGCCATTGACATCCTGGAGAAGTACGGAAACCAGCGAATCTGGTTAAACAGCGCGTGTGACTGGGGCGTGAGTGATCCTTTGGCCGTGCCCAAAACCGCGTTGGAAATGATGAAACGCGGTCATCACGCTGCGACCGTCGAGAAAGTGATTTATCAGAACCCGAAAAAGTTTCTCGGTCAGTGTCCGAAATTCGGTCAGGCGTTGAAGCGGCGCTGATTCTGGTTCAACCTGCCGACGCTTCCATTCTTCAACGACAGACGATTGTCAATACGCCCAGATTGTCGCACTGGAGCTTGCCGGCATCCATTGGTTGTTGCCGATACATTGCAGCTCGACCGCGGCGCCCTGGCTGCCGGAAATGGTGCTGTTGGTGCTGATGGTACCGGGCACGGCGTTGACCGCGTAGTCGTAAACGCCGCCGGTGGTGCCGCCAGTAGTGCTAACCGTCCCGGCAAACTTGCTGCCATCCTGTGACATCCAGGCACCGGACCAAAATTGGTTGGTGTTGGTGATGGGCGTCCAAGTCCCTCCCAGGTTCGCTGAGCCGTAGAGTTGGCCGTTGCTGACGCCGGCCACAAGATGAGTGCAGTCGCCGGAGACGGCCAGACAAGCTAAAGTGCCGGGCGGCGGAGAAACGACAACGCTGAAACTGGCGCCGCCGTTGGTGGACACCGAAATGTTGCTGCTGGTAAATTTCGCCTGAAAGGTCCCGTTGCCGGAACAGGCAACGTTGGGAAAGAATTGGCTTCCATCTGCCGTGCAGGAAATGGTCGCGGCGCTCCCGGAAATGGACGACCATGCAGCGCCAGCGTTGGTGGACTTGAAAATGGTGCTAGTGGTCGTGACCGCATAAACAATTTGTCCATTGGCTGAACAAGCAACGGATTGACAGATGGAAGACAGAAGACCAGCCTGGTTCCAGGTGTGACCGGAATCGGCGGAAACCTGAACACCTGAAAAGCCGTTGCCCACTGCATACATCCGGGTGCCGTCCAGCGATGCGGCAACGTCCTGGTAATTACCACTGGTCGGCAGTCCCACGGGAGAGCTGTTGCCGTAGCTGGCAAAGTTGCCGAGGATGGTCTGACCGGAATTCTCCTTGACCTGCCAGCCGCCCGCGCCCGCGCCGGAGATACGCACGATATCACCGGGATTGGCCGAGGCCGGCAACGTTATGGTCACCAATTGCGAGTTGGTTAAAAGATAGCCGTGGTCGCTGGCTGCTTGAATTGCCGTGCCATTGGTAGGAATCCACCCGACCAGGCCATTGCCGAAAAAACTGCCCTGGAAACTGTTGTTGAAATTGGTGAAACTATTTGCGCCACTGAAGGTTTGATTGCTGTTTACGAACGCGGTATTGGCCGGCAACTGATTGTCAGCAAGAACGCCGGTCAGGCTGGTCACGTTTACGTTCGTCAACCCACCGCCATTTCCAAGGAAGGAACCGTTGAAATTGCCGCTGGCGTTGCCGCTGAACGTCCCGGCAAACAGGTTGTTGGCGTTGGTCAGGGCGACCGTGTTCGTGTAGCCCGCGAAGGCGCTGGCGGGCAACGTGCCAGCCAACTGCGCTGCCGGCAACGTACCGGTCAAATTGCTGGCGCTATTGGCGAAAATGGCATAGGGCGTCGGAGTCAATGGCTGGCGCGGGCTGAGCGTGGTAAACGACGAGGCGCCATTGGTGCGGACGCCGATTTCGAGCCAGCGCGGCGTGCCGTCGAACCGATTGCTGAAATCCAACGTTACGATGAACAGGCCGTTGCTGACAGCGATGGCACTATTGGTCAATGGCCCGGCCAGGGCAGTGCCGTTGACGTTGGTGTTGAACAGGCCAAAGGTCAGATCGTAACTGCCATTGGCTGTATTGCCGCTGTCGTTCAACCGGCCCTGGTAGGTAAATGCCGTGCCTTGCGCGAAAACCAGCCCGACCGGGTTGAACGCCAGAAACGCATAAAACAAAAAAAAACCGAACTTGGATTTCACAACTGCAACATTCTAAGCCAACCCGTGAAACAATTCAATTCGGAAACCATCAAGGTCTTCAGCTTAAACACCAAGAATTTGCCCGGCCGACTTGCGGACGGCGTCAATGAGCTCCCTGGGGCGAATAACCTTTGCATCGCCGCCCCAGCCCAGAACCCAGCGTTCAATTTCAACCAGACCGGAAAGCTTTAAACGTAATTCCACCCTCCCACCTTTCAGTTCGCGGAGTTCCTGCGATTCATGCCATCGCTTTTCACGGATGTAATCGGCAACCCGCGCGTTAAAGTGAATGACGACCTCATATTGGCCTGCGCCCGAATGAACGCCAAAGCTGTTGCGCAGGCGTTCTTCCAGCGAGAATTTCTCCGAACGTTCAAACGTCTTTCCGGTCGAAAGGGCAGACCGGATCCGCGCCGGGACAAAGGTGCGAATGTCCTTGCGGGCGTGGTCGTAGGCGAACAGGAACCATTCGCCGTTGATGTTTGCCAGATGATACGGATCAACGATGCGCTTCTCCGGCTGCCGCTGGCCCGGTTTGCGATAAGCCAGTTCCAACTGCTGGCGCCCCGAAACGGCCCTGGCCAACACGTCGAAGATCTTCAAATCCAGAATCGGCTCCGCCCGGGTGCGGAAGGAAATGGTCTGTTCGATATCGGCCAGGTTGAGCGAAATGGTGTCCGGCAGGGCCTGCTCCATTTTTTGGATGGCGCTCAAAAGCGGCTTTTCGAAGCTGGTGCCGCGGTATTGCTGAAGCGCTTTTTCCGCGACGACCAGCGCGAACAGCTCACCCTCGGTAATCTGCATGGTGGGAAAGGCACTGACTTCCTCGGTATAACCGTAGCCATTCCGGCGCGGGTCGAATTCAATCGGCAGATTCAGCCGGTCGCGCATGAACTCGATGTCGCGGTGAATGGTCTTGGCGGCCACCTCAATTTCGCGCGCCAGGGTGGAGGCATTGGGAAACCGGCCCGAAGAAACCGCCTGATGGATGCGCAGCATCCGTTCCAATGGCGGGCGGGAATGAAGCGAGGCGTGATTCGTGATTCGTGATTCGTGATTTGGGGGAGGGCGTTTGGCGCTCAGTTCATGCATCACGTTTCACATTTCACCAGTCACGAACCCTTATCCAGCTTGGCGAGCAACTCGTCGTTGGTCTTGTGCTTCTTGAGCGCCGCCACCAGTGTTTCCATGGCCTCAACCGGATTCAAGTCCACCATCATCCGGCGGAGTTTGCGTACCGCCTCAATTTGTTTGGCCGGGAACAGTTTTTCCTCCTTGCGCGTGCCGCTCTTGGGAATGTCAATCGCCGGGAACAAGCGCCGGTCGGAAAGTTTGCGGTCGAGCACCAGCTCCATGTTGCCCGTGCCTTTGAATTCCTGAAAGATGAGTTCGTCCATGCGCGACCCGGTGTCAATGAGCGCCGTGGCCAGAATCGTCAGCGAACCGCCATTCTCAATCTTGCGCGCGGAGGCAAACATCTTGCGCGGGATTTCCAGGGCGCGCGCATCCACGCCGCCGGTCATGGTGCGGCCGCTGCCGCCATGAACACTGTTGTAGGCGCGGGCAATGCGCGTGAGGGAATCCATCAGCACAAAAACGTCCTTGCCGCTTTCGACCATGCGCCGGCAGCGCTCAATCGTGAAGCGCGAAAGGCGGACGTGCGTTTCCAAATCCTGATCGTTTGACGACGCCACAACCTCGGCCTTGACCGAGCGTTGGAAATCCGTGACTTCCTCCGGCCGTTCGTCAATCAGCAGAACCATGGCCTGCACCTCCGGGTGATTGGCGGTCACCGCGTTGCAAATCTGTTTCAGGATGGTTGTCTTGCCGGTGCGCGGTGGCGCCACGATGAGGCCGCGGGTGCCCTTCCCGAGTGGCGTGACAAGGTCAATCACCCGGGTTTCAATCAAATCGGGGTCCGTTTCCAGTTTGAATTTCTCAATCGGGTCAATCGTCGTGAGATTTTCAAACCGGACGGCTTTGACATAGTCCTCGAACGGCATGTCGTTGACCTTTTCAACGGCCTTGAGTTGGGGACTGGTGCCGCGATGCGGCGGCTGGGTCGGGCCGAGGATGTGGCTGCCTTCGCGCAGAAAATTGCGTCGGATGGTGTCGGGTGTGACAAATATGTCGGTTGGCTTCGGGTGATAGTGGTTTTGCGCCGTGCGCAGAAAACCGAATCCCTTTTCTGAAATCTCCAGAAAGCCGGAGCCATAATCCGATGATTTCTCACCGTTGTTCTTCGCTTCGTTCATAAACGTGTTTTGCACTCGAAGGCCAAAAATTATCCCGAAAACCGGTATTGAATTTTGAATTTTGGGAAATGATCCGGCGACTCTCTGTCCGGAAAAGCCGCCTACCACAGACATCAAACCTTCGATACCTGTTTAATACGGGTAAAGCCCGACCCGCGCAACTCTTTTTTTAAGCAAAATTTCGCCCGGTCGTACGATTTCCCGACGCTCAGCCGCCCACGGCCGCACGCGCCTCCGCCGCCAACGGTGTGCTCAGATAGCGTTCACCCGTGGACGGGGCAATGGTCACGATCAGTTTACCCTTGTTTTCAGGGCGTTTGGCCACCTGAATGGCCGCCCAGACGTTGGCGCCGGATGAAATACCGCACAAAATGCCCTCTTCCTTCGCCAACCGACGCGCCATTTCAAACGCGTCATCATTGGAAACCTGAATGGACTCTGCGATTTGCAGGTTGCCGCTGGCATCCTTCAAATGAAGATTTTTGGGAATGAATCCGGCGCCCAAACCCTGGATTTTGTGGGGACCCGGCTTCAATGGCTGGCCGGCCAACGTCTGGGCAATCACCGGTGAATCCTTGGGATCAACCGTAATGGCAACGAACGACGGTTTGCGCGGCTTGATGACTTCGACGCAACCGGTAATGGTGCCGCCGGTCCCGACCCCCGCGACCAGAATGTCCACCTTGCCATCGGTATCGGCCCAAATCTCCTCCGCCGTCGTCCGGCGATGCACCTCGACATTGGCCGGGTTCTCGAATTGCTGCGGAATCCACGAGTTCGGCGTTTCCTTGGCCAATTGCTCGGCTTTGGCGATGGCTCCCTTCATGCCTTCCGCGCCCGGCGTTAAAACCAGCTTCGCCCCCAGCATGGCCAGCAACGTGCGGCGTTCAATGGACATGGTTTCGGGCATGGTCAGGATGAGCTTGTAGCCTTTGGCGGCACAGACAAACGCGAGAGCAATGCCGGTATTGCCGCTGGTCGGCTCAATCACCACCGTGTCCTTCTTGAGCACGCCGCGCTTTTCGGCGTCCTCAATCATGGACATGCCGATGCGGTCCTTGACACTGCTGAGCGGATTGAAAAACTCGCACTTGAGCAGAATGGTGGCGGGCAGTCCCGCGGTGACTTTGTTGAGTTTGACCAATGGCGTGCGCCCGACCGTTTCGACGATATTGTTGTAGATGCGTCCCATAATTTTTCGTGACGGTTAAGTTAACCGCAATTTGTGCCGGAAGCCGTCCCCGGGCAAGCCTTTTTTTACAGATGAGAATAACGATCTTCGCCCTCCAGCTCAAAAAAACACAATCCAAAAACATTAAGTCCCCGCCTGACCTTTCGGCCAGGCAGGGACAAATGGGGGGTGGGAGTTCGCCAATCTCTCTTTCCCGGACCAGCATTAGGCGCGCACCCTCGCGGGGGCTGCCGGTTTCCCGACGCCATTCTCCACGGCAAGCGGAGTTTTCGGCCTCGTAGCAGGGCCGTCCGGCGCCTTGCGGCCACCGGATTTCGAGTGAGGCTTTTCAGCTCACTTCGGCGGGTGGTTGCGCCACCTGCCTGTGAACCAGGTCAAGACACGCCTGTGATCAGCATTTCGCGTCTTTACCACTTAGCCCCGGGTCAGCCGCCGCTTTTGGCGGTGCGTTCGCCCGGTGCCACGGGTCTCGCCTCTTCACTCTCAGGTTGCTTTTGGCTCACAGCCCAGCGACGTCGTTTTAACATCGCCAGCTTGGGAAGGTTTTCACACGACCTGCCTCGTCAGCGTGGCCTTCCCGGCACCTGCGCTCCCTTTGTCCGCCTTTCGACGGGTTTCATTGGGCGGTTTGACCTGTTCGATTCAATCCGCCAGAGTCGCCGGCACCGTGCCGGTGCACAGTAGCAACCGTTTACCCTCTGGGTAACTGCGATTCGCCCAGGCTCGAAACCGGCCTGAACTACTTGACCCGGCTCGGAACGGTTTCTCCATCGTTCCTCGCCGCCAAGTCCCTCATTCGCTTTTGGCATTTGCGAACATGCCAGAGGAACTGGTGAATGCTGCCTCCCGCCGAACCTTTCGGCCCGACTTCAGAGGGACCGGGCCAACCAGCCTGACCCGACCTTTCCCCAGTCGCCTGGGATTATCCTGGAAACATTCAGCGCAATCTTTCGATCCTCGCTGCCTGCTTCGTTCTTTCAATGAACTGGTGACATCATAGCTGAGTTTCCCAAACCGACAATGAATTGATATGCACAACTTGTTCACTGGAATACGCCGGTGAACAGCACGTGAACAACTCAGGATCAGGGCTCAAATCAACGTTTTTTCCGTTTCGCCCGGCTGAATTATTCACTGATTTTGGAGGCAACCACGAGCGCGGTGAACAAGTTTGTTTGCCTCAAACAGCAAAATTTCGATGCCATCATGGCCCCGGGTGAGTCCCCCAAAAAAAGAAAGCCGCCGGTGCGGCGGCTCTGAGCGGCGAAAGGCTGTCTCAAACACCGAAGCTCACGATGACGCCGTTGCCGGCGCGGCCTTTTTGGCCCTGGCCGCCAGTTTTTTTCGCTTAAGATAGCGCGTTCGACGACTTCGTTTTTCCAGTTTGTTGAATTGTTTGCTCATACAAGTGTCTTTACATCGGCCACGTATTCCGTTTTTGTGTTGGCACTATGGAAGTTTGGTCACGACAATTCAACATCTATTTGGCGCTGGTGGCAACCCTGGCGGTGCTGTGTGGCTGCCAAACCGACAAGCCCCACGGCCCCGTTGCCGCTCTTCGCGTCCACATTGAGGCCAGCCCCAGCACGGCGGAGATGACCCAAACCATCTCCGTGCCGCGCGATGATCCCGTCCTGGTCAGCATCATGCAACAGCCCGTTCTGACCGAAGCCAACCTCGTGGCGGCACAGGTTATTAATACGCCGGGTGGATTCGCCATCGAGCTCCGTTTCGATGAAACCGGGACTTGGATGCTGGAACAATACACCGCGGCCAATACCGGCCTCCATTTTGCCATCTTCGGTCAATGGGGCAAGAAACTGGTCGATGGCCGGTGGCTGGCAGCGCCGCTCATCTCCCATCGCATCGCCAACGGCGTCCTTGCCTTTACCCCGGACATGTCGCGTCCGGAAGCCGACCAATTCGCGTTGGGACTCAGCAACATCGCCCAATTTTACAATAAACAATTCAAATGATTTTCCCCTCCGTCTGCCGCGCTGTGTTATTGGCCGTCGGCCTCCTGGCAGCGATCCCCGGGCTGTCCTGCGCCCAGGCGCCGTTTCGATTTCCAACGGCGAACCACTTCCTGTATGAGCCGGGCGGTGAATTGAAATTTTTCGCCCCCACCGCGCCCGACAAACCGTGGACGAGCGGCAGCTTCGGCTGTGTGCGCAACAATGGCACCCGCCTGCACGAAGGCCTGGATATTCGCCACCTGCAAACCGACCGGCGCGGTGAGCCGACCGACCCGGTCATGGCCACCGCCGACGGCACCGTGGTTTATTTCAGCAACAAACCGGCGCTCTCGAATTATGGCCGGTACATCGTCATCCGCCACCTCGTCGAGGGCATCGAAATTTATTCCCTCTACGCGCATCTGAGCGTCATCCGGCCCGGCCTGAAACCGGGCGATGCCGTCAAAGCCGGCGATGTCATCGCCACCATGGGCCGGACTTCAAACGCCGAAACGATTCTCAAGGAGCGCGCCCATGTCCACTTTGAATTGAACGTTTTGGTCAATGACAATTTCGCCTCCTGGTTCCGAAGGGCTTCGCCCGGCGAGCGCAATGACCATGGCGAGTGGAATGGACAGAATCTGAACGGCCTGGACGTACGCCAAATCCTCCTTCAGGAACACGATACCAACGTCACGTTCAGCCTGTTGAAATTCCTTCAAAGCCAGACGGAACTCTGCCGCGTGCTGGTGCGCGCAACCAATTTTCCCTACTTGCGGCGCTACCCGATGCTCATCCTGAAAAATCCCCTGGCTGAAAAGGAAGGTGTGGCCGGCTATGAAATTGCGTTCAACTACAACGGCGTCGCGTTCGCGCTCATGCCGCGCGCGGCGTCCGAAATCAAAAATCCGGCCAGGATTCAGTTGCTCTCCGTGAACGAGACCGAGGAAAGAGCCAATCCCTGCCGCCACCTCGTGGTCCTCCGCCGCGGACACTGGGAATTGGGGAACGAAGGATTGCGGGAAGTGGAATTGTTGATTTACTAGCCGTGCCAACTGACATTAAATCCCTGACCCGCGACGAACTGGAAACGCAGTTCAAAAACTGGAAGGAACCGGCTTATCGCGTCACCCAATTGCTCGGATGGCTTTATGCGCGGCGGACCGCCGCTTGGGACACCATGACCAATTTACCCGCGGCCTTGCGCAAGAAACTGGCGGATACGTTTTCGCTGCAAACATTGGAACTGGTTCGCAAACAGGGCGCCCGCGATGCCACCCAGAAATTTCTCTGGCGACTGTATGACCACGGCTTGATTGAGAGCGTTTTGATCCCGGCCAATCCGGCGCTTTATAGTGACGCCAGCGACCGGCATACGTTGTGCATCTCCACGCAGGTCGGTTGCGCCTACGGCTGCAAATTCTGCGCCAGCGGTCTCGATGGCTGGAAGCGAAATCTCGATCCAGACGAAATCGTCGAGCAGGTTCTGGCGGTGGAACGAGAGGTGGCAAGTGACAGGTGGCAGGTGACAGGAAATGAAGAGATCGTGCCACCTGTCACCTGTCACCTGTCACGTGCCGTTGACAACATCGTCGTCATGGGCATGGGCGAACCGCTGGCGAATTACGAAAACCTTTTGAAAGCGCTGCGGATACTGAATGCCCCCTGGGGCGGCGGCATCGGCGCCCGCAAAATCACCATTTCCACCAGCGGCCTCGCGCCGCAGATCCGCAAGCTGGCGGGCGAACCGGAGCAATTTCGACTTGCAATTTCCCTGCACGGCGCGACGGACGAAGTCCGCAACAAAATCATGCCCGTGAACCGCAAGTATCCGCTCAAGGAGCTGATGGCCGCCTGCGAGGATTACCAGGGGCGAAAGGGCCGGATGCTGACGTTTGAGTATATTCTGATCGCCGGCGTGAATGATTCGGTTGAACAGGTCAGGCCGCTGGCCGCGCTCGCCCGAAAACTCTTCGCCAAGGTCAATTTGATTCCTTACAACCGTGTCGAAGGCCTGCCCTGGGAACGCCCATCCGAGAAAGTTTGCGAAGCTTTTCTTTCGACACTGAGGCGGCAAAAAGTCACGGCCACGCTTCGCCGCGAAAAAGGCGGTGATATTGACGCCGCCTGCGGCCAGTTAAGGCTTAAAACCGAACGCGAGCTTGCCTCAAATTGATTTGGTTGCGAGCAATTCGTTGACCTTCATCATCACCTTAAAGGCATCAGCGACGTAAAGCACGTCGGCCTTGCCGCGCGCCCAGCCGCAGTTCGGATCGAGACTGATCGCGCGACGTTCACCAATGAAACGCCAACCGACCGTGTGCGGCTCTTCACCGTGGCAACACGTGCTCAAACCCTTTGGATGCCGTGGCGTCGCTCCGGTCTGGCCAACCTGATTCAAGTGCGAGAGGAATGGCAAAATGGCCTGGCCTTCGCCGCTCTGGTCCACGAGTGATTTGCTGCTGCCGAGCGAGGCGCGGGATTTTTTCAGGAAATCGAGAATGATTTTTTCGGCTTCCGGCAAATGCGTTTGGCCGTCAGCCTGTTTTTTTGTCCAACCGGCACCGGTCACGAACAACAGTTTTGCGTCGGGACGAATCGTCTGCGCATCGGCTTTTGGTTCGCGAACGCCGATGATCGTTGTGCGTGTGGCTGCGTCAGTGAGATTTACCGAAATCTTTTCCACACTGGCGTTGCCAGCGCCACATACGCACGGTGTCTGGCTGCCGGGGTCGATGCCCAGGATCCACGGACGTTGCGTGCGGGTCTGTGAACTTTCCATGCGCTGGCGGTAATACCAGCGATTTACGGAAATTTTTCCGTCCGCCGCCGAGACGCCGGTGACGTGCGTGTCGGCGCGTCCACCGAGCCGCTGCGCCACGCCGGCCAACACACGTGCCCAGCGCGAAGTCGCCGGCGCCACGACGACGGTGGCTTGTGCGGCCTTACAAATCGCTTCCGCCGCCGCCGCGTCTGTGCCATAGCGCGGTTGTGCAAAATCCGCGCCGGTGACGCCCAAATATCTCGTCGCGGTGCAGGCCGCGATGGAATTCGCTGCCGCCTGAACATTTTCACCGACAAGGCCGATGACGAATTTTGAGCCGGCGAGCGATTTATGCAGCGTCGCTGCCGCGTGCAACGCCTCGCGCGCCGATTTGGCGAGCGAACCATCGGCTTCCGCGTGGGCGAGAATTAGAATGACTTCCATAGTTTGAAAATTCCTTCGTGTGTTTCGTGTATTTCGTGGTTTCTACATCTTGATCCACTCAACGATTTCCTTCGCGATGTCATCCGGTGATTTGTCTTTCACCACCTGCGTTTCGCGCAGTTGTCTCGGCAATGACACGCTGGCGAAACTCAGGCCTTCGCCGGCGAATTTCACCGGCTTCGCCTTTTGCAACGCCGGCATCACGGTGCGCATGTTGACCATGCCGACCTGCGGATTGTTTTTCGGTTCCGGCAAATTTCCGGTGGCCCAGCCGAGCAACGCCGGCGCACCGGCGCACTGGGAGACTTGATGTTTGCCGCCTTCG
>DATJNM010000028.1:0-41267 GCA_035508155.1 Candidatus Sulfopaludibacter sp. | reverse complement strand
CTGGATGGCCGGTTTCTCTTTTAACTCTGCGGCCTGCGCCAGCAGAAATTCATAATGGTCCAGATTGCCGTGCGAACCGAGGCAATCGAGCCGGTGCAATTCCAGTTCCAGCGGAAATGTCTGGCGCAGCAACAGCCGCCGCAGCGTCGCCTTGCGCATCTGCTTCACATCCTTGAACTGCATGTGATTTCGCACGCACGCGACAATTTCCTCAATGTGTTTCTTGGGAAACCGGAGCCGCTGCAAAATCCGTTCCGCCATTGCCGCGCCGACCTTTTCATGACCGTAAAAGTGGATCGCCCCGGTCGCGGGATCGCGTTCGGCCGTCGCCGGTTTGGCGATGTCATGCAAAATCACCGCCCACGGCAACGAGGGAGATGAATCCGGCGGCATTTTTTCGAGCATTAACCGGATATGCTCGAACACGGTACCTTCCGGATGATAATCCGGCGATTGGTGGCAGAGGATGGTGGCAATCAGTTCGGGCAGAACGCCCGGCAGCAACCGGCTGTCGCGCAACAGCACCAGGCCGCGCGCGGCGGAAGAGGCAGGGGGCGTCACTCCGTGCGCGCCGCTATCAGTTGGCAAACACGCGGCGGGCAGAGGACTGGCCGCCCCACCAGCCAAGGTCTTCGGTGGCGCAAATAACTTGATGAGTTCGTCGCGAATCCGTTCGGCGCTGATGCGTTCGATTTTGGGCGCCAGCTTTTTTACGGCGGCGAAGGTCTCCGGTTCGATTTCAAATCCCAGTTGCGCCGCGAACCGCACCGCGCGCAACAGACGCAGATGATCCTCCGCAAACCGATCTTCCGGCGTACCGATGGTGCGGATGATTTTTGCGCGCAAATCCTGTTCGCCGCCGACCCAGTCGTGAAGCTTTTCCGCCTTCGGATCGTAGAAAAGTCCGTTGACGGTGAAATCGCGTCGCTGCGCGTCCGCTTCGGCGCTGCTGAAAACGACCTTTCCCGGACGCCGGCCGTCCCGGTACTCCGCTTCGGCGCGAAAGGTGGCGACCTGGAAATGTCGTTTGCCCACCACCACAATCACCACGCCGAATTTGCGGCCGACGGCAATGGTTTTTTTGAAAAGTTTCTCAACTTGCTCGGGCCGCGCCTCCGTGGCGATGTCGTAGTCCTGCGGCTCGCGTCCGAGCAAAAAATCGCGCACGCAGCCGCCCACCCAAAACGCGGCGTAACCCGCTCGTTGCAAGCGGACAACAATTTCGCCGGCTATTTGAAGTGATGTACCCACGAAGCCGATTCTCATGCAAATGCGCGCGGGCCGCAAAGCCATTTTCCATGTTCCCCCGGCAGTATTTTAAGTACTCTAATGTTCTGTATCTATTAAACCTGACAATCATGCGCGATCGGGCAAAGTCGGAGTAATCAGAATGAACGTGCTCAATCCTGTCAAAGCACTCGCAGTCGCGGGTTTGTCAATCAGTGCCGCCAGCACCCAGAACATCTTTATTGCGAATACAAGCGCCGGCAAGGTGGCGGAATTTGACTCCGGCGGAAATCTGATCAATGCCTCATTTGCCTCGGGTTTGAACGGACCCGCCGGCCTGGCCTTCGACAGCAACGGTGATCTTTACGTAGTGAATGGCGGTGCCAATTCCGTGTCCGAATACAGTTCCACCGGCCATCCCATCCATACCTTTTCGGACCCAAGCTTGAATACCCCGACCTTCATCGCGATTTCCGTGCCGGAACCGTCCACATGGGCGCTGTCCGGAATGAGTATTACCGCGTTGCTTGCATTGCGCCGCCGCCAATAATTCGTCGCATTTGTTGCCGGCCGCTGCCGGTAATGGTGGCGTTTTATTCCTCGCCCCAGATTTTTTTGATATGCACCACGCCGGCCTTGACCTTTTCCACCGGCAACCCCGGGTTGAGTTCAAACACCTTGAGGTGCTCCGGTTTTACAAACGGCTTGAGCGCGGCGAAATCAACCATGCCGGTGCCGGGCGCGGCGTGGTCACGATCCGGAAATTGCACGTCATGAACGTGAAAACCGACAAGGCGGTCAGCCAGCGATTCCAGGTGTTGCACGTGCCGGATCAGGCCGAGGTTTTCCTTGATTTGGGCGTGACCGACATCGTGCCAATAGGCGACATTCGGACTGGAAAACTCGCGGAGAAAGGACCTGAAATCGCTTTCCAGCGGAATTTCCTCCAGCGCCTGACGGTTCTCGCAACCGAGCTTCAAGCCCCGTTTTTCTGCTTCGGGCAAAAGCTGGCGCAACGTTTGATACATGCGCGCCACGAATTCTCCTTTCATCGCCTCCTGTCTGGCGGTGGCCTCGGCGCGGAGTCTCTCAAATCTCGGCGTCGGTTTTCCATCGCGTTCGAGCAGGTCGCATAACCGGCCGGTGTAATCCTTCAATTCCATGCTGCCCAGGTGCAGCACCACCGCCGGCGCTTTGACGCGCCGCGCAAATTCAAGGGTCTGGAGCGTGTACCGGATGGCCAGCTCGCGCTCGTAATCCTTCTCGGCGGTGAATTCGTACAGGTTCGGCGCGGCATGCGTCACGCCCATCGGCAACGGACAGAAATTGTGCAGGCTGGAAATCTTGATCT
Source organism: Candidatus Sulfopaludibacter sp. (assembly GCA_035508155.1). Taxonomy (GTDB): domain Bacteria; phylum Verrucomicrobiota; class Verrucomicrobiia; order Limisphaerales; family UBA11358; genus UBA11358. The sequence continues at coordinate 38,689 of DATJNM010000028.1, read as the reverse complement.
CGCCCGCGGCCACCGCGGTCAGGATGCCCGGCATCAGGCTGATGGAAACGCCGTGGCTGAGTTCCGCGTATTCAAAACCCAGGTCGCGGATTTCGCGCAGCATGGCGCGACCGTCGGTGTGACGGTGGGAATTCCAGCAGGTGGAAAAAGAATACATTCGTTAAAAAGCTGAAGCGTTGAAGAGTTAAAGCGGTCGCAACGAGGCACGCTTTAACGTTTCAACGCTTCAACCCATTTCCGGTCTTTACAAATCCGCGTAGCGCGCGCTCAGCATCGCGGAAAAACGCGCCGCTTTTTCCTTGCGGCGGCGCTTTTCACTCGGCTTTTCAAAATGCCGATGATTGCGCACGACCTTCAAAGTGCCCTCGCGGTCCACTTTCTTCTTCAGTCGGCGCAACGCCCGATCCACTGACTCGCCTTTTTTTAACTTAATTTCGGTCAACGCAACTCACTTCCTTTCCGCGCCGGAACACCACGGCTCCGGCAAAATTGGGGGACGCAGTCTGGCTTTTTCGCGCCGCGCCGTCAATGCGTAAATCAAGCGATTTGACGGCGCGAATTCGGCGACAGCCCGCGGCGCAGGCTGTCAGTCTGCCGTATCGCAGGTTGGCAACCTGCGCCGGAATGGCAAGGCGCCGGCTGGCTGTCGGCGATACAGCAGATTACCAATCTGTGCAGCGCCTTCAGATGCGTCAACGGGCGCGTCATTGCAATCGCAGCCGCGGAAGCTATCCTCAACGCATGAACAAAGGAAAACCGGCAGCCCGGTCCGCCGCCGATTTGGAATTGCAAAAGCGCATCCGGGACTTCATCGCCTTCAAAGGCGGCGGGCACAATGAAAACGAAGTCGCCGACATCCTCGAAAATGCGCTGAAGCTGCTGACCGACGTGAAGGACACCGGTGATGTGCGCGTCATCCAGACGGCATTACGGGAATTGCGTTATTCGTTCCGGCTGTTCGCGCCGTATGCCGGCATCCGCAAGGTCACGATTTTCGGTTCGGCGCGGACCAGGCCCGGCAAACTCGAATATCAGCAGGCCGTCGAGTTTGGTCGGAGAATTGTAAAGGCCGGATTCATGGTCATCACCGGCGCCGGCCCCGGCATCATGCAGGCCGGACACGAAGGCGCCGGATCGGAAAACAGCTTCGGCATGAACATCCGGCTGCCGTGGGAACAATCCGCCAATCCCATCATCGCCGAGGATGAAAAGCTCATCACGTTCAAATACTTTTTCACGCGCAAACTTATTTTCATCCGGCACTCGGACGCGATTGTGCTCTTCCCGGGCGGGTTTGGCACACTCGACGAGGGCTACGAAGCGCTCACACTCATGCAGACCGGCAAGAGCCAGCTCATGCCGCTCGTGCTCATGGACCGGCCCGGCGGCACTTACTGGAAAACCTGGGACCGGACCGTCCGCGATCATTTGCTGCGCGACAAACTGATTTCGCCCGAAGACCTGCGCCTGTACCAGATCACCGACAGCGCGGAGAAAGCGGTGAAAATCATCACCGGTTTCTACCGGAATTTCCATTCCAGCCGGTTTGTGAAAGAGTCGCTGATCATCCGGCTGAAGACTGCGCCGGCGGCAAACACCATTGCCGCTTTGAATCGCGATTTCGCCGACATCATCAACGGTACGCCGATCAAATCCATCAACCCGACGCCCGAAGAAATGGAGGACAAGGATAACTTGGATTTGGCGCGCATCGCTTTTGGTTTCAATCGCCGCGATTACGGCCGCCTGCGGCAGTTGATTGATGAGCTGAATGAGGTGTAAAATCTTTCACGCTCCGCATCATGTTGGTGTTGCTCCGGCAGTCCGTGTTGAAATCCGTCCAAATCAACGGACAACCTTGCCGCCAGGCGATACAAGTCGAGAAAGCATTCTCCAAGCGGATGCGGCCGGCGGAATTTGAATCCGGCAAAACGCCCGGCCCGCAAGGCGCGCCATAGCTCCCTTTCTTCATCCGTCTGGCCGCGGCGGAGACGGCGTGCTTTGCCGGTGGCATTCACAGGGGCAGCGTAGATGAACTGTTTTGAAGGCAATCGGGAGATGGGAACAAAATTAATCACGCCGCCTCTCCCCGGCCCCCTCCTGCGCCAAGCGGAGGAGAGGGAGTGAGTCTTTCGCATTTCAGGAAACTTCCGGCGCCCCAATCTGGCTGGATTTTCTTGTTTGCTCTTGCTTGCCCGCACTCGACAGCCGGCATTCGGATTGTTAGCGTTCGGCCATGAACTTTCTGGTCACCGGCGGCGCGGGCTTCATCGGTTCGCACGTCTGCGAACGGTTGCTGCGCGACGGACATGCGGTCTGGGCCCTGGATGACCTGAATTCGTTTTACAGCCCGGCCATCAAGGAAAAAAATCTCAAGGAAATTTCCGCCCTAGGCAAGCCGTTCACCTTTGTTTCCAAAAATCTATCCGACATCCGGGCTTTGGAAAATCTGTTCACCCAGGTCCCATTTGATCAAGTGATCCATCTGGCGGCCCGCGCCGGCGTCCGGCCCAGCCTGGATGAACCGGAATTTTTCCAGCAGGTCAATGTTGAGGGCACGGTCAACGTGCTGGAAGCGGCGCGGCGGCATGGGGTGAAGAAGGCCCTCATCGCCTCCTCTTCCTCGGTTTATGGCGTGAACACCAAGGTGCCGTTCGCAGAGAGCGACCCGGTGTTTTCGGTCATCTCGCCCTACGCCGCCAGCAAGCTGGCCTGTGAAGCCCTTGGTCACGTTTACCATTATGTCTATGGCATGGATGTGGTCATGTTGCGATTCTTCACGGTTTATGGCCCGCGCCAGCGGCCGGATCTGGCGATTCACAAGTTCGCCAAGCTCATCGTCGCGGGCAAGCCGATCCAAGTCTACGGCGACGGCTCCACGGAGCGCGATTACACCTACATCAGCGACACCGTGGACGGCGTCATCGCCTGCACGCAAAAGAAATTCGGCTACGAAATTTTCAACCTCGGCAATTCCCAGACCGTGAAATTGAGCCGGCTCGTCGGGCTGCTCGAATCCGCGCTTGGTCAGAAGGCGGTCATCGAGCGTTTGCCCCAGCAGTCGGGCGACGTGCCCCGCACCTACGCGGACATTTCCAAGGCGCAAAAACTGCTCGGCTACCGTCCACGCGTCAGAATCGAGGAAGGCATCCCCCAATTTGTGGATTGGTTTCGCCAGAACCAATGATATAATGTTCCGACATGAGTTCACCAACGTCGTTTAATCGGCCGACTCTGAACAAGGCGCTGGACGCCTGGAAACAACTGCTCGCCGCGCGCGGTTTGAGCAGTGACCTGCGCTGGATTTTTGAGGAGAATCTTTGCTTCGAGAAATCGAGCGCCACGCCAGGCGGTTTTCACCTCGGTTTTCAGACCAAATTCTCACCGCCACCGGAGGACGCGCTGGACACCGCCTTCGAACACTTCAGTGAAACCGACAAGCGCATGGTCTTCTTTCGGCTGGGCCATAATCTGGGAAAATCCATTTGCGTTCTGTTGTGCGACCCGTGGTTTGAGAACAAGGGCGAAGCCGACGGCTTTCTGCGCCGCGACGAATGGCGGGTGTCGTTTCATCCCGGCCCGGCGGATGAGATCGAGGAAATCACCGACCTGGGCCGCTGGCTGCGCCGCGTCAAACACGGCCGCGCCTTTCATGACCTCGATTTTTCCATGACCCTGGCGGCCATTGACGAAATCAAGACCCACGGCCGCGTGCTCATGCCTTACGAACGTTTCGCCTCGACGATGCTCAACCGCCTGCGCCGGTTTTTGGGCCAGCCGGCTTGACCATCCCGTAAAAAGTAGCAGCCGGCGTGAGTCGGCTCCCACTGAATTTACGATATTGGATTTACGATTTACGAGCTGTTCCAAAATCTCCGCCGGCTGCGTAAATCGTATATCGCAAATCGAAAATAATGAGCCTCGTTACCCCGGCTGCTGCGAAAAGAAGCGGTTAACGCTGTCGCGGAGATAGCGAATTCGGCGTCGCGGCATTGGTGTCGCCCCTGTTCTCCTTCTTGAACGCCGAGCGGAACAGCCAGTGCCGCTTCAATCCTTGAACGAAATCATCGGCGTCCCCCACCGTTTTGGAAACGACCCCCAGCATGTTCGTGTTGGCCTGGACCTGTGCGTTGAGATTGCTGGTGATATCGGCCAGGTGATCCAGCGTCAGGGACAACAGCAGCAGATTGGTATCCACGTCGGCCACCACGGATTGCGTCTGTTGTGCGCCATTGGTGCCGAGCATCCAGACGCCCAGCCCGCCGGGTTCGCGCAGTTGCGAACTGAGCATGGCAAAGTTGGTCAGCAACGGCCGTACCTCGACCACGGCAACGTTGAGATTCGACGTCGCATCGGCCGCATGGTCGAGCACGGCAGCCAGTTTATTCGTGAGTGCGAGGACATTCGGCAAGGCCTGCTGCACCTGCAAAATCATGGCCTGCAACTGGTCCGAAACCAGCGGTGATTCCACGGCATGTATCCAGGCGGTGTCATCGCCCGGCGTGAAAATTTTATAGTGATGATACCGGCCATCCCACGACGCCACAATGTGTTTGCGGTTGACGGTGTTGTTGTAGGCATAGAGCGTGTTGGAGACGAGGTTCATTCCTGCGAGGACCTGTAAATTGGAATCATCCAGCATCGTGTAGGCGCCGAAGACCAGGTTGGAATCCGCGTCGAAGACATCCTGGGCCAGTTGCCATTGGCCGGGTTCCTCTGCCACCAATTGTTTCAATTCATCAACGGTCTTCACCGAGACCGGTTGCGTGACCACCATTTCATAGCCGTTCGTTCCGCGGGTGACCTCCAATTGTCGCTTGCCGAGAAAATCCGCCGCATTCACCTTCAAATACGAGCCGCCAGACCAGAGATAGCGGAAATAATCAGCGCGCACTTCAAACTCAAGCCGGACATTTTGCGGTTCATACGGCTTCTGTGGTTTGATGCTGGTGATCTCCCCGACTGGAAAACCCATCATATAAACCGGATCCCCCACATTCAGGCCGGCCGAGCTTTGGAGATAGGTATGAAACGGTGCCTTGACGACGAACCAGCCTTTGCGCTCGGCCGTGTGGTAGATGTAGTAGCCGAAACCGAACAACAACAGCGCCGTCGCCACAAATACAAACCAGCCCATCGCGCGTTCCATGCGGCTCAGGCGCGTGCGCAGTTGCGGGGTCAGATCTTGCAGGGCCATGATTCGTTTGTTCAGTGATTGGTCAAATGAGTCGTGCGTTAAATTAGAGGACGGAAATGACGCGGCGCAAACTCATTTGATGAATCACTCATTCAACCGGTTGCTCATTTCATTCAACGGTTTCCATCGGCTCGGCGAGTAATTCTTTTACCAGGGCATCGCCCGACGCTTCCACCTCGTTCCAATGGCCAAGCAAAAAGAATTTTTTATCACGCAGCAGTGCAAATTTTCGACTCGGATCTCGCCAGGGCCGCAAGTCGTCCGTCGTCACCACCACGGTCATCGGCCGGTCGTCACACCAATCGTGTCCGCGCGACAACCGGTCAAGAAACCGCAGCCACCAATGCAGATGCCGGATGCCCAGACCGGCCAGCGGATTATCCAGCAGAAGCACTTTCGGTTTGAGGATCAACGCGCGCGCCAGGGCCGCCCGCGCGCGCCAGTTTTCACTGATACTCACCGGTGTCAGATCGGCCAGCGGCGTCAATTCCAGCAGCTCCAGCAACCTCTCCACCGCCCGCGCCGCCGCCGCGGGTGCCAAATCGTGGTGGTATTGCAGCGGTAACGCCACATTTTCACGGATCGTCAGTTGATTGAACAACTGTCCGCCGGCAAAAACAAACCCCACGTGCAGCCGTTCCGCCAGCTTTGCTTCCCCGAACGTGCGCGTATCCGTCCCGAACAGTCTGCACTCGCCCCTTACCGGCGCCATCAACCCGGCGGCCAGCATCAGGAAATCACTCTTGCCCGAATAGGGTTGGCCGGCGACGGTCCAGAATTCCCCCGCCGCCACCGACCAGGTCACATCCTCCAGCACGATAAAGCTGATGTCGCGCATGGCACCGACGCTGACCTCGCGCATCTCAATCGCCGCCGTGTTTTCCGTTTCGCTCATGTGCCGAGGTAAAGCAGGATGAACAACGAATCAATCAGGACGCACACGATGACGCCCTGAGTGACCGCGCGCACCGCCACGCGCGAAACGTCTTCCAGCCGCAGCGGTTGCGCCAGGCCATGATAACACGTCACCACGGCAATGAAAAAGCCGAATGCCACGGTCTTCAATGCCAGCAACACAAAATCCAGCCAGTTAAGCGCCTCGGCGATTTGTTTGAAATAATCGCCCGGTGCCAGCGGCACGTCCTGTAAAAACGCGAACAGATAGCCGCTCCCGAGCGCGACGATGATCAAATACACCGTCAACGCGAAAACGCCCACGGCCATGCCGATGACCCGCGGCACAACCAGGTAATGCACCGGGTCAATGCCCAGCGCCTCCAGCGCCTCGACCTCGCCCAACGCCCGCGCCGTACCGAGTTCAATCACGTGCGCCGTGCCCACACGCGCCAGCACCAGCACCGCCGCCAGCAACGGCCCCAGTTCGCGCACGACCACAATCACCATCGTCGAACCGAGATAGCCGGTCGCCCCCACCCGCGCCAGGGCCGAAACGGTCTGGCCGATGACCAGAAATCCGAGCGCCAGCGCCACAAATAAAAACATAGGCAACAGCGCCACGCCTGCCCGGGCGATTTCCTGCCGGATACGCGGACGGATGACGTTCCGGGCCGTCCGGAATTTCCGGAAAATAACGCCCAGCGTGATGAGCGCGAACGCCACCAACCCTTGCAAGGTCATTAAAAACAGGAACGTTTTCCGGCCCAGAAAATTCGTGTAGGACCTGGGCAGCGGCGCGCGGCGAAAGATTTGCGTATCCGTCAACGCAAACGCCTTGCCCAGATTTTCACGCATGAGCCCAGCGTAGGACTGTGTTGGTTTTGAGACAAGGCGTGAAATTCACGCGCTCCCGGTGCGGTCAGGGTGTCAAATCTCAGGACTGTTCGCTCCAAATCAGGCCGTTTGCTCCGTTTTGGCGGCCGGCGGGTGGGGGGCCTGACGTGGCCCAAGCCATGCTGACTAGGCGGTCATGACGAAAATCGCTTATAGCGAGAGCGAAAGCGGTAATGTCGTACGCACCGCCATCGTTCCTGCCAATCGTTCCGAACAGCCAAGATTCGGCCCGCTCGACCGCGCAGTCATCGTGGTGATTCTCCTCTGCTTCCTGCTGTGCGTCGCCGGGCTGATTTATCCGCTGACCCATTGAGTGGCGGCGGGCTTCGAAACGGTTTGATGGCCTGAAAAGGCTGCAAGCAGCCGCGCGAAAAAACTGTCCTTGAGGCGGGGCCCCGTTGCAGAATTCCGGCGATGACGCCTACGCCTCGCGAAGCCAACGCCCGCCACGCCCGACTCGCCGACGAAATCCGCCGGCACGACCACGCCTATTATGTCGAAGGCCGGCAACTCATCACCGACCGCGAATACGACCGGCTTTTCAAGAAACTACAGGACCTGGAGAAACAATTTCCGGAGCTAGTCACGCCCGAATCGCCCACGCAACGCGTCGGCGGCGCGCCCAGCGAAAAATTCGCGCGCGTGAAACATCTCGTGCCGATGCTGTCGCTTGACAAGGTGGAGGCGGTGGAACATCCCACGAGCGCCGAAGAACCCGACCGCGGGAAACGCAATCGTGCCCAGGACGAAAACACGCTCGCCGAACTGCGCGCCTTTGACGCCACTCTCCGCAAACAGCTTGGCCGCGACAAAATTCAGTATGCCATGGAACCAAAGGTGGATGGTGTGTCCATCAGCGTGCACTACCGGCACGGGAAACTTGCGCTCGGGGTAACGCGCGGCGACGGCGTCGAAGGCGACGACATCACTGCCAATCTCAAAACCGTCCGTGCGATTCCGCTGGAACTGAATCTTAAAAATCCGCCGGCGCTGTTCGAAGTGCGCGGCGAGGCTTACATGCCGATGAAGGAATTTGAGGCCATCAACAAAAAGCTCGAAGCCGCCGGTGAGAAACCGTTTCCCAACGCCCGCAACGCCACCGCCGGCACGCTCAAGCAACTCGACCCGAAGCTGGTCGCGCAACGCCCGATTCGCGCCGTTTTTTATGCCACCGGCGCCGTGGATGGCATCGCGTTCAAGACACATTCCGAAATGCTCGAAGCCCTCGCCGAATTCGGATTGCCCACCCAGAAGCTCTGGTGGGTCTGCGATGGCATCGAGGAAGTCCTGAAAATCTACCGCCACAAAGTCGTCGCGCATTACGACGAAGAAAAGGATTTGCGGCGACAGCTGCCTTACGAGATTGATGGCATCGTGCTCAAGGTCAACACGCTCGCGGATTGGGCGAAAATTCCGGGCCGCGCCCGCGCACCGGGTTGGGCCATCGTCCACAAACCGGTGCCGTGGATTACGCCGGCCGAAACGGTGCTTAAGGGCATTACCGTGCAAGTCGGGCGAACGGGTGTGCTCACACCCGTGGCCGAACTGGAACCGGTGTTCGTGCAAGGCTCGACGATTTCGCGCGCGACGTTGCACAACGAGGACGAAATTCGGCGCAAAGATATCCGCATCGGCGACACCGTGGTCATCCGCAAGGCCGGCATGGTGATTCCTGAAGTGGCCGAGGTGGTGAAAACCAGACGGCCGCCCGGCGCGAAGGAATTTGATCTGTTCAAGCACATCGGTGGCAAATGCCCGGCCTGCGGTGGGCCGATTGCGAGGGAAAAGTTAAAATCATCGCGCAATTTGGATTTCGGAGGGGCGAGTCATACGAGCCCCAAATCAAAATCGGAAAGTCAGGGACTCGCGGAACTCGTCCCCCCGAATGTTGAAGCGGAAGTTGCCTGGCGCTGCCAGAACATCGCCGGGTGCCCGGCACAACTCATGCGGCGCGTGGAGTATTTCGCCTACCGCAAGGCGCTCGACATCGAATCGCTCGGTGGCATTGTGGCTGAAAAGCTGGTTGAACGCGGCCTCGTCAAAGAACCTCTCGATTTGTTCGATCTGAAACTGGAGCAGCTTGCCAAACTGAATCTCGGCACGGACAACGAACCGCGCGTGTTCGGCGAAAAAAACGCCACGAAAGTTCTGGAAGCGCTCGACCGCGCCAAAACCGCGCCGCTGTCGCGTTGGATTCATGCGCTGGCGATTGCCGACGTCGGCGAAGCCACCGCCAAACAACTCGCCGCCACGCATGATTCATTGGAAACACTGGCGAAGTCTGAAGTGTTGCGTGACATCCGCGACCTCGGCGCGAAAGAAGTCGAACGCGCCGAAATCAGCCCGCGCTCACGCAAAAATCCGCCAAAGACCGAAGTCGAAAAGGCCGCGCGGGAAAAGCACGATGCCGAACTCAAAGCCGAAATTGCGAAAATTGAATCGCGACTGGAAGCGGGCGGTTTGAAAGCGAAGATGGTTGAAGTCGGCCCGGTGGCGGCGACGAGCGTGCTGGCTTATTTTGCGTCGCCGGCCGGGAAAAGAGTGCTCGGCCGGATTCGCGAATTAAAAATCAAACCCGAGAAGGAAGTTTCGACCGGCGAACCCGGTGTTTTTGCCAGAAAAACCTTTGTCCTCACCGGTACGTTACCATCAATGACGCGCGAAGAGGCGACAGCCAAAATCGAAGCCGCTGGCGGCAAAGTGAGCGGCAGCGTGAGCAGCAAAACGGATTTCGTTCTGGCCGGCGCCGAGGCCGGTTCCAAACTGGAAAAGGCCCGGCAACTGGGCATCAAGACTCTGGAGGAAGCGGAATTCCTGAAAATGACGGGTGGATAGATTCCGCCATTGACATCGGCTTGTAACTTTCTAGACTCTGACTCCGTCAATAACGCCAATATATGAAAATCAAATACCTGACAACGAGCACAAAATTTGCGGTCTTAACCACCGTCCTGGCCGGTGGCGTCAGCCTGCGCGCCGCCACGCCATCCATGCCGCCACCGCTGAGCGACAGCGTCGCCGGCCCGAACCAATTCCAAACCGTGGCGATGAGCAATTTCTCGGAAGCGAAGGCGCTGACCCGCGCCTATCTCATCCTGGCCACCGGCGATCACGATTACAAAGGTCATCGTGTGAAGGCCATGCACCAGATTGAAGCGGCCGCCAAACTGCTGGGCGTGGATCTGGGCGGCGGCGCCAACGACAGGCAGAAGCAGGTCCTCTCGGATGACAAACTGCGCGACGCCCGGGGGCTGCTCGAAATTGTGCTCAACGCCGCCGAAGTCAAAGCCCAACCGCGCATCAGCAAACACATCAGCGAAGCCATTGATCAAATCAACGTGGCTTTGAGCGTTCATTGACCGGAACCTCAGTTCCCGACCACCGGATTCTTTTCCAAGTTGTCCCGAAAGTGTTCGGGGCAACTTTTTTATTGCGGGACGATGGCGTCGAGGACCGGTGAATTCCGGATCAGGACATTCTTGACGTCAACAAATCTGGCCGCCGGCACACTGCGCAGGAGGTCCGCCTTGAAATTGTCGATTTCCAGGCCGTCCACATCCATGCAAATCAGCGGCGGGCGCAAATCCACCTTCTCGAAACCCACGCTGAGGTTCGCCAGTTCAAGGTCGCGGACGTGCCGCGCATAAAGACCATAGGCGGGCAGCGCGCCAAACTGGGCGGGTTCGGGATAGCCGGCGCCGAGTTCGGGCAGCGCGGCTTGCGCCTTCTTCCCGCCGCCCTTGAATTCCAACCGGATGTTTTCCAGCCGCACGCCTTCGATGGGATGTCCGGGCATTCCGGTGATCTGGACGCCGCTCCGGGGATCCACGTCGGTGGCAATCACGTTGGAAATGAAAATGTTTCGCATCCGGCTGGAAACGGTTACGTCCGGCCCGCGGTTGCGCTCGCCGGTGGTGAGGTAAATCGGGCACGCAATGACATCCATCATGGTGATGTTGTTGATGGTGATGTTTTCCATGAGGCCACCGTCCACCTCCTCCAGGGCCAGCCCATGACAATCCCGAAAGGTGCAGTTGGCGATGGTCACGTTGCGGAAACCTCCATTGGCCTCCGTGCCGAATTTGATCCGGCCGGTCCCGCCCCGGGTCGGTTTCATCGTCCCGTCGAGCAGCGTCCCTTCCTGAAACCCGGAAACCTGGCAATTGACGATCGTCAGGTTTTCCGTGATGACATTCCGGCCCAGCGCGAACGTGCTTTTCGGGCACAAACCATCGTCGCGCGGCGAATTGATGCGGCAATTGGAAACCATCGTGTTGCGGCAGCAATCAATGTCAATGCCGTCGCGGTCGGTGTCCATCGTCACGTTGTCCACCGTCAGGTTGTCGCAACCGGTGACGAGAACGGCGAAGTGGCCGCCGTGAATAATCGTGATGTCCCGCAGCAGCACGTTGCGACACAGCTTGAGCGCGATGGCCTTGTTACCGAGCCGGGACGGCGGGAGATTGGTTTCCAGCACGGGCGTGCGATTGGTCGGGCTCCAGCGCGAAAACCCGCACATATCATCCAACAGCTTGTCGTCGCGCACCAGCCCGCCGCCGTTGATCATGCCCGGGCCGGTGATGGCAACGTTTGTGAGGTTCTCGCCCCAGATCAGGCTGTTGTGAAAATACGTGTGCCCGCCGTCCTGATAAGCCTGGCCCGACCACGGTTCCGTCGGATCGTAGGCATTCAGGTCTTGCGGCGCGCCGAGAATCACCGCACCGGCGTCCAGGTACAAATGGATGTTATTCGTCAGGTGAATGCTGCCGCACAGATACGTGCCGGCTGGGACAAAGACGGTTCCGCCCCCGGCCGCCGACGCCGCCTGAATCGCCTGGTTAATGCCCGGACTGTCCAGATTCGTTCCCCCGCCCGTGGCCCCGTAGTCGCGGACGTTGAAAACGGTTTTCTCCGCAGACAACGCAAGAACCGGCAGGAGAAAACAAAGGGAAACGACTGACGCGCGTGCATTCATTCCCTGATTCTGGCCGATTCCTCCGACGTTGGCAACCGCCGGCAAAACCGGGTAGGGGTATATTTTGCCGTGTTCGATGGGGCGAGCGTCCTCGCCAGCCGGCTCGTCCGTGGCCTCGCCCCACCAAATTGTACCAATATCCGAACCGGGTAGTGTCCCGACTTATGGCGTCGCGCCTGCGGCCCAAACTCGGCGCACGGCGCCGACACGCAATCGACAACCACCCGAACCGGACGCGAGCCAATCAGGGCGACACGACCCGGTAGAAGCGCACGCGATAATTGGTGGCCGAGTGGTCGGTGAACGTGAGCGGCGAATTGGTGGCAGTAAAATTGGTCAGGTTAACCCACACAATCGGGGCGGCAAGATTGGTTGTGGTTTGAATGTGATAACTGAAATTGGTCTGCAACGTCAGATGGAAAGCAAATCCGTTGGTGCTGCTGGATTGGAAGGGTCCCGTAAATTGCGCCGCCGGGCCGGCAACTGCCGGAAAATCAGCGCTGAATTCGCTGGTGTCGCCGTTGGCCGCCGTCGCCGTGGCGGCGAAATTTTGGCCGGCAAAATCACCGGCAACCGTCAACGCAAAAGCTCCATTCCCCGAGCCGTCAGTGGCCAAAGCCGCCGTACCTACATAAACCTGACCTTCGCCGTAATCGCTCGGATCGGGAATGATGTTGCGGTAAACGTCAATCAAGAAGCTGCCGTTGGGCGTGCTGTTCAACGTGCCGGAAACGGTGGTGCTTGATCCGCCGGCGACGGCGTTGGTGATAACCGGATAATTCTGAAAATCATTCGGCCCGGCAAGGAAACCGGTATGGTTGGCAACCACGCCGCTGTTGTCAAAATTAATCCCCAGCTCGCCGTTGCTGAAAATGGAATTGCCGCGGATGGCGTTGTTGGTCGTGCCGGGATTGTACAAAAGCACGCCGGCACCGCCACTATAGGCAATGACATTGCCCGCACCCGCGTTAATGCCGCCGATGAAATTGCCGGTCGCGCCATTTTGCAACTCGACATTCGCCGAACCGTTGCCCAAGGCGTTCGTGCCGGTGATGTCCGTGCCGATGAGATTGCCCTCGACCAGATTGCCGGTGGTGTTGGTGTCGCTGAGAAAGACACCGTAGGAGCCATTTCCAGAAGCCAGATTGCCCGCGCCGGCAACGGTGCCGCCGATGGTGTTTGCCGACGCTTCGCCAAAGACAGAGATGCCGGCGAACCCATTGGCCAGCGCTTTTTTGCCGGTGGCGTCGGTGCCCACGAGGTTGCCTTCCACAAAATTGCCGCTCGTGTTGGTGTCGGAAATGAAAAATCCATAGGTCGCGTTGCCGGAAATCACGTTGCCCGCGCCGGCCGCCGTTCCGCCGATCAAATTGCCGGTCGCGCCGCCCCAAACGGCCGCGCCGGTGAACTTGTTGGGCAGCGCGTTCGTGCCGGTCATGTCCGTGCCGATGAGATTTCCCTGAACTACATTGGCCTGCCCGTTGATGATGACCAGGCCATAGTTGGTGTTGCCGGAGATGAGATTGCCCGCGCCGGGAACCAGTCCGCCAATGAGATTATGGTCGGCGCCGCTTTGAACCACCACGCCGATATCGCCGTTGGCCACGGCGATTTTCCCGGCAGGATCGGTGCCGACGAGATTGCCTTGGACGAGGTTGTTGCTGGTTCCCGGATCGGAAACCAGGATGCCATCGCCCCGATTGCCGGAAGCGACATTCGCCGCACCGGCGCCGGTTCCGCCGACCCAATTGCCGGTCGCGCCGCCCCAAACGCCGATGCCAATCTGATTGGGCACGGCGTGTTCGCCGGAAGGATCCGTGCCGACGTAATTGCCCGCAACCAGATTGTTGGTCACGCCAGCGCCGTTCAAAATGACGCCGGTGTAGCCGTTCCCGGAGATGATATTGCGCGCCGCCGCGTTTGACCCGCCGATGATCATGCCGTTGGCGCCGGAGAAAACATCCACGCCCGCCTGACCATTCGGCACCGCGTTGCTACCGGTAAAATCCGTGCCGATGTAATTTCCCTGAATCACGACGCCGGAAACGTTTGCGTAGCTGAGATTGACGCCGTCGTAATAATTGCCGGAGATGACGTTGCGCGCGCCGGCGCTCGTCCCGCCGATGACCGTGGCGACCGGACCGTTCCAGATGCCGATGCCACTGTAACCGTTCGTCACCGACGCGGTGCCAGCGGCGTTCAAGCCGATGTAATTTCCATCAATGACGTTGCCATTGCTGTTGGTGTCGTTGATTTGGATGCCGTAGTAGATGTTTCCGCTGATGGTGTTCCGCTGCGAGGCATTGGTTCCGCCGATGACATTGTTGTGCGCGCCGTATTGGAAGATGACGCCGGCAAAATTGTTCGGCGCAGCGGTGGCGCCGTCGGATTTCAAACCAATATAACAGCCTTGCACGGAATTGCTGGCGGCGTCAGGAGCAAACAATTGGAGGCCGGAGTAGTTGAAATTGTCGAAGGCGAGCGCCCGGACCGTGCAATTGGTGCCGTAGAGATGCGCGCCACTCAGCGCGCCCGCCTCGGGCGAAACCTCCGAGCCGTCGAGAACGATGACCGGCTGGCCGGCGTATCCGGGTTGCGTCGTGCCGTCAATGATCGTGTTCGGGCTGACCAGCGGCGGCGGCTCGCCAATCAGATAAATGGCGTACACGCCGTTGCTGTAACCGGGATCGGTGTTGGGAATGTTGAATTTGATGGTCGTGCCCGGATGATCGTTCGCGTAGTAAATCGCCGCCCGCAGGCTGCCAAAACCGCCGTCCGCCGTGGTGGTGACGACGTTCGTCAGCGGCGTGGCCGGCGGGCCGTAAAGGTTGGCGACGGCGGCGCGGTCGCCGATGCTCAAGGCCAGATTGCCGAGCTTGTGATAATAATCCCAATAGGGCGGGAGCGGATCCAGCGAGTCACCGAGACCGTTGGTGAACGTCTCCGGCGTGTAGTGCATGACGGATTGCAGGTCGTAGGAGCCAAACGAAATGGAATTCGAATCAATCAAAAAGGCCGCCGCCCCTTCGCCGTTGGTTCCGCCGGTGACATTGGCCAGATTCACCGTGATGAAGTTGTTGCGGTCAACCCGTTGGTGCTCGTGCTGCAAACCGAGCAGATGCCCGCCCTCGTGGCACATCAAGCCCCGGGCCAGACCGTGCAGCATGATGGTCGCGGGCGTCCCCAGCAAACAATAACCGCTGCCGGAGCCGTCGTTGGTGAATTGCAGGAGAACGTAGTTGGCCTGGTTGGTGTAGGGAACGAAATGCACGTTGGCGGCCAGCTCCCATTCGCGCAAGCCGGTGATGATGACGGATTTCTCGGCGGGAGTGATCGTGTAATTGGTGTCGAACAAATAGGGAATGGTGCCGCCCGGCCACGGGACATTGGTCGGCGACACGAAGCCGAAATAATTGCCGGCGAACGCCGAGCCGGCCGCCGACAACCAGACCAGCCCGCAAAGCCAGATCAAAATCGGCGCCCGACTTTTGGAGAAACCGCGGTTCAGGCAGACACCTTCTGATTTTTTCACCGTTTCATCTATAAACGGCCTGAATACATTTTTCAAGTTGGAATTATAAACAATCCCCGGGCGATTCGCCGCCCGCGGAAGGGGGGCCGGCCGGGTGCCGGTTCCAAAAAAGCTGTGACGGCGGGTGGCGAATGCTTACAATCGTATCATGCAAAGCGCCTCGATCAGAAAATGGCTTCTGGCGTTGACCTTGCTGGTCGTCATCCTGTGGACCATTGTGCATTTTTACGATCAAGGCGCGCAAAAGGCGGAGAAGGTCACGCGCATCATCCTGGAGCCGCAGGGATTCTTCTCCTACCGCAAGCCGGAAATTTCAGCATCCAAAACGAACAAACCATCCGTTGCCGATGCCGCCGCGGAGCAAAAAAATTTGCGCCAAAAAGTCGAGGAATGGCTGGCGCTGCACCATCGTTCCGCCGAAAGTCTGCTGGCCGCGTTTCACGTGCTGGACGACACCAATTATCTGAAAGAGGCGGCGACCAATTTTCCGAATGACCCGCGGGTGGAGCTGACGGTGCTCACGCGCAACGCGTTTCCCGACGACCGCCGCAAGTGGCTCGACCTGCTCCAGGCGTCCTCGCCCGGCAATGCGCTCGCCAGTTATCTGTCCGCCCAGACCTATTTCTCGGCCGGCCAGTCTGAAGCGGCGGTCAAAGACCTCGTCGCCGCCACGGCCAAACCCGATTTTGAGAATTACACCCTGGAATCCCAGTTGGACACGGAGGAACTGGGATTGTTTTGCGGAGAATCACCGTCGAAATCCGTTGCAACCGCACTGGCCGGTTCGGCCACCGACAGTGCCCTGACTCTTCTCAAACAGCTTGCCTCCCAAATGACGGATTTGCAAAAACAGGAATTGAATGTTGGCGACAATAATTCCGCCGAAAATCTGGCCCAGATGGGAATGACTCTGGGAGACCAGCTCAACAGCGGGGCCAACGGGAATTATCTCATCAATCAACAGGCCAGCCTGGCGGTTGAATCCATGATGCTGGATCAACTGGACGCCAATACCGGCTACGATTTCCTGGACGGAGAAACTCCCGGCCAGAAGTTGCGGGAAATCAAACAGCAGGAGTTCAAGTTGAGCCAGCTCGTCAAAAATTTTGAAGCCATTCAGCCGGCTTTGACCGACGCGGAACAGGTCAGCTTTCAGGAACGGGTAAAAATTTACGGCCAAGTGGCGGCCATGCAGTGGGCGTTGCAACAGCGCGGCAATCCGCAAGGCAACCAGCAATAAAAATCATCCCAGCCGCCGGCGAAACCCGGCGCACGCCCTGATCACATCCGGCGCGTTGAGAATGGCCGACACGACGCAAACCCGGCGCGCACCGGCAGCCAGCACGTCGTCAAGATTCTCCAAATTAATGCCGCCAATCGCGAACCAGGGAATCGGAACGTTGGCCGCCGCCCAGCGGACATATTCCAGGGTGACGGGGTTTGCCGCCGGTTTGGTATCGGTGGCGTAGATCGGGCCGATGGCGAGGTAATCGGCGCCGGCAGCCAGGGCGCGTTTGGCCTGTTCCGGCAAGTGAGTCGAGAGACCAATTTTGATTTTTGAATTTTTAGTGTTTAATTCAGAAACGTGCCCGTGGCCTGAATCAAAAAAATCTTCCTGGCCCAAATGGCAAAATTCCGCGCCGACCCCGCGCGCAATCTCCGGATAATCATTAATGACCAGACCGACACCGGCGCGGCGCGTAAGCGGCACAATCTTCTCCGCCATGACGCGGATTTCCTCCGGCGCAGATTTCTTTGCACGGAGCTGGATCAAGTCCGCTCCGCCGTCGCAGAGTTGTTGCGCCACGACTTCCGGCACGCGGCCATGCAAATAAGCCGCGTCCACGAAGGTATAAAGCCGGCAATCGGCGAGCGGTTTCACTTTGGTGTCGCGGCGCTCTGCGAGCGTCATCAATAAGTTATCCGGCAGTCATGGATCGCCGCTACAAAAAATTCAACGCGTCCGTTCAAATGCCGTTCGCCAAAACCAGTCGCTGCGCGCGACGAACCGGACCAGGATATTTTGCAATGACGGCGTGAGCATCATCCGTTGCAACCCTTTCGCCCAGGCCAGCCGGCGCGCGAACACATCGTCGCATTGGCCCGCCAGCGTCCGCCGCGCCTGCGCCCAGGAAATCTCCCCGCGACTCCACGCCGTCAGCGGTTCAACGGCCATCCCGGCGGATTCGAACGCCATGGACATGCCATTGCCGGTCACGGGCGGGATCATGGTAATGGCGTCGCCAACGCAACATTCGGAGCGCGCGGCGGCGCGTTGCGGATGCAACGAGATTCCGGCCACGGCGCAAAATGAATCTTCGTCAAATTCGGCCGATTCCAGCCGGCGATTCAGCGGCGAGCCCGGCCGGCCGCGCAACAACTCACGCGCATTTTGCGGTGTCTTGTGCTCGTGTGGTTGCCGTCGAAAGAGCCCGCAGACGTTCACGACGCCACGGTCCACCCGGCACAAACCAACGTAGCCTCGTGGCGAAACGTGCATTTCCAGATCGGCTGACAGCGGGACGTTGCGCACGTGAACCTTCAAGCCAAACCAGCGCGCGCCGTTTTCTCCGGCTTGCACCCGGCGGCCCGTGGCATGGACAATACCTTCGTGTTGAAGTTCAGGCTTCAGCCTGTCTGGACTTGCTGAAACAGGAGCGCCGGCACGTGGCCGACGCTGCCCTTCGCGCAATTCGCCGCCCAACCGTCGAAACTCAAGCGCGAGCGCGTGGTCCAGGGTGAAACGCGACAGGCAAATCGCAGGCACCGGCAACGAACGCGGCGGCGCGGATTGCGTGGGCGAGAAAAAGGCCGCCGTGTGGGCACTCACCGCACCGACGCGTTCGAGCAATTCGCGCAAACCCATCCGTGCCAAGGTTTCCTGGCCGTGACCGCTGATGAACTCGCCGCAAACCCGGTGACGCGGGTAATGTCCGGCTTCCCAAACCGTCACCGGCACTTCACCGCGGCGCAGGCCGATGCCGAGCGTCAATCCGGCCAGTCCGCCACCGATAATCGTGATGGGGTTGCTGTTCATTTTGGACTGCGGCGACACGTCGCCGCTTTTGAAAGCGCGGACATGTCCGCGCACTCCAAAGGAGAAACTTTCCGCGCGACGAACAAATGACTGAAGAATCCGGTGCGCCGTTCGGTCAATTCCCAACCGGGATCTGCCGGCCATAACGCCGAAAGTTCCTGGCCTGAAAATCCCGCGCGCACACTGATGGCCGCATCGTGCCGGGTCACGGAATTGCAGCCAATCAGCCAAAGCCACCGGCACCAAAATGCCGTCCAGGGCGAGCGGCGCGGCTCAATTGCCACGAACAGGCGCGCGCGCTCGGCGACGGCCCGAAACAGTTCCGCCAGTTGGATATTTTGAAGATGGTGGAGGAACAAATTGGCGACGATGACCTCCTGCCCGTGGGCCGTGGGCAGCCAGTCAAAAACGTCCGCCGCCACCGATTCGGCCCGCCAGCCGAGCGGTGTAAAGGAGGCCAACGTTCGAGATGTCACATTCTTCTGGCGGTCAATCAGAGTGGCCCTCACCCCGCCCGACGCGGCTGGGCGCCGGGCTCCGGGCCGGCACGTTTCTCCGCTGTCGTGCCACGCCAGGTCAGAGAACGGCGCTTCATTGCCGGAAACGACCCGCGCAACGCGAAGCAGGAAATTTCCGTCACCGGCACCGAGGTCGGCGATATGCAAAACCGGCGTAGCGGCTCTCGGCAGAGAGCCGGATGTTTCCCCAGCCGGAAGAAATGTGGCGGTTTGCCGACCGCTGCTGCGACCATTCAACTGATTTCGCAATGCGTTTGCCATAATGGCGTGATTGCGCATCCAGGCATTGACGCGCCGCAGGTCACGTCGGGAATGAACTGCGCGCGGATCGTCAATCGGCAGTTCATCGAGCAATTCAGGTTGGACGATACGATTCATCCTTTATTTTGGTGGGGGAGGCTGCCAACGAGCCGATTTGTTCTATAAGGCTCGCGAGGACGCTCGCCCCGCCGGTTCCGCCAGGGTTTCATCCCACCTCCAACAACGCGCCGTGGCAACTGAAACCCGCGCCAAACGATGACATCCACCACAACCCGTCCGGCACGGCATCGTGCAGGGCGCGCTGGAGGACAAAGAACACGGTCGGACTGCTGATGTTGCCGTATTCACGAAGCACCGCGGCGCTGTGGCGGACATCGGCTTCGGTCAGCTTCAAATGGTCGCGCAACGCGTGCAAAACATCGCGTCCGCCGGTGTGCAACACCCAGCCGGCCACGCACTCGCGTTTCACGTTGGCCATCACCAGTGATTCGGCAAAAAGCTTGGCGGCCTCGGAACCGGCAATTTGCGGGACTTGCAGCGACAACATGTTCCGCAGCATCCCGTTTTTATGGCCAAACCGAAGCGTGTCACGCTTGTCCGGCGCCAGACGGGACGTGCCGAACTTCCATTCAACCCGCCGTTGGTTCGTCCGCGGTTTCCGCGCCAGCACCGCCGCGCCGGCGCCATCGCCAAACAGGCAGGCGCTGATGAGCACGCCTGGATCGTCGTCGAGATAAAGCGCCGCGCTGCAAATTTCGACACAGACCGATAGAACGTTTCGGGCACGTTTGGCCGCAAGCAGCGCTTCGGCGGCGCGCAGATTGGGCAACGCCGCGCCGCAGCCCTGCCCGACCAGATCCAACGTGAACACGTTTGCGCGCAAACCAAGCCGTTCACTCACGTAACTGGTCAGGCCCGGACACAGATAGCCGGTGCAGGTGCTGATGAGCACGGCGTCAATGTCCGCGGGCGCACAACCGGCGTCCCGCAAGGCGCGGCCCGCGGCTTCCGCCGCCAGGGCGGGCGCGTGCCGGGTGAATCGCGCCTGGAGCACGTCGGGCGTGAGATTGAACACCTCCGGCAACGCGTCGAGCGCCAGGTGGCGCGTGGCGATGCCGTTATCGCCGCAGAGCACCTTTTTGAGGATGGCGCGCGAACGCGAGGAGAGCCGCGTGTAGACCTCGGTGCGTTGGACGATGTCCCAACAGTCGCGTTGGGCATAACATTGCTCCGGCGCAGCGGTGCCGAGTCCGATGATGAACATGACGGAATGTAGCTTTGGGTCGCCGTCCATGCACAACTTTTTTGTCGGGAAACTGAAGGCGGATTGAGCCAACGGCATTCAACCTCGTCACCGCCGGGATTCACGTTCCCCGACCAGCGGCGTATGACCGGTCAATCCGCCAGCCGAACCAGTTCGTAATGCGCCGGTTGCGGCCGGCCGACCGTGTACTGCTGGTCTTCCACTTTATCTTTTCCGGCGTACAGTGCGGCGATGAATTTCCGGACTGCCCGCTGGATCGCTGGATCATGATCGAACGACATCTGCAACTGGACGACGCGCCAGGCATAAAACCGCCACTGAACCTCCTGGTAAACCAGTTCCAGCAGGTGATACGCCTGCAACAGCATTGGCGTGCGGTATTCGGCCAGATTGATGCCCTGCTCCAGTTGCGTGGCGCTGAACCGGCCGACCGTTTGACCGTTGATCCTGAGTTCATAATTACCGGATTGAAGGCCGCGCATCGTCAAAGGTTCCTGATCCAGCGCCTGATAAAAACCGGACAAGTCCACGATCATCTTCGCCGCCGCATTGGTGTAGTCCCATTTCGGCCGAGGAGGCGGGTTAATAAAACTCAGAGGCGCCCACTGGGAACTGCCGACAGGCGGGAATTGCGGCCAATCCTCGTGCAAACCGAGAATCGGAAAGGGCAATGACCGGTCGTCCTGTGTCCAGGAAAGGGTATTCGCGCCCGCCTCGAGTCCAGTCACGGTGGTGTTGTCCTGTTGCACCGCCTGTTTGCCGGCGGCATCAATGGTTACCGCCGTGACCACCGACGGCGCGCTCCACGATTTTAACAACGCCTGCGCCATGATCAATTCACCCACCGCCGACGGATGAACACGGCCAGGAATCACATCACCAGCCAGTTTGGGGTCCTGGGCTTGTGCTTTCTGCAACACATCGAGCATCGGGGTCATGCAATCCACACACATCAGATGGTGCTGGTCGGCGAGTTGGGAAACGAAGGCCGCGTAACGCTGCAACACTCCATTGTAACCGCCGGGAAACTGCGGCGGTTGCGTCACGTCATCGAACGGCGTGGGTTGTATCAGCACGATCCGGACGCCAGGGAGATGTTTCTGGAGCGATTCGATGATATGTTCGTAGCCATTCGTGTAGGTGCGAAACACTCCTTGGTTAAAGGCACGGTAACCGGCGTCGTTCATGCCCAACATGATGGTGACCACGTTGGGTTTGAATGGAAAGACATCGCGTTGCAGCCGCTCATCAATCGGCCCGGCCCAGCCGCCGGTGACGCGGTCGCCGCCGACGCCGGAGTTGACGAATTTAACACGCAGACCCGGGAACCGGCTGCGGATATAAGTTTCCACGTCCATTCCGTAATACCGTTGTTCTGTAATGCTGTCGCCGTAAAAACAGACGCGGTCGCCACTCTTAAGATAAAATGGCGCGTCGGCGGCCAGGCCGGTCCGGACCAGGAATGGCACCAGGAACAGGCCGGCCAGGATCGTCGGGAGACTCCTGCGCGACAAGATATTGAAAAGGTTGTTGACCGAGGAAACCCGGCAGGAATTGGCAATGATCTTCATGTTGCGGAAACAGTATTTGAAAGCTGGACTCGTCCGCAAGGGCGTAAAGAACAGAGCCGCCGCACAAAGGGTTTGACACGAATTGCGCGAATTGACGCGAATGTTCAAATCTTCAAGTCAAACGTAACAGCAAAGTTAAGAAGCCTATCATAGTGAGCGGAAATCCCAACTTCTGAATCTTTGCTGCTTTTTCTCCGAAACCGGTGTGGGATTGCGACGGCGCAATGCAAAGATCGCGCCCTACACGGTCGTCCCGGCGATTCCCTGTTTGGCAGGGCCGAGCCTGCCCCAAAAGACTTCGGGGCTGAGTGCTTGTCCTAGCTGTGCGGTGTGCCCCGAAAGCTCTCGGGGCGGGCGCAGCCCACCATGGCTCATCAGTAGCCCCGCCCCACCGAGAGGATGAAATCACTGCCCGGCCCCGCAAAAAAATCTGAAATAAATAAACGCCGAAACCTTGCGATTTCGGCGTTCAACACTTGTTCCTTTATTTACTTCACACCAACCAGATAACCAAAGCGCGCCTTGAACTGTTCCGGCGTCAGCTTGACGACCGTAGCGAGCTTGGCGAGCTGCTTGGCATTTTCAAAATCACCGCGTTCGAGCCGGATCATGTAGGCGCAGGCGCACTCGAAGGCCTCGCCGTCCACGTTGACTTTACGGTTCTGCATCCGGCCGGTCTTCGGATCCAGCATCTTCTCAAACGGCAGCGGATTCATCTTGCCGTCCACAAAGCTGATGATGGCCCCGTATTTGGCCGCTTCGGGCGACAGCAGGAATTTCACCGCCGCGTAACCGAGGTCGCGCGTGTATTCGGCGTCAAACGGAATCGGGTCGGCGCAGCGCAGTTCGTAGCCGAGATCCTTGTCAATGAACGTCGTTTTGAGACCGAGCTTTTCCATGCGCTGGGTCAACAGTTCCTTCATCAACCGGCCGAATTCAATTTCGCCCAGCCGCAGGTGACCGTGATCGTCACGCAGGACCTTGCCAAAACGCTCCAGTTGCCCGTCCGGCAGCGCCTTGATCAGGCCCTCTTCGCCCATGGCCTCAATCAAACCTTCGGCGAGCATCACCAAACCATAGTTGGAGCCTTCGGCTTTGCGCTTGATGATGGAGCCGATGATGATGTCACACACCTCGTCCACCAACACCTGCCGTTTGTGGAATTCTTCCGGGATGATGGACACCGTGGCGGCGGCCGCTTTGCCGACACCCAATGCCAGATGGCCCGCCGCGCGGCCCATGCAAATGATCAGATACCAGCGGGACGTGGTGCGGGCGTCCTCCATCAGATTGCGCACAATCTGGACCCCGTAATGCCGGGCGGTTTCGAAACCGAACGTCGGCGTCGCACCGGGCAGCGGCAAATCATTGTCAATGGTCTTGGGCACGTGCGCCACTTTGATTTTGCCGCCGCTGCCCTTGGCAACCTGACTGGCGGAAAACGCCGTGTCATCGCCGCCAATCGTCACGAGGTTCGTGATGCCGAGCTTTTCGAACGTCGCAAAGACGTTTTTCATCTGCTCCTCGGATTTCGTCGGATTGGTGCGCGCCGTGCCCAGCACGGAGCCGCCCTTGAGATGGATGCCCGACACATCACGGATGGCCAGCGGCTTGCACTGTTGTGCGTCGCCCGCCGCGAGGTATTTGAAGCCGTCGCGGAAGCCAATCACTTCAAATTCGTTGTTGATGCCTTCAATGGTGGCTGCCGCAATGACGCCGTTGATCCCGGGCGCCGGACCGCCACCGACCAAAATTCCCAATCTGCCTCTGCTCATGTGGATATAAATGTCAATGGTTGATGAACACGGAAACCGCGACAGGATGCTGGGGGGCGGCAAAGAATTCAATTCCATTCTTGCCATATTCAAACCATTATTTGTGACAGGTGGCGGGTGACGAGTGACAGGAAAGAAGCGACCGCGTGAAATTCACGTCACCGGTCACTCGCCACTCGTCACTCAATAAAAATGAACCGCGCCATTTTTCTCGACCGCGATGGGACGCTCATCGTGGAAAAAAATTATCTCAGCCGGCCGGAAGACGTGAGGATTTTCCCGGCCACCCCCATCGGCTTGCAACGGCTGGGCGACGCAGGCTTCAAGCTGTTCGTCGTCTCGAACCAGTCCGGCGTCGGGCGCGGCTACTTCACGCTTGCCGACGTGGAGCGTGTCAACCAGCATCTCTGCCGCGAACTGGCCGCGGGGGGCGTGCGTTTTGAGAAGCTTTACATCGCGCCGGAAAAACCCGACGAACCGAGCCATGGACGCAAGCCCTCGCCGCAATTTTTGTTTGATGCCCGCGACGAATTCGGCCTGGACCTGGCGCAAAGCTATTTGATCGGCGACAAGCTAAGCGACTTGGAATGCGGCTGGAACGCGGGCGTGAAAAAGAGCATCCTCGTCCGCACCGGTTACGGCGCGGAACTGGAACGGGAAGCGCCTGGGAAAATTTCGCGGGCCGTGGTGGTGAATGATTTAGTCGGAGCGGCGGATTGGATTTTGAATTGTAAATAGAACCACGGATGACGCGGATGGTACAGGTTATTTAATTTTCAATCCGCGAAATCCGCGTAATCAGCGGCTAAAATTATGTGTGGCATCATCGGATACGTCGGAAAGAAAGCGTCCGCGCCCATCCTGTTGGAAGGCTTGCGGCGGCTGGAATATCGTGGTTACGACAGCGCGGGCCTGGCCGTGGTGCGCGACGGTGAACTGCTCTTGCGCAAAAAAAAGGGCCGGATTGAGCAGGGACTGGCGCGTCTTTTGAAATCGGAACCAACCGCGGGAAACCTCGGCATCGCTCATACGCGCTGGGCCACACACGGACCGCCGTCCGACGGAAATTCCCATCCGCATCTCGATCAATCCGGAAAAATCGCCGTCGTCCACAACGGCGTCATTGAAAACTACGATGCCCTCAAGCAACGATTGCTCAAAGCCGGACATACGTTCCGCTCCGATACCGACACCGAGGTCCTCGCGCATTTGATCGGCGAGTATTATCAGAAACAAAAGAAAAACGGGTGGGGCGACCGTCCTCGCGAGCCGAAATCGTCGTCAACCAGCGGCTCGCCGGGAGCCTCGCCCCACCAACCAGGGAATGGCAATGCCCATCCCCTCACCCAGGCCGTCTGCGACGCCTTGCGCGAAGTCATCGGTACCTACGGTTTGGCGGTCGTCGGCGCCGAAGAACCCGATGTCATCGTGGGCGCCCGACGCGGTTCGCCGCTCATCATCGGCATCGGCACGGGCGAAAATTTCCTGGCCAGCGACGCGAATGCCATCGTCGCGCACACAAAAAAGGTGGTTTATCTCAATGATTACGACGTGGCCACCGTCACTCCCGAGCGCTTCGATGTTTTAAATCTGGGTACGGACACCGCCAATGTTCAGATCAGCAATCTGGAGTTCAGCCAGGAAGATGCCGTGCGTGGAAAATATGAGCACTTCATGCTCAAGGAAATTTTCGAGCAGCCGCGCACCGTGGAAAACGCCCTGCGCGGACGTGTGGACCCGGAAGGCGCGACCGCCAAATTTGGCGGCCTGAATCTTACCGCGGCCCAGTTGCGTTCCGTCGAGCGCATGGTCATTGCCGCCAGCGGCACGAGCTGGCACGCCGCGTTGGTCGGCGAATACCTGATTGAGGAACTGGCGCAAATCCCGGTGGAGGTCGAGTTTGCGCATGAGTTTTGTTACCGCAACGCGCCGCTCGAACGGGACACCGTGTTGCTGGTCATCTCGCAGTCGGGCGAAACCGCCGACACGCTCGCTGCCCTGCGCGAAGCGAAGCGCCGCGGTCATCGTGCGCTCGCCATTGTCAATGTCGTCGGCAGCACCATCGCGCGCGAAGCCGATGGCGGCATTTACATGCATGCCGGGCCGGAAATCGGTGTCGCCTCGACCAAGGCCTTTGTTTCCACGCTCAGCATCCTGGCCTTGCTGGCCGTGCATCTGGGCCGGCTGCGAACGCTTTCGGCCCATCGGGCGCGCGAAGTTCTGCACGCGCTCGAAGCCGCGCCCAGACAGATTGAAATGATTCTCGCCCAGAACGGCGCGCTGAAGAAACTGGCGGGGAAATACGTCAAGGCCGACGATTTCTTTTTCCTCGGCCGCGGCTACACGTTCCCGATTGCGCTCGAAGGCGCGCTTAAGCTGAAGGAGATTTCCTACATTCACGCCGAGGGTTATTCGGCGGCCGAGATGAAGCACGGCCCGATTGCGCTGATTGATCCGCGGACGCCGACGGTTTTTCTCGTACCGCAGGATTCGATGTATGACAAGACCATGGCGAACCTGGCGATGATTCGCGCGCGCAAAGGTCCCATCATTGCCCTGGCGACCGAGGGCGACAAACAAATCCGGAAGGTGGCCGATGACGTGATTTACCTCCCGCCTGCGCTGGAACCGATTTATCCGATCCTGGCCGCCGTGCCGCTGCAACTGTTCGCCTATCACATCGCCGTCGCCCGCGGCTGCGACGTGGACAAGCCGCGCAACCTGGCCAAGAGTGTGACAGTGGAATGAGTTACTGCAACAGGGCCTCCGCGTGTCTGCGGACGGTGTCGCTCTGCCCGCCGAGCATGCGCGCCAGCTCGGTGACCCGTTCCTTTTTGTCCAGCGGATGAATTTCTGAGATCGTTCGGCCGTTTTTTATTTGCTTGGTCACGACGTAATGCGCCGCTGCCGGCGCGGCGACCTGCGGCAGGTGCGTGATGCACAAGACCTGGCGCCGGGCCGCAATCCGCTTCATCTTTTCGCCCACGGCATGGGCCGTCTCGCCGCCGATGTTGGCATCCACTTCATCAAAAACGAGCACCGGAATCTCGTCCTCGGCGGCCAGCACGGTCTTGAGCGCCAACATCACGCGCGCCATTTCGCCCGAAGAGGCAATGGCCCGCAGCGGTTTGGCCGGTTCGCCGGGATTGGGTGCAAATTGAAATTCGATTGCGTCGAAACCGGAGCCGGCCGCAACGGCGCGCTGGTCCGCCCGGTCGTCGCCGCACGCCGACCCTGTCTCCGAAATCGCCACATCAAACCTGCTTTGCTTGAAGCCCAGGCTTCCCAGTTCCTGGCCAATGGCTTTAGCCAGTTGCGGAATGATCTTTTTGCGCCGGGCGGAAAGGGATTGCCCGGCTTGCAAAATTTCCGCGTCGAGTTTCTGCAGTTCGGCATTGAGGCGCGCGAGTTCCGCGTCGCGGCCTTCGAGCGACTGTAATTTCTGTTTTGCCCGCTCGCCAAACGCAATCACCTCGGCGAGGGTCGCGCCATATTTGCGCTTGAGCGAGTGAATCAGATCCAGGCGTTCCTCGAGTTCGGCCAGCCGCGCCGGGTCCACGTCCACCTTTTCGGCGTAACGTGACAGCCCCGTCTGCAACTCGTGCAGCGAGCCGACGGCCTGCGCATGCAACTCAGCCAGAGGCGCCGCGCCCGGGTCCAGCCGCTGCAATTCCTGCAACGCGCGACCGACGACGCCGACCCGCGCAAGCAGGGAATCTTCGCTCTCGCCCAGGGCATCCATGGCCGCCTGACTCAACTGCAACAGCTTCGCCGCGTTGCTGGCGCGGTTTAATTCCTGTTCCACCGGTTCGTCTTCACCCGGTTGCAGGCGTGCTGCGGTGATTTCCTGAACCTGGAAACGCAACAAATCCAATTGCTGGGCGTAGGTTTTTTCGTCCACAATGAGCGCGGACTTTCCGGCCAGCAGGGCGGCCCGGCGATGGACCAGCCCGCCGAAAGCTTCGCGTTCACCTTCCAAATGGCCATAGGCATCCAGGATCCGCAGTTGCTTCGCGGGCTGCAACAGGGATTGGTGATCGTGCGGGCCGTGAATGTCCACGAGCCATTCGCCGATCGCCGCCAACGTGTTCAGTGTGGTCGGCGAACCGTTGACGAATTGGCGGTTCGTGCCGTTGGCGGAAAAAGTTCGTTTGAGAATCAGTTGCCCGTCCGCGCCGGCTTCCAGGCCGTTTTCTTCAAGAAAATGCTGGAGTTCACGCTTGAGCGCGTCGCCGGTACAGGCTGGAGATTGAACACCAACATCGAACACCGCTTCCACCGAGCAACTGTCTTCGCCGGAACGGATGAGGCTGCGATTGGCGCGTTCGCCCAGGACCAGATCGAGCGCACCGATGATGATGGATTTGCCCGCGCCGGTCTCGCCGGTGATCACGTTGCAACCGGGCTGGAGTTCCAGCGTGAGGTCGGTCACCAAGGCGAGGTTTTTGATGCGCAACGTCGTCAACATCTGGCCAATGTTAACCACAGACGGGCGCGGATGAACACGGATTTTTTGGAATTGCGACGCACTGCTCGCGTCCAACGGCATCGGAATAAAAATTCCACCGTTTCCCCTGCGCCTGACCATTACGGCAGAGGGTGGCAGAGGCTGGAAACCCTTTGCGCCGGGATCGGCGCGGTAGCGAACACCGGCAATCCGCCAAACACTTTCAGCGAGGCGATATCGGCCGATTCCCCTGCCGCTTCTGTCGCGCCGACCGGTCCATCCGCGTCATCCGTCGGACTGATCGTCCGCTATTTGTCACTAGGGGTTGCTCAGGCGGAAAAACAAGGTATTCGCGGGCGCCGGAATGGTAATGCTGTTGGTTCCATTATTCGTGACGTACGGAAAGCCCCAGGGCGACCAACTGAATTTCGCCATGTTGGCGCTTTGTTGCAAGGTATAGGAACCGGTTGGCCAGGAGACGATGACATTGGTGCCAACATGGCTGATGGACAGGTTCGGTGGCGGCGTTGCCGATGGAGCAAATGTGATGGAGTTGAACGATCGTAAGGCAATCCGGAACTGCCGGCAGGGTCATTAAACATGACCGCCGGATTAATGCCCAGGTTGCATCCGTAAAAGTGATTGGTTCCACCCTGGGTCCAGGGCACAAAGACTGCGCCAAAGTGATTGCCGCTGGTATCAACCTGTTTTGACATGTCTATCGTCACAGTGACATTGCTGCCGCTCCAAACGATCCCGTTTGAGTTTCCCGGATTATTCCACCCGGCATAGCCGACAGGAATCGCGTCATAGACGCCGCTGTCGCAATTGAGATAAAACTGTATTCCGACCCAGTTGTAATTGGTGTAGAACATTGACCCCGAGGCCGCCATGCTCGGCGTCGGGTTGACTGTAAAAGTCAAGACGCAGAGGGTGTCGTTGGTAGCAAGCGCAGTATTGCCGTTGGCAAAGGTAACACCCACGCCGCTGTTCAAGTCGGCATAACCGCTGCCATAACCGCCTATGGTCGAAATCACTTCCAGGCCGGACGCCGGGTCGTCCAGCGTCGAGTTCGTGAACGCAAATATCGTGTTAAAATTCACGGCCGAAGGGTTGCTGGGGTAGTTGTTCCAATTAGAGTACAGCGCACTGTGGGGCGGCCAGGGTGGATAGAAATTATCGAAGTAGTATATGTCCTGAGCCCGAGCCCAGCCGGCCAATGACAGCCCGCCCATCACCGCCAGCGCGGCCGCCAGCCATCTGGTTGGAGTTTTGATTTTCATAATAACACAGCCTGATTTCTTGTTCAGTTCGGTACAAAAAATAAAATCACTGATCGTTCTTTGATTTTGAAAAAATTTTACACTGAAAAACCATTTTCGACAGTCACATGAAATGGTTACAGTCCGCTCCCGGACGGACCCTGCCCCCTTCGGCTTTCAAAATTGTGGGCCCGTGGGACCGTCGCCGTATCGGCGGTCGCAGATCCCGCCGTCAAGCACTTGCCTCACGCCGGCTGCGCCGTCGCCTCTCCGGGTCGGTGGGTCATTGGCGAGATCAAACCCGCGGTGGACACGGCCATTCTGGCGCGGCCCGCCCGGCCAGCGGAAGTTGCGCGCCAAAACTATTTCAAATGCCGCAGCAGGATTTGGAAAACGTCCGTGGATTGAATTTCCTTCGCGACCGGAATTTCCGGCTGCGACGTGATGAACACCGGCCAGTCCCTGTCATCCAGCGGCCGCCGGCCATGCGAGCCTTTCACCAGGGTCGCGTCTAGGGGAATCACGTCCATCAACATCCGGAAACCGAGCTGCTTTTGCAGCAGGCGCCAGGTGATTTTCAGTTTCGGCAGCGGAAGGTTCGGGTTGACAAACAATTCCACGGGGTCGAAGCCGGGCTTGCGATGGATGTCCACCGTCCGCGCAAAGTCCGGCGCGCGCGCGTCGTCCAGCCAGTAATAGTAGGTGAACCACGCGTTCTCCTTTGCGACGACCATTAAATCACCGGCGCGCGGATGATCAATGCCCGCCGCCACTTTCTCCGCCCCGCCCAAAATGTCTCCGACACCCGAGGTTTTTTCCAAAACCTGGCGCACAGGTTTCTCCAATGACGCGTCGTTCAGATAAATATGCGCAACCTGATGGTCGGCCACGGTGAAAACCCTGCTCGCCCCGGCGTCCAGGAGTTCCAGCCCCAGTTCCTCC
Source organism: Candidatus Sulfopaludibacter sp. (assembly GCA_035508155.1). Classification (GTDB taxonomy): domain Bacteria; phylum Verrucomicrobiota; class Verrucomicrobiia; order Limisphaerales; family UBA11358; genus UBA11358. The sequence continues at coordinate 8,117 of DATJNM010000028.1, read as the reverse complement.
TTCACTGTCAGCCAGCCTTGCTCGCGGAAAATCCGGTTGAGATGAACCGGCGTATCCACGTTCGTGATGCCGTATTCAGAAAGTAATACGACCTGCGCGCCGCGCCGGCTGAAAAACTGGATGAGGTCGCCGACAATATCGTCAATCGCACGCAGGTCAGGAATGATGGCAGGATTAATTTGAGACGCGCCCCTCGCCCCGTCCCTCTCCCCGCCAGGCGGGGAGAGGGTGGTCCCGTCTCCGCGGGACCCGGAGAGGGGTTTTGAAATATAAACTCCATACCGTTGGAGGTTGTAATCCAGATGCGGCAGGTAAATCAGATTCATTGTTGGCTGATACTTGTTTTCGATCCACCTGGCGGCGTCGGCAATCCAGCGCGTGGCGCAGTCAGCGGAGCCTTGGGGCGTTTTGACGCCGGCCGCCGGGCCCCAGAAACCAAAGAATGGAAACTCGCCCAGGTCGCGTTTGATTTCAGCGCGAATCGAATACGGCCAGGTATAAATATCGAAAATTTTCCGGCCATCGGCGGGATACATCGGACGCGGCGTGAGGGAATAATCCGCGGCGGAATACATGTTGAACCACCAGAAGCAATTGGCGATTGATGATTTGCGATTTGCGATTTCAGATTGTTTTCGGAGTTCATCCCATAATTTGGGACTCTGGACTAAATGGTTCGACTGTTTCCAGAACTGGACTTCGGACAATTCGCGGTTGTACCAGCCGTTGCCGACGATGCCGTGCTGCGCGGGCAGTTTGCCGGTGAGATAATTGGATTGCGCGGCACAGGTGACTGCCGGAAACGCCGGCACGATCCGCGCGAGCGCGCCGCGTTGGCGAAACGCCGCAATGCGCGGCGTGTGTTCGCCGATGAGCGATTCAGTCAGCCCGACGACATTGATGACGGCAAGCCGGTTCACCGTGAATCCCGGGAGCGCCGGCATCCCGCCGGCTCGTTTTCCAACCTCGCATTCACCGATTCGCCGGCGGGTCGCCGACGCTCCTGTAATTCGTGAATGGCCTCGACTACCCCGGGCTGGTTCATTTCATGGACTTCGACGCCCCGGCCGATTTCCTTTAAAAGCGTGATGGTCAATTCGCCGCCCAGATGTTCGCGAAATTCGTTCAGGCCGGCGAGCACCTGTAAATTGCCGTCGGAAGCGACGTTCAGCAATTCGTTGGCAAACAGATCGAAACCGAGCTGTTCGAGCAGCGCCAGGACGCGTTCGGCCGATTGGGCGTCGAGCAAACCGGTCTGGCGCGAATAAATCACATCGAGCGCAATGCCGATGGCGACGGCTTCGCCGTGCCGGATTTGGAAGCCGGAAAGCTGCTCCAGCTTGTGCGCCGACCAATGGCCGAAATCAAGCGGGCGCGCCGAACCCAATTCAAACGGGTCACCACTCGTGGCAATGTGGTCGAGATGCAATTCGGCACAGCGCTGAATCAGCCGTTTCATGGCTGCCGGTTCAAACGCCACAAGTTTTTCGGCGTCACGCTCAATCTCGCCAAAAAATTCAGCATCGCGAATGCAGGCGACTTTCACCGCTTCGACGTAACCGGCGCGTTTATCGCGCGGTTCCAATGTGGCCAGCAGGTTAAAATCGTTGATGACGGCATGCGGCGGCGCAAACGCGCCGAGAAAATTCTTTTTGCCGAAGGCGTTGATGCCGTTTTTCACACCAATGCCGGAATCGGCCTGGCTCAGGGTGGTGGTGGGGATCCGGACATGGCGGATGCCGCGATGCGCAGTGGCGGCGGCAAAACCGGCAACATCCAATAATGCCCCGCCACCGACGGCAATCAAATACGAGTGGCGATCAATGTGGTGCCGGTCTATCTGCGAATGGAGTTCCGCGACGGGAATGGAGGAATTCTTGGCACGCTCACCGCCTTCGATGACAAGCGGTGGGCCGGCGAGTTTCATGCTTTGGGCGTGAGCAACAAAATAATCTTCAATCCGGCGCGCCAGAGCGGGTTGGGCTTGCGCGAGCGATTCGTCGAGAACCACCAGCACCTGGGATAACGCGGCACCGGTGGCAGGAGAACCGGCATCCGCCAGCGCGTTTTTCAAGACGGGATTGGCCGGAGCGAAGACATCTTCGGTGAAGAAGACGCGCAGTTGCCAGCCAACCTGGATGGAGCGCTGAATGACCGACATGACCGCCAATCTGAAACCTTGGGCAATGGTTTTCTAGTTTTATTTGAAGCAAATTGGCAGCCGGCAAGCAGCGTCCCGCGCCGCGCAAAACTATTCCCCGCCCTTTTTATCTTCGGGGATGCGCATGCCGTAGAAAGACCGATAGACAAAGGCCAGCGCTACAATAAAGAAGAACGCACCGATGCCCGTTTTCAATCCCTGATTGGTCATCGTCACCGCGATTTCCGTGGCCAGCAGGCCGAACAGTGTGGTGAATTTGATGATGGGATTCATCGCCACCGAGCTGGTGTCCTTGAACGGGTCGCCCACGGTGTCACCGACGACGGTGGCGGCGTGCAGGGGCGTGCCTTTTTGTTTCAAATCCACCTCCACGATTTTTTTGGCATTGTCCCAGGCGCCACCGGCGTTGGCCATGAAGATGGCCTGGAACAGGCCGAAGAATGCGATGCCCACGAGATAGCCGATGAAGAAATAAGGGTTGAAGAAGGAGAGCGCCAACGCCAGGCAGAAGACCACAATGAAGATGTTGATCATGCCTTTTTGCGCATAGATGGTGCAGATTTCAACGACCCGTTTGCTGTCGGCGATGGAGGCTTCGGCCTTGTTGAGGTTGAGATGTTCCTTGATGAACACCACCGCGCGATAGGCGCCGGTCACGACGGCCTGGCAGGAAGCGCCGGTGAACCAATAAATCACCGCGCCGCCCATCAACAGGCCGAGGATGATTTCGGGCCGCACGAGGCTCAACATCTCGATCACCTGGCCGTGCGCGACGGTGTTGTTCAGCAGCAGGATGATGCCGAAAACCATCGTGGTGGCGCCGACGACGGCGGTGCCGATGAGCACCGGTTTGGCGGTGGCCTTGAAGGTGTTGCCCGCGCCGTCGCCCTTTTCCAGTTCGAGTTTGGCGTTGGCAAAATCGGGTTTGAATCCGAAATCCCTTTCGATTTCCGCGCCGACGTTCGGCACGGCTTCAATCCGGCTCAATTCATAGACCGACTGCGCGTTGTCGGTGACCGGGCCGAAGCTGTCCACGGCGATAATGACCGGCGCCATGGCCAGGAAACCGAAGGCCACGAGGCCAAACGCAAAAATCGGCGCGGCAAACTGGAATCCCGCCGGCATGAGCGCCAGCAGGTCGGCGTTCTGCGAGAACAAATAGGCGATGAACATCAGCGCCAGGATGACCAGCCCCATCCAGAAGCCGCAGAAATTGCCGGCCACAAAACCGGACAGAATATTCAGCGAGGCGCCGCCGTGGCCGGAGGCGTTGACCACTTCGCGGACGTGACGCGAGTTGGTGCTGACGAAAATTTTGGTGAATTCCATGATCAACGCGCCGGCGAGCACGCCGCAGGACATGATGCCGGCCAGCACCCACCACAGATTTGGCAACGGCGCGCCGGTGGCATCCTGGAAGTCGCCGAGCAGCAATTTGCTGGCGACAAACGTGATGATGATGGAGAGGATGGACGTAAGCCAGATCAGGTCGGTGAGCGGCGATTCCCAGTTGAAATCCTTTTTGCCGGCATAACGCGCGCCGTTGGCAAACCGGTTAATAAAAAACGAAACCAGGGACGTGAGCACCATGAGGCTTTGGATGGCGAAAATCCAGATAATGAGCTTGCCGCACAGGGCCGGCGCCGCCACCAGGGCCAGGGCCAGGAACGCAATCAACGCCACGCTGGTCACGCCGTAGGTTTCGAAGCCGTCGGCGGTGGGCCCGACCGAGTCACCCGCATTGTCGCCGGTGCAGTCGGCGATGACCCCGGGATTTTTGGGATCGTCCTCCGGCAGGTTGAAGACGATTTTCATCAGGTCCGCGCCGATGTCGGCGATTTTGGTAAAGATGCCGCCACCGATGCGCAGTGCCGCCGCGCCGAGGGATTCGCCGATGGCGAAGCCGATGAAACACGGGCCGGCCAGTTCGCGCGGCAGAAAGAGGAGGATGCCCAACATGCAGAACAATTCGACGCAAACCAGCAGTAGGCCGATGCTCATGCCGGATTGCAGCGGGATGGAGAGCGTTTTGAGCCCGTTGCCTTTGAGCGCGGCGAAGGCGGCGCGGCTGTTGGCGGTGGTATTGATGCGGATGCCAAACCACGCCACGCCGTAACTGCCGAGGATGCCGAGCACCGAGCACGCCAGAATGATGAGCACGTCACCGACGGACTTGTGTTGCAGCCCGATGAAGTAATAAAGCATGCACAACGCGATTAAGATCCAGAGTGCCACCAGAAATTTTCCCTGTTGCAGCAGGTAGGTCTTGCACGTCTCCCAGATGATGTGGGAAATGTTGCCCATCGTCGGATGCACCGCCAACGCGCGCGTTTGTTTATATTGGAAAAGCCCGAACAGCGCGCCAATCACACACACCGCCAGGCCGAAAAGCAGGACGGCGTGGCCGCTCAAAGCGCCGCCAAAAAACGACACATCCTGCAACGGTGGCAGGTTGATGTCCGCATCTCCGGCAAAAACGTTGGTCGCGCAACCCAGCGCGGCCAGCACCGCGATGCGCAAGGGTAATCTGTAACTTCCCATAAGGCCCGGCAAGGTGCCGCAGTCAACCTTTGTTATCCAGCATTTTTTGCCATAAATATGCCAAAAAGTGTATTGTCCAGCCCGCGTCATTTGGATGGCGATGGAATCGCGCTTGCCGCTGGGCGGTGCATTTTCCATGCTCAGCGCAATGTCTGAACGGCCCATTTCCACTTTGAACAAACCGGATGCGGCACTGGAGTTGACGCTGCGCCCGTCGCTCTTTTCCGAATTCACCGGCCAGCCCCGGGTAAAGGAACGGCTGGAAATCGCCGTGGCCGCCGCGAAGAAACGCAAGGAAGCGCTCGACCACATTTTGTTGAATGGCCCGCCCGGCCTCGGCAAAACCACGCTCGCCAACATTCTGGCCAAGGCGATGGGTGCGAACCTCAAAAGCACCAGCGGCCCGACCATTGAAAAGGCGGGCGACCTGGCCGGCCTGCTGACCAACCTCGAAGAAGGCGACGTGCTATTCATTGACGAAATCCATCGCCTGCAAAAAACCATCGAGGAATATCTCTATCCGGCGATGGAGGATTTCAAACTGGACATCATCATCGATACCGGCCCGAACGCGCGCAGCGTGCGGCTGAATCTGCCGAAGTTCACGCTCATCGGCGCGACCACGCGCAGCGGTCTGCTCACCGCGCCGCTGCTCACGCGTTTCGCCGTGCGCGAACGGCTGGATTATTATGTGGCCGAAGACCTGGAAAAAATCATCATTCGGTCGGCGCGCCTGTTGAAGGTGGAAATCGAACCGGCGGGCGCGCATGAAATCGCCCGGCGCAGCCGCGGCACGCCGCGCATTGCGAACAACCTGTTGCGGCGCGTCCGGGATTACGCAGAGGTCCGGCACGACGGCCGCATCACCGCCGGGGTTGCCGACAAGGCGCTGGCCATGCTGGAAATCGACCAGAGCGGCCTCGATGAAATGGACAAGCGCATCCTCGAAGCCATCATTGTGAAATTCGGCGGTGGGCCGGTGGGCGTGAATTCACTCGCCGTGGCCGTGGGCGAGGAACCGGACACGATTGAAGAAGTCTATGAGCCGTATCTGATCATGGAAGGCTATTTGAACCGGACGCCGCAAGGCCGCGTGGCGACGGAATCCAGTTACAAACAACTGGGATTGAAACCCGCCGGGGGCAATCAGCCGCGGCTGATCTGAGTCACGATTTCGTTATCACGGGTTGCTCAGGCGGAAAAACAAATTCCCGGTCGGCGACGTGAGATTCAGATAATTCGTGCCGTTGGCGGAATTCGTCCAACTGTTGTTGAGTGACCAGCCGCCGGTGTTGCCCAGGCTGCCGTTCTGGTGCAAGGTCCAGCCCGAAACGGCCTGCCAATACACCGTCACCGTGTTGCCGGCATGGCTGATATAAAGCGTCGGCGCGCCGGGCGTCTGGAGCACCGAAATGAGCGCCCAGAATCCGCCGGTGAGAGTATAGTTACCGCCGGTCATTGGTCCGCCGGCGTCGTGCTGGCCGATGGTGCCACTGACGGCATAGGCGCCGCCGCTGCTGGTGCCGCCGCCGCCGGCCACTTTGTACCAGTCAATGGAGTATTGCTGCGCCCGGGTCGGAAGACAGAAGGCCGAGGCCAGAAGGCCGAACAGGATGAGTCTTTTCATAGGCGCCTCAGTTTTCTTGTCATTAAATGATTTTACCATTTGTTCGAGATTTTCCAACCGTTTTCCCAGTGTTTCGTTTTGTTGGTTCAGGCTCTGAATTTCAGGGGGGCTTTTCGTTTCTCGCTCGTCATTGGGGCGGTTGGCCAAACGCCGTTACAGCAAATGAGACCGGGTTTTGTCTTTTAATCCGATCCCCATCCGTGTTTAATCGGTGGTCGTTTGAAGATTCCAAATCGTAAATCATAAATTTGGCAGATGCCCAGGCGCACTGACATTCATTCCGTCCTCATCATCGGCGCCGGACCGATCATCATCGGCCAGGCGTGCGAATTTGATTACTCCGGCACCCAGGCCTGCAAAGCGCTCAAGGAAGAGGGCTACCGCGTCGTGCTCGTGAACTCCAACCCGGCCACCATCATGACCGACCCGGAGTTTGCCGACCGCACATACATCGAGCCCATCACACCCGAAACCATGGAGAAAATCATCGTGCGCGAAATCGCGGAGATGAAAAAACTCAAGGCCAGGGGCAAACTGGTTTTGCTCCCCACGCTCGGCGGCCAGACCGCACTCAACACCGCCATGGCCCTGCACCGCTCCGGACTTCTGGAAAAATGTGGCGTCGAAATGATTGGCGCCAAAGCCGAGGCCATCCATAAGGGCGAAGACCGGCAGGCGTTCAAGGATCTGATGATTTCCATCGGACTGGACGTCCCGATTTCCGGCACCGCGCATAACATGGACGAAGCCCGGGCCGTGGCGGAAAATATCGGCCGGTTCCCGGTCATCATCCGCCCCGCGTTCACCCTCGGCGGCACGGGTGGTGGCATCGCCTACAATCTCGAGGAATTTGAAATCCTCGCCAAGCGCGGCATGGAACTCTCGCCCGTCTCAGAAATCCTCGTCGAAGAATCCCTGCTCGGCTGGAAGGAATACGAAATGGAGGTCATGCGCGACAAGGCCGACAATTGCGTCATCATCTGCTCCATTGAAAATTTCGACCCCATGGGCGTGCACACCGGCGACTCCATCACCGTCGCGCCCATCCAGACGCTCACCGACAAGGAATACCAGATCATGCGCGACGCCAGCTTCGCCGTGATTCGCGCCGTGGGCGTCGAGACCGGCGGGTCGAACATCCAGTTCGCCGTCAACCCGGACAACGGCCGCATGGTCATCATCGAAATGAACCCGCGTGTCAGCCGCAGCTCCGCGCTGGCGTCCAAGGCCACCGGCTTTCCCATCGCCAAAATCGCCGCGAAGCTCGCCGTCGGTTACCTGCTCGACGAAATCCGGAACGACATCACGCGCGAAACCCCCGCGAGCTTCGAACCGACCATTGATTACGTCGTCACCAAAATTCCGCGATTTGCCTTTGAGAAATTCCCACAGGCCGATCCGACACTGACCACTCAGATGAAAAGCGTCGGCGAAGCGATGGCGATTGGGCGAACGTTCAAGGAAAGTTTGCAAAAATGCCTGCGCTCGCTGGAAATCGGCCGGAGCGGTTTGGGCGGTGACGGCAAACCGTGGCGCATCGGCACGGAAGTCTATGGCGATCGCGACATCCTGCCCAAGGACGTCATCAGCCGCAAATTAAGCATGCCCAACGCCGAGCGGATTTTCTTCATTCGGCACGCCCTGCGCGCCGGCTTCACCATCGAGGAGATTTTCAACCTCACGAAAATTGACCGCTGGTTTCTGGTCCAAATCAAAGAAATCGTGGATTTCGAGGAAGAACTGGCCGGGGCGAAGAATTAAATGGGGAATCCAAGCCGGGGTTTGCCG
>DATJNM010000027.1:0-65816 GCA_035508155.1 Candidatus Sulfopaludibacter sp. | reverse complement strand
GCTGACGCCGCCGGTCACAACTTAAAATTAAAAATATCCTGGTCGAACTTGGCGTAATCCTTGTAGCGCAATAATTCGTAAAGCTCCGCGCGCGTTTGCATTTGTTTCAACAGCGGCTCCTGTGTGCCGTCACTTTTGATTTTGGCCAGACCATTTTCAATCGCTTTCATCGCCAGCCGCAAGGTCGTCACCGGATAAATCACGATGTTGAAGCCAAGATTGGCAAGCTGCTTCGCGGTGAGCAATTTGCTCTTCCCGAATTCCGTCATATTCGCCAGTAACGGAACTTTGACGGCTTTGCGAAATGTTTCAAACTCGCTCTCGTCCGCCAGCGCTTCGGGGAAAATTGCGTCTGCCCCGGCGTCAACGTAAGCTTTCGCCCGGGCAATTGCGCCGTCCAGACCTTCGGCAGCCCGCGCGTCCGTCCGCGCCATGAAGAGGAAATTGTTGTCGCGCCGCGCGCTGGTCGCGGCGCGAATCTTTTCCACCATTGCCTGCGCGCTGACAAGCGATTTGCCGCCCAGATGGCCGCAGCGTTTTGGATTCACCTGGTCTTCGAGGTGGCAACCGCACAGCCCGGCATCTTCAAACGTTTGAATCGCGCGCGCCATGTTCAACGCCTCGCCAAAACCGGTGTCCGCGTCAATCAGCGCGGGCAAATCCGTCACCCGCGCAATTGCGCCGCCGCGCTCTGCGACTTCGGATAATGCCGTCAGACCGATGTCCGGCAAACCCAGGTCCGCCGCCAGCGCCGCGCCCGAAATGTAAACGCCGTCGAAGCCGTGGCGTTGAATCGCCATCGCCACCAGGGGCGAGAATGCGCCGGGAAAGCGCAGCAGTCTTCCAGACTTGAGCCCCGCGCGAAGGTCCTTGCGCTTTTCCGCAGCCGACTTGGTGGCTTGAAGCATGGCTAGAAAATGCCGCGTTTGTCACGCGCGGCGCAAGTCAGTTCGTTTGGCGGCAGTACAACATTCAGTCTGCAGACCTCCTCCGCCGTCAATTCCGGCAATCGCTGGATGAGATTCAAGAACTGTTTTGATTCATCGCCAGCAATCAAGCCCTCCGTAAGCGTTTGAAATTTGCGGACGTAATCGGCGCGGCCAAACGATTTCGCGCCCAGTGGATGCGCGTTGGCCACGGCGATTTCGTCCGTGAGTTTTTTGCCGTTGGCGAAGGCAATTTCGACGCGGCCTCCAAAGGCTTTTTGTTCCGGATCCATCGAATGATATCGCCGCGTCCATTCGGCGTCCTCGCGCGTCGTGATTTTTTTCCAGAGCGCCATGACTTCGGGATGCTTCACGATTTCGGGCGCGTAGCTTTTGACGTGATGCCAGAAACCCGTGTGCAGCGCCGCCGCGAAAATGAACATGACACTGTGATCGAGCGTCTCACGGGTGGCGTTGGGGTCGGACTTCTGCGGGTCGTTCGCGCCCGTGCCGATGACAAAATGGGTGTGATGGCTCGTGTAAATGACGATTTCGCGGATGGATTTCAGGTCGGGGATTCGTTTCCGCAGCTTGAACGCGAGGTCAATCCACGCCTGCGCCTGATACTCGGCGGAATGTTCCTTCGTGTAGGAATCGAGGATGGCGCGGCACGGCTCGCCGGGCGCCGGCAGCGGCACGTCGTAGCTTACGTCCCTGCCGCCGAGCATCCACGCGATGACGCTGTCTTCGCCCTCGTAAATTGGCGATGGACTCTTCTCGCCGCGCATCGCGCGGTCAACGGCTTCGATCGCCAGCTTGCCCGCGTGCGCGGGCGCGTAGGCTTTCCAGCTGCAAATCTCACCCTTGCGCGATTGCCGCGTGGTAAAGCCGACGTGCACGGCCTGTTGCACCGCCTGATAAATAACGTCCGCCTCGAGGCCGAGCATCGCGCCGATGCCCGCGGCAACGGACGGACAAAGATGTGCGGTGTGATCTTTTTTGAATTCGTGCAAACAAATCGCGCGCACGAGATCAATTTGAATTTCGTAAGCCACGAGGATGCCATGCAGCAAATCCGCGCCGCTGCGGCCGCATTGTTGGGCAACGGCGAGCAAAGGCGGAATGTTGTCGCCCGGATGCGAATAATCCGCCGCCAGAAAAGTGTCGTGCATGTCCAGTTCGCGCACGGCGACGCCATTCGCCCACGCCGCCCATTCGCAATCAAATTGCTGTGTGTGCGGCAATCCAAAAATTGTTGCGCCGTTCGCGCGCGGATGAGCGAGCGCCTGCGTGCGGGCGTTTGCCACCGGCTCGCGATTGATGGCCGCGACGGCGATCGAAGCGTTGTCCACGATGCGGTTGATGACCATCTCGCGCGCAGCCGAATCAATCGGCGCTTTGTCCGTGGCGACCGAAGCGATTTTCCATGCGAGTTGCTCCGGCTTTGGCAACGGAACTTTCGATGGATGAACTTTGATCTTGTGAATAATCACCGGTGAACGGGCCTGCTTTGACCAGTCAACGCGAGAGAGCGGCGGACTGTTTCACAAATTCATCGCCGCTCCATTCGCCGTCGCTTTTGACCACTTTGGCGGCGGCCTTTTGGGCAGCCTTGCGCTCCGCTTGCCGCTTTACGAGATCAGCGTGCGTGGTGAAATAATCGAGGCTCTTGCCCCTGAAATCAGCCAGCGTCTCAAACTTGTGTTTCTCCATGAAAGCGAGCAATTGTTCGCACATCGGTCTGACGTGCTCGTAGCCGAATTTCATCACGCCGGTGCAGACTTGCACCGTGTCGGCCCCCAGCAGAATAAACTCGGCCGCGTCGTGGCCGGTCTCGATGCCGCCGATGCCCGAGAGCGAGCGTCCCGGAAATTCCTTGCGGATGAGTTGTGCCACTTCCATCACCATGCGTAGCGCAATCGGTTTCACCGCCCGCGACGAATAACCGCCGGGTGTGGTGTAGCCTTCGACACTCGGTTCGGGGCGCAACGTCTCGAGGTTCACCCCCATGACACAACGGATTGTGTTGATGGCGCTGATCCCCGTGGTCCCGGATTTGAGCGCCGCGCGGGCCGGGTCTTCGATGTGAGTGATATTCGGTGTCATCTTTGCCCAGACGGGCTTCTTTGCCACCCCCATCACCCAACCCACAACTTCGCCGAGGATGTCGGGGTTTTCCCCCATCGCGGAGCCCATTTTGCGCTCGGGCAGACCGTGCGGGCAGGAAAAATTCAATTCAAATCCATCCACGCCGCACGCCTGGCAGCGTTCGACAATTTCAATCCATGCGTCCTTGCGATACTCCTCCATGATGGACGCGATGAGCACGCGGTCGGGAAATTCGTCCTTGCACTTCTTGAACTCCTCCTCCCAGATGTGGAACGGGCGGTCGCTGATCAGTTCGATGTTTTCCCAGCCGATGATTTCCTTGGCGTCATTGGAATGCAGTTTCGCGTAACGTGGTGTTACATTGACGACCTTCGAAGCATCCAGGCTGACCGTTTTGGCAATCACCGCACCCCAGCCCTCGGTGAAGGCCTTCTTGATGACGTTCAGATTCGTTCCAGGCGGTCCGGAACCGATGATAAACGGGTTCGGCAAAATCAAGCCGTCAACCTCTGTCGCTAACTTTGGCATTGTTTGTTCCTTCTTCTTATATTGCCCCTTTTGAACATTTATACTGGCTTTTCAAAAAAATGTCACAATAATTTTACATGAGAAGGGAGAACTGAATTTACGGCCATGAATTCAACATTAAATCCGAGGCGCACCGTCGCGGAATTGAAGGAACTCCGCTCCCTCACCGGCGACCGGGACGGAGCGCAACGGCTCGCCTTTACCAAAACCTGGCTCAAGGCGCGTGACTGGCTGCGCCAAAAAGTCGAGGGCCTGCCGCTGGAAATCCACAATGATGCAGCGGGCAACACCTGGTTCACGTTGCGCGGTGACTCGGAAAAATGCCTGCTCATCGGCGGACACATTGATTCCGTGCCCAATGGCGGCTGGCTGGATGGCTGCCTCAATATCATGGCCGCCGTGGAAATCTTGCGGCGAATAAATGCGCAGTACAAGGGTAAGCCGCCCGTCACGGTTCGGCTGGTGGATTGGGCGGACGAAGAAGGCGCAAGGTTCGGTAAAAGTCTGTTCGGCTCATCCGCCTGTTCCGGCAACCTGGACCTGAACGAAGCCCGCCGCCTGGTGGACAAGCAGGGAATCAAACTGCCCGACGCGCTGCGCGAAGTGGGCATTGACTTCGAGCGCGTGAAAGACAGCGGCAAGGAACTCGCGAATGCAGCCGCCTATCTGGAATTGCATGTGGAACAAGGCCCGGTGCTCCTGGATCTGGACCTGCCGCTTGGTGCCGTTCTGGGAACTTTTGGCGTGGAACGACATGCGGTTACGTTTCATGGGCAGGCCGCACATTCCGGGAGCACGCCGATGAATCGCCGCAAGGACGCCTTTCTGGCTGCCGCGAAAATGAGTCCCGAGATCTACAAAATCGCCGGGCGGAGCGGCAATGGCGTTTGCACCATCGGTGCCTGCACCACCAAGCCTGGCATCGTCACCAGTGTCGTTGAGGATTGCCGGATCACGTTGGACCAGCGTCACCTCGATGCCGACAGGCTTGCGCGGATGTTGCGGGAGGCGAAAGAAGCCAGTGAAAACTTTGCCAAGGAAGGTAATGTCACGGTTTCGTGGGAGCGTCTCTGGCGAATTGCGCCGCGGCCATTCAATGATGAGTTGATTGCGATGTGCGATGAATCCATCCGGGAAACCTGCGGCCAGTCTCACCAGTTGCCGTCCGGCCCGCTGCATGACGCCGCTGAAGTCGCCGCTGCGGGTGTGCCGACCGTGATGATGTTTGTCCAAAGCCTGCACGGCATCAGCCATAATAAAATCGAGGACACCAAGGAGGAACACCTTGAATTTTGTGTCACCGCATTCGACAAACTGGCGGATAAGGCAATGCAGTGGATCCAGAAATGAAAATCATGACCAGCCAGGACGGTCATTGTCTCGAATGGGATTGGTTTGAAAACGAAAAGGAACTTTTTATCCTCTGGCATCACGATGTCAGGTCTGCACATCCAAATGGTCCGGTGGATCAAAGGCGGTGCTGGGAGTACAGGAGGCGATTCCATGTAAGGAATTCACAGGCTAACCGAGGAGGCCCGGCCGGCGCGGAGATATTATGCTACAATTCGAATTCATTTTGAATGGTCGTCCGGTTCGCGTTGAAGCTGTTTCGCCGAACATGACCCTGCTGGAATTCCTGCGCAGTAGCGGGCTGACCGGCACCAAGGAAGGTTGCGCCGAGGGCGATTGCGGCGCGTGCTCGGTCGCTGTAGTCGAGCGCGGGGTGAACGGCAAGGCCACGTACAGGACCACCAACAGTTGTCTCGTGCCGGTTTGCCTGATGGCTGGACGCGAAATCGTATCCGTTGAAGGTGTCGGATGTTCCACAAAGCCGCACCCCGTTCAACGGAAAATGGTGGAACACTACGGCTCGCAATGCGGTTATTGCACTCCCGGCTTCATCTGTTCGCTGTTCGAGGGATTTTATCGCAACGACCTGAAAACCGGCGATGATCTGGACGAACAACTCGCCGGCAATCTCTGTCGGTGCACCGGCTACCGCCCCATTCGGGCCGCCGCCATCGAAGCGTTCTCCTGCCGTAGCCGCGGACGTGAGTCCGCGCAAGCTCGGGCAGGAGAGGACTCAGAGTCGGCTGACGTCGGCTGCTATAAAGATGAATTTGCCGTTCGCCTGAAACAAGGCGTTAAGAAACTTGGCTTAGTAAGATACGAATTTATCAATGAACGGTTCTTTCGCCCGACCTCGCTGGCTAAATTGTTCCAATTGCTCAAGGCCAATCCCGATGCACGGCTTATCGCTGGCGCGACGGAACTGGGTCTTGATATCACCAAGCGATTCAAAAAATTTCCGACGTTGATTTCCATCGAAGCGGTGCCGGAGTTGAAATCAATCAAATCCACGGACACCGAATGGCATATCGGCGCGGCGGTCACGCTCACAGATATTTGCGACAGGCTGGCAAAAGAATTTCCGCCTTTGGGCGATATGCTGCGCGCATTTGGCTCCCGGCAAATCCGGAATCGTGCCACCATGGGCGGCAACCTCGTCACCGCTTCGCCCATCGGAGACAGCGCCCCGGTGCTGCTCGCGTTTGATGCGAAACTTGTTCTGGCGTCCGAATCCGGTGAACGGACATTGGCCATCGGTGATTTCTTCGTTTCGTACCGCCAGACCGCGTTGGGAGCGAATGAGATTCTGAAAACCATCATTATCCCGCGCGGCGCTTCCCAGACCGGGCTGACACGCAAATCCGCCTGGTGCAAGGTGTCCAAACGCCGTGAAATGGACATCAGCACCGTAGCCGGTTGCTTTGTAGTGGATTTGGATTCGCGCAACGTCGTACGCCACACGCGACTGGGTTATGGTGGTGTTGCGGCGATGCCTGCCCGCGCGCAAAAGGCGGAAGCCGCGTTGCTCGGCCGCGCGTGGAACGAGGAGACAATTCAAAGTGTGCTGCCGGTTCTGCAAACCGATTTTACGCCGATCTCCGATGTGCGCGGGTCGGCCGAATATCGAAGGGGTCTGATTACCAGTCTCCTGGAGAAGTTTTATTTTGATTCGGCAGGGAACAACCGCCGCCCGTCCCAAACTCTCACTCCAAACGAGGACACCCGGCCGCGCGTCACTGCCCCACCCCACGAAAGCGGGCATAAACACGTTACTGGCGATGCCATTTACACGGACGACTCTGCCGCACGAAAAGAAATGCTCGAAGTCTGGCCGGTTTGCGCGCCGCACGCACGGGCAAAGATTTTGAAGCGCGACGCGTCCGCGGCGAAAACCATGCCTGGCATCACAGCGGTTTTACTGGCGGAAGATGTGCCCGGATTAAACGACGTCGGCGCAGTCCGCAAAGATGAAATTTTATTGGCTGACAAGGAAGTTTTCTACCACGGACAGATCATCGCGCTGGTCGTTGGAGAAACACAGGAAGCCTGCCGCAATGCCGCGGAAAAGGTCATTGTTGAATATGAACCGCTCCCGCCGATTTTGAAGATCGAAGAAGCGATTGCGCAAAACAGCTTCCACACAGAACCGAATTTCATCCGGCGCGGTGACGTCCGATCCGCCTTGAATACCGCGCCGGCAATTCTGGAAGGCGAATTTTCCATGGCCGGTCAGGAACACTTTTATCTGGAGATGCAGGCGGCCTGGGCGGAACCGGGTGAGGACGGCTCGATGTTTGTCATGTCCTCAACTCAGCATCCCTCCGAAGTGCAGCACATCGTGGCGCACCTCCTGGATATGCCGGCAAACCACGTGGTGGTGCAAAGCCCGCGCATGGGGGGCGGCTTTGGCGGCAAGGAAACGCAGGCGGCGCCGTTTGCCGCCCTCGCGGCACTGGCGGCGGCAAAAACGCATCGTCCCGTCCGCGTGCGGGTGAATCGTGATTTGGACATGATGATCACCGGCAAACGCCATCCTTTTCTCGCCAAATTCAAAGTGGGTTACAATTCTGATGGCGATTTGCTCGCCGCAAAGATTGACCTCATTTCCAACGGAGGCTGGACGCTCGATTTGTCCCTGCCGGTAACTGACCGGGCCGTGTTTCATCTCGACAACGCTTACTTTATCCCGGCAGTCGAATTCTCGGGCCGGGTGGCCAAGACCAATCTGGCGTCAAATACCGCATTTCGCGGCTTCGGCGGGCCGCAGGGAATGTTGGTCATCGAGGAAATCATTGACCGGATTGCGCGGCGACTCGGCAAAACGCCGGAAGCGATCCGTGAACGAAATTTGTATCGGGGCAGCGGTAAGACCAACACAACGCATTATGGACAGGAGCTCGAGAATAATTGCCTGGAACAAATCTGGCATGACTTGAAAGAAAGTTCCGCCTTCGAAAAGCGCCGCCGCGAGATTGAAAAATGGAATCTGGAACATCCGCATCAAAAACGCGGGCTGGCGATGACACCGGTGAAGTTCGGCATCTCATTCACGCAGACGCATCTGAATCAGGCGGGTGCGCTGGTCCTGATCTATCAGGATGGCACGGCGCAGGTGAACCACGGCGGCACGGAAATGGGCCAGGGTGTCCATACGAACATCGCAATGATCGCAGCCCGGGAACTGGGACTTTCGCTCGACAAAATCCGCGTCATGCCGACGAGCACCGACAAGGTGCCGAACACCTCGGCCACGGCCGCATCGTGCAGCACAGACTTGAACGGCATGGCGGTAAAGAATGCGTGTGAAGTTTTGCGCAACCGATTGGCACCGGTCGCAGCCCAATTGCTTTCTCCGAGGAGCGGACGCGAGATCACTCCGGACCAGGTGGAATTTGAGGAAAATGTTGTCTTCGCCACTGATGTTGTTGCCGGTGCGGAATCGGAGCAGATCAAACTCCCATTCCAGGAAGTTGTGGCAGCCGCGCATGTCCAGCGCATCAGCCTTGCTTCAACCGGATTTTATCGCACGCCAGAAATTTACTATGACCGCGCAAAGGGACAGGGCCATCCGTTTCATTATTTTGCAATCGGAGCTGCGGTCACGGAGGTGGAGGTGGACGGTTTCACAGGCATGAGCCGAATCTTGTGGACAGACATTTTACACGACGTGGGTGACTCAATAAATCCCGGCATCAATCTCGGTCAAATCGAAGGGGGGTTCGTGCAAGGTGCGGGCTGGCTGACCTGCGAGGAACTGGTCTGGAACGACCGGGGTGTGTTACTGACGCATTCGCCGGACACTTACAAAATTCCCGCCGTTGGCGACCGTCCGCTGGAGTTGAACGTGCAATTTTTCAGGAACGCGACACAACGAAATACCATCCACGGCAGCAAGGCTGTCGGCGAACCTCCGTTGATGTTGGCTATTTCGGTGCGTGAGGCGATTCGTGACGCCATTGCGACATTTGGTCCCGGACAGGGTGAAATCGAACTCCGTTCACCCGCAACCTGCGAAGCAGTTTGGATGGCGATTCAAAAGCAGCGCAGAGTGAATGGAAGGGAATCTTATAAAGTCAGAACTGGCGCTGGCGATGCAGTCGCGGGTTGAATCCGCTTGCGAAATAATCATGACGGGTTGAAAATTCAATCAGCTTGAGGGGAGTAAAATGCGCAATATCCAACGAAAACTCTCAGTCGCTCGCGGTGAACAACGCGCTGAGCTGCTTTTCAAAAATGTGCAGGTCGTCAATGTGTTGAGTGGAGAAATCCACAAAACGAACGTCGTGGTTGACGACCGAAGAATCATCGGTTTTGGCGATTATCGGGCGAAAAAGACCATTGACCTGAAGGACGCGTATATCGCGCCAAGTTTGATTGACGGGCATTTTCATGTCGAGAGTTCCATGCTGACCGCGCCGGAGTTTGCACGGGCGGTCGTGCCGCATGGCACGGGTGCAGTCGTCATTGACCCACACGAATATGCCAACGTTCTTGGTCTCGACGGTATTCGCTATGTGCTGGAGTCCACAAAAAATCTCGCCGTGGATTTTTTTATCATGCTGCCCAGCTGCGTTCCAGCCACCCACCTTGAGACCGCCGGCGCGCGACTTACGGCGGATGATCTGAGATTGATGATTCATGACGACCGTATCGCCGGCATCGCGGAACTGATGAATTTCCCGGGCGTCTTTCTTGGTGCAAAAAGTGAACTGGCCAAGATTGATGCCGGCAGGGGCAAGGCAATAGATGGTCACGCCCCCGGACTGCTTGGGAAAAACCTCAATGCCTACGCGCTGGCTGGCGTTCGGTCCGATCACGAATCGGTCTCCGTTGCGGAGGCGCGAGAGAAATTGCGGCTGGGAATGCACATCCTGTTGCGCGAAGGCAGCACGGAGCGCAACCTCAAAGATTTGCTGCCCATGGTCAACGCCCATAATTCCCAGAACTGCTCCTTCGCGACGGATGACAAACTGGCGGGTGATTTGGTGCACGAAGGTCATATTGACCATGCCGTGCGGAAGGCCATCAAAGGAGGGATATCGCCAATTGCGGCGTTGCAAATGGCCACCATCAACACCGCTCGCCACTACTGTCTGCAAAATCTGGGGGCCATCGCGCCGCGCTACTGGGCCGACTTTATCGTGTGCGACGACCTGAAGAACTTCAAACCCCGACAAGTTTACAAGAAAGGCGCGTTGGTCGCTGAAGATGGAGAGTTCCTTGGCCGGTCGCCGGCCGCAGTAGGTCTGCCCCGCAGCACGATGAATCTGCGTTATTCGCCGAAGGATTTTACGGTAAAATCGGCGGGGGCAAAAAGAATCCGGGTCATCGAAATCGTGCCGGACCAGATTGTCACAAAGGAATTCATCACCACACCCAGAATCCAGAACAATCAAATCGTTGCCGATCCCAAACGTGATATCTTGAAAATTGTGGTTGTCGAGCGTCATCACGCAACTGGAAATGTCGGTGTTGGGTTTGTTCGCGGATTCAAACTGACGAAAGGCGCGATCGGCTCGACAGTCGCACATGACGCGCACAACGTCGTTGTAGCCGGCACAAATGACGCAGACATTTTGTTCGCGATTGGGGAACTGGACCGGCTGCAGGGCGGACAGGTTGTGGTCGCGGACCGCAGTGTGAGAGCGGAATTGCCATTGCCGATTGCCGGCCTGGTTTCAGATCAGCCGCTTCCTACTGTGATACGATTGATTGACGATTTGAATGCCGCGGCTCGCTCACTGGGATGCGATCTGGCCGCGCCTTTCATGGCATTGTCGTTCTTGAGCCTGTCACCCATTCCGGCGTTGAAATTAACCGATCAAGGATTGATTGACGCCACGCAGTTGAAACGCACGACTCTGTTTGTCTGATTTGATGGGCTTCACACTCTCACAACTCAACCAGGTGGACCAGGCGGCATTCGTCCGCGCGGTGGGATCTGTGTTTGAACAGTCACCATGGGTTGCGGAGGTGGCGTGGGCCAAGAAACCATTTGCCAGCGTGGAAAACTTGCACCGTACCTTATGCGATTCCGTTCTGGGAGCCGGCGGAGAAAGACAACTCGCGCTGATCTCTGCGCATCCTGATCTCGCAGGACACGCCGCACTTTCCGGAACCCTCACGCTCGAATCAAGCCGCGAACAGGCAAATGCAGGATTGGACAGGCTTTCTCAGCCCGAAATCAGCCTGTTCAAAACCCTGAACGCGGCCTACAGGGACAAGTTCGGTTTCCCCTTTGTGATTTGCGCGCGCCTCAGCAAGAAGGACGCGATCCTGATGGGCTTTGAAAATAGATTAAGAAATTCGCGAGAGCAGGAGATTCAAATCGCGCTTGAAGAAATTTTCAAAATCGCCGAATTTCGCTTGCGGGATTTAATTTCAAGCTAAAATTATGCCCGGCAAATTAAGCACGCACGTCTTGGACATCGCACACGGCTGCCCCGCCGCCGGGATGAAGATCGAATTGTGGTCTCTCGACACGGAAGCACGCACCCTCGTTGCCACTGCCAGGACCAACGCCGATGGCCGCACCCATGGACCATTGCTGTCCGCCGACGCAATGAAGGCCGGCCAGTACGAGATTGTTTTCTTTGTCGGCGATTACTTCGCTGCCAAAACTCTCCCACTTCCGAAGGTCCATTTTCTCGACCGCGTGCCGGTGAGGTTTGTCATTGCCGACGCGGGTGCGAATTACCACGTCCCCCTGCTTTGTTCGCCCTGGGCTTACTCGACGTATCGCGGCAGTTGAAATGAGCGCTCCGGGAAAAATCATGGAGCGCATTGAGGCGCTGGCAAAAATTTCCGGCAAGCCAGGCGAGGTCACACGCGTCTTTGCCACACCAGCCATGCGCCGTGCTAACAAATTGGTCGCCCAATGGATGCGTGAGGCAGGAATGGAGGCCCACGTGGACGCCATCGGAAATTTAATTGGCCATTATGCCGCCGAAAGACCGGGCGCAAGGACCCTCCTGCTTGGTTCCCATCTGGACACCGTCCGCAACGCTGGAAAATTTGACGGCTCACTTGGGGTTATGCTGGCCCTTGCCTGCGTGGAGCATTTGCACTTCCGAAAAATCCGCCTTCCGTTTGCCATCGCAGTTGTCGGTTTTGCCGACGAGGAAGGAGTGCGTTATCAAACCGCCTATCTCGGCAGCAAGGCGCTCGCCGGCTGTTTCAACGAAAAGGATTTACAACGCAAGGATGCCAACGGCATTTCCATGGCCGATGCCATCAAACATTTTGGTGGTAATCCGGCAAAATTAACCTCCGCGCGGCTGGATCCGCGACAACTGATTGGCTACATCGAGGCTCACATCGAACAAGGCCCGGTTCTGGAGAAAAACAATCTGGCGGTCGGAATCGTCAGTGCGATAGCCGGACAAACCCGTGCCCGTATCAGTTTCATCGGCCGCGCCGGCCATGCCGGAACGACCCCGATGAGCCTGCGCAAAGATGCGCTCTGCGCTGCGGCAGAAGTCATCCTGGCCGTGGAGACGTTGGCCAAAAAGACCGAAGGCCTTGTCGCGACGGTCGGTGAAATTGCCGCATTCCCCGGAGTGGGCAATGTGATTCCCGGCGAAGTCCGATTGAGCCTCGATGTTCGTCACGCAAATGATTCGATCCGTAAGGCGGCCCAGCGGGCCTTGAAACAGACATTGCTCCACATCGGGCGGCAAAGAAATTTGCAGCTCGGTTATGCAGTCGTCCAGGAAACGGCGACAGTGAATTGTTCTGCGTATCTTTCGCGATTGCTGGGCCAATCCGTGAAATACCGGCAACAGCGTTTGGTATCCTTGCCGAGCGGCGCCGGCCACGACGCAGCGGTCATGGCGGCAATCACCCCGGCCGCGATGCTTTTTATTCGCTGCCAAAACGGCGTCAGTCACCATCCCGACGAGTCCGTGAAAATCCAAGACGCGGAAATTGCGCTTGATGTATTGAACAACTTCCTCCAATTACTCGCGCAGACGTATCGTCGGCGGATGGTGGCAACAGGACGATCAAAACATTAACCTTCCGGTGAAACTATAATGAACAAATTGTTTGGATTCAGTCGCACCGTGGTCAAATCGCGTTATGCGCTGCTCACCCCGGACAGTTTCGTGCTTAGCAACCTGCCCAGATGGGGAAATGCCGCCGTCATCGTGAATATCTCGCCCGCCATGGGCGCGCAGTTTTCGCAACTCCAAATCACGCTCAACCGGAACGGTCGCGGCGAGGGCAACGACAGTGCGCTGGAGCATTTTGTTTACGTTCTCACCGGCAGATGCGCGGCGAGAATTGGCGGGAGGAAAATAAATATGGTGGCCGGCAGTTACTTGTTCATTCCGCCGGCGACGGATTTTCAGTTTGGCAGCCCCGCCGAAGGCACACGCCTTTTGATCTTCCAGAAGCACTACGAGCAAGTCGCAGGCGCAAAAATGCCAGGTGTTGTCACTGGACATCAAAAGAGAATTTCCGGCCAGCCGTTCCTCGGCAACAAGGACGCGCTCTTGCAGGTGCTGCTGCCGGACAAACCGGCATTCGACATGGCAGTCAACATTTTCACTTATCACCCGGGCGCAACGCTTCCCGTGGTCGAAACCCACATCATGGAACACGGTCTATTGATGTTAAAAGGCCAGGGGATTTATCGCCTCGACAACGATTGGCATCCCGTACAAGCGGGTGATGTGATTTGGATGGCACCGTTTTGTCCGCAATGGTTCGTGGCGATGGGCAAAGCGCCGGCGAGTTATATTTATTATAAGGATGTAAACCGCGCGGCGTTGGGCCAATGACACTGCGAATCAACATCTCCCAACTCCAACGGGAGATCAACGAACTGGCGCTGATTTCGGAAAGCCCACCGCCGGTTGTCACGCGAGTTTTGTTTTCCGGGGCAGACTTGCGGGCGCGCCGGTTTGTGAAGAAACTTTGCCGGGAAACCGGATTGGCTTTGCGCGAAGACGCCGTGGGCAACGTCTTCGCGCGTTGGGAAGGATCGGAAAAGAATCTACCCGCGGTCGCCACCGGCTCACACATTGATGCCATTCCCAACGCTGGAAAATACGACGGCGTTGTCGGTGTGCTGGGTGCGATCGAAGCCATTCGGGCGCTGAAAAGATCCGAGTTTCAGCCAAGACGCAGTATTGAACTGGTCGTTTTCACTGCGGAAGAACCAACACGCTTTGGGCTTGGTTGCATTGGCAGTCGTTTGCTCGGAGGCGTGCTGTCGCCCCAAAAAGCGGCCAGTCTGTGCAGCCAGGATGGGAAATCTCTGGCCGAATGGCTGAAGCAAGCCGGCTGCAAAGGAAAATTGGAGTCTGTACCACGGCAAAGGAATTTTTATTCATCCTTTGTCGAATTGCATATCGAACAGGGGCCGCGTCTGGAAAAAGCACAGGTTTCCATCGGTATCGTAGAAAAAATTGCCGCGCCCAGTACTTTA
This sequence comes from Candidatus Sulfopaludibacter sp., assembly GCA_035508155.1. Classification (GTDB taxonomy): domain Bacteria; phylum Verrucomicrobiota; class Verrucomicrobiia; order Limisphaerales; family UBA11358; genus UBA11358. The sequence goes on along the minus strand of DATJNM010000027.1, from coordinate 51,470 downwards.
TGGATTCAGCTCACAGGTGTTGGCGGCCACGCCGGCGGTACTCTCATGCCGGGACGACGCGATGCCTTGCTAGCCGGAGCAGAAATTGCGCTTGCCGTTGAAAAAGTTGCGTCCACGAGTGGTAGCCCAGACGCGGTAGGCACGACGGGCATTTTCAGAATTGAACCCGGCGCGGTGAACAGCATTCCCTGCCGGGCGCATTTGGAAATTGATTTGCGTGACACCAATTTGGCGACGCGCAACGCGGCCCTGGCGAAGATCGAAAAGATGGCCCGCGAAATATGCGCCCGACGGAAAATTAAAATCAGCTTTGAGCGATTGAACGTTGACCCGCCGGCTGTCTGTGATGTGGCGTTGGTGCGGACGGTTGCCCATGTTTGCCGCGATCTCAAAATTTCCTGTCGAAAAATGATCAGCCGCGCGTATCACGATACCTTGTTCATGGCGCGGATTTGCCCGGTGGCGATGATTTTCATTCCGTGCCGCGGCGGGGTCAGTCATCGGCCTGACGAATATTCATCTCCGGAGCAGATTGCCAAAGGAACTCGTGTGTTGGCAGAAACGCTGGCGATCGCTGCTTCCTGCTAAGGCGTTGGCAGACTTCAATCATATTGTCGCAGCCAAGCAAACCGCATTGACGCAGCGCATCGTGCGCGCCAGAATCCTCATCAAATTATGAAAGTGTCAGCGCGTTTGGAACCTGAGCGACCGGCTCCTTCAATTCGCGGTCTTTCGCCCTCTACACGTCATTTAACTGTGCCAACGGTTGACGCTGTGATGGCCGAGGAACGCGCCGCATCGTTCGCCAAGCGCAGCATCAAAACATCCGCCAAACTCACCGGACTGAAAATGGCCATGAGCATGATGGATCTGACCACGCTCGAAGGCAAAGATACGCCTGGCAGAGTCGCCTATCTCTGCCGCAAAGCGCTCCAGCCCGCTGAACCGAAATACAATGTGCCGCCGTGCGCCGCGGTCTGCGTTTATCCGAACATGGTGAAACACGCGCGGAAATTTCTCGGAGGGAATTCTCCAGTTAAAGTTGCGTCCGTCGCCGCCGGTTTTCCCAGCGGCCAGTTTCCGCTTCGCACCCGGTTGGACGAAGTCCGCCGCGTGGTCGCCGATGGCGCAGATGAAGTGGACATGGTCATCAATCGCGGCGCGTTTCTTGACGGCGACCATGCGAGGGTCTTCGACGAAATTGCCGCCGTGAAGGAAGCCTGCGGCTCGGCGCATCTAAAGACGATTCTCGAAACCGGCGAACTGGTCACCTACGACAACGTCCGACTCGCCAGCGAAATTGCCATGCAGGCCGGCGCGGATTTTATCAAGACCAGCACCGGCAAGGTTTCGCCCGCCGCCACCATGCCCGTCACGCTCGTGATGCTGGAAGCCATCCGCGATTATTTTTTCGCCACCGGCGTCCGTGTGGGCATGAAACCGGCGGGCGGCATCCGCAATTCCAAGCAGGCGCTCGCCTACCTCGTGATGGTCAAGGAAACACTCGGCGACGACTGGCTTACCCCCGACTTGTTCCGCTTTGGCGCCAGCACGCTCGTCAACGACGTGCTCATGCAAATCGCCAAAGTTGTGGACGGAAATTATCAAGGCGCGGATTATTTTTCGTTGCCGTGAACATTCTGAACTCGAGAAAAAATATCAAACGATTTTGCCACTTGTTATATTCACGCTGGACTCACGAAGGTTGCTTTGAAAATGAGCTTGGAAACAAATGGCATGAGTAGGCTGAATCGCACAAAAACACCATCTTGATCAAACCCGACCTGGATCTTTCCATGAAAACCAAACCTAAACCCATGAAACTTTCCGCCAGACGTGCCGTGGCCGTTTTGGGCAATGGCCATCCTGTTGTTCCGCTGCGCGAACGGCGACTCACATTCGGCAACAAATGGGATTACTCACCCGCACCGGAAGAATCAAAAAATTACGTCATCACACCGCGACACGAATTGTTCATCAACGGGCGATTTGTCAAACCGCATTCGGGCAAGCACTTTGATTCGATCAACCCGGCCAACGAGGACAAGCTGACCGAGATCGCCCTCGGTGACGAGGTGGACGTGGACCGTGCTGTCCAAGCCGCGCGCCGCGCGTACGAGAAGGTCTGGAGCCAAATGCCCGGACGCGAACGGGGCAAGTATCTGTATCGCATTGCGCGCATCATTCAGGAGAAGTCACGTGAGCTGGCTGTGTTGGAAACGATGGATGGCGGCAAGCCGATCAAGGAAAGCCGCGACGTAGATTTGCCACTCGTGGCCGCGCACTTTTTTTATCACGCGGGTTGGGCGGACAAGTTGAAATATGCCTTCCCGGGGAAAACACCACGGCCGCTCGGCGTCGCCGGGCAGATTATCCCGTGGAATTTTCCGCTGCTCATGGCCGCATGGAAGATCGCCCCCGCGCTCGCCAGTGGTAATACGGTCGTCCTCAAGCCCGCCGAAACAACTTCGGTCACCGCGATGCGGCTGGCACAAATTTTTCAGGAGGCGGAATTGCCCGAAGGCGTGGTCAATGTCGTCACCGGTGCAGGAAAAACCGGCGCGGCTCTGGTGAACCATCCGGACATTGACAAGATTGCCTTCACCGGTAGCACGGAAGTGGGGAAGGCGATCGCAAAGGCAATCACCGCCAGGGCTGACCCGCCGGCCGGCCGGAACACGCGCCAGCGCGTCTCCCGCACGCTTCCGAAACTCACACTCGAACTCGGCGGCAAGGCGGCGAATATTTTGTTCGAGGATGCCCCGATTGAGCAAGCCATTGAAGGCGTCATCTCGGGAATTTATTTTAATCAAGGCCATGTCTGCTGTGCCGGCTCACGACTGTTCGTACAGGAAGGCATTTATTCCACCGTCATCCACAAGCTGCGTGACCGCATCCAGACGTTGCGCGTTGGCAATCCGCTCGACAAAAACACCGATATCGGCGCCATCAACTCCAAACCACAGTTGGAAAAAATCAAAATGCTCGTCCAGAGCGGCGTGGACGAAGGTGCAAGGCTTGAGCAATCCAGTTGTCCACTGCCTCAAAATGGCTATTGGTTTCCGCCGACCTTTCTGACGGGCGTCACGATGGCGAACCGCGTGGCGCAGGAGGAGATTTTCGGGCCGGTGTTGAGCGTAATGACATTCCGCACGCCGGAAGAGGCCTTCGAGCGCGCGAACAACATACCTTACGGTTTGAGCGCGGGCGTTTGGACAGATAAGGGCAGCAAGATTTTCAAGATGGTCAACAAGTTGCGTGCCGGCGTCGTCTGGGCAAACACGTATAACAAGTTCGATCCAACCAGTCCGTTCGGCGGTTACAAGGAAAGCGGCTTCGGCCGCGAAGGCGGCCTGCAAGGATTGGCAGCGTATTGTCAATTGGATTGAATTGAAATCAATTGCGAACCCGAATTATGAATCGCCTCAATGTGAAGAAAACCTATAAGCTGTACATTGGCGGAAAATTTCCCCGCAGCGAAAGCGGGCGTTACTTGCCAGCCAAATCTGCGAAGGGTGAACATCTCGATAATTTTGCTTACGCCTCGCGCAAGGATTTTCGCGATGCGGTCGTTGCCGCGCGAGCGGCGTTTGACGACTGGAGCAAGGCGACGGCTTACAACCGCGGACAAGTCCTGTACCGCGCCGCCGAGATGCTGCAGAACCGCGTGAAAGAATTGGCGAATGAAGTTTCACGCTCAGCCAATGTCAGCGCGGCAAGAGGCAAACATGAGGTGACCCTCGCGATTGACCGGTTGGTACACTTCGCGGGTTGGACGGATAAGTATCAGCAGGTGTTCGGCAGTGTCAATCCCGTCGCCACGTCACATTTCAATTTCACGACACCAGAACCGACGGGAGTGGTCGTTGTATTGGCACCGGACGAACCCCCCTTGCTTGCGCTCGTATCGCTGGTCGCGCCCGTGATTTTGAGCGGAAACACAGCCGTGGTGGTTGCCTCGGAAAAATTCCCGCTGCCGTCGGCGTCATTCGCCGAAATTCTGGCAACGAGCGACTTGCCCGGCGGCGTGGTCAACGTCCTCACCGGCAGGCGCGCGGAACTCGTGCCGCACATCGCGTCACACATGGACGTGAACGCAATTGTGGACGGCGCCCGCGATACTGAAATCAGCGCCAAACTTCGGGCCGGCGTGGCCACGAATCTAAAGCGTTATGCCAGTCATTCGCTCACGCTGGCCGATTGGTTCAGCTCAGAAGCGGAGGATCCATATTGGCTTCTCGACACGGTCGAATTCAAGACCGCGTGGCACCCTATCGGGATTTAAATGGGATTATGAAGGCGAAATTCATGCGGGAGGCCATCCGGCTTTCGCTGCAAAGAATGCGTGAAAATCACGGTGGACCGTTTGGCGCCGTCATCGTGCGTAACGGGAGGATTATCGGCCGTGGTTGGAATCGCGTGACATCGCTCAATGATCCGACCGCGCACGCCGAAATCAACGCGATCCGCGAGACGTGCTCACGGTTGAGAGCTTTTCAGCTTGAGGACTGTGAGCTTTACACGAGCTGTGAGCCGTGCCCCATGTGCCTAGCGGCGATTTATTGGGCGGGTTTACGCAGGGTTTATTACGCCAACACGCGCAAAGATGCCGCCGCGATCGCATTCGATGACGATGCCCTCTATCGCGAAGTCGCGCTACCGGTTTCGCGCCGGAGAATTCCCATGAAACAATTGCTCCGCCGGGAAGCCCTGAAGGCCTTTGCAGAGTGGAAGAAAAAGCCGGATAAAATCCCTTATTGATTTCCAGTCACAATTCGTTCAGGACATCAATCAATTGGCGCAACCGCCCATAATCGCGCCGATTAAAGTTGAAGGCGATCCGCGCCAGATTGAGATTGTCATTGTCCTCGACTTCCTCGGGCGTCGGATCGATGATTTTGATTTTCCCCTCCACGATCACATCGGAAAATTTCCCGTTTATCTCGTCGAGAGCGGACTTGGTCATCTTGTTGAGTCGGATGACCGTCATATCTTTCACAAACCGTGACGAATGAAAATTGCGATAAAATCGGGTGATGACATTGACGGCCTCGTCCACATCGCTGGTAATGTGGTAAAGATTCAGGGCATCGGGCGAAATCAATTTTTTGCGCAGTAATTGTTGCCTGACCTTTTTGTCGAATGCCTCCCAATAACCACTGCCGGGCACGTCCAGAAGTACGAGCGGCATGATCTGGCACTTGCCGGTTTGCATCAACGTAAGCGCTTCGTAACCTTCATCTAGGGTTCCGAAACCACCCGGGAAAAGCGCAAGTGCGTCCGAGTGACGAATAAAAATCAGTTTGCGGGTGAAAAAGTATTTGAACGTGATCAGTTTCTTGTCTTCAGCAATAACCGGGTTCGCACCCTGTTCCCAAGGCAACCGGATATTGACACCGAAACTGTTTTGCGGTCCCGCGCCTTCGTGACCGGCCTGCATGATGCCCGGACCGGCGCCAGTGATGACCATAAAACCGGCATCGACAATTTTTCTGGCGAAATTTGCGGCTTGCTGGTATTCGGCGCTGTCCCGCCCCGTTCGTGCCGAACCAAAGATGGACACTTTGCGGATACGTGCGTAGGGCGCAAACAGGCGAAAAGAATAGCGTAATTCACGCAAGGCTGTTTGAATCACTTTTACATCGCCGGTGTTTTTGACATCGGTCAGGAGTTTAAGCGCATTTTCAATAATGTCGGCGACGGCTGTTTCATTGTAACCGCCGCCTTTATATTGGATGAGTTCCTGTATTCGCCGACCCAATGCCGGATCCGCGGCCGGTTTCCTTACGTACTGCTTATTCATTTTGGAAATAATATCTTCTCCAAGCACAATTACAATTATCTGAAAACCGGCGGCAAGATAAAGAATTGCCCCTTGAAGCGTGTGCGTCAGGCTTTCCTTGCCCTCAGCCGGTCGGGGCTGCCGTTGTCTGCCAACGACTTGTGAAGCTGGCTCGCCACTCTGTGTCATAAAAAGAACTTTTTTTCATAAGGGTGTCGCTTGGCATTGCGAAGCGTGGAAGCCTTACGCTCCGCTTAACCTCGGAGTTTTTGGCCTGGCCAACCACCACAGCAACCGACAAGTGGTTGTGGCGGCCAAAGGTGCCAATGAACCGGGCGAATAATAATGAAGATGTGCGCTTGCTCGTAAATTGTCTCGTTTCGATTCTTCCTGCTTCCAAACCGGCCGGCTTCACCAGTTGCCGGTCTCATGCTTCCTCAAAGGGATGATTCGATACATTATCTCAACCGGGAAGACATCGCCAATCGCTTTAAGACCAGGACCGTCAAATTCAGAATAGGCTCGCACATTTTCTTGTACCTCACCAAACTGATTTCGTTCGACCGGCCATGGCAAAGAAGCAATATCTAACCGCGCCACTGAGGACCGACAAGCTGCCGCCCGGCATTCCCTACATCATCGGTAACGAGGCCGCCGAACGCTTTAGCTATTACGGCATGAATTCCATCCTGGTGATTTTCATGACGCAGTATCTAATGAACACCCAGGGTCAGCCGGAGCGCATGACCGACGCGCAGGCGGATGCCTGGTATCATACTTTCGTCTCGGTCACTTATTTTCTGCCAATCTTCGGAGCGTTTCTTGCCGACGCGCTGCTGGGCAAGTATCTGGTCGTGCTGTTCCTGTCCGTCGTTTACTGCACTGGCCACTTTACCCTCGCGATGGATGACACGCGGCTCGGCCTGGTGATTGGGCTGGGTCTGATCGCCCTGGGTGCCGGCGGCATCAAACCATGTGTGAGCGCCAACGTGGGCGATCAGTTTGGGGCGACGAATCAGCGCCTGCTGCCTCGAGTTTTCAACTGGTTTTACTTTGCGATCAATTTCGGCTCGGTCTTTTCCACGATTTTAATTCCCGAGTTGTTGAACCGAGTGGGGCCGGGGATTGCCTTTGGCGTGCCCGGCATTGCCATGGTGGCGGCCACGGTGGTTTTCTGGATGGGACGCCGGAAATTTGTCCACATCCCCCCAGCTGGGTTAAGTAACTACGCGCGGGAACTCTTACAACGCGAGAACTTCAAGGCGCTGCTGAACCTGCTGGTGCTGGTTCCCTTCGCCGCCATGTTCTGGGCATTGTGGCAACAGAACTTTTCTTCGTGGGTAATTCAAGCGCAAAAGATGGATCGACATCTGTTTGGTTACAACTTGTTGCCGGCGCAAATACAGACCGCCAACCCGATTTTCATCCTCATCCTGTTGCCGCTGTTTTCCTACATCATTTATCCCGCGGCTGCGCGGTTGGTGAAGGTAACACCATTGCGTCGGTTTGGCGCGGGCCTTTGGGCTGGCTGTGCCGCATTCGTCATTGTTGACTGGATCCAGTTGCGTATCGATGCGGGCCAGCACCCGCACATCCTCTGGCAGATTCTCGCCTTTGTTGTGCTCACCGCCGGTGAAGTAATGCTTTCGGTGACCCATCTGGAATTTGCCTACACACAAGCGCCGAAGAAAATGAAATCCCTGGTGATGTGCACCTATCTCGGTTCGATTTCGCTGGGCAACGCATTTGCGGCGGCGGTGAATTTCTTCATTCAGAATCCTGATGGAAGCGTAAAACTCGAAGGAGCTGCCTATTTCCAGTTCTTTGTCGTGGTCATGCTGGTAACGGCACTTTTATTCCTTCTGGTCGGTCAGTTGTATCGTGGCAAAACTTACATTCAAGATGAAGCAGAACCCTGGCCGGCCGTGTCGTCGCCTAAAACATAAAATGGCGGGCGTAGCCGCTGGTGATGGCTTTATTGTTCGGAACGATCATACTTGCTGAAAAGCCGGGCCAAGGATTAGTCTGCCTTGCAGAGGCAGCACAGTTGGAATTTCCAAGCAATGAACGGAATATGTTAAGAAACGGGATTGTCATTCTCTTAATTGCGGCCAGTACGGAGTTCTCGGTCGCCAGATCGTTCGAGCCGCTGCTTCTTCAATCCCCTACATTAAGTCGATCCCAGATCGCTTTTGCTTATGGCGGCGAGATCTGGATCGTGAGCCGGGACGGTGGTCAGGCGCATCGTCTGGTCACCGGCAGTGATCGGCTGGGCGGACCAGTCTTTTCGCCGGACGGAACAATGGTTGCCTACACCGGCAATTATCAAGGGAACAACGACATCTATGTAGTACCCGCTTTCGGCGGTGAACCTCGCCGGCTTACGTATCATCCCGGTGAGGACATTGCGGTGGGCTGGACGCCGGACGGCAAGAATGTGCTCTTCACCTCGACGCGGGCCAGTTACTCGGATCCCCGGCAATTCTTTACCATCCCGGTTGGGGGCGGCTTTCCGACGGAACTCCCGCTGCCCATGGGATCGGCCGGCTCGTATTCCCCGGATGGAACGCATCTTGCCTATGTGCCCACGTTTGAGTGGGAACCCGATTGGAAGCAATATCACGGGGGCCAAACCACACCCGTTTGGATCGCGAACCTGGCCGATTCAAGCATTGTTGAAATCCCGCGTGACAACTCGAATGATAGGAATCCCATGTGGGTCGGTCATACCATCTACTTCCTCTCCGACCGCAATGGGCCGGTTACCCTGTTCGCTTACGACCTGAACACCAAAAAAGTCACGGAGGCGGTGCATAACACCGGATTCGACATCAAATCCGCCGGCGCCGGGCCTGGCGGCATCGTTTACGCTCAGTTTGGGTCACTTCATCTTTACGATTTGGCCACCCGCACGGAGCATGAAATTCACGTGTGGATTGCCGCCGACATGCCGCAATTGAGCCCGCATTTTGAAAAGATCAAAGCCGACGACATCAGGAATCCGGGAATTTCGCCGACCGGCAAGCGCGCCGTTTTTGAGGCGCATGGCGAAATCTTGACCGTCCCGGCTGAAAAAGGCGACATCCGCGATCTGACCCGCAGCCCCGCGGTTGCTGACCGCGACCCGTCCTGGTCGCCCGATGGGAATTCCATCGCGTGGTTCTCGGATGAATCGGGTGAATACGCATTGCATATCCGGAACCAGAACGGGCTGGGGGAAATTCGCAGGATCCCCTTGGACCAGCCACCGTCTTTTTATTACAGCCCCACTTGGTCACCCGACAGCCGGAAGATAGCGTTTAGCGACAAGCGTCTCAATCTCTGGTACCTGGATCTGACCAACGGCGTTCCGGTAAAGGTGGACACAGATTATTACGATGAAGGGCCGTCACCTTTTAACGTCGTATGGTCACCCGACAGCTGCTGGTTGGCCTACAACCGCATTTTACCGAGTCACTTGCACGCAGTGTTCGTGTACTCGTTGGAAACGAATAAATGCACACGGATCACCGATGGAATGAGTGATGCACTCTATCCGGCCTTCGACCAAAGTGGCAAATATCTTTACTTTGCGGCCAGCACCGACTTTGGTCTCACCGTCGGTGATGGAGACATGACCGGCATCGCGCGACCGGTGACTTACAGCGTCTATGCCGTCGTACTGCGTAAAGATTTGCCTTCGCCCGTCGCTCCTCAAAGTGACGACGAAAATGCGGACAAAGATTTGAAATCCGGGGACAGTCCTTCCAGTCCGGCAAATGCCGACGAAACTGCGAAGACTTCCGATGGCGGTTCCTCCTCCACCAACAATCCATCCACAGCATCTAACGGCAAGGCAAAGGCAGACAAAAAAGAGTCGGCAAAGAACAAATCGGTTCCGGTCGCGATTGATTTCGAGAACATCGGGCAACGCATCGTCGCGCTGCCCATTCCGCCTCGGAATTATGTTGATTTGAAGGCGGGAACGAACGGAATTCTCTTTCTTCGGGAGGGGCCGCAAGTGATTAACAACGGCGAACCTGCAACCTTTACCCTGCACCGTTTTGATCTCGAGAAACGGAAGACCGAAAAGATTCTGGACGACATCAAAGCTTTTGCCTTGTCCGCCGATGGCCAGAAGATGCTCTATCGCAAAGGGGATAGCTTTTACATCGCCGATTCTTCCAAAGCGCCGGAAGAGGGAAAGGGCGGGTTGCAAATGGAGGATATGGAAGTTTACGTTGACCCGCCAGCCGAATGGCGGCAGATGTATCACGAGGTCTGGCGCATCGAACGTGATTTCTTTTATGACCCGCATTTCCACGGGCTTGACCTGGCGGAGGCCGAACGGGTTTATGCGCCGTTTCTTGATCGCGTCGCCAGCCGGGATGACTTGAACGATTTGTTCCGGGAAATGATTGGGAACCTCGTCGTAGGGCACTTGTGGGTGCGCGGCGGCACCGAACCCCAGACCCCGGAAGTCAAAGTTGGATTGCTCGGGGCCGACTACGAGATTGACCATGACCGCTACCGGTTCAAGCATATCTTCAACGGCGAGAACTGGAATCCGGACCTGCAGGCACCACTCACCCAGCCGGGAGTTGACGTCAAACAAGGCGATTATCTCCTGGCCGTCAACGGACAGGATCTGGCTGGCACCAACAACCTGTATCAATATTTCCAGGAAACGGCTGGCCGGCAGACCGTGCTCAAAGTTGGCCCTCATCCGGATGGCTCGCAGTCGCGCGAGGTAACCGTGGTTCCTGTAGACAGTGAATTTGCCCTGAGGAATCTGGCCTGGATCGAAGGCAACCGTCGCAAGGTGGATGAACTGACCGGAGGGCGGGTGGCTTATGTGTATTTGCCCGATACTTTTTTGGGGGGATATAAAAACTTCAACCGCTATTTCTTTTCACAGACGGACAAGGAGGCTGCGATTATCGATGAACGCTTCAACCACGGCGGCTGGCTGGCGGATTACATTGTGGATTATCTCCATCGCCCGATCTTGAACCGGGTTGCGACTCGGGAAGGCCACGACATCTCCGAGCCGCTGGGGATTTATGGTCCGAAGGTAATGCTGATAAACCAATTCGCCGGATCGGGCGGCGACGCGTTACCGTGGTATTTCCGTAAGCTGAAGATTGGTCCGCTGGTTGGCGAGAAGACATGGGGCGGCTTGGTCGGCATCGGTGGTTATCCGACTTTGATGGATGGCGGCACGGTGATGGCGCCGCGTTGGGCCATCTACGGTCTCGAAGGAAAATGGGAAGTTGAGAACCACGGTATCGCACCGGACGACGAAGTTTCCATGGACCCCAAACTGGTGCGTGCGGGACACGATCCGCAACTCGAAGAGGCGGTCAAGGCCGTCCTGAAACTTCTTAAGGAAAATCCGCCAAAGGAATATCCGCGACCGCCCTATCCAAATTATCATCAACAACTGCCAGCGGTGCGATAAGTTCAATATTTCTGATTGCAGGCCTCTGCTGCTGTTCAATCGATTCTTCCCGTCGCTGATGATTCAATTTTGCGACAACTTATGAGTCAAGGCATACCGTTGTATCTTCGCTGATAAGTTGTCTCGTTCCAGAACTTCCAGATTCCAACAGCCGTTCGGCCGTTATTTTGTGTTCTAGGGTTACTTCGTGTCTTGGCGTGAAACCAGGTTGGCAAACCTCCTGGCCCGCTCCAGCTCCCTGGGCAAAGGATGAAACACCCGATCCGGCCGATGCCAGAGCATGTAAAACTCCACATCGGTTGGCGGCCGGTGGTATTGAAGATCAAATGCCGAACAACGATAATTCATCACGCGGATCGCCTCGCTCCGGGCATAAGCCGGATTCTGCAATTGGGTGGCGTCAATTTTGAATTCGGCTATGACCGTTGGCGAAAACTGGTAGCGTGACAATTCGCCGCCGCGCCCGCGGGCCTGGTCATTATTGCCACTCTCGATCATCGAAAGCGCGGCGAACCGGTCCATCGCCCACAGATGAACCGCAAACACGAACAAGAGAATGAAGGGAAGCAGCTTCATTTCCTCCTCAAAAGCGCCGCTGTCAGGCGGTTCTTCACAACCGTCCAGCCGTGATGGTGCCGACGGAGGGGGTCGAACCCACACATCCTCACGGATACCAGATTTTGAGTCTAGCGCGTCTGCCAATTCCGCCACGTCGGCACGTAAAAACCCAATATATTTCAGTGCCGGCCGAAGTAAATCAATTTTACACCAGGCTTGTGACGAATGTTTGCGTCGGTTTCAAACTGCCGGCGACACGTTCCGCTGGTGCGCCGAAGACCGGGTGAAAGCCGGCGGAGCGAACCGGGTGGACCGGTAGTGCCTAATTTTCAAAGACATTTGCAGAACGTGACGGCTGACTAATGCGCAGGTTGCGTTATTTTTCACGCGTACCCTTTAATATTAAATAAGAACCCGCTGTTCAGATACGTGCTTCGCAATAATTCTGAAATCGTTATGAAAAATCACCGCCTGCTCCCTTTAATTTTCATGCTCGCCTTTGGCGCCGTTCTGCCCGGTTACGCCACGGTATTGGTCAGCAACGTCTGGAACACCGGCGTGCGCACTTATCCGGCATACAACGACCCGAATTCGCCGTACTCGGAAATGGGCGTCGATTACAATTCCAGCGGCGATTTCGAGTCCGCGTGGTTTAACGGTGGTGGCGGCACGATGACGTCATCCGTCGGGCATCTGGTCACTACGGTCACGACCAGCAGTTCTTCCTGGACAACTTATTTTACTACCGAGGCGAACCCGGTCACTTTGGGCGGTGCGGGCGATCAACTGAAAATCACCTGGGTATTTACACCTTCGAGCGTCGCCACCAGCGGCACGAGCCAGGGTTTCCGACTGGCGGTGGTGGACAGTCCGTCCGCCGCGCGACTGACCGCCGACGGCAGTCCGGGGAGCAGCACCTACGCGGGCTATGCGATGTTCATGAACATGGCGACAACGCTGGGCAGCAGCAGCTCGTTCCAATTGATGGACCGCAACGCGCCCGGGACCAGTTCCGCCTTGCTGTCTTCCAGCGGCAGTTGGACCGGCCTGGCCAATGGCGCCGGAAAAAGTGTGACCGGTTACGCCAGCGGCACTCAATACACGTTGGTGATGACCTTTACGCGCAACGCGTCGAACGGTCTGGACATCACGGCCACGATGACGGGCGGCAATCTCAACAATACCGGCAGCGCAACCGTTTCCTACAGTGACAGCGCGCCGAATACGTTTACCTTCGATACGTTCGCCGTCCGGCCTTCCGATGCGGCGGATTCGGCGGCATCCTTCGACACGACGCTGTTCGAGGTGGAATTCATTCCCGGCACCACGCCGCCTTCCGTCACCACGGATCCGCAGGACCAGACGGTTTTGGTTGGCCAGGATGCCAGTTTCAATGTTCTGGCCAGCGGGACTCTGCCTTTGAGTTATCAATGGTATTACAACACCAACAGTGTATTGACGAACGCAACCGGGTCTGCGTTCACCGTGACCAACGCCCAGCTTACGGACGCGGGCGGTTATTCGGTGATCATATCGAACGCCTATGGCCTGGCGACCAGCGCCGTGGCCCAACTGACGGTCAACGTTCCGGATCAACCTTCGATCATCACGCAGCCGCAGGACCAGACCGTTCCCCCGGGGGGAACCGCCAATTTCACGGTTACCGCCGGGGGCAGTGAGCCACTGAGTTACCAGTGGTATTACAACAACAATACCTTGTTGACCAATGCCACTGATCCCACACTGACCATCACCAACGTTCAGCCGGGCGATGCCGGCGCTTATTCAGTGACTGTGAGCAATCTCGCCGGCATCATTACCAGCTCCAACGCTGTCCTCATCATCAATACCAATCCGGTGGCACCGGTCTTTACGTCGCAGCCGGCTTCGCAAGTGGTGTTGGCGGGAGGCACGGCCAGCTTTACCGCTTCCGCCACCGGGACCGAGCCGATCAGTTATCAATGGAGCAAGGATTCGACGCCGATTCCGGGGGCGACCTCGTCCACCCTGACCTTGACGAATGTGCAGCCCACGGACGAAGGGAGTTACACGGTTGTGGCTTCCAATGCCGTCAGCACGGCAACCAGCAGCGCGGCGGTGTTGACCGTGACCACCGCCGTGCCGGTGGCCTATTCCGATTATGATCTGGTGGGCTTCGGGCAAAATACCACCGGCGGCGGTTTGTTGCCCGATACGGACCCCAATTATGCCCAGGTTTATACCGCGACGGATCTGGCGAATGCACTCAACAGCAAAACCGTGAAGGTGATTGAGATCATGAACGACCTCAATCTCGGTTACAACGAGATCGAGGCCTCGGCCAAGGCTGCCAGCGAACCGTTCCGCTCGGCGGAGACGCCCTTGTTGCATCCGGTTCTCCTTCAAACCGGTGTCAGTCTGGTGGATGTCCAGAAGAAAAACGGCCTCACGATTTTTTCGGCCAACGGCGCGACCATCCGGCACGCCAAATTGAACATCAAGAATTGCAGCAACATCATCGTCCGCAATCTCAGATTCGACCAGCTGTGGGAATGGGATGAATCAACCAAGGGACAGTACGACCGGAACGACTGGGACTTTATCACCTTGGGCGACGGCGGCGCGGTGAGCAATGTCTGGGTGGACCACTGCACGTTTACCAAATCGTACGACGGCATCATGGACACCAAGGCCGGTTGCTCGGCCATCACCCTTTCGTGGTGCCGATATACCGGCGACGACGGCGCCACCAACAGCAACAGCTGGGTCTGGCAGCAGATCAATTCGCTCGAATCCAACAAGACGAGTTACGCGATGTACAATTTCCTGCGCACGCGCGGTTTCAGCACCACCAACATCGTGACGATCATGCAAGCTCACGACAAAACGCACCTGGCGGGCCAGAACGATCTGGACCCGGATAACGCGACGATCTCGATGACGTTCCATCATCTCTGGATTGGCGGCGTGTGGGACCGTTGTGTGCCGCGCCTGCGCGCCGGCAACGTGCATGATTACGACCTCTACGTGGATGATACCCTGGTGCTGGCCGCCAAGCGCCTGCGCGATGCGATTGCGGCGACCATGAGTACGGCTGACCAAAACACGCTGAACAACACCTATAGTTTCGATCCGCCCGTCAACGGTGCCATCTCCACCGAAGGCGGCGCGCTACAGGTGGAAAAATCGGTTTACATTGATTGCCTCTGGCCGTTGCGCAACAATCAGACCGACCCGTCGAATCCCGAATACACCGGCAAGATTCAGGCGCTTGACACCATTTATCAGTTTGACAACACGGTGGTCCGTGGCAACAGCACCGATCCCGGCAATCCGATGGGACCATTCCAGGCGCCCGTCATTCCCTTTTCATGGAACCTGTCAGGCAATCAACTACCCTATGCGTATTACCCGGATGATCCGGCCCAGCTCCAGGCCATTGTCACCAGCCCCACCGCCGGCGCCGGCGCCGGCGTGCTGACCTGGCCCAAGACAAATTGGCTGATGACCGCCTATGCGCCCACAGCGCCCTTCATTGTGGCACACCCGCAAAGCCAGGCGATCACGCCCGGCAATAGCGTGGCTTTTACCGTCGTAGCCGGTGGCAGCATGCCGCTGGCGTATCAGTGGTATTTCAACACCAACACGCCGATTGCCAATGCGACCAACGCCGCGCTGACGCTGACTGATGTTCAGGCCACCAATGCCGGGGCATATTTCGTGGTGGTGTCCAACACGGCTGGTGCCGCCACCAGCACCAATGCGTTTCTCGCAGTTGGAACGTCCAATTCGCCACCGACCCTTGCTCCCATCTCGGACACCAATATTAATGCCGGCGTTACGCTCGTCGTTAGCTGCGTCGCCACGGATACGGACACGCCGCCGCAGACGTTGACGTTCAGTCTGCCCAGCGCGCCGGTCAACGCCACGATTGATACCAACAGCGGCGTATTCACCTGGCGTCCGCTGGTCACCCAGGCGAACACAACCAATCTGGTTACGATTGAAGTGTCCGACAGCGGCACACCCGGTCAAAGCGCGACGCAGAGTTTTACCGTTACCGTCAATCCATTGACCCAGCCGAGTGTGATTTCCTCCACGGTGGGCGGGCAGTTGCATTTAACGGTGACAGGCGAGGTGGGGCCGGATTACGCCGTGCAGTCATCAACGAATCTGGCCGGCTGGCAGACGATCTTTACCACGAATTCGCCGCCGGCGCCCTTTGACTGGACTGACCCGGACACGAGCACCTTCCCCGTGCGCTTCTATCGGATCGTTGCGGGGCCGCCGTTGCCTTGAAATCGTGTAGCAGCCGACGTCAGTCGGCTCAAACTGAATCGAAGCGGGATGAATGAGCGGACTCATATCCGCTGCAACCCCATGTTGGGGTGAATGGAATAATTTGCCTTCCAGGGCGGGTGGCGTTTCAATGGAGGTGATGATTGCCAAACGAGTCATTCCTTGCCTCGACGTTCACGCCGGCCAGGTCACGCGCGGCGTCCAGTTCGGCAAGGCCGAGGCGGGCGAACTGCGCAACGTCGGCGACCCGGTGGAACTCGCGCTCCGCTATAACGAGCAGGGCGCCGATGAGATGGTGTTCTTCGACATCACTGCCACGGCGCACGGACGCCGGACCATGGTGGACGTGATCGAACGCGCCGCCGACCAATGTTTCATGCCGCTTACCGTCGGCGGCGGGCTCAAGTCCGTGGGTGACATGTACACCATGCTCCGCGCCGGCGCCGACAAGATCAGCATCAACTCCAGCGCACTCGCCCGGCCCGAGCTCATCCGTGAAGGCGCGGAAAAATTCGGCAGCCAGTGCATTGTCGTTTCCATTGATGCCAAGAAAATCGGGCCGGACCAATGGGGCGTCTTCTCACATGGTGGCCGGAAGGACACTGGCCTGGATGCGGTTGAATGGGCCGGGAAGGCCGTGTCGCTGGGCGCAGGTGAAATTGTGTTGAACTCGATTGACGCCGACGGCACGAAAGCCGGATTTGATCTGGTTATTACGCAGCGCATCAGCGAATCGGTGGGTGTTCCGGTAGTGGCCAGCGGCGGCGCAGGCACGCTGGAGCACATGGCAGCCGTGCTGCTCGAAGGCAAGGCTGATGCTGTCCTCGCGGCGAGCATTTTCCACTTTGGCACCTACACTGTCGGCGACGTGAAGCGGTTTTTGGCGGCGAAGAAAATTCGGGTGAGATTGTAGCAGCCGGCGTGAGGAGGCTCATACTCATTCAAGAAAAGATGGAGCCTCCTGACGCCGGCTGCTGTGATTGGAGGAGAGGCAAATCCGCTTGGCAGTGGGTAAGGGTTCTGTTTAATTGGCCGTGTCGAATGACAAGAGTGCCCGCCATTTTCCGGCTCGTTCTTTTTACCGCACTTTTTCCCTTCACCGTCCTGGCGCAACCGGAGCAGGGTTGGGAAGTGGAAGGATTGAACCAGGTCATATCAGGCGCGCCAGAAGGCGGGGTCACGTGGGACTTTGCGACGACCAACGCGGTCGGCACAAACATCTTCGTCAAATACGGCACCGCCACGCTCATGGCGGACAATGCGACGGTAAACTGGGGGACGGGTGAAGTGGTGGCCGACGGCCACGTGCGCATCGAATCGGAGGACATGACGTGGGTCGGCGAGCACATGCGCTACAATTTCAAAACGCACCAGATGCGCAGCGAGGAATTCCGGGCCGGCAAGCCGCCGGTTTTCGCCGCCGGACGCGAATTGGAGGGTGACACTACCAACCAGACCTACAGCGCCCGCCACGTTTTTGTGACAACCGACGACGTGAGCCATCCGGACATTCGCGTCCGGGCCAGCCGCATCAAGATTGTGCCCGGCCAATACGTGGAGATGTGGAATGCCGTGCTGTTCCTGGACGGCGTGCCGACGTTTTACTTTCCGTTTTACCGGCGCACCCTTGGCGAGCACGTGAACAATTTCAATTTCACTCCCGGCTATCGCAGCGCCTACGGGCCCTATCTGTTGGGCACTTACAACTGGTTTCTCGGCGACCTGGCGGACGGCCGGCTGCATCTGGATTACCGCGAAAAGCGCGGCGTCGGGGCGGGGCCGGATGTGAATCTGCACCTGGAGCGCTGGGGCGAAGCGGCCTTCAAGTATTACTACGTGCATGACCAGGACCCGAACCAAAGCACCAACAACCTGCCGCTGTTCGGGAATATTCCGCAAAACCGCCAGCAATTCTACTTCACTTATCAGGCGACGCCGTACACCAACCTGAACGTCAAGGCCATGGTGAATTACCAGACCGACCCGCTGGTATTGCACGACTTTGCCGAAGGCGCTTACTCGGCGAACCCGCAGCCCAACACATTCACCGAGGTGAACAAGTACTGGGAAAACTGGAGCCTCGACGCCGAGACCACGCCGCGCCTCAACACCTTCTTTGATCAGGTGGAACGGCTGCCGGACGTGAAACTGACCGGCTTCCGCCAGCAGATCTTTGACACCCCCTTCTATTATCAAAGCGAGAGCTCCGCCGGTTATTACCGCAAGATCTATGCCGACACCAACATTCCTCCGTCATTGCCTCTTAATTATTCCGCCACCCGTGCCGATACGTATCACCAATTACTTCTGCCATGGACATTTTTCGGCTGGCTGAACGTGACACCGCGCGCCGGCGGCCGGTTCACCTATTACAGTGAAGAAAGCGGGCCGGGCGCGACCGACAACGAAACCTACCGCAAAATTTTCGACACTGGCGCCGAAGCGTCCTTCAAAGTTTCGCGCCTGTGGGCGGGGGCAACGAATTCGCTGCTGGACGTGGATGGTTTGCGGCACATCATGGAACCGTCCGTGAATTACGCGTTTGTGCCGCGCCCGAGCACGTTGCCACCGCAGTTGCCGCAGTTTGACACGTTGCTGCCCAGCCTGGAGCTGCTGCCGATCCAGTTGCCCGACTACAACGACATTGATGCCATTGGCAGTGAGAATGTGGTCCGTTTCGGCCTGCGCAACACGCTGCAAACCAAACGCGCCGGCCAGCTCGACCCGTTGCTGGACTGGAACGTGATGCTGGACTGGAATCTCCGGCCCAACTCTCAGACGAATGCCATTTTTTTGCAGCCGCAAAAGACGTTCAACGACTTTTATTCCGACCTTTCGTTCAAGCCGCGTTCGTGGATTGCGCTGGAATCCCAATTGCGATACGACATCAGCGACGGCGAGCTGAACATGACGTTTCATCAAC
This sequence comes from Candidatus Sulfopaludibacter sp., assembly GCA_035508155.1. Taxonomy (GTDB): domain Bacteria; phylum Verrucomicrobiota; class Verrucomicrobiia; order Limisphaerales; family UBA11358; genus UBA11358. The sequence goes on along the minus strand of DATJNM010000027.1, from coordinate 32,489 downwards.
TCACGTTGACGCCCAATGACCGGTGGAGCTGGGGTGTGGGACACTGGTATTTGAGGAGCGCGTTTTTGGGCACCGGCGCCAATTTCATCACCAGCACCATCTTTTACCGGTTGAATGACAACTGGGGATTGCGCACGACGCACGCGTTCGATGCCACGAGCGGCCGCTTGCAGGATCAATATTACACCGTCTATCGCGATTTACGGAGCTGGACCGGTGCCCTGACCTTCCGGGTGGAGAACAACGGCATCGGCCCGGTGGATTACACCGTCGCCTTCACCTTCTCGCTCAAGGCCAGTCCGCACTATCACCTCGGCGACGACACGGTCGAGCCTGATCACCTGGTCGGGGAATAGGAGTTTGCCAACGACCCCGCGGCGGGCATGGTGGTTAAGTCAGCTGCCGGTCACGGATTTGCCGCTACTGTTGACGGAGAAACTTCAAAGGGCAATCGTAGCCGGATGTCATCCGAAGCGGCGCCGATGAGCAATTCATAATCACCGGGCTCGACAGTATATTGCTCGCGGGCGGTATCCCAATAACGGAACCGTTCCACGGGAATGTCCAGGGAAATCCGGGCGACACCGTCTTGCGGCAGATGAATGCGGACGAAGCCGCAGAGAGCCAGTTTTGGCTGTGGCACGGCGGATTTGACGTGCCGGAAATAGATCTGCGCCACCTCGTCACCGTCGCGGCCGCCGCTGTTTTGCAGGTTGAACGCCAGACTTAACGTGTCGCCCGTGGCGACCTTGTCGGCCTCAAGTCGGGCGGCGCTGTACTGGAATCGTGTGTAGCTCAGACCATGACCGAATGCGAACAGTGGCTGGCCGTTGAAATAACGATACGTGCGATTGGACATGGAGTAGTCGTCAAATGGCGGCAGGTCGCCGGTGGACCGGTAAAAGGTGACCGGCAAACGCCCGGCGGGATTCACGTCGCCAAAAAGCACTTCACCCACCGCCTGGCCGCCGGCCTGGCCCGGGTACCACGCCTGCAAAATGGCCGGCAGTTTGTTTGCCGCCCACGGCATGGCTATGGCGCTGCCGCTGCAATCCACAAATACGACGGGCTTGCCGGTGTCGTAAAGCGCCTTGAGCAAATCCGTTTGCACGGACGGCAGTTCAATTTCGGTCCGGTCGCCGCCGCTGAAACCGACAAAGCCGTTGGCCCGCGTCATTTCCTCGCCTTCCAGTTGCGCGCTGATGCCGCCGACATAAATGACCACGTCTGCCGATTTGGCCGCTTTAACGGCGGCGGCTGTCATGGCCGTGTCCGGCGGGGCCGAATCATCTTTGAGCTGCGCCAGCGGGCAGCCGGGTTGATAGACCACAGCGATGTCCGCGCCGGCCGCGTTCCGGATGCCGTTCAAAATGGTCACCGGATTGGCGGGCGTGCCGTTGTAATTGCCGAGCAACATCGGCACGGAATTGGCGTTCTCGCCGATGACAGCGATGCGTTTGATTTTGGCGCGGTCGAGCGGCAGCAGCCCGTCGTTTTTCAAAAGTACCATGGATTCGCGGGCGACGCGCAGCGCGAGCGTCTGGTGTTCGGGGCTGTTGTTTTCCGAGAAAGGAATTTGCGAGTAAGGCACGCTGGCGGGGGGATCAAACAAACCAAGGCGGAACCGGATTTCAAGCAGGTAACTCAGGGCCTGGTCAATTTCCGGCTCCGAAATCAACCCTTTCTGCACCGCGAGCACCAGCGCATTGTAATCGGTGCCGCAACAGAGATCGTCCCCGGCTTTCACCGCGACGGCGGCGGCCTCTTCCGGCGTTTCGACGAATTTATGATTGGCCCAGATGTCATAAATGGCACCGCAATCCGAAGTGACGTAGCCGTCAAAGCCCCACTGTCTGCGCAACAGGTCCGTCAGCAAATACGGATTGGCGCAGGCCGGCTGGCCGTCCACGCTGTTATAGGCGCCCATGACACCGCCGACGTGGCCTTCGCGCACCGCAGCCTCGAATTGCGGCAGGTAGGTTTCGTGAAGATCGCGTTCCGAGGGAACGGCGTCAAAGCGATGGCGTTCCGGTTCCGGGCCGCTATGCACGGCATAGTGCTTCGCACAGGCCACGGCCTCCAAGTATTTGGGGTCGTCGCCCTGCAATCCGCGGATAAACGCGACGGCCAGGCGGGCCGTCAGAAACGGATCCTCGCCATAGGTTTCCTGGCCGCGGCCCCAGCGCGGGTCGCGGAAAATATTGATGTTGGGCGTCCAAAACGTGAGACCGTAATACTGCGCGCAGTTGCCGCCGTGACTCAGAATGTATTCATTGTGTTTGGCCCGCGCTTCCACGGCAATGACATTGGCTTCCTGGCGAATGAGCGGTGTGTCCCAGGTGGCTGCCATGCCGATGGCTTGCGGAAAGACCGTGGCCACTCCCGCACGCGCAACGCCGTGAAGGCATTCATTCCAATAATTATAGGCCGGAACACCGAGTCGCGGAATGGCTGGCGCGCCATTGCGCATCTGCTGCACTTTTTCCGCCAGCGACATCCGGCGGATGAGGTCGTTGACCCGGGTGCTCAGGGGCAGGGCGGGGTCCTTCCAATAGAGCGGCCCGGTAATGACGGGTGCCTGCAGGGCGGCGAGCCCATTGACTTTCAGCAGGTCCGCCGCGCGCATGGAGACGAGGGAAGTGCCGGCAGCGTCCTCGAGTTCAAACGTGTTCAACTCGGCGTCGTTGGTCTTTGCCAGAAAATCAAAGGTAAGCGACCCGATGGAATCGCTTGTTTGCTCCACCTGGCCGGTGACGAAATAAACTTTGCCCGCGCCGCCCGCGGAGACCAGGGGGTCAAGGTTGCTGGCCAGCGTCTGCCGGCCGCAAGCGATGTCGAACACGCGCTCGCCGGCGTTGGTGTAAACGGTCTCCACCATGCCCAGCCGGGCGACATATTTGCCCGGCGGCAGGTTGGAAGCGGTGACCGTGAAATGCGGGCCGAAGATGGCTTCGCGGAAGGCCTCCGCCATGCCGGCCGGCGCGCCTTCGATGGTCACGATGCCGTGAACCCAGCCGTGGCTGAACTGGCCGCTGACCCAAACGCTCCGGCTGCAGGCGACACAGGCTTCGTCGCCGGCCGACGCGGTGGGAATTGAAACCCAGCCGGTGAAAATCACCAGCGCGCAAAGATTGGTCCAGCGCATGGCTGCATGATGACACCTGGCTCGGAAGCAGCGGCAGGGTTTATTTTGCATTCGCTTGTTGAGCGACTTGAATGACTGCGTCGAACGCGGGCTTCGGCTGGCCGGCACGGTCGAACAACAGCGGATGGTTTATCCGGCCCCGCATGTTCAGCCACGAATCCCCATCCGTCACGCCCCAGAAAGTCACGAGAGAAATGTCATCGTGGTGTTTGACAAACACGGTAAAGAGATCGGCGTACCGTTTGGCCAACGCCTGTTGGACGGCCGGCGGCAGGCCGTTGGCATAAGCATTCGATCCCGCTTGATTGGCCATTTCCGTGATTTCCGCCGTTCGCGCTCCGCCCAATACATTCACATCCAATTCGGTGATCATCACTTTCAAACCGAGTTTGGCGAAATCAGAAATGGTCGCGTCCTCCTGTTCCACCGTCGGCCAGTCCATTTTGACATGATCCTGCAAGCCGATCGCCGTGACGGGAACGCCTTCGGCCTGGAGTTTTTTGATCAGAGCAATTGCCCCGTTTCGTTTGGGCGTGTTCTCCAGGGAATAGTCGTTGTAACGCAGGATGGCGTCCGGGTCGGCTTCATGCGCGTATTGAAACGCTTTTTCAATGTAATCGTCGCCGATGATTTTTTCCCACGGCGATTTGCGCAAGGTCCCATTGTCCTGCAACGCTTCATTCACCACGTCCCAGATTTTTATCCGGCCTTTGTAACGGCCGACGACTGTATGGATGTGGTCGCGCATTCGTTCCAGCAACACCTCGCGGGTCGCCGGAGCGCCGTTGGTGTCCTGAAACACCCATTTGGGCGTCTGATTGTGCCACACCAGCGTGTGCCCGACGATGGTCATGTGATTGGCTTCGCCGAACTCGACGTAGCGGTCCGCCTCGGTGAAATCGTACCGGTCGGGCTCGGGATGGACCGATTCCCATTTCAGGATATTTTCCGGGCTGATGGCGTTGAACTGGGCCTTGATGATGGGGTCTCCACGTTGGTCTTCGTTATCAAATTGTTTTTGATTGATGGCGACACCGATCAGGAAATCATTTTTGAAAGCTTCCTTGAGCGTGGTCTGGGCGTGGAGGCAGGTGGTCATAACCAGTATGCCAATGGCAGAAAGGAGTGTTGAGAAGGGGGTGTTTTTCATGGCATTTCAGATTTACGCACTTGCGGCGGCGAATTGTTTCCGGCGCTCGGCCAGTTCGTCCGCCATCTGAATGGTCGTGCGTTTGTTCAGTTGGTAGCAGCTCAGCAATACGGTGCAGATGGCAAACAGCAAGCCAACCACGATGCCGCTGCACACGCGATAGCCGTCAACGGCCTGGGGTGTGTCCGGCAGTTTGGTGTCGTAGTGGAAAAAGCCGACCATAATCCAAAGAAACGAAGCGGAACCCAGGGCCAGGCCGGATTTCAACGCAAAACCAATCGTGGCGAAAACCATGCCGGTGAAACGGCGGCCGACCTTCCATTCCGAGTAATCCGCCACATCGGCGAAGATCGCCCACGTCAGCGGAATGGTCGGCGCGTAAGCAATCGCAACAAAGGCTGTGACGGCAATCATGCCCCAGACATTGATCGGGGAAAGCAGATAGAACGCCAGCGTGCCGACCGTGGCCAGCGCAAAACCCGTGGCGGCGACCGCCTTTTTGCCGAACGTTTTGGCAAGTTGCGTGGACAGGAGAATGACGATGATCGTGATGCCGGTGCCAAGCATATTGATGATGCTGTTGAAAACATCGGCGACGTTGGAGCCGGCTAGGTCGGTGCCGTTGACATGGACGATGTAGCCAAGGGTTTCCAGAATACCACCGGATGGCGGAGCGCCGGCAGGCGCAACGAGGCCGAATTTTTGCAGCCAATCAAACATCGCGCCTTTGTCAGCGTAGTGATGATAGTAGTTGTAAAGCGCGCCGCCGCGGAAAGACAAAATCGAAAAATGTACCAGCGTCCAACACCACATTATCTTCCACGGATTGTTTTTTGCCAAAGCAATGAAATCGCCTTGAACAGAAATTGGTAATGATTTCCAAAGAGGATAAAGGAAAGCGATGACAAATAAGATGCGGCAGGACCATAAAACAGGCTGAATGATATATTGGTTTTCAGTGACGTGAAGCAAGAGCGGGGTTCCAAAGCAAACGCTTGTCCAACAGACTAATCCGGCAACGAGCAACATCGCCATGGTCGCCAGTATCCATTGAGTTTTTCCTTCTTGGGGTTTATCGAGGCTTGGCCTTTGTTGAGTGGGAAGGGGTTTAATGCGTTCCTTGGTTGTTGTAAAAGTAATTATGAACAGAACGAGGCAGAGCACGGCCCAAATCGTCATTGTCATCTGCCAACCATATTGTTTGTCCGCGATACCCACTGCCGCGCCGGACGCGTGTCGGGCGGCAAATTTGGCCACCAGCGGCAGGGTGCACCCGCCTACGATGAACTGTGCGGCGTTCACGGCAATGAAGCGGTAGGAATTCAATTTCGCGCGCTCGACGATGTCGCCGGTCATCACGCCGCCCAGCGCCGCGTAGGGCATGTTGTTCATCGAATAAATGGACATCAACATGGTATTGGTGATCGCGGCATAGGCAATCAGGGCGGCCATGCTCCAGCCCCGAGGTGTGGTGTAGGCCAGAATCATGACCACACACCAGGGGATGGCGGTAAATAAAATCCAGGGGCGGAACTTGCCCCAGCGCGTGTTGGTGCGGTCGGCGAGGACGCCGACGATCGGGTCGGCCACCGCGTCCCACAGGCGCGGCCAGAGCAGAATGGCGGCGGCGGCAGTCGCGGTAAGGCCGAACACGTCCGTATAGAAGTTCAACTGAAACAGAACCATCGTCATGAAGACGAAGTTCGCGGCGGAATCCGCAGCGCTGTAGCCGGCCTTCTCAAAGAACGACAGTTTCTGGTGGAAGTGTTGTGGTTCGGCCATAATGGTAGGGCTTGGAGGGTTTACTTCGTCACCGTTAAAATCACCTTCTGCAAATCGGCATCGCTGGAGGAATTGCCGACCATGATTTCGAAGTCGCCGGGTTCGACGACGTATTTCATGTGGATATCGTAAAACGCGAGTGATTCGGGGGCGATGTCGAGCGCGACGGTCTGGCTTTCGTTGGGGCGCAGGGAAATTTTCCGGAAGCCCTTCAATTCCCTGACCGGCCGCGTGACGGAACTGACGCAGTCGCGAATATACATTTGCACAACTTCGGTTCCGGCGCGCTTGCCGGTGTTCCTGACGTCCACCAGGACTTGCGTGGACTGGCCGACGCGGATGTTTTTCCTGGCCAGGCGGACATTCTTGAAGGCAAACGTGGTGTAGCTCAGGCCAAAACCGAAGGGGTAAAGCGGCGCCGCGCTGTCGAACAGGTAACCGCGCCGGGCGGAGGGTTTGTAATTGTAAAACGCCGGGAGATGGCCCGCCGAACGCGGGATGGTAATGGGCAATTTCCCGCCGGGATTGTAATCGCCAAACAAAACATCCGCGATTGCATGGCCGGTTTCCTGACCCAGATACCAGCACTCAAAAATCGCCTGCACATTTTCCTGCAGATAATGGATGGACAACGGGCTGCCGTTGAAAAGAAAGACGATGACCGGTTTGCCGGTCGAAAGCATCGTGGTGACCAGTTCCTGTTGTTGTCCGACCAGCCTCAGCCGGGTGCGGTCACCCATGTGTTTCAGGGACCACGCCTCGCGTGAAGTCTGTTCATTGCCGCCGATGGCCAGCAGGATGACATCCGCGTTCTGGGCGACCTTGACGGCCTCATGAATTTGCCGGCGGTCGTCCTCCGGATGGCTGGGCGTCACCAAATCCTGGTTCCAGGAACCGCCCACGGTGATTTTGCAGCCTTCCGAGTAAGGCACCTGCACCCGGTCGCCCACCTTGGCGCGGATGCCTTCCAGCAGCGAGGTGTAAAATTTGGGTTTGCCACTGTAACCGCCGAGCAGCTCCCGGTCGGCATTGGGTCCGATGACCGCGAGTGTTTTGATTTTGCTCGGGTTGAGGGGCACCAGGTTGTCCGAGTTTTTGAGCAACGTGATGGTTTCGCGCGCGGCCTGCAACGCCAGCCGGCGGCTTTCCTCGCAGCCGACAATCCGGTCGGCGGCCTCGGGATCCACATAAGGATCGTCGAACAGGCCCATCTTGAATTTCCAGAACAACATTGGCGCCACCAGCCTGTCCAACTCCGATTCCTTGAGCGCGCCTTTGCGAACCAGTTCGGTCAGGTGCAGGTAACAATCCGGTTCGGGAAATTCAATGTTGACGCCCGCGCTCACCGCCAGAGCGCACGACTCTTTTTTGTCCCGGGCGACAAAATGACCGTGCGTGTCGGGACGATAACCCAATTCCCAGATGGCGTAGTAATCGGAGACGACAAAGCCTTTGAAACCCCATTCGCGGCGGAGCACGTCACGCAAGAGCCATTCGCTGGCGTGCGACGGCACGCCGTCAATTTCATTGTACGAGGCCATCACACTGATGGCGCCGGCCTTCCGGATGGCTTCTTTGAACGGATACAAAAAGGTTTCGCGCAACAGGCGCGCGGAGACGTTGACCGGCGCGCAGTTGATGCCGGATTCCGGCTGGCCATGTGCGGCGAAATGTTTGAGCGTGGCGATGACGCGCTTTTTGTCGCGGAACGACCCGTCGCCTTGAAAGCCCCGCACGGCAGCGATGCCCAGTTGCGTCACCAGGTACGGGTCCTCGCCAAAGGTTTCCTCGACCCGCCCCCAGCGCGGGTCCCGTGCCACGTCCACCACCGGCGTGAGCGCCTGATGCGCGCCGCGCGCTCGCGTTTCCCCGGCCGTCATGGTGTAAAGCCCTTCGACGAGTTCGGGGTTAAACGTGGCGCCGAGACCAATCGGCTGGGGAAAACTGGTGGAGCCGACTCCGGCATGGCCGTGGAGGCATTCCTCATGAAACATCACCGGGATGCCGAGCCGGCTGTTTTCGATGAAGAATTTCTGAATGTCATTGGTCAGTTCGGCCATTTCGCGCGCGTTTTTGCCCTTGCCGGCATCGCTGGGGCGCCCCACCTGGCCGAGGCCATGGCCGTGTTTGAAGGCGGCCTTGGCTTTTCGGAGATTAAAATTTCCCTCGGCATCCACCAGCGTCTCGGATTTTTTCTGCCAAACGCACATCATTTGCGCGGCCTTCTCCTCGAGGGTCATGTGCAACAGCAGGTCTTTGACCCGTTTGGCCGGAGGCAGGGCGCGGTTCTTATAAATCGGCAGACTGGCAGCGGATGGTTTGTTCATGTGGCTGTCTTACAAGGGCCGGCCAATGGTATTAACGGAGGCCAAATGCGTTCAACAGTATTTCAGCCGCCCTCTGACGCGGCAATGGAGAATGAATGGATAATGCTATGATTTATGAAAAATGAACAACGGGACTCGTGTCGTTTGTCAGAGTGCCCCGTTTGCGTATGCTAACCTGGAAATCCCCGGCGCCGATCTTCGATTCTCAGCCCGGCGCCGGGCTACTCATATCCGAAAGCCTTGACGAAAGGCTCCAGCCGGTGCAAATGCGGCTCAAAATACTTTTGATAATTGTGCCATCGGCCCCTGGCGGTTTTGAAGATTGGCTTGGTGACGTCCGCGAAAGTGGGCGTGCGCACCAGCTTCTGCCGCGCGTGTTCGTGAAAACGCAGCACCCTGGCGTCCCAGGGAGTGCCCAGGTAATCCAGCGTCTTGCGGGCAACGGATTCCAGGTCCTCGACAATATCCTCGTAACGGACTTCGAGGTAGCGGCCGGAAAGCATCGGTGCGATCGCCCGCCAGATGTTCATCTCCTGCACATACTCCTCAACGGTGTCCTCCAAATTGAAATAAGCGGTGTGTTTCAGCTTGATGGGCGCGAAATTCTGCATGAAACAGCTCAGGCAGATGTCGCGGGGGTCGCGCAGCGTGACGATGAGTTTCATTTCCGGGAAGACGCGATGGAAACCAAAAAGCAGGTGGATGAGTGCCGGATTTTTGTCGATCAACAACCGGCCCCCGATCGGCTCGCCCAGGCACAGTTCCATCATGCGAAAATAGTTCTCCCGTACTTGTCGCAGCAATTCCCGCGACGCCTCTTCCAGCACCGGCAATTCCACGGGGATGACAACCTGGAAATGTCTGGGCAGGTCGGGACGCGGGGCTTTGGCCGGCCGGGCGCGCACCAGCGGCACATAAACGTCGTCATAGAAAATCGGCGTTTCCTCGGCGGAAATGATACCCGGATGCGCATCCAGAACCTGCTCCAGGAGGGTGGTGCCGGAACGAATGTGGCCACAAAGCAGAGCCGGCCCCGAAAGCTTTCGGGGCTCCAGTTCCCGGCCGAATTCGAACCAGCGCTGGAAGACGTCGGCCGAAAGGCTGGTGAGCATCTCGCGCAAATGCGCGTTGAGGACCTGACGCTGGAGAAAATAGTGTCCCGCTTGCAGGGGTTTTTTGGCCTCCAGGAAGGCGCTCATGGCTTCATCGTAGCGTCCCTGACGGTCCAGGACGGCCCCCAATTGATAATTGGCCGACACACGTGTCTCCCGGTCGGCTTTGGGCAACAGTTCGCGCAGCCGTTTCTCCGCCGCTTCCCAATGGCCCGTCTGTTGCTCCAGGCGGGCGCGCACCAGCAGGGCCGGTGCGAAAGAACGGTCCATCTGGAGCGCGCGGTCAATCAGTTGGGCAACCTCGTCCGGCCGGTGAAGCCGTTCGTAAAGTTCAGCCAGAAAAACCAGCGTTGCGGGTTTGACATCCTTCTGCTCGGCGGCCCGCCGGAAAAAGCGCTCGGACAGTTCCGGGTTGAAAAAGTCGCGGCTTTGCAAGGCAGCCATGGCCAGGGTCTCGGTTTTCCGGCTGGAAAGCTGAACGGCTTTTTCGAAATATTCCCCGGCGGCGGCATAATTGTAACGCAAACCCTGGTTCCGGCCCAATTGCAACAGGAGGGTTGGATTGGCCGGGTCCAGACGACGGGCACGTTCCAGTAGTTCGAAGTTTTGCTCGAAATCCTTGCTTTGCAGGGCCTGTTCTGCGGCCTGGAACAACCGAACGACCGAATTTTGGGGGACCAATGGCGGGCGCTTCAATTTCATGACGGCGGCAAAATCATAAAGGCTGCGGTGTTCCGCGGCGCGCAGATGATTTGAAAGGGATTCACCGAGAGTTGAAGGTCGAGAGTTAAACGTCGAAAGTCAAGCAGACGATTTCTGGGGTGGACTGAATTATGAGTGACGAACTGACGCAGGCTTCACTGGCCACTTTGGTCGAATTGTAAACAACACACACCGTTCCCCATCGCTGTTTCTGGTTTTCGTTTTGAAAATCCCGCAGCCGGTCAAGCTCACACCGCCAGGCGATCCGGCGCCGTATGCTCCGAAATGGTTTGCAGCGGTCGAGGTCATTGAATTGGCAGCAGACAGAGATTGGTTGCACAAGGGGACAACGGATATGACTGACGACTTGACGCAAGCGGTATTGGCGACGTGGGCGGCCAAGAATCTACCGGCACGCCTCTTGGCCGGGGATGTGGCCAAGCTATTGAATTGCTCTACAGAGGACGTTGCCATTCTCGTCAGCGCGGGTAAACTCCTGGCGCTGGGCAAGCCCAGGCCCAATGCGGTGAAATTCTTCAGTTCCATTGAATTGATCGCTCTATTGGCAGACCCTGATTGGCTTGATGAGTCTACAAAAGTCATAATTCAGCACTGGCGGCGAAAGAATGCCCGGCGAAATGGTTTGAAACCAGAGAACAAGCGGATGCCGTGCTGTTAACGGCAACGGTTTAGGCATGAAACATGCGTCGTCACTAAACGAAGAACCATGAAGACGCTTCGTAACTTGTTCCAAACTTGCTTACTGTGTGCGGTGGTACTGCCCGCTTCAGTGCGAGCCCAGCTTACTTTCACCACGAACAATGGCGCAATTACCATCACGGGTTACACCGGTTCCACAGGTTTGCTGGTAATTCCCAGCACGACCAATGGTTGGCCGGTCACGAGCGTTGGGAATTCGGCGTTCTATACGAACAGTAGTCTGACTAGCGTCACCATCCCCGATAGTGTTACAAACATTGGGGATTATGCGTTTTACGAATGCACTAGCCTAACCAACGTCACGATCGGCAACGGCGTCACGAGTATCGGAAACTGGGCGTTCGTTTATTGCACTGGCCTGACGAACATCACAATCCCCGACAGCGTCACCACCATCGGACAAGACGCGTTCGATTCCTGCCATGGTCTAGCGAGCGTCATAATCGGGACCAACGTCACGAACATCGCGCCCGCAGCGTTCGCTCAATGCTTCAGCCTGACAAACGTCACGATTCCGGACGGCGTGACCACCATTGGCGACTATATGTTTGGTGACTGCATTGCTCTGCCCAGTGTCACGATTCCCAACAGCGTCACCAAAATAGGGAACTATGCGTTTTGGACGTGCGGCAGCTTAAGTAACGTCACGATAGGCACCAGCGTCAGCACCATCGGAAGTAATGCGTTCGAAACGTGCGTAAGTCTGCCGAACATAACGATCCCCACGAGTGTCACTAACATTGATGACTACGCGTTCGCTAACTGCCCTAATCTGTATGCCATCTATTTCCAAGGGAATGCGCCCGCCGCTGATTCAACTGTCTTTCCGGAGGGCACCGGTAGCTTTAGCCCCGGAGGAATCGCCGCTGCTGTTTATTATCTTCCAAATACCACGGGCTGGTATTCTCCCTTTGGTGGTCTTCCGGCAGTGCTATGGAATCCGTTAATTCAAACCACGAACTCCATCTTTGGTATACAGAACAACCAATTTAGCTTCAACATCACTGGAACAACGAATATCCCCATTGTTGTAGAAGCTTGCCAAAATCTAGCCATCCCAACGTGGAGTCCATTGCTAACCTGCATTCTGACGAACGGTTCCATCTACTTCGGCGATTCACAGTGGACGAATTATCCTGCCCGCTTTTATCGGATCCGCTCGCTATTGGGTTACGAAAATTTCTAACCCGGTTAAAAACCTTCAACGAAACCTTCAACGATTTCTTCAATAACCGGGTAGTAATGGTGTGCGTGGTGTGTACGTGGCTGGTATGCGGCGGATAGCGGGAAAATCCTCTTGAAGCCTTGTAAAATCACCCTTGAAATACCGTTGTAAATCAGGATATTGAGGCTGGTAGTCGGTGAAGACTGCGTTCGATTCCGACCCTCGCCTCCAACCAGTATCTTAATCAGTACGTTCAAGGCACTTCGCAATCTGCACTTGGCTTCGAGCAGCAGATTCCCGACGGGCTGTTTCCCAACTCCATAGCGTTTTGACGCTGATGCCCAGTTCCAGCGCCATTTGCTTCCTCGTTTTCCGCAATTTTAGCCGGTGTTGCTTGAGCTTTTGACCGAGGGTGGCGGTAGCATCTGGTGAAAAAATGGCAACGCACGCCAGCTAAGAATCGCTTTTTCCGCAGGTGCTGGCCAAGGGTTGTAGGCTCCTTTGCGATTGGGAAACTGCGAGTCCATACCGGGGCAACGTCTTTACGGGGGACGCTTACAACGGGGTCGCAAAAAGGCAACATCGCGCACTCGGCTCATGCGGGTCAGTTGTATGAACTTGTGGTTTCATCGTGCTCCCATTGAATCGCTTGCAAGTTACTCCGCTAAAACAATCAGGCAGTCGGAAGCCGCTCAAAACTGGGGGTTAGCAAACAAACCCTGAGCACTTGGGAAACAGACCGAGTGTCTCCAGCTTGGGCCTTCCAACCCCGATTGGTCACATATCTTGGCTACGACCCATTCAACGATCCGACGCTCGGAAGACCCAAAGGCAACGAAACGTCGTGGCGAACGACAGGGATATTGTGCCTGATTTTACAGGGTATTCAATCAGATTGTGTCACTACTTGAACCGCTGGTTTCCACTTGGTTTGTTAGCCATTTTCCCACGGTGCCGAACTGGATCTGGCTGCCGGGGCAATACGAAAATCCGAAGGAAAAATATTCCAGAGAAATATCAGAGATTCCTTGTAGAAAATGTTGCTACCATATGCCCATGATGCCGGCATACACGCCCAGACCGGCGGTAAACAAGACAATGAAGCCGACCAGCCCGGCATACCACCCTTTAAGCCGCCAAGGTTCCGGCAGCGCCCTGCGCGCCAACAGGTATAAAAAGCCCAGGACGATTGGCAGCAGCAGGGCGTTCATCACATTCACACTGACGGCAAGTTTCACCAAATTAACCCCGGAAAGCACAATTCCCGCTCCAATCAGGAGGCTGACCACATAGATACCGTAGAACCACGGCGCTTCAAAGGGATGATACGCCAGCGAATGTTTATACCCGGTAACTTCCCCCAATCCCCACGCCGCCGTAAGCGAAACGACGATGGTCGCCACCAAGGCCGCACCCAACATGCCCAGCGCGAAAATCATCTTGCCCCAAAACGAGCCAAGGAAGGGAATCAAAGCATCTGCAATCTGCTGCACGTTGTCCAACGAAGCATCGGGATTTTTAGCGCCGATGGTGGTGGCCGCAAGAATTAGAATCGCCGCCATGATGACTTGGGTTACAATAGCTCCCATGGCGGTATCCCAGCGGGCCAGTTTGATGCGGGAAATATCCAGCCCTTTGTCCACTATAGCCGATTGTTGATAGAAAATCATCCAAGGCATGATGACCGCCCCCACATTGCCGGCCAGCAGGAATAGATATTGCCGGTCGCCCAGTGGCATGTGTGCCATGCCCTGAAGCATCGCCATTCCGCTGGGATGCGACACAAAGGCAACTGCGACGAAGGCAAGTTCAAACAAGCCTATTAACATCGCTACCAGTTCCACCCGCCGATAGCTGCCGGTGGTTGCCACCGTCACCAGGAAAATCACTGTCAACGAGATGCTAATCCACGGCGAAATGCCAAAAAGCAGTCCTACGCCGGCGATGCCTGAAAATTCGGTCAGCATTGCTCCTACGCAAGACACCAGCAGGGTGCTGACGGATAACCAGGCCCAGCCTTTGCCGAACCGCTCGGCAATCAGTTCTCCGTGCCCTTTGCGCGTCGTCAGCCCCAGCCGAACCGTCAATTCCTGCACTACATAAAGAATGGGCATGAGCAGCAGTTGCAGCAGCAACAAACGATAACCCCATTGGGCGCCACTTTGTGCCGCAACGATGGCGCTGCCGGCGTCGGTATCGGCCAACATCACCACCAAGCCGGGGCCGGTCACGATCATCGCCAATTTCCAGAGGGGAATCGGTGGCAAAGCGAGCGCTTTCGCTTGTGATTTTCCAGTTTCCATGACGGTTTTCATGCTGACCCAGGCTGTTCTCAAAATGAAATTTGCTTGTTCAGGCACAGGCAAAATAGCCATTGTATAGAAATTAAGCTGTCGGTGCATTGCCATTTGTTGTCGGCCGATTGCGCCGTTGCTTTCCCACCAAGGCAGCGAATCCGTTGTTTCGTGGACGCCATGGCTAACGTCAGCATAGTGGCCGTTCTGGGAATACTGTGACGGCCAATCTTTGAGTCAATGCACCGGCTGGCCATTATAGGTCCAGTTGATGTTCGGTCTTCCGGGATCGACGGCTTTGGTCACGGCATTGGAGCAAATGTAGGCGTATTTGAAATAGGAAGCGTGGCCGTCGGCAAAGTTGAGGTTTGCGCCGGCATTATGACGCGAGGAGATTTGGGCTACCCAGCAATGTGAGCAGCCGACTTCATTGGCCGGATCCGATCCGTAAAAGGGCGTTTCGGAGGCGTGGGCACGAACATCGGAAAGGAATACAAATGCTGATGGATGCCGAACCATCGTCGCGGTAAAATTGGTCCCGTAACCGACGCCGGTTAATCCCGTGTTGCCTTTGTAATTCATGCCATAGTTGAAAACGATGCGGTCGGGATTAGAGGCAAAATCCGAAGGCAGTTCACTGGCGGTCAGGCAATCGAAGATCTTCCTGGCGTTTACGAACCTGGCCGGATCGGCAGCAATCTGCCAGAGTGGTTGTCCTCCGACGTAGATCGGCAACGCGTTGTACCAAACGTTGTCGCCCTGACCAGCGGCGTGAAAAACGGTCAGTGCGCTCCACGAGGGATCGTCCTCATTGTAACCTCCCGGTGCGCCGGGTGTGCCGTTGGCGATTTTTGCCAGGGGGAAGACTTGTCGGTCGTCGTCCAGATACATAGTCATGGCCAATCCCCATTGTCGGGCATTGCTCAGACAGGCTGTATTGCGGGCCTTCTCCTTAGCCGCGGCCAGCGCCGGCAGAAGCATCGCAGCCAGAATGGCAATGATGGCGATGACCACCAGCAATTCGATCAACGTAAATCCACGTTTCGTTTTCATGGCGCGAAGATTCTCGCATAAAGGAATCCGCTCGCGCTTCCGGTCATTTGCGATTTGTTAGCGGCAGATTGCTGTGGAACATTGCAACGCGATTTTCGCTGTATTATGTTCGAACAGGCCACACACGGAGCAATTTCGGGCCAATTTTCCGCAACCCAGCGACAGCGAGGTCGTGCACTGACTGTTATTCTGGCTTGATTGAATTAGGCGGACAAAGATTCAGACGGAGGACCAGCATAATTCCGGTTCGTTCTTTACTTGGTCCATTTATGTGCTAGGACAACGGTTACGATTGGTGGATTTTGAAATAAGTCTGTGAATGAGGTTCTTCTAGGTTTTGCTCGCTGGGTTACCAGACAAGTCTTAATTACGGGCCTTTTTCTGTCGTTCTCGAATTGGATGACGACGCCGGTCACCTCAGTGCCCCCAATATCTCTGGTGAATATATCCTCTGGTTTTTGATGCAACGAATAAACGTATGCTTCGATTTAACAAGCAATACGACATTTGATAGCATGCGATATAGGATAGCTCAATATTGCGAATTTCAGTCACTAGACATTGTTCGGAATGCTATTCAACAATACATCGATCTGCGAATGTCAGGCAACTAATCGTACTGTCCGCTCGAGATTCGATGTTGAAAAATCTGATTTTCAGCTTTGTTCTGTTCCGTGCTACTATTCCTTTTCCCAATTATCCAGCGACACACCGTGACTTTGGTATGTTTCGGATGTGCCCGATGCAACACCCTGGGAAATGGCTAACGAAATGGCTAACAAACCAAGTAGAAACCGGGAGTTTCAATAGTGACACAATCTGGTTGAATACCCAATGGAATCAGGTATGATATCACTGTCGTTCGCCCCTAAAAGCGCTCGATTCCGACCTCCGCCTCCAGGTCGCCCGTTCTTGATGCCTAGAATCAGCTTCATTGTGGTCGTGGGACCCGGCGTGTTTTGCCATTTGGGCGCCCAGATCCGGAATTCACCGCTGCAATGCAACAACGCCATCAGATACAACAACCCTTCGTAATAACGCTCGATGCCGTCCGGCGTCGGCGTGTGCCACAGGGCCTCCACGAATTTTTTCGAACGTGGATTCGTGGCCGCGAGACTGGCGTCGGCGTTCACGGCGACCAGTCCTTGCGCATGCCGGTCATCCAATGGTTTGCCGTCGAGGGTGAACTGGCAGCCGTAAACGTCCATGCCCTGGGATTCAAAAAACGCCTGGAGCCGGTCGCTCAATTCCCGTTCGCGAACATCTTTGCCCCACCAGGACCAGTCCACCGACCAGTTGCCCGCGGTGCGGAACGCATCGAACCGGAAGTTGACCGCGCCTTTGTTCCAGCGGTTGCTGACGACGGTGCCATCAAAATTTGCGTAATCGGGAGTCAGGCCGGTGGTCGGGTTGGCCGCGCGCGGGAAAAAATCGCGGCTGGCCGCCGCCGCTGCCATCCAAAAATTACGGTCCGCCGCCGGCCCCCAGCGCGCCCACAATTCGTAAAACGCGGGGAGATGATAGGATGGATCCGTGAAGGCGCCGCGTTCGGTGCTGGGGGAGAAAAGAACCATTTTATGTCTGGCATCAAACAACGGCCCCGCGGTCACGGCAGAAACACGATTGGCGCCACGCCAGGACGAAAACAGTTGCCCGGTAATCGGAGCGCGATGTCGCATGTTGATCAACAACCGGTCGGCCTCAGCTTTGTAATCGTAAATCCCCGTGCTGCTGCCCCAGCGGTTCGCCGCAAAGTAAAGGGCCATGACATAATACGATTCGCCGTCCGGGGCAACGAATTGGCTCATGACTTCGCCGTTCGTCTTTGCCTGCCACGAAAAGAAACCATCGGACGGGTCGGTTGGTGAATCGTGGTACAAGTACGTCTTTGACCAGTTCCAAATCGCGTCGAACTCCGCCTTTTTATTCATCTGCACGGCGATCATCATGCCGTAAGACAAACCTTCGGTGCGCACGTCGTGATGTTTGATGTCGGTGACGTAGGCGAGGGGGCCGTTGGAGTTGGCGCCGGCATAATAAAAAACGGTCTGGGTGGCCGGGTCGCCGTGAAATAATTGCTCAAAGGCTGAATTAATCCTGTCCTGGATTTCCCGCGGTGAATGGCCGTCTTCGGCAAACAAATTGCGATAGTGGCCGGTGGCGAAAGCGCCGGAGCCGTTGACCGCCGTCCTTGAATCAATTGACCGACAGGCCGTGAGCACCAGGGGCAGGGCAAACGCCGCCATCAATCCGGCGAGACAGTTCGTTTTCATGTTTACGGCGCGGATGATACGGCGCGGTGATAACTTTCCGGCGGGCCCAGATAACTGGGTTGCACTCCGCCGAGGTTGACCACGAGTTTTTGCAGTACGACGCCCGGATCCACCATCCAGAATTTCAGCGTGTGATAACCGGTCTTCGACAACGTGAAATTGGTTTTAACCTTGCGAACGCTGTCTTTCACCGTGGTTTCCCAGTCGTGGTTCCCGTCCAGGGCAGTGTAATCAGCGGGCACGGCGGTGACGATCTCGGGCGGCTGATCGTCAAAGGACAACGCATAGCGGAGGCCGCGGCCCTGAACAAAATTCAGCGTCGGGTCAATGATCGCCTGCACTTCCACTTTCCCCGGGTGGAACAAGTACATCTGGTATTTCAGGCAGGGCGAATCCTTGGGAGGCGCCACGCTGGGCGCGGTGACGGGGAAAATGCTCATGGCCGAAAGGGTACGACCCAAATCGGGAATTTCCTCCCACCGGACCGACCCGGCATCAATTTTCTTCGTGTAATGCGCTGCTTCAATCGAGACGAAACCGTCAGTTTCCACATAACCTTGCAGGGATTCTTTTGCCGGTTTCCGTGGATTGAAAACGTCCACCCGCACGGTGACGGATTTGTCGGTGCGGTCTTTTAGCACTCGGTTCTGCGTTCCTGCGTCGTTTGAACCGGCCAAAAGGAAACCTGTGATTTTCACCGAGCCGTGCCGTTCGCCTTTCGGCGCCCTGGCCCAGTCCACGCTCACCCAAAGGCGCTGTTCTTTTTCAATCGTGCCGCGGGTGGCGCTCAACTCAATCCAGGACGCACCGGGTATGGCTGAAAACTCAAACGGCGTCCGGCCCCGATTGAAGATGTCAATGTATCGTGACGGCTGATTGAAATTGTCGAACTGCGGCAAGGCGGGTTCATCCGCAGCGTCCGGCCAGACGTTGGTCGAACCTTCGAGGGCAATGCCCATTTCCGCATTCGTCGGCGTTCCAATTTCGACGACTTGCGGCATGACATTCGTTGGCGGCTGCTGCCAGATGGTATAGCCGATGTGCGTCTGGTCCATCATGTGGTCCCAGCGACCATTCGCCAGGGCATGATTGTAATACGCCGCCAAATCAGCGTCGGCCTGGAACAACGCGCGCGCCCGGGCCGCGTAATCATTGGCGCTGGCGCGGTCCTGGGCGGCGTACAGCCGGTTTTTTGCCGTGTTGATGTAAAGCGCGTTGACCTGTTCGCAGGCCTTGGTCGGATAAAGCACCAGTTCAAAGAAGGCGTCGCGCTCGTTCGGCGGCAGTTTTTGATAAATTTGCTCCGCCTCGGCGGTAAGTGATTGCCAGTCGGCGAGCACCCTGTCCGCTTCCTGGTAGTTCACGAGGCTGAAGGTGTTCGGATCCAGCAGTTCCGGTTTGCGCCGGCCGTTGTACTTCGTATATCGGGAAAGAATGTCGGCGATGGGCGCCGCGTATTCGGGGCCGAACTGGCGTTCGGCCCATAACCGCGTGAATTCGGAGATCTTTTCCTTCGGCCACGGCTCGGGATTCCACGCCAGGTTCAGGAAAAACTCGATGGGCAGTTCGTAACCCTTGAGATGGCCGACGTTCACGATCCAGATTTGGCGGGCGTCGTAATGATACGCCAGATTCATCTGCTCCCAGATTTTGGGGGTCGGATTCGTGTTGAGCCATTTGTAATTGCGCGGCCCGCCGACGTAATCGAAATGATAATAAACTCCGGCGCCGCCGCTGCGGGCCCGGCTTCCCGGCGATGGCAACCGGCGGATATCGCCCCAGTTGTCGTCGCACCACAGCAGCGTGACGTCGTCCGGCACGCGCATGCCTTTCTCGTAGTATTCCTGCACTTCCTTATAGAGCGCCCAATCCTGCGGGACGGCAGCCGCGTTGGTTTGATAAACTTCCCCGATGATTTTCCGCTGGGCCGCCACGATTTCCTCCAGCAGGGAGATGTTGGCGGTTTCGGACATCGGCGTGTCAACCTTGCCGCGCATGGCGATGGTGATGATGTTTTCGAAGTTTTTGTTCCGTGTCAGGCCGTCTTTCCAAAACTGGATGAGTTCGTTTGAATGGGTCAGAAAGTTCCATTCCCCGGCCGTGTGCCCCAGCCGGTTCCATTCCTTGTCCGCCCGCATCATCGGCTCAACGTGGGAAGTGCCCATGACGATGCCGTACTGGTCGGCGAGTTGAGGATTCAACGGATCGTCCTCGTTGAAACAGTTGTCCCACATCGCCGGCCAGAGGTAATTGGCCTTCAGGCGCAACAACAGTTCGAAGACATTCGTGTAAAAGGCGTGGTTGTAATTGCCGAACTTTTCCTTGACCCAGCCGGTGAGATCCGGGGCTTCGTCATTCAAAAAAATGCCTCGATATTTTACTGCGGGCGGCCCTTGCTCGTATTTGCCGGCTTTGACAAAGACGGCGTCGTGATGCGGCACCGGCACGTCCGCCCACCAATACCAGGGCGACACTCCCATCGCCGCCGACAAATCGTAAATGCCGTAGATGGTTCCGCGTTTGTCACTGCCCACGATGACCAGGCCATGGGCGAGGCCGGGCAGGGGATGGGGCACGACCTGGGTGAAATACGATTCCCACTGGTTGGTGATGGCGGAGACATCAATTTTACCGGCCCGGATCAGTTCGTCAATCACCCGGCTTTTCCCGATGGTGCCGATGAGGATCGCATTCGTCCCCGGAGTTTCTTCCGCGCCGACCATGGCCGGGGTGCGGCCGGTGACCCGGTTCACGTCCGCGCACAAATTTTTGGCGGCGATGAGCACGCCGGCATAATCATTGGTATCCACGTAAACGGACGCCGTAGCCTCCTCCTGCGCAATGCAAAAATCCCCGGCATGGCCGGTGTTCTCTACGTATGGCGGTACGACGAGGGCCAGGCCTGGACGGACAAAAACCAGGAGGCAAAGGCAAAGCAGCAGGGCAATTCTACTCTCTCTCAATCCATTCATGGTGTGGTTGGCAGCATACTGTGCCGGGGAATGGAGGAAACGATGAATTTTACCGGCGGCCTCGTTTCTCGTTGCTGTTTCTGTTGAATCGGACATCTTTTATTCTTAGCGATATGAACCTCGTTTCCCGCGCGTGTTTATTATATTCCGCTGCTGGCACGCAGCGCCCCAATTTTTGAATTTGTATGCACCTCGGATTGGGACTGTATCGTCACATGCTCACGCGCGAAAATTTCCAATTCGCGCGCCAGGCCGGCGCCACGCACATCGTGGCCCATCTCGTGGATTATTTTAAAGGCGACGCACACAATCCCCATGACAACCAGCCGACCGGCACGGCACGGGGTTGGGGGCTGGCCGGCGACCCGGACAAGTTATGGAGTGCCGGTGAATTGCGCGACTTGCGCCAGGCGGTTGAAGCCGAAGGCTTGAAACTTGAAGCGATTGAAAACTTCGACCCGGCCCACTGGCACGACGTATTGCTCGACGGCCCCCAAAAGCAGCGGCAGCTCGAAAATGTAAAGAGGATTATCCGTAATCTGGGCGAGGCCGGCATCCCGATTATGGGTTACAACTTCAGCATTGCCGGCGTTTGCGGACGGACGACCGGTCCCTACGCGCGCGGCGGGGCCATGTCCGTAGGCATGGAAGGCCCGCTCAACGAACCGATGCCCAACGGCATGGTCTGGAACATGGTTTATGATCCACACGCGCCCAAAGGTTTTGTGCCGCCAATTACAAACAATGAACTTTGGCAAAGGCTGGAAAGTTTCCTGCGCGAAATTTTGCCTGTTGCCGAGGAAGCGAACGTCAAACTCGCGCTGCATCCTGATGATCCACCAATGCCGACGATGCGTGGCCAGCCCCGCCTGGTTTATCAGCCGCAACTCTATCAAAAGGTGATTGACCTGCATCCCAGCCCGGCGAACGCCTTCGAATTTTGCGTGGGCACGCTGGCCGAGATGAACGAGGGCGACATTTACGATGCGGTGGACACCTACAGCCGGCGGGGCCGGCTGGCTTACGTGCATCTGCGCAACGTCCGCGGCAAGGCGCCGTCCTACCGGGAAACGTTTATTGACGAGGGTGACGTGGATGTTCCGCGAGTTCTGCGGATTTTGAAACAGAACAACTTCGGCGGCGTCATCATACCCGATCACACGCCGCAAATGAGCTGCGCGGCGCCGTGGCACGCGGGCATGGCCTACGCTTTGGGTTACCTCCGTGCCGCCTTGCAAAGTTTGGTTTCCGCATGAAGCCGGAAAACCGACATTCCCGCCGGGATCGTCCAAAACCTCCTTCCCAAAGTGCGGGGACGAAGGAACAGACAAAAGACCGAACTGGAACCCGGTCGCGGGCACCGCATACAAAAGAATCTTCTGGTGAAATTTGCATCGTCAGTTGGTTTCAGATCCCAATCAACTCAAATCCGCTTGGCATATAAGAAGCGTTCTGTTTAATTGCCTTGAGCATTTGGAATTTGTTTGCAGCGATATGCACAATTCCGATGGAGCAAAATTTCATGTGCATTTATGACGAATCACTCAGTCGGCTCCAAGCGCTTCTGGCCAGGTTTTGGAATATGCGTCTGTTTGGCTGCCATCACGCTTTCTGTCTTTGGACGGGCGATCGACTGCGGCTTCGTTTACGACGATGTTTTGTATGTCCAGAACAACCCCGAGGTGCAGCAGGGACTTACCCTGAATGGAATTGGTTGGGCATTTACACATGCCGTATCAAATAACTGGCATCCACTGACGGTCATATCGTACATGGTGGACTATCAGTTTTATCGGCTGAACCCCCACGGCTTTCATTTGACGAATGTGATTTTGCACGCAATCACGGTGGTCTTGCTCTTTCTGGCATTGAAGGAAGTGACCGGAACGCTCTGGCGAAGTGCCTTCGTGGCCGCAATATTCGCAATTCATCCGTTACGAACCGAATCGGTGGTATGGATTTCTGAGCGTAAGGATGTACTGAGCGGTTTGTTTTTTATGTTAACATTGTGGGCATATTTCAGGTATGCGCGCAGACCTTTTTCCCTTGTCCGTTATCTCTGGATAGCATTGCCCTTCACATTGGGTCTGATGTGCAAGCCGATGCTAGTGACTGCTCCATTTCTGCTTTTGTTACTGGATTATTGGCCCTTGAACCGTTTCCAGAACTTGTCCCTTAGCCGCTTTCGCTTTCCAAAACGAATAATACTCGAAAAAATTCCGTTGGTGATACTGTCCATTTGCGCGTGCGTTGCTGCGGTTTTAGCACAAAAGAGCGCCATCGCACCTGAGGCTGTGTTACCTTTTACTCTGCGTATTGGTAATGCATTCGTTTCCTGCATCATTTACCTGTGGCAGATGTTCTACCCTTTTGGCTTGGCGGTATTTTATCCTTTCCCGATTCAATTACCGTTCTGGAAGGCAGTGTTGGCGCTCTTGGCACTGCTAGCCATCACCGTGGGAGCCTTCTCGTTCCGATTGAAACGGCCTTATCTCCTTGTGGGCTGGTTCTGGTATTTAGGGATGTTGGTGCCGGTCATTGGCCTGGTGCAGGTCGGATTGCAGGGGCACGCGGACCGATATACTTATCTCCCTCAAATCGGGCTCTATTTTGCTCTGACCTGGACGGTAGCAGACCTAAGCGCACGTTGGCATAATCGCCATGCGGCACTTGGCGCTATCGCAGTCGGCATCATAGTGTCTCTGAGTCTGGTTACCTTCATCCAGGCTGGCTGTTGGCGCGACAGCGAATCGCTATGGAACCACGCGCTGGCATGCACCCAGAACAATGAAGTTGCAAACGACAACCTTGGCACAGCTCTGCTTGAAAATGGGCAAGCGGACGAAGCGATTGCTCACTTTCGGAAAGCCCTGGAAATACAACCCGATGATGCTTTAACTGCGACCCACCTTGGAATGGCTTTGGCGCAACAAGGACAATCGAGTGAGGCTTTTACCACCTTTCAGAATGCTCTCGCCAAACATCCAAGGGATGCGATAGTCCTTTATGATTATGGGATAGCTCTTCTTCACTATGGCCAATTCGACCAAGCAAGCGAGCAACTCGCACAGGCATTGGAAATTCAATCTGATTATGCACCGAACCTTCACCAGCTTGGCAATACGATGCTACATCGAGGACAAGCAGGCCAAGCGGCTGTCGTTTTCCAGACGATTTTGAAGGTTTATCCAGAAGACCCCGAAGCCCACTACGTTCTTGGTATGATTTCCCTGTTACAAGGGAAGCCGGATCAAGCTGTGGTACACCTTGAAGAAGTCCTAAAGTCACAACCGAATAACCCTCAGGCCCAGGACAACCTTGGACTGGCTCTTCTTCAAACGGGACGGGTGACCGAAGCGCTTACTCATTTTCAGAAGGCTGTGGAACTCCAGCCTAACAACGCCGAAGCGCATAGCAATTTGGCTTGGGTACTGGCAGTCAGCCCCGACGCATCCATCCGCAACGGTGACCGCGCCGTTGCGGAAGCAGAACAAGCGAATCAGCTTGCTGGCGGGAGTAACCCAAAATGTCTAGGAACACTCGCTGCTGCATATGCCGAGACGGGACGTTTCTCCGATGCCATCACGACCGCGCGCCGAGCTTTACAACTGGCCCAGGGCCAAAATACAGCCGCCAGTGCCGCAATCATTGCTGCTCTCGAAGGGCAACTAAAATTGTACGAAGCCAATTCCCCTTATCATGACCCAACCCTTAAAGAACTTTCCACTTCAAAACACCCCTAATACCTTAACCATCAGACAGTAACAATTCCAGACTCTCCCATTGGTGAAGATCCTTGATGTACCGGGGTTGACGCACGAGTATTGTCGGTTTGTTCGAGCTCCGAACTTTATGCTTGACAACATTCCGAAAAGCGTAAAGACTGTGTCAGTAAGCAACCCCAAATCTGTGTTTTGATGACATTCTGTGCATAAAAAACAATGCATAAAATTAATTTGAGCAAATTTCAGGTGGCGACCAACGAAACCGTTCGCGATATCAACAGTCGCATCATGTTGAATCTGGTGCGGCGTCATCAGCCGGTTTCGCGCGCCGATTTAATGCGCTATTCAGGTTTGCAGCGCAGCACCGTGTCGGTGATTGCCGGGCGGCTGATTGCCGACCGGTGGTTAAGGGAAGGAGCCGTTGGCAATCTGCCGCGTGGCCGCAGACCGACCTTTCTTCACCTGAATCCCGAGCGTTGCGGGGTCATTGGCGTTGATGTTCAGCCGGCGAGGACGACTCTGGCCGTGTCCAATATGGAGAGCCAATTCTCGGCGCTCGAATCCATGCCTACCGCCAGAGATCCCTCCGAGTTCGTTGCGCGTTTGAGTCACCGGATTACGGATTTAATCCGGGCGCACCCCAAGAAGTCGTATGAGGGCATTGGAATCAGTTTGCCGGGACGGATTGAGGTGGGCTCGGAACGGCTGATTTTTGCCCCGACATTGGGTTGGAGTGAATTGGATCTTAAAACGCCGATCGAACGGGAAACCGGCCTGCCGGTGAAGCTGGAAAATGCCGCCAATGCCTGTGCACTGGCCGAGCTGTGGTCGGGACAACACATTGACGGGGTGAACAATCTGGTGGCGGTGACCGTTTCGGACGACATCAGCGTGGGCATGATTCTGAACGGCCAGTTGGTGCGCGGTTCAACCGGTGTGGCGGGGGAATTCGGTCACGTGTCCCAAGTGCTGGATGGACCCAAGTGCCGATGCGGCAACAGCGGTTGCTGGGAAATGCTGGCTTCCAATGCCGCCGCGGTGCGGTATTATGCCGAATCCGCCTCGGTTCCCAAGGGGGCGATTGGTTCCAAGAGCGACATGGCCACGGTGCCGTTTGGCGATATTTTACGACTGGTGGAGCAGGGCGATCCCCGGGCCTGCAAGGCGCTGAATCAAATGGCGCACCATTTGGGGATTGGCATTGCCATGCTCGTGACGGGCCTCGCGCCGGACGTATTGATGGTGGTTGGCGAAGTGACGCGGGTCTGGGACAAAGTTGGGCCCATTGTCGGCGAGGCGGTTAAACGCCGTTCGTTTACTCATGCGGTCACCCGGATTGTGCCGGCTGGTTCCGAAGTGCAATCGCGGTTGCGGGGTACGGTGGCCCTGGTTCTTCAAAAACATTTTAGCGCGCCGTCCATCGCGTGAACAACAACACAAAAAAAGATTGTCAATTGCCAAATTTGTTCGCCGTCCGAACTAATGAAACATTGGCTAATGGAAGACCGATGAAGATTAACGGCACTGAACCGTTGCAGCGGGACGACCGAAAGTCGATCGGCTGCTTTGCCAGGCCGGTTGGCCGGCAGGCCGGCAACGGCGAATCGCATGTGGCGCAGAAAGTTGAGCAAAGCATCTCCTACATGTTGCAGCACTTGAACCAGCCGCTGCACGTGGCCACCCTGGCCGCGGCGGTGAATGTTTCCCCATCTCACTATTCGGCTTTGTTCAAGCGTTGGACGGGGTGTCCGCCCATTGATTATTTTATCCATTTGCGCATGCAGCATGCCTGTCAGCTCTTTGACAGCACCTCCTTGAATGTCAAAGAGGTGGCAGCGGCGCTGGGCTACGATGATCCTTTCTATTTCTCCCGAACGTTCAAAGCCGTCAACCAGGTTGCGCCCAGTGAATATCGGGTGATGCCCGAAGCGTTGAAAAACTCAATCCGGAGCGCGGCCCGTTCGGGTGTGACTCCGGGCTTGGAGGGCCATCGGACCCTTCGGGGTGAGAATGGCCAACAGACCAATGGGCGCGGAGTGGTGAGGCCCGGACAGAACGGACAGAAATTTGAACGACCACCGCTTCCAGTATTTGAAACCGCTGGAGGGGGAAAACTGAAGTAAGGAAAGAGTTATCTGGAAAAATTATGAAAAATACCGTATCCTCCATTCAGTGGCGTACGAGTTGTGTTGCCGTGCATAAGCATAGTCCCATGAATCCAATGCGCATCGAAAAACAAAGCTTGACCGACCAGGCCTTTACCTTGATTGAATTGCTGGTGGTGATTGCCATCATCGCCATTCTCGCGGCGATGCTCCTGCCGGCGTTGGCCAGTGCCAAGTTTCGGGCGCAGGTGACCAATTGCACTTCCGATATGCGGCAATGGGGCGTGGTGGCCAACGGCTATAGCGCCGACAACACCCGGGGCACGCTGCCTTCGTTTCCGATGTCGGTTGGATATGCCGGGGGCAATCTCTGGGACGTGGACGCCGCGATGGCCACCAATCTGGTATCTTACGGGTTGACGGTTCCGATGTGGTTTTGTCCGGTCAGGCCCCAGGATTTTCAATCCATCAAGAATGCCAACCCGGGTGTCTCAATTACCAGCCCCTATCAGTTTCCGCAGTTGAACAACCCCCCTGGAAAACAGGGGATTGAATATAATCATATTTATCTCACCATATTTTATTCGGTCTATATTCCGCGACAGTTGGGATTCGGCAACGCGGGCTGGTGGCCGGTAGTGTCCGGCCAGCTTCCTTCGGGCGTGCTTCCGGCGTGGAGGGGTGAAATCGCCAATCAATCCATTCCCGGTTACTCAACCGGAATGCCATGGCCGCTGCATGCCACGGACATGTGGGCGGGAAAAAATCCGATCATGACCGACACGTGCTTTGACGGAAATAAATCCAACGCCGGGGGGATAGCCTGGAACCAGACACAAAGTCCTTCCGGCGGTCATCCTTATGGAAAACAGATCCAAAATATAAATTTGCTCTACGCCGATGGTCACGTGATGCTTCACAATTCCGGTCAATTCATTTGGACGTGGTATGGCGGCAACAACCAGTACGCGAATTATTATTGATCCTTAATGGGAAGGGAAAAGTCGTCCGTGAAAGTCAGCTGCGAGAGGACGATTCCCACTCAATCAGATAATAGTACATTCAAAATCCATTGACGCCGCCAAGTGGTTGTGACAAAATTTGCTTAATACACCTAAAGTTCGAACTAAAAACAAATCACCCCTTGTTTCCTATGAAGCAAACCTCCTCAAATATCATTATCAAGGCAATTGCCTGCGTGTCGGCATTCCTTACCCTGTGCGGGGCCACGGCGTTTGCGGATGCCGTTAATGCTCCTTTTTTGCAGGTGGACGTAACCCTGGTTGGCGACACCCCTCAGGCGGGATTCGTAAACTGGCCCTTGCCCGCCCCCAGCACTCCCGCGCTCTCGTTGACGTGGACAACGAATTTTCCGGTATCAAACTTTATTAATACCAACGTGAATACGCCGCAGGGCCCGGTCACGGTGACCGTCGTGGCAAGGAATGTCGAAGTCGGCGCCGCCAATGCCTTCTCTACCAATGCCTCCGGTTGGTATACCAACTTTCCCACCTGGCAGTTCGGTCAACAATCGCCGGATGTGGTCAATCGCGCCACCCTGACCAGCGGCACCAATTTCAATATGCTGAATGATTTCGTGCTCGTGCAACATTGGACGCCCGTGGGATTTGGCGGCGACCAGTTGGTTGTCACCTTCAGCGGTTTGACTCCCAATACGAATTACGAGGTTACCGCCTGGTGTTACGATCCGAATAACAGCGGCAGCGGCGGCCTTCAGAACCGGGTGGCGTGGGGAGTCGTGAATCCCGATCCGGGTGGTACCAACGAGTTTCAGCCGAGTGGCAACACCAACGCAGTGCTGGTGGATGTTACCGCCGGCGGGCCTGCGCCGACCACGTTTTACGGAAATTCCGGCAGTTTCTTTATCACGACAGACGGTACTGGAGCCGCCACCGTCTATGGATACGAAGACGATGTCTCCTATAATGGGACGCAATTTGTGCCGCTGAACGGCTTTTCGATCGGATTTGCCACCAACCTGGTTCACAATCCAGGCACGAATGCAATAACAACCGTGTTGAACCCGGTTCCGGCTTCCTATGGTCCGCCGGCTGTCTGGCCTTATTTCTCCACGCTGAACATTAGCGACACCAGTTTCGCGGGATCGCAGCTTCTCGTTAACACCAACTCGATCATCGGGCAAACGTTTATACCCACCCATGATTTCATGTTGAGGAACTTCTACCTGGCCGGCCAGACGACGACCAACACCGGTCTTTATACGCTGGTGCTCTACGATCTGGGTGTGACCAATATGGTGGGTGTCAGCCAGTTTGCGATTTACAACCAGACGGCGCCCTCGCCATCAATCAATCTGCTCTCCCATCCCAGTGCGCCACCGGGAGCTTATTGGATCTTTTCGGAAGGGGGCACCAACGCCATCACCAACAGCACCATCATCAAATTTAAACTGCCCTCCACCGCCGACGAGGTGTATCTGACGAACGGTCATAGCTATTTCCTGGGGCTCCAGTTTATCCCCGGCAGTGGCAGCAATGATTTGACCCTGGAGGAAACCACCAGTGGGGCGTCCACCTACGCCAATGGCGCTGCCTTCGCGGGCGTGCCTTTAGGCAGCCAACTCTGGAAGATGACCAACGGGCACCAGAATTTAATCATGGCGTTCGATGTCCAGAATCCCAACCCCGTCATCACCGTCAGCAATTATCCATTGACAGCCAGTACTACCAGTTGGCCGACTTTGCCTGGCATGCTGAACGGCGGACTTCCGGTGATTACGGCGGCGCCGGACACACCGAACTATGACCCATCGCAAGGGGCCAATCCCTCATATCTGGATTTCACCGGACCGAACAATGGCAATGCTCCTGTGCTCCAGGGGGTGAACCTGGGAAGCGGCGTGCTTTGCAACAGCATGAGTTTCTATAACACCAACAGCTTCAGGTTGGGCGCGGTCGCGCTGGAAATGCGCGGCATCGGCAGCTCGAACCTGCTGTTTACACTCAACGTATTTCACATTACGAATACCTTCTTTACGTCAACGACCACCATCGAACATTGGCCGAGAAACTTCCAGCCCAGCATTGATTCGGCGCCCCTGGGGGTTCCCATTTT
The DNA here is from genome assembly GCA_035508155.1 of Candidatus Sulfopaludibacter sp. GTDB lineage: Bacteria > Verrucomicrobiota > Verrucomicrobiia > Limisphaerales > UBA11358 > UBA11358. Next base: position 2,868 of record DATJNM010000027.1, on the reverse strand, counting down.
CGGGACCAATGTGGACTTTTATTACACGACCAACAACAATGGCGGCACTGGAACGTCCAATCAACTCCTGGTACTGACCCTGCCGCCGCAATACCAGGAAGTAATTACCGGAAGCATGACCCTGCCGTACCAGAGTTATGTGGTCGAAATCTCCTGCGGTAACCTGGGCCAGAATGTCGGTAACTACGGAGTCTTCCTGCTGGTGCGCAATAGCGTGGACAGCGAATGGCAAAGCGCACTCTTCCCCGCCAGCGTTACCGGTAATCCGAGTGGTTCGGCTGGATTTGCCACCAATGCGGCATCCGGCGGAAGCTACGTTGAAATAACGCCCATGTACCTTACTCGGGCCACTCCGGATCCGGAGTTGTTCGCCGGAGGTGTGGTTGGGGTGGGCAACGGCACCGAACGCTCGATGCAGTTGGCTCTCTATGCCGCGCCAAACACCAGTCCGGCCACCCACATCAGCATTACGAGTGTGACTCATAGTGGCAGCACCGCGGTGCTCAACTGGACGTCGAGCGGCGGGAGCAGCCCCACCTTTACCGTGTGGAGGAGCAGTGGCCTGAATCCTGCCTCATGGACGTCGTTGCAGAGCGGCATCAGCGCCAGTACCTACACGGACACGAGCGCTTCGAGCGGGATCAACTTCTACAAAGTCAGCAGCCCGTAATTTGATGCTTGACTGATGATCGGTTGGAAGCGTCCCCGGTGTTTGCCGGGGACGCTTTAAAATTGGACGAACACCCGGAGCATCCACCGCCATCCCTGGCAGAAGGACTTCAATTGTCTCTTGGAACCCAACCCATGATATTGTCTCTTATCTTGTGTCACGCTGAATCCGGCAAAACGAATGAAGCTTCGGCTTGATAAACTGCATTTATAACCTGTATTTATTGAGATATTTCTGGACAAAGCCGTTGCCTCCGATATAATTTGCAACGTGAACAAATCCCTTCGATAAATCCCTGAGCGTTCACAATTCCCTATGAATATTCCCGTTAAACTCCGGCGCATCTGTCTGTGGGTATTGCCGATGGTTCTTACCCTGACTGCAGTTCCGGGCCGGGCCCAAACCTGCACGGTAAACTGGGCCAATCAACATCAGCGAATAGATGGCTTTGGCGCCTCCTCGGCTTTCACGGGATTTACCTGGACAACCAGCATGGCCGACATGTTCTTTTCCACCAATAATGGCACCGGACTTTCAAAGAACAGCACCAATTTTACATTTACCGGCGTCGGCCTTTCCCTGTTGCGCAATCAGGTTCAACCTCCCGCGAACACCAGTGGCATCGCTTACGCCAATGCCAATGAAATCAACCTCATGCAAATGGCCCAGGCCCGCGGCGCCAGGGTTTGGAGTTCGCCGTGGAGTCCGCCCACATTCTGCAAGAACACGAACACTCTTAATGGCGGCAGTTACAATGGAATTGGAGGCAACCTTACCAATCAACTCTATGCGCAGGAACTGGCCGGATACGTGGCCAACATGGAGAACACCTACCACGTGAACATCTATGCCCTCTCCATCCAGAATGAACCCGATGTTTCAACCACTTATGCTTCCTGCCTGTGGACCGCCCAGCAGTATCATGACTTCGTCACCAATCTTTATCCGGCCATGGTGGCCAGCAACGTTGCTTCGACGCTGATTATGCTGCCGGAAGACGAGCACTGGGCCACGACCTATTACACGACGGCGATGACCGATCCGAGCGTGGCGGCGGATGTGGGTATCATTGCCGACCACAATTATGACGGGCCGAATTTCCAAACCGGGTCAACGACGCCGCCCGCCGCGTTGAACAGTTATGGCAAGGCGTTATGGGAAACCGAAGTTTCCACCGGTGACAGCCCCAATGGAAGCATTTCCAACGCGGTGTATTGGGCTCAACGGATTTATCTGTTTATGACCGTAGCCCAGGCCAACGCCTGGCATTATTGGTGGCTCATCAACCTTAACTCAGACAATGAAGGCTTGGCCGACAATAATTACGTTCCCACCAAACGCATGTATGCTTTGGGTCAATTCAGCCGGTTCGTGCGGCCGGGTTATTATCGGATTGATGCCAGTTCCACCGGGACAGCCTTGATCAGCGCCTTTGACGACACCAACTCGGGCACTTTTGCCATTGTGGCCATTAATACCAATGCCACCACCGCCATCAGCCAGACGTTCAACCTCAGCAATTTCCCCGGCACCGTCAGTTCGGTGACGCCGTGGATTACCTCCGCGACGATGTCGCTTTCCAACCAGACTCCCGTCGCGGTCAGCAGTTCCTCGTTTGGTTACACACTGCCGGCCTTGAGCGTGGTGACATTTGTAGGACAAGTTGTCGCCAATACCAGCACGCCTCCCACGCTGACGCCGGTGGCCGATCAGACAATGAACGCCGGGCAGACATTGTTGGTGACCAACACAGCGAGTGATCCGAACGTGCCGCCGCAAACCCTCACCTTTAATCTGTTGAACGGTCCGTCCGGCGCAACCCTGACAACGCTGGACGCGACGGATGCGCAATTCAGTTGGCGTGCCCCGGTCAACTCGGCCGGCACGACCAATCCGGTGACGGTGACGGTCACCGACAATGGAACGCTGTTGAGTGCCACCAACAGTTTCAATGTCATTGTCAATCCATTAACCTCCCAACCGGCCGTGAGTTCGATTGGCACAACCGGCGGTCTGGTGATGTTGGTATTGAATGGGCCGCAGGGGCCGGATTATACCGTGTTGACGACAACGAATCTCACCGATCCTGTGTCCGCTTGGCAGGTGCTGCTGACAACCAACTCGCCGGCAACGCCGGTCACGTTGACGGTGCCTATGACCGCCGATCCGGTGCGATTCTACACTATTCAAATCGGACC
>DATJNM010000026.1:0-3152 GCA_035508155.1 Candidatus Sulfopaludibacter sp. | reverse complement strand
CCGGTCTCCGACCCGGCGCGAACCAGTTTGTTTTCGAGAGTCGCCGGGTCGGAGACCGGCGCTCCGGTTTTGCAACGGCACTGAAATAAATGAACGCGGAAAAAGAGCGCCTGGCTGCGAATTCCGCCGGGACGGCGCATTGGCATCTCTGGGGGCCGTATCTTTCCGAACGCCAGTGGGGCACGGTGCGCGAGGACTACAGCACCGGCGGCACGGCGTGGGAGTACTTTCCGCACGACCACGCCCGCAGCCGCGCCTATCGTTGGGGCGAGGACGGCCTGGCTGGCATCACCGACCGTGACGGCCGCCTTTGCCTGGCGCTGGCGCTGTGGAACGGGCAGGACCCGATTTTGAAGGAGCGGTTGTTTGGTCTCACGAATGCCGAAGGCAATCATGGCGAGGATGTGAAGGAAATCTATTATTACCTCGACGCCACGCCAACGCATTCGTACCTGAAAATGCTCTACAAATATCCGCAACGGGAATTTCCCTATGCGCAGTTGGTGGCGGAAAATCGCCGGCGCGGCAAGGAACAGCCGGAATTCGAACTGCTTGATACAGGCATCTTCGATGACGACCGTTATTTTGACGTCCTGGTCGAATATGCCAAGGCCGCGCCGGAAGACATCTTCGTGCGGGTCACGGTTCATAATCGCGGACCGGAGAACGCCGTCATCCACGTGTTGCCACAACTCTGGTTTCGGAACACGTGGTCCTGGAATAATTCGGCCAAGCCGAGCCTGACCCGCACGGACCATGCGGCCGTTCTGGCCCGACATGCTGTGCTCGGCGATTATATCTTGCATTACGACGGCCAGCCGGAAACCCTCTTCTGCGAAAACGAAACCAATTTCCGGAAACTTTTTGGTTTCGAGATCTCCACCGCCTGCCATTTCAAGGATGCTTTTCACGAATACCTCGTCCACGGCAACCATTCCGCGGTCAATCCGGGATTGGAAGGCACCAAGGGCGCTATGCTTTACCAACTGACGGTTCCGGCGCGCGGCTCGCGACAGATTCGACTTCGGTTGGCTTGCAGCAGTCCCGCAAAGCCGGATCAGTCCGCTCCATCCAGACAGAGCCGACCCACGCCGGCGGCTATGGATCCATTTGCCGATTTCGACGCCGTTTTCGCCCGGCGCACGCGCGAGGCGGACGAATTTTACGCCGATTTGCAGAAGGACATTTCCGACCCCGACGCGCGGCTGGTCCAGCGCCAAGCCTTTGCCGGCATGATCTGGAACAAGCAATTTTACCATTACGATGTGCCGGAATGGTTGGCGGGCGACCCCACCCAACCGCCGCCGCCGCCGCAACGAAAACATGGGCGCAACTCGGATTGGAAACATCTCAACAACGCGGACGTCATTTCCATGCCCGACAAATGGGAATACCCGTGGTACGCCGCGTGGGACCTGGCGTTCCACACCGTGGCGCTGGCACTGGTGGACGCGGCGTTCGCGAAGCATCAACTCGTGTTGTTTACCCGGGAATGGTACATGCATCCCAACGGCCAATTGCCTGCCTACGAGTGGGCGTTCGGCGATGTCAACCCGCCGGTGCACGGCTGGGCCGCGTGGCGCGTGTTCCAGATTGACCGCAAACAGCGGCGGAAAAAAGATCCGGACGACCCCGGCGACCTGGTCTTTCTCGAACGCGTTTATCACAAGCTCCTGTTGAATTTCACGTGGTGGGTCAACCGCAAGGATGCCCAGGGCCGGAACATTTTCCAGGGCGGGTTCCTCGGACTGGACAACATCGGCGTATTCGACCGGAGCAAACCGCTGCCGACGGGCGGCTTCATCAATCAGGCCGACGGCACCAGTTGGATGGCGATGTACTGCCTGAACCTGTTGCGCATCGCGCTGGAGCTGGCCCGGCACAACAAGGTTTACGAGGACATCGCCACCAAATTTTTTGAGCATTTTCTGGCCATCGCCGCCGCCATCAACGGGGCCGAGGACGGTTGCCTGGGTTTGTGGGACGAAGCGGATGAATTTTACTACGACCGTCTTTGCCTGCCGGACGGTGAGAGTGTGCCGCTCAAGGCGCGTTCCATGGTGGGCCTGATCCCATTGTTTGCCGTGGAAGTGCTGGAACCCGCGTTGCCCAAGGAGTTGCCGGAGTTTACTGCCCGGATGGAATGGTTTTTGAATCACCGTCCCGACCTCGCCAGGCTGGTCTCCCGCTGGCAGGTGTGTGGCGCCGGCGAACGCCGTCTGCTTTCACTCTTGCGCGGGCATCGGATGAAATGCCTGCTCCGGCGGGCGTTGGATGAAACCGAATTCCTGAGCGACCACGGTTTGCGGGCCTTGTCCCGGGTGCATGAATGCGAACCGTACCGGCTCGATTGCGGCGGGAAAATAAACGAAGTCCATTACTGGCCCGCCGAATCGCAAAACGGCCTTTTTGGCGGCAATTCCAACTGGCGCGGCCCGGTCTGGATGCCGTTGAATTACCTGCTCATCGAGTCGCTCCAAAAATTCCATCACTACTACGGTGACGATTTCAAGGTCGAATGTCCGACCGGCTCCGGTCAATTCCTCACCCTGAACGATGTCGCCAATGAACTGGCGCGCCGGCTCACCCGGCTTTTTCTCAAAGGCCAGGATGGCCAGCGGCCGGTGTTGAAGTATCATCCCAAACTGGCGGGCGACCCGTACTTCCGGGATTACGTTCTGTTCCACGAATACTTTCATGGCGATACCGGTCGCGGGGTGGGCGCGTCGCATCAAACCGGCTGGACCGGCCTCGTGGCAAAATTGATTCTGCCGCGAAGAAGCTGAATGGGGGCGACGGCTTCCCGCCGGCGAATTCCTGAACCGAGAACATCAACCTGCCGGCAGGATGCCGGCGCTCCGGCTCATTTCGCCATCACCACATCGGCGGTTCCTTCGGATGCAGGCGCGACGGTTTCCGCTCCTTCCGTCTTGTGGAATTTCACGCTGACGATCTTGCTCACGCCGTGTTCCTGCATGGTCACGCCGTACAGCACGTCGGCCATGGCAATGGTGCGTTTGTTGTGGGTGATGATGATGAATTGCGAGTGCGAGATGAACCGCTGCAATAAATGCACGAACCGGTTAATGTTCGCCTCGTCCAGCGCCGCGTCCAATTCGTCCAGCACGCAGAACGGACTGGGCTTGACCTGA
>DATJNM010000025.1:0-44764 GCA_035508155.1 Candidatus Sulfopaludibacter sp. | reverse complement strand
AGGTCTTCGTAGTAGAAAACACCCCACGGCCGGCGGAATATGCGGTAACGTTGTTTCATGTCATTTCTCATGGTTATGAACATGAACCAACTCGATCCGCGTCCGTTAGCGAGTAGTGGCCGGATTCGTCCCGGATTGTAGCCGGGTTGTCCGGCTACTGAAGATTCCACTGAAACTCGCGCCTCCAAATTTCGTAACTCTCTGTTGCCCAAGCATCAAAGAGTGGTGGCTGGGGGCGGAATCGAACCGCCGACACAAGGATTTTCAGTCCTCTGCTCTACCGACTGAGCTACCCAGCCAATTGCCCGATATCAGTACGGAACGGGCCCAATATATTACCCACTGCGAAAAAGCCGGGGCAAGCACTTTCGGGTAACCGGGGCTTGTCCCCAAACTCCCAACCCCATCTCCCAACTGCTATCTTCCACTCTCCAGATTCACCATCTTGTATTCAAAAAACCCGGCCAGTTGCATCAGATGATGATGTCGCAGGTCCGTTCCGGAAGGGTGCACCGGGAGCATATCGAGCTCTGCCGGTTCGCCGAGCGCATGCCAGCTTTCCACGCGGATATCGTTGAGCAATTGCAGCAGAACCTCCCGCTCACTCTCGCTTAAGGACAACCGCCAGCCCTCCCTTTCGTGCTTGAGCCGGGCTGCGAGCAGCTTCCCGGCCAGATGCTTCAACTCTTGCCGGTGCCGGGCCAGCGATTCATTCAGCAACCGCTCCCGCTCCGCCGATTTGGCGTCGCTGCCCGTCCGCGAAATCCTGGCAGCCGTCGCCGCCGTCAGCGGGAATTCCTTGACGAGCGTGCGCAGCAGGATTCCCTCATTCCGGTTCAACTCGTATTTCCACCCTGCCCCGCTCTGTTTGATCAATCTCATTCCGCCGACTCCATGGTGGCCTGCAATTTATAGCCTTGGAGTTGGTGGACATAAAACTCGGCCCTCTCCGCGCTTTCACGGATCAGCACGCTCCGGCCTTTTTCATGCACCTCCAGCATGTGTTTCTCCGCCTTCTGCCGGTTCCAACCGAACACCTTCATAAAAACGTGCGTCACGTACACCATCAGATTGACCGGGTCATTCCAACAAATGACAAAAAATGTGGGCGCGCGGTCGTCCCGGCTGCGGGTCTTTTTGCCGGGGATCGGCTTGGGAATCGTAACGGGTTCCAGAACGTGCGGCATAAAATTCAAAAGTAATTTGGAACGCCCCGCCGTTTTTGGCCAGAAATTTCTAAGCGCTATTTTAATCACAAAGAGATTTATAGGAGCAAACGGGGGAAACAAAGGCTCACCGGGAGGGACAGCATATTACCTTCCCTGAAATCGAGTCGGCGGCAGGCCAACCCTTCATCTTTACGTTGTCTGCGCCCTTTGCAGTCAAAAAGATCGCCAACCCGTCCGCGACCCGCTCGCATTTCATTGGAGTTTATCGGAGGTCGAAATCGCCAATGCAAAATTAAAAATTTAGCCACGACTGCCGATCGTTTTACGATATCCATCCTGAAAAGAGCCGTCGCAGCGCTGCAATGCGTCATTTTAATTGGCTGGAACCCAGAACAAGTCCCGTAACCATCCTTTACATTCCGGCCAACCGGGCAAAAATGATGCATGGCTCAAGCACGCACCGAAGCCGCAAAGCCGCTGCACTGGGGAGCCGTTTCCCAGGATTATCTCCTGCATCGTCCCGGCTATCCCGCCGATTATTTTGTTCTGCTGCGACACCTGGGTATCGGTCTCGCGGGGCAGGACATTCTTGACCTGGGTTCCGGCACCGGGGCGCTGGCCGTTCCTTTGGCGAAACAGGGAGCGCGGGTCACGGCCGTGGACCCGTCGGCAGGACAGATTCGTGCCGGAAAAGAGGCCGCCCGCAGACGCGGGGTAAAAATTAAATACAAGGTTGCATCCGCCGAGAAAACCGGCTTGCCGGATCATTCTTTTGACGTCATAACCGCCAGCATGTGCTGGGGATATTTCGATATCAAACGGATGAAGTCGGAAGTTCCCCGTCTTCTTCGCCGGGGCGGATTACTTCTGGTGAGCACCTTGATTTGGGACCGGAGCAAAGGCGGGATTGCCGGACAAACCGAAAAATTGATTGCGAAACACAATGCCAAGGCCAGGCACGGAGGGCACAGCCGGGAGGCGTCAGTTGTTCCGGCATGGTCGCGGAAGTGGCTCCGGTTAAAAACATTCCATGAGATGCAGGCCAACCTGCCGTTTAGTCGTCAATCATGGCGCGGCCGCATTCGTGCCTGTCGGTGGATTGGCGCGGCGCTTTCCAGCGAACAAACCGAGGCCTTCGACCGTGAACACGAGGCCCTGTTGGAGCGAATCGCCCCGGACCGATTTGCCATTCCGCATCGGATTACGATTCGAATTTTTGAACCGGGCGCAGCCTGACGAACAAAAATGCGTATTAGACATGCCCATCTGAGGGGGAATGCGAAACGTGGAGTGCGGAAGGCGAAGGCGGAAGACCATTTAATTTACGATTTACGATTTAAAGAAATCCGTTCGCGCTTTTTGGCGTAGTTCGCGGTTCTCAGTACAAAACTCTGTTTCATCCGTTTGCTCCTGTAAAAAGTTTTAACAGAAGGCAACGGAGAGAACGGAGAATTCAAAAGGCTGAGCCATCCCGAAGCCGCGTTATGGCCACAGCATTTCTCAAATCGGTCCAGCTTTGAAGATGGCCAAAAGTGTATCCGGCCGAAGCCTTAGGCCGAGCAATTCACGCAGGTTTCGCCAAGGTCTTTTCAGAGCCGGCCGGTGTCGAATGAGGAGTCACCGCCAAAGTAACGCATAGCCCAATGATTGCGAACTTTGATCGAGTTGCTGCAGGTGCCGGCTGACCTGCTCCGGGGAAACCGAATCGGTGAGGGACTCATATTTGTACTCCATTATCAGCTGCCCGCCCGTGCACCGATAATCCTTTTGGAACGTAAAAGCAGAATCCGAAAAGGCTTTCCGGCCCTCCTCAACCGGCCATGCCTGCGGCAGAATCACTTCCGTGCGCAAGATGTGGCGCTGCGGATAACTGACTCCCAGTGGCAGCTTTCGATCCGTGTCCACGGGCTTTTTCAACAAGGCGGCGATGGTCGAGGGGTAAAATTCACAGCGATGGGTCCCATCCTTGTCCGACCGGGTCCACACATTATCAATCAAATAAGATTCAGTGGTTTGAAATCTGTCCTGCTGCTGGTCATCCTCGATGGCGATGGGCAATGACAGTTTAATTCCCGGGTACAGGTTGTCATAGAAGTGCGTGTAGTTCTTTTCGACATCGGTGCGCTTCGTGGTGGCAAATAGTTCCCGCAGATGGTCGGCATCGCGACCTTCCGCAACCGTGACCACTTTCAGGTCGGCCGGTTCCGTTACTCCCCGTATCCGAAAATACTCGGTCGTGGTCGTCTGCGGCAAACCGGTCGCCTGCGGGATCATGGTCAATCCCACGGTCAGGGGAGAAATGACCAGGCCGCAGCCGTAGTTTGGCAGATAATGCGCCGCGAGCGGCCCGCTCTGATAATTCAAGGTCGGATCAAGCCAGTAGGTCTGGCCATTGAATCGGACCACGGCGATGCAGTGGTCAAAGGCGCTGGCCGATGGTCGCCAGTCCCAGATCCCGCGCCCCAAGGCGGCGTTCACCAGCACCGGATAGGCTTCGATTCCCAACGCGCGCAGAATCGTGACAAACAACAGCGACTTGTCCTTGCAATCGCCAAAGCGCCGCGCAAACACCACCGACGGGTCGGCAGGTTGTTCCGTACTGCGCCCGATTTCAATTCCGAAATAACGCACCTCGTCCTGGACGAACCGCAGGACGGTCAAAACCTGCTGCTCCGGTTCGGGAATTTGTTTCCACTCCTCAATCTTCCGCTCCAGGCTGGGCGAAAAGGGTGAAGTAACCCGGAACAGCGCCGAGGCCCATTGATTCACCTCCACCCAGGTTTTGAAATCGGTCAGTTGCACCCACGGATCGGGGTCGTACCACGCAGGTAGAGAGTCTTCCAGGGCAGTGCCGGGCACTTGCCTTAAATCCCAGACATATTCTACGGCCTTTTTCCCCGTGATCGCCACCGGTTCAACCGAGCATCCATGCATCTTGGCGTAGAGCGGTTTCTGGCTCGGCCACAGCACCCGCGTCAGCAGGCGGTCAACGGGCTGCTCCAGTTGCACCGGAACGATGCAGGAAAAATGGCCGTCGAAAACTGAGTTTCTGCCCTTGAGCGAATAGGCGTAGTCAATAATGTCCCCGACGCGAACGTCGTCCAACACCAGAATGACGGATTTTTCGCCGTTCAAAAGGGACTCATCCAAGTCCCGTTCGGGTTGCACGATTTTAATCAGGTTCGTGTCGAGGCGTTCCCAATGTTGTGTCCCGCGCCAGATACGCGCCCAGTGCCACGTCACGGTTTGGTAGCCCGGATTGAAATCAATGGTCAGGGTGGCGTCTTTTTGAACGCCGGCCAGCGTGAGCACCTGCCGCACGGAATGAACGAACGTCTCGTTTTGCAGGGTATTGATTTGCCGTTCCAGCAGCAGCACATGCTCATCGGCACTGGAATCCAGAAGGCCGGTCGAAGATTGCTCATCGAAAAACTGGGGTTTCACCCAACTGCCGGGCGGCGCAAATGTTATATTGGACAGATCCGAAGCATTTCCCTGAATCGCCGCCGACAAAATACCAATGGAGCAAATCCGTCTCAGGCGAGGAGCGATAAGCTCTACGGGATGAACAACTGACCGCCGCATTTCCTGCCGATGCTACCCAATAACCTTTGGATTGAAAACCGCAATTCCCGGGCGCGGCTCATCGCAGTTGAATGACCGGGTTATGGTTTCTCGTATTGCCGCCGGATTTCGGGGAGGAGATCCCGGAAATACACTTTGGCCATGGCCCAGTCGCCGTGTGCCGGCGTGTAACTGATAACCACGGCGTCGGCCATCACTTTCTGCACCTCCACATTTTTGTAGATGACGCCGGCCATCGTTACCAGTTCATTGGTCGGCCTCATCTGCCTCGGCGAACTCGACGGCAACCGGGGCGTTGCGGGCGCCGCGGCGGGCGGAGTGCCGGCGGGCAACGTTACCGGCGCGGGGGTGGCAACCGGAACGACAGCAACCGAAGCGGCCACCGCAGCCGGGGAAACCCTGGGGGCCGGGGCCAGAACAGCCGGAGCAGTGGAAACCGGAGCCATCGCGGCGGGAGCCATCGCGGGCGCTACTGCTACCGGAGCTTCCGCCGTGGGTGCCTCCGTTACCGGCGTGGCCGACGCGGAAGGTTCATGGGCCGGAGCAACCATCGGAGTTACCGCCGTTGTTGTGGCGGAATTGGCAACCGGTGGCGGCGAGGCTGCCGGGGTGTTCAGTTCGTTCATCTTTTGGTTCAAAGCTGCGAGAGCGGCAGCCTGGGCCGAAGCGTCGGCGGCGGGAATCTTTTGGGCAAAATTGCCGTCGGCTGGCGCGGTCGAAGGAGGTGCGGCTTTGGCAGGAGCAACCGCTGCGGAAACCTTGGTCACCGGAACCGCCGTGGCGGAGACTGCGTTGGTCACGTTGGTGAAGGATTCCGGGGGCTGGGCCATCCCGGCCGCGGAATTTGTGTCCGGCGGCGGGGCTTCTGCGTGATCCAACTGGTAGAGTTTTTGCTCCAGCGCCGCGCGCGCGGCGGCCTGGTCGGCCGTGTCCTCGGCACGGATGGAAATGCCACTCGCCGCCAGGGCGGCGCACAGAACCATAAGGGGGCCGGCATTCATGAAATGACCTGTCTTCATCCGCGTCTGTATGCATATTTAAGGCCAATCGGTGACCGGCTTCAAGCAGCCAGTTTCAAATGGTGACCATTTCAACCATCACCGGGCGAGCGTACCCGCGAACCGCCATCGCCTCGCTTTAACGCCAGGACCTTGATGTCCAGCCTCGCCCCGCCAAATGCCGCCACTGCCTAATTTTCTTGCACTCGCCCGAGGCAATGGGTTGATTATGTGCAGGAGCCGGTCGGGCGAATCGGGAGACTGAAAAAGTCATCCGCCCGAGGAACACCAAATGCAAGTCTGCCGGATGTCGAATAGTCACGGACGCTTGCCAGCGAATCAAGGCTTATTAGGATACCGTCGTGAGCGTAAACCAGTGTTTTTTGTTTTTAATGTTGAGCGTCGCAGTGGCTCAATCAACCCATGCTTCGTCCCCGGTCCTGAGCCGCGGGACGACCGAAATCTTAAAAGACAAAACCGTCGAACTCAACTCGGACGATGCGGATGCCTACGTCCTGCGGGGCGCTGCCAGGGCGGACAAGGGTGACCTGGACGGCGCCATCGCGGATGACACCAAAGCCATCGAACTCAAGCCGGATGATGTGGTGGCTTACGTCAATCGCGGTATCGTGAAGCGGGCGAAAGGCGATTGGGAGGGGGCCATTGCCGACAGCACCAAAGCCATCGAACTCAAACCGGATAATGCGGAGGCCTACGTTCTGCGCAGCGCGGTGAGGGTGGACAAAGGCGACCTGGATGGCGCCATCGCCGACGCCTCCAAAGCCATCAAACTCAAACCGGACGATTTGAACGCATATATCAACCGGGGTATTGCGAAGAAAGCCAGGGGCGATCTGGATGGCGCCATCGCCGACAGCACCAAGGCACTCAAACTCAACCCGCTTGCGGTGAAAGCCTATATCCTGCGCGGCGCGGCGAAGGCGGTCAAAGGCGACCTGGACGGCGCCATCGCCGACAGCACCAAGGCCATCGAACTCAAGCCGGATAATGCGGAGGCCTATGTCAATCGGGGCGTGGCGAAATTGGCCAAACGCGAGCCGGATGCCGCCATCGCCGACTTTACTAAAGCCATCGAACTCAAACCGGATGATGCGGACGCTTATGTCAATCGCGGCATTGCGAAACGGGCCAAAGGCGACCTGGACGGCGCCATCGCCGATAGCACCAGGGCCATTGACCTTAAATCGCAGGTCTTGCAGGTCAGCGCCAATCAGAACACTGCGAAGGGTGCCAAAGGCAGCTCGGACGTCACCACGGCAAACGCCGTCAAAGCCGGCGAGCCCAAACCCGACCACGCAGGTGCCAATGCCAGCCAGACCGTTGCGAAAAACGGCACAAGCGATTCGGATGTCGCCCCGGCAATAACCGCCAAAGCCAGCGAACCCCAATCGCGCGATACGGAGGCCAAGGCCAGGGAAAATCCTGCAACGAGAGGCGAAAACAGTTTGGATGCCAGCATTGCCAGCGGCGCCAGGGCCGGCGACCTCAAGCCGGAAGATGCGGAGGCCTATGTCAATCGCGGCGTGGCGAAATTAGCCAGGCGCGACCTGGACGGCGCCATCGTTGACTTCACCCAGGCCATCGAAGTCAAACCAGACGATGCGGAGGCTTATGTCAATCGCGGCGTGGCGAAACTGGCCAAAGGCGATGCGGACGCAGCCATCGCGGACTTCACCAAGGCCCTCAAACTCAAACCGGATGATGCGATTGGCCACTATTTTCTGGGTTTCTGCTATGCCAATGGTGAAGGCGTGGAGAAGGATGCGGTGCAGGCGGCGCGGATGTACCACAATGCTGCCGAGCAGAATCTCGCTCAGGCTCAATGGCGGTTGGGCCTCTGTTACTATAAGGGCGAGGGCGTGACCCGGGATGCAATCGAGGCGTATGCGTGGCTTAGCCTGGCGGCCCAGAGCGATCCCAATGCAGCCCGGAACCGCGACCTGCTGGGGAAGGAGTTGACGCCCCAACAACTAAAGGCCGCGCAAAAACGCACCCGGGCGTTACAATCGCAGATCGAGGCCAGATCCAAACTATAACCGACAGGGCGGCTCACGGTCTGAACCATCGTCCGGAAACATGGCGCGACCGGGAGTTGAGATTGCCGCCCGCTGGAACGACGCCCGAACTCGACGCTTTACTTCCGGACATTTTGGATAAAACTGCCCGGCAAAACTTATGAGCAAAACGTTGCGAACTCCGGGCGTCAGCCGGATTGATCAGACCGACAAACGCACCCATGGATTTTTTGTGCGGTTGCAGCGCCGGGGCAAAACCCATTCCGCGTTCTTCACTGACCAAAGCCACGGCGGACGGAAACGGGCGCTGGCCGCGGCGCAGAAGCATTATAGGAAATTGCTGGCGAAATGGGGGCCGCCGGCGCGGAAGCGGCGCCGGTTTTGGGCTGAAATCCCAAGACGCAAAGGGTCGTCCGGCATCGTTGGCATACAGTTGAAAATGGTGCGGCGCCACGGTGAGTCCCGGAAATATTGGGTGGCGACCTGGAGTCCAAAACCGCATGTCACCCGACGCAAAGAATTTTCGTTCTGGCGATACGGGTCGAACAAGGCCAGACAACTGGCCGTGCGCGCCCGCAAGGTGGGTTTGCGGAGCATGCAATAAAGATCAATCCCGGACCAACGGGACGGCCGGGGGCGTTGCATGCGACGCCCCGAAAGGCAGAACTTCAGCATGACCCGGAAAAGAGAGTTTCCGCTGGCGCAAGTTTATGGATTGCTGGAACCCGGCCCGGTCGTGCTCGTCACAACGGCCCGCGCGGGACGGCCAAACGTCATGCCCATGTCGTGGCATACCATGATGGAGTTTGTGCCGCCGCTCGTGGGTTGCGTGATCAGCAACCTGAATTACACGTTTGAGACGTTGCGGACGACCGGCGAATGCGTCATCAACGTGCCCACGGCGGAATTGACGAAAAAGGTGGTGGCTTGCGGAAATACCTCCGGCCGGTCGGTGGACAAGTTCAAAACCTTTGGCCTCACGCCGACAGCCGCGTCGGTCGTCAATGCTCCGCTCATTGCCGAGTGCCATGCCAGCCTGGAGTGCAAGGTCGTTGATCGGACGTTGGTAAATCAATACAACTTTTTCGTGCTGGAGGTGGTCAAGGCGTGGATTGCGCCAGGCCGAAAGCGGCCCCGGACAATTCATCATCAGGGCGAAGGTGTGTTCGTCATTCCGGGTCGGACGATCAAACTGCCTTCGCCAAAAACATCCCTCCTCGCCAGTTAAAATGCCGGCCGGCCGGCCCGGGTGGATTTCATCCGGAAATGCCCGCAGTTGCCTTGAACTTTTCCCAATTGGCGTCCGCGTCCGAGTGGGTGCGAATCCGGTCCAATGCGCCGCCTTCATTTGCCGGAATGATGACGCGGGCACAGAACAGTTCCCAGACGACTTCGGGATAGAGGTCACGCTCTTCGTCGTTCAAACGACAGCCCACCACGTGCACCGGGTTCCGACCTTGCCGGGTTTCCAGAACGAAGGCGATGCACTGTGCCAGGCTTTTGACATTGTCCAGGCTGCCGCTGCTCGGGCGTGGTTCCCGGCCCAGCATCAGGTCGGCGGCGATTTTCAGGATTTTTTCCTTCGTGGCGTTCATGGCCCGTCCGACGCCATGCTTACGCAGCCAGCTCTAGCTGTCGAGGTCTAAACACCAAAAGCGTGTCACCACCCGCCGATTGCAGCGACGGCAACATGCCGTCCCGCCCGGCAAAAACTTGGTTATCGGCGAAAGCCGCCGCCGGACGCCATGCCGCCACTCCAATTGACTCCACTCCAACCATAAGAGGCTCCGCCGCCGGAGCGTCCTCCGCCATTCCAGGAATGTGACGGCGCGGATTGCCAGGCCGGTGCCGGGTGCCAGACCTGCGCTGGATGCCAGACAGGGGTGTACCTCCGCGAGTCGGAGTAATCACGATGATAACCCGGTGCGGGTGCGAAGCTTCTTACCTGGGAATCTTCAGTTCCGCCCCACGGCCGGTTCGCCGAATTCCCGCTCGAATGATTCCACGAAGCCCACGGCGCGGAAGGTCGAAAATCATTGGGTCGGCCCGGTTGAAATCGCGGTGTGTGGACCGCCACATGTGCGTCCGTGGACACCCACGTTGCCGGGAAATTGCCTCTCTGGCGATTCATGGTAAAACCGCCAAAACGTCCGTCCCCATGCGGCAGATCGCTCACCGCCACGGGCTGGAGCCGCGTATGCGTGACCGCCTCAATTCGTGACGGATCAATGCCGCCATTAATGAAACGATGATGCGCGTCCACGGCGAAGTCGTTGTTCACCCGTGAATCCTGAAAGAAGCGGTCAGCGTCGCGGCCATGCCGGAAGTATTCAAAGGGATGTCGGCGGCAAAAATCGTCAAAACCACAAAACGTAAAGCAGCGCGGCCCCAGGCCGAAACCGAAATTAAAGCCGACGGCGAGGCCATTGAAGGTCCAGCCGACGCCGGCCCTGAAACACGCACCCGGCGGCAGGGGCGCCCAGCCGCAATAACCCGGATAATTCCGCCAGCAGACCCATGCCGGCCCCCACGTGTTGTCGGGGCACCACAACCAGCCATAGCCCGCTGATCGGCACCATCGGCCATAGTGGAACGGCGCCCAACCCCATGAGTAATACGAGTTCCAATACCAGCCCTGGTCCGTCCAAAGCCAGTACCCGTTATTGCAGTACGGCTGCCAGGCAGGATCCACCACCACCACGGTAGGTTGCCAGCACCAGCCGTAGTCCGGCACGTTCACCCAGGTTCCGTATGGCGCCAATGAACTGTAAAAATTTGTCGCGACGCCATTCACCGGCGGCGTCTCCGCCGGAGCAACGTTGTCTGTGGCCGCCGCCTTGTTCTCAGCCGCCGCCCGGGCGCTGGCGGCCGTGCCACCTTGGCTTACCAAGGCATTGAGCACCGCAGACGAAACTCCCATATCGTGGAGATAAATGATCTGATCCGCATCAAGGGTATAAGGATAGGCCGATTTCTGAAGATAAGCGGTAATCACGTCGTCGCCCAAGCCCGCTTCGGACATGCGGAGGACTTCGGCCGGTACCGGCGGCAGGTTGACCTGGGCCGGCGCAATCACTGCGATTGGACTGGTGGCATTTGAACCCGCCGCCTGCATCCGGTCGGCATAACCTGCCACGGCCATGGACAGTCCCACGACTGCCAACGCGGCGACGGCCATTTTATTCCAGCTTCGCCTTTTCATACTGCCTTCGGCTTCGTCGAGTTATCGAACCCTCTGAGGAACATAGCATATATCCATGAACCTTGTTTGAACGAGGCATGAGAGTTTTGTCATTTCACTCGCCTGCCCTCTGCGTTCCCGGCGGCTAAACCGCTCTGGAACACCCATGGTAGGAGGCCGTTCTCCGGTCTTTGTTTCACCGGGCAGAAGATATTTGCTTTCCTGGCAGTTCATTCAACCTGGGCAAACCAAAACCGCGGTCGGCGTATTGATAACCCAATTTCGGAGACGGCAACATGCCGCATCTCCCGGCAAATCTTCGTTTTCCTTGTTTTCTTCTGTGCAAATAGAACCGGATTGGCTAGTCATGAGCCTTCACCCGGAAGAAACGATGAAAACGCAGTTACAGAATTGGGCCGTGTTGTTGGCGCTGTTGTTCGGCTGGCAGGCCGCGCCGGCGCAACCATTGCACACCGTGCAGGTCCGCACGGCCAATGGCGTGTTGGAAGGCGTCATCAGCGCCGACGGGATGGTGCGCTCGTTCAAGGGCATTCCCTACGCCGCGCCGCCGGTCGGTCCGCTGCGCTGGAAACCGCCGCAGCCGGCGCCGGCCTGGACCGGCGTGCGGGAGGCCATGGATTATGGACCGCGCCCCATGCAGGGCCGCATTTTCAGCGACATGATTTTCCGCGACCACGGACCCAGCGAAGATTGTTTGTATCTTAACCTTTGGATCCCGGAACATCGACCGCCGGGCAAGCTGCCGGTGATGGTCTGGATTTACGGCGGCGGCTTCGCTGCGGGATCCACTTCCGAGCCGCGCCAGGACGGTGGAAACCTGGCGAAGAAAGGCGTGCTGGTGGTCAGCTTCGGTTACCGGCTGGGAATATTCGGATTTTTGGCACTGCCCGAGCTGAGCGAGGAATCGGAATATCATGCTTCGGGCGATTACGGACTTTTGGACCAGGTCGCCGCGCTGCAATGGGTCAAGACGAACATTGCGGCGTTCGGCGGTGATCCTGACAACGTCACCATTTTTGGTGAATCGGCCGGATCGTTTTCGGTCAGCGCGTTAATCGCGTCGCCTCTGGCGAAAGGTTTGTTTCAACGGGCCATTGGCGAGAGTGGCGCGTTTTTCGGTCCTACCCTGTTGGCAGAACCGCGCGTCGAGGCCGAAGCCACAGGCTTGAAGTTCGTGACGTCGGCATTTGATGCGCATTCCCTCAAGGATCTGCGGGCGTTGCCGGCCAAATATCTGCTCCGAGCCGGGTTGAAACGCTCATGGGACTATTTCAAACCTGATATTGACGGTTATTTCCTGCCGACCAACTGTCTCGCCATTTACGCCGCCGGACAGCAAAGCCATGTCCCGCTGTTGGCGGGATGGAACCGGGACGAAGGAAGCTTCCATTCCTATTTTGCTAATGACGCGCCGACGGTTGAGAACTACGTCGCGCGCGCCAGGGCGCACTTCGGCACCAACGCAGAGACATTTCTCAAGCTCTATCCGGCGGCGACGGATGCCGAGGTCAGGCGGGCGGCGCAGGATTTTGCCGGGGACCAGTTCATCGCCTATGCCACCTGGAAGTGGCTGGAAATGCAGCTTCAGACCGGGGAATCTCCGGTTTACCGGTACGAGTTTGATCAGACGCTGCCGTTGCCCGCCAACGCCAGGCCAGGCACGGAACCAACGGCGCCGCACGCCTCCGAAATCGAGTACGTCTTTCGCGTATTGTCAGCGAAGAAATTGCCGTGGCGGCCGGAAGACCAGAGGGTGTCAGAATTGATGGCGGCGTATTGGACCAACTTCGCGAAGACGGGCAATCCGAACGGCCCTCGCCTGCCGCCGTGGCCGGCATACGATCGTCAGGCCGGTTATCCGGTCATGCATTTCGGCGCCGACTCCGGCGCCGCACCCGACCCGCACCGGGCCCGGTACGAATTTCTCGACCATCTGACTTCGCCGTGGTAACGGCGAGGCAAAGCCAGGGGCTGAAATTTAACCGGCGGAAACCTGGAGAAGACAAATGACCGAAGCTGTTTCGGACGGAATGTTTCATGTCCGCCTGGCTGACAAAACATCTTAACCCCATTGCAATTCAATTAAGACGTGCTAACTTGTTTTGCTGAGTAAAACATAGAGTTATAAGTCCGGCGGGCGTGGTTTTTGACAGTATGTTCCCCACGCCCGCCGCTGTGTTGCATTCCGGAAGGTTTAATCCGCCATCACCGCCAATGTCCCGGCCGGTGGTACCAACCGTGCGGTCCCCTGCCCCAATAGCCACCCACCCAAACCGCGTGAGGATAGGGCGGGTAAGCCCAATAGCCCGCCCGCCAGACCCATCCACCGTTCCAAACCCAATCGCCGCCAATCCACACGTAGCCCGGGCCGGGCGCAATCACCACCGTCTGCGCCGGCGGCGGCGGCGGCGCTGCTGCGACCACCGTGGTGGTTTGAACGGTTGAATCATCCCCGATCATACTCGGCGAATTAATCATGAAGTTGATGACGTTTTCGCTCACGCCGGAATTGTGCAGGTCAATGATATCGGAGGTACTGAGGTGAAAGACGGTGTGGGAGTTGCGAATCTGGCTGATGATGATGTCATCACTCACCCGGGCTTGGGCGAGCGCCTTGATGTCCGAAATTGTCAGCGGCTGGCCCTGCTGCACCCGCACATAGGTTTGGGGCGCCTGAGCGCGGAGTTCCGCCGCCTGCTCCTGGTCTATCGAATTTCCGATGAGGCCGCCGGTAATCGCCCCTGCCGCCGCGCCGATTAACGCGCCCGCACCGCCGTTCCGCGGACCGCCGATGGCCGCACCCATGAGCGCGCCCGCCCCTGCGCCGATGAGCGCACCGGTGCCGGTGTTGTTTGGTTCGCCGTTGGGATACTGACAACCCGTCAAAACCACGGCCGATACCGCCGTTGCCAAAGTCAAAATTCTCAATTTTAGCTTCATGTTCAAAATGATCCGCCGGAGTTAAACCTTTTTAACCGTTCGGTTACTTAGACAGATTATTTTGCCCGGAATTCAAGAAATTTCAATCAGAATCGGAATTCGTTATGCCCGCGGATGCGCCGCATCATAAGCCTTTTTCAATCGTTCGGTGGTTACATGCGTATAAATCTGCGTGGTGACCAGGTGGGCGTGGCCGAGCAACTCCTGCACACTCCGCAGATCCGCGCCCGCATCCAGCAGGTGCGTGGCGTAACTGTGCCGCAGCTTGTGCGGCGTCAGGGCCGGATCGAGTCCGGCCATGACCAGATATTGTTTCAGGCGACGGGACAGTTGCAGCGGCTTGAGCGGCGCGGCTTTTTTGGTTTCGGTCAGAAAAACCGGCGCCGGACCGGACGGCGGCTGTTTCAACGCGGCCCAATAATTTTGAATCGCCTTCCACGCCGGTTCGCCAATCGGCACCAGCCGCTCCTTTTTGCCCTTGCCCCGCACCCGAACGAGCCGCTCACTCCAGTCAATGTCCTCGGCGCGCAGGCCGCAGAGTTCGCTGATGCGCAGGCCGCAGGAATAAATCGTCTCCAGCATCGCCACGTCCCGCAGACAGGCGACGGCAGAAACCGGGCGACCCGGTCCTTCCGGGTGTTTCCGACCCTCCAACAGCTTGACCGGCGCCTCCAGCAACTCCTTCATCTGCTGCACCGTCAGAAATTGCGGCAGGCGCTTTTCCAGTTTCGGCAACGAAAGATTTTTGATCGGCAGCCTTTCCACGATGCCGTGCCGCATGAGAAATTTGTAAAACGTCCGCAACGCAGAGAAACGGAGCTGCGTCGCCGCACGGCTCAAGTTGTGCCGGCCCAGGTATCGCAGGTAATTGCGGAAATCATAGCGCTGCAATTTTTCCCACGCCGGCGGCTGCAATCGCTCCTCGCGGTGCCAGTGAAGAAACTCCTCCAGCGCCTGGCGGTAATTTCGCTGCGTGTACCCTGACGCCCCGCGGTCCGTTGCCAGATGCGCAAGGAATCGGTGAATCCACTTGTCGCGGATTTCAGCGTGGGGGTGGTCGGCATCCGGTTTCACTTGCACCACAGTTTACGCGGATTACAAAGAGCATTCAACCCGGGTCATCCGCGCGCGGCAGCACACCTTCAGCTTTCGGCCGGATGAGCGTCCTCGCGAGCCGGCCCGTTGGCGCCCTCATCCCACCAAACTGGACCGCTGCTCATCCGCGAGAGTCGCGGCCAGGTCCGCCCGCTCAGCGTTCCGGAAATTCAAATGTCACCTTGCCCTTGTCATCCATGACCAAATACGCCGGGAACGGCTTGCCGGCTTTGGAAATAAATTTATCCAGCAAATCGGTTTTGCGGGCATTCAGCAGTTTCCGCGCCTGGGCCGGTTCGATCGGTTGCTGCAAAATTTCCCGACTGATCCTGAATTTGCACGGCTTTTTTTCCACCTGCGATTTTTCGCAAAGATAACCCGCCTCCGTGTCAAACACCCGTCCGCCGCACCGGGGGCATTTGCCGAGGTCGGTTTTGCCGGTGAAATCAATCTTTGGCGCCGGTTCCTTCGGTTTTCGCTCCACTCCCGCCCGGCCCTTGGATTCGCGCGGGGGGAATTCAAAACCCACCTTGCCGTCCTTGCCGACAACCAGAAACGCCTTGAACGCGCGGCCGTTTCGCTTGGAAACAAACTTTGTCAGCAAATCGGTCTTGCCCGTTTCCAGCAGTTTTTTCATCTGCTCGGGCGCGATTTCCTGCTGCAAAATGATTTTGCCGGAACGGAAATCGCACGACTTGTCCGCGCCCGTAGCCTTTTCGCACAGGTAATTCATCCCGGCATCAAACACCCGCGCGCCGCACTTCGGACATTTGCCCAGCGGTTCCTTGCCGGTGAAATCCACCGGCGCCGCAGCTTCGCCGCTTCCGCTTTTCGGGTCATTGCCAAAATCAAATTCCACCTTGAACTCGCCGTTCATTTTCAACACGGCGGCAAACGGTTTGCCCAGTTTGCTGCGAAACCCCTGCAAAGGCCCGATTTGCTTTTCAGCAATGAGCCGCTCCACTTCCTCGATCTCAAACATGCGGCCGGCCACGGTTTTCCAGACCGCGAAGTCGCATTTCTCGCACTGAAACTGTTTGTATTTCTCATGGACCTCGCCGCCACACTTGGGACAGGGAATTTTCAGGATGCCAAAATCACCGGGTATCGTGTCGTGCTCGTACTTTTTGGCGCGCTCCACAATGTGCCGCGTCATGTCGGCGATTTCGGACATGAATTCGTCGCGGCTTTTCTGCCGGCGCTGGATCTGGTGCAGCTTGAATTCCCAATCGCCGGTCAGCTCCGGTTTGGTCAATTCCGCAATGTCCAGACCATTGAGCAGTTCCATCAGCGAAAAGGCCTTGGCCGTCGCCTGCAATTCGCGCCCGTTGCGGTGGAGATACTGCTCGTAGATCAGCCCTTCGATGATGGCCGCGCGCGTCGCGGGCGTGCCGAGGCCCTTTTCGCGCATGGCCTCGCGCAGTTCATCGTCCTCGACCATTTTACCCGCACTTTCCATCGCCGAAAGCAGCGTCGCTTCCGTGTAACGCGCCGGGGGTTTGGTGACGTTTGGCTTCACCTCGACGGCGCTGGTTTGGACGGTTTCGCCGGGTTTAACCGGCGCCAGGTTCGCTGCGTCTTCGTCCTGGGCTTCCTTGCCATACACCGCCAGCCAGCCGGGGGTCACCAGCACTTTGCCGACGCTTTTGAACGGCTCGCCTTCGACCCGGGTGATGCGCGTCGTCTCCAGAAATTCGGCGGCGGGGTAAAAAATCGCCAGAAACCGTTTCGCCACCAGATCGTAAAGCTTTTGTTCCGGTTCGGACAAGCCTTTCGGCGGCTGCGTTGTGGGAATGATCGCGAAGTGGTCGGAAACTTTGGCGTTGTTGAAGATCCGCTTGTTTGGACGCACCCAGTCGTGATCGAGAATGTTCGCCGCGAAGGGCGAATAGCGGGTCATGAATGCTGTCCCGGCGCCGGGGACACGGCCGGACAGAATCTCCAAAGTTCTCTTCACCGTGCCAATGTAATCCTCCGGCAGCGCGCGCGAATCGGTTCTGGGATACGTCAGCACCTTGTGCCTTTCGTACAGCGCCTGCGCCACCCCCAGGGTGTTCTTGGCGCTGAATCCGAACCGCGAGTTCGCGTCGCGCTGGAGACTGGTCAAATCGTACAGCAACGGCGACAGCGACGTGCTGGGTTTGCTTTCCTCGGAGACGATGCCGGGTTTGCCCAGGCATTGGTCGCGAAGGGCCTCGGCTTTGGATTTCTCCCAGATGCGCTCCGGCTTGAGCTGGTCATCACCGTCCTTGTCGGGTTTGGTGAATTTTTCATCAAACCAGCGCCCGGTATATTGTCCCGCCGCCGCGTCAAACGTGCCGATGACCTCCCAATAATCCCGCGGCACAAACTTGCGAATCTTATGCTCGCGTTCGACCACGATGGCCAGGGTGGGCGTTTGCACGCGGCCCACCGTGGTCTTGTAAAAGCCGCCCGACTTCGAGTTGAAGGCCGTCATCGCCCGCGTGCCGTTGATGCCGACCAGCCAGTCGGCCTCCGACCGGCTGAACGCCGCGTCCGCCAGCGGCAGCATGGCATCATTCTCCCGCAACCGCTCGAAGCCCTCGCGGATGGCAGCCGGTGTCATGGATTGCAACCAGAGGCGCCTGATGGGCTGCCTGGCCTTCGTGAACTTGACGATGTTGCGGAAAATCAGTTCTCCTTCGCGCCCGGCGTCGCAGGCGTTGATCAGCGCGTCCACGTCATCGCGCTTGATCAACTTTTTCAGGACCTTCAACCGGTTTTCATTGCGCTCAATCGGTTGCAGGTCAAAATGCGGCGGGATGACGGGCAGGCATTTGAACGTCCACTTGCCGCGCGCGGCCTCGACGCCCTCCGGCGGCACGAGTTCGAGCAAATGACCGACTGCCGACGAAAGCACGTAATCGGCGCTTTCGTAATAGTCGCCTTCTTTCTTGAAACCGCCCAGCGCCCTGGCGATGTCGCCCGCCACCGACGGTTTTTCCGCAATGATCAGCGTCTTACCCATTAATTGTTGCGCGGGAAACTTGCGGAGAAAATTTTGTTTGTCAAATCCATCCCGTTGTCGCCCGCCACCGATTTGAACAGAAAACCGCGGCGGATAAAAGCGGGAATGACCTGATTGACCTCCCCCTTTTCGCCTTCCCGCGCACCGGGCTCCCGGTTGTATCACTACATTTGACAGGAACAATTAGTTTAGCCGACAATACGAAAAATCAAAACGCGCATGACCACGCTGAACAAAACTATTTCGACCGATTCGTTGTTGCAGGAAAGCCGGACCTTTCCGCCGCCGCCGGAAATCCTGGAACGCGCACATCTCAATGCCGCTCAATATCATGCGATGTACGAACGTTCGCTCCGCGAGCCGGAAGCCTTCTGGCTGGAGCAGGCAAAAACGCTGGATTGGTTCAAGCCGCCGACGGTGGCAAGAAAATTCACCTGGAACAGCGACGCGCGCATCATCCGGCATGCCTGGTTCGAGGATGGCCAGCTCAACGTGACGGTTAATTGCCTCGACCGCCATCTGAAAACCAAAACCCGAGACAAAATCGCCATCCTCTGGCAGGGTGAACCGGAAGAGGAAGTCAAAAAAATCACCTACGCGGAACTGCACACCGAAGTCTGTAAATTCGCCAACGTCCTGAAATCGCTCGGCGTGCGGAAAGGCGATCGCGTGGCGATTTACCTGCCCATGGTGCCCGAAGCCGCCGTCGCCTTGCTCGCCTGCGCTCGCATCGGCGCGATTCATTCCGTCGTGTTCGGCGGGTTCAGCGCCGATTCCCTCGCCGACCGCGTCAACGATTCCACCTGCAAGCTGCTCATCACCGCGAACGTGTCGCTGCGCGGCGGCAGGAGTATCCCCCTCAAAACGATTGCCGATGACGCCCTGAAGAAAACCTCGAGCATTGAAAAAGTGATCGTCGTCAAACGCAACGACGAGCCGTGCCATTTCGAGGCCGGCCGCGATGTCTGGTATCACGAACGGATGGCCGCCGTTGGGGGTGGGGCGAGCGCACCCGCGAGCCGGCTCGTCAGCAGCCTCGCCCCGCCGGATTGTCCACCCGAACCGATGAACGCCGAGGACTATCTGTTCATCCTGTACACGTCCGGTTCCACGGGCAAACCCAAGGGCGTTGTCCACAGCACCGCCGGTTATCTCCTGTGGATTGCCCTGACGCATAAATACGTCTTCGATATTCACGATGATGACATTTATTTCTGCACTGCCGACATCGGCTGGGTGACCGGCCACAGCTACGTCATTTATGGGCCGCTTTGCAACGGCGCGACGACGCTGATGTTCGAAGGCATCCCGACCTGGCCGGACGCCGGACGTTTTTGGAAAATCGTCGAGAAGTTCAAAGTTACTGCTTTCTATACCGCGCCGACGGCCATCCGCTCGCTCATCCGGCTCGGCGATGAATGGCCGAACAAACACAACTTGAGTTCCCTGCGCGTGCTCGGTTCCGTGGGCGAACCGATCAATCCGGAAGCCTGGATGTGGTACCATAAGCACATCGGCAAAGGTCGTTGCCCGATATCAGATACCTGGTGGCAGACCGAGACGGGCGGATTCATGATCACTCCCCTGCCCGGCGTGCATACGCTCAAACCCGGCAGCGCGAACCGGCCGTTCTGGGGTGTCGAACCCGTGGTGTTACGCGATGACAGCACGGAATGCGCGCCGAACGAAGGCGGCAAATTGTGCATCAAAAAACCGTGGCCGGGCATCATGCGCACCACCTGGGGCGACCACGACCGTTTCATTAACACCTACTTCTCCACGTATAAAAACGTGTACTTCACCGGCGACGGCTGTCGTGTGGACGCCGACGGCGATTATTGGTTGATGGGCCGCGTGGACGACGTGGTGAACGTCTCCGGGCATCGCATCGGCACCGCGGAAGTCGAGAGCGCGCTGGTGAGCCATCCCAAGGTGGCCGAAGCCGCCGTCGCCCCCATGCCGCACGACATCAAAGGTCAGGCGCTGTATGCCTTCGTGACGCTCAAGGACGGCATCACCGAGGGTGACGAATTAAAAAGGGAACTCGCGGCACATGTCCGGAAGGAAATCGGGGTGATTGCCGTGCCGGACAAGATACAATTCGCGCCCGCGCTGCCGAAGACCCGCTCGGGCAAAATCATGCGCCGCATTTTGCGCAAAATTGCCGAGGACCAGACCGACCAGATTGGCGACATCACCACGCTGGCCGACTCCACCGTGGTGGAAGCGCTCGTCAAGGGGAAACAGTAATGTTCCTGCTTTCCTGATTTCTCGCCACGACCGACGTGAGTCGGCTCATTGCCCCTTTGGTTATTGGCTGGAGTCAGAGCGGACTGACGTCCGCTGCTATGGCTCGCGAGGATGCTCGCCCACCGACCTTGCATTGAATCGCCTTGCGCCGGAGGACAAACGTCTTACAATCACGGTAATGAAATTTGCTTTGGCGATTTTGGTGTATTTGTTGATGGGCGTGGTTCTGGGCGCGGGCATTTTGCTCACGGTCGCCGGCAAGCCGTGGTTCCTCATCGCCGCCGTCATCGCCTATGTGGTCGCGTTCGCCAGAATCGGCTGTATGACGCACTGACTTCTCTCCGGAGGGACGAGTTGCACGAGTCCCTGATTCCATTCGCAAACGAAGTTGGGGATTCGCATAGCTCGTCCTTCCGAAAAGACGCTTCGGCAAAGCCGGTTATTTCTGCGGCACCGGAAAGTTCTGTTTCAGGGAGTTCTCGATTTGCGTCCAGGTTTGGTCCGTGGCGGTTTTAATGCCGGCGGCCAGGCCCGTCAGGTACGCCGTGGACACGGAGGTGCCTTGCACCAGCCAGGGCTGGTTGTTCAGATAAGCGATGGTATTGCCCGACGCGGCGAAATCCACAAAGGAACCGAAGTCCGCGTAGGGCGCCAACTGGCCGTTTTGGACCGCGGTCACAGCCAGGACGCCGGGAATTGCCGCCGGATAAGTCGGCGTGGCGACCGGTTGATTGCCGGCGGCGGCAAAAATCTGAATGCCGTCGCCGATTGCCTGCTGCACCATGGCGTCCAAAACCGAACTGTCGCCGGAACTGCCGAGGCTCAAATTCAAAACGGTTGCACCACCGTTGACCGCCGCCTGAATGCCCAGGGCGACATTCCAGCTCGTCGTGGTCGCGCTGGAGCCGTAAACGTCCACCGGCAATATTTGCGCGGACGTCGCGCCCTGCCCCGCGACGCCCATCGCGCGCAGGATGGTTTCCGCCATGGCCGTCCCGTGCGTAATATCGCTGGTGTCGGACGATGCGTCACCGGCCACGGAAATTTCCTTGAGCATAAACTGATTGAGCGAACCATCGAGCGGTTGCACCGGCGTGTCCACCAGACCGACGATCACCTTGCCTGAACTGCCCGGAGGATTGAGTTGCAGGTTTACCGGCGGCATGGACGCGGAGGCGAGCGCCTGCGCCGTCGGCGGCGGATCGAAGTAATAATTATAATCCACATCGGACACGTCGTTGTTGTTCTGGAGCTGATCCAACGCGGCGTCCGCGGAGGCGGCATCGGCGAATTGCAGGCGGTAAATGCCGAGCTTGTCCATCCGGCCAACGACTTTCGCGCCGTACATTTTGGCGAGGGCGTCGGCGTTCACCCCCGGCTTGAGTTTCACGAGCAGTTCATTCGGCACGTGTTTGGCGGCAGCGGTCCTGGGCACGCGCACGAGTTGCGTGGCGTTTTCCATTTTGGTGGTGAAAACGTAAAGATGCGGCGCGGCGCTGGTCTGCGGCACCAGGGCGAAATTGAGATCGC
Organism: Candidatus Sulfopaludibacter sp.; assembly: GCA_035508155.1. Taxonomy (GTDB): domain Bacteria; phylum Verrucomicrobiota; class Verrucomicrobiia; order Limisphaerales; family UBA11358; genus UBA11358. The sequence continues at coordinate 22,970 of DATJNM010000025.1, read as the reverse complement.
CAAACAACATGCGCAAGGCTTCGCCCGAGGGCAGGTTCCGGAATTTGGTGGAGGCGCTATGCGTCGTGCCGGGTTCCACATAGACCCGCCAGCCGGTCTGGGCGGTGATCTCTTCCAGCAGATTCGACAAATTCAACGAACGCACATCCGCGTCCACGCGATCGGCGGCCTGGTGCCAGACAATGGAGTTGGTCTGGGCGCCCGCATTGCAATTGAAAGTGAGCCACAAACAAAATACTGCTGTCGCAAATTTATGCCATCCCTTCACGGTCTTATTTATGATTTATGATCTATGATTTTTCCGCTTCAAGTGCATGACCCTCTCACTCATCAATCATAAATCATAAATCACAAATCGGAAATCATCAATGCTTCGTCACGGCCTTCACCCAGGCCTGATTGTCCAGATACCATTGGACGGTTTCCCGGATGCCCTGTTCAAACTTGTGCGCGGGCGCCCAGCCCAGTTCGCGCTGGATCTTTGAGGCGTCAATGGCGTAACGCCGGTCATGACCGGGCCGGTCCCTGACAAAGGAAATCAGCTGGCGCGAATGCCCGCCCGGCCGGGGCGCCAGTTCGTCAATGATATCACAGATCAATTCCACGATGCGGAGGTTGGCCCATTCGTTATGGCCGCCGATGTTGTAGGTCTCGCCGGGTTTCCCCCGCGTGAGTGCCAGCCAGAGGGCCTCGGCATGGTCGCGCACGTAAAGCCAGTCGCGCACGTTCATGCCGTCGCCATAAACCGGCACCGGTTGGTGCCCGAGAACGCTTTGAATGACGACGGGTATCAGCTTTTCAGGAAATTGATACGGGCCATAGTTGTTAGAGCAATTCGTAATGACCGTCGGCAAACCGTAGGTATGATGGTAGGCGCGCACGAGCATGTCACTGGCGGCTTTGCTGGCGGAATACGGCGAGTTCGGCGCGTACGGTGTCGTTTCCGTGAAGAAACCCGTCGGACCGAGCGAACCGTAAACTTCATCCGTGGAAACGTGGTGGAAACGGAAACGTGATTCGTGATTGGTAATTCGTGGCTGGTCTGACAGCCAATTCGCGCGGCAGGCTTCGAGCAGGTTGAACGTCCCGACGACGTTGGTGTGGATGAAATCGTCCGGCCCGGTGATGGAACGGTCCACGTGCGATTCCGCCGCCAGGTGCATGACGTGGGTGATGTTATGTTGTTTGACGACCTGAAGCACGGCAGCCTTGTCACGCAGATCCACCTTCGCAAACGCATATTTCGGGTGCCGGGCGACCGTTTCCAGATTTTCCGGATGGCCGGCATACGTCAGGCAATCCAGATTCACCAGCCGCGCGACCTCGGGTTGGTCAATGACGTGATGGATCACGTTGGACCCGATAAACCCGGCGCCACCAGTGATGAGCAGATTCATTTTTGATTTATGATTTACGATTGATGATTGACTCACGCCTGGGCGAAACCAAGCACTCGACGGTCAAATCGTAAATCGTAAATTGTAATTCGTAAATTCTCATTCCGGTTTCCAGTTCCGAAGGGAATCCTCGATGGCTTCCGCCACCGGCCGTATTTTCACGCCGGTGGCCAGCAGTTTCGACACGTCGAGCACGCAATTGGAACGCAGGGTTTTGGCCGCCCGGCGGTAGAATTCCGTGTCGTTCTGCCAAAACTCGAACCGCCGGGCCGGATGTAAGATCTTTTGGACCAGCCCCACTACCTGCCGGGTGGTGACAAAGCCGGGATTGGTCACGTTGTAAGTGCCGAACGGCGCGCGACGTTCCCACAAGTCCAGGCACGCCCGTGCAAAATCGCCGCGGTGCGAAATCGAATTCACGTTGTCATATACCTTTTCGTAGCGTTGCACCTTGCTGAGGTAATTGCGCGTGTTGTCGAATTCATCAAACGGAATCCGCAGCCGCCAGACGTAACTCTGCCCGACGCCGGCGATGGCTTCTTCGCCCAGCGCCTTGGTGCCGCTGTAGAAACTGCATGGCGGATCCCGAAAGGTGAAATTGGGCGGATCGGTTTCCGTGAACCCGTGGATGGCCCCCGGCGATTGATCCACCAGGGAGCGGAGATCGGACCGGGTCAAATCCTTTTCCGCGCGCGTTTGGCCATTGAGCGTTACTTTGGCCCCGGAAAAAACGCAACCGGAGGAAACATGCCCCCAGGGAATGGCGCAGACAGCGCAGGCATGGGCGATGGTCTGCGGCAACAACGCGTTTCCGGCCAGGGTGTCGGCCTTGGCGATTTCACAGGCGTCCACGTTCGGCTTGCCGGTGTACCCGGCGACATTGACCAGAAATTCGGGCTTGTGCCTTTTCAAAAACTCCAGCAACACCTCAAACCGGCTGTAATCCGCTTCCGTGCGCGAAAGCGGCTGGAAAGGCGTTTGGCGGCGCTGCAACTCGCGCACGAACGCCTCGCCGATGTAACCGGATGCACCGAGGAGCAAGATCATAAACTTTGTTGCTGTCTCGTTTGAAACCGCGGATTACGCGGATTTTTCAGGCCGACTGGCGGAGCTTCGCTCAAGACCAGACGTTTCCATTCCAGCGATCGGCCGGCAAAGTTGATAATCAAACCAACCGGAATCAAGGTAATCTTCAAGTAATTGATCATTTGCGCTTCTTCGATCGCACCAATTTCCCGGATGGCTTTCAAATCCACCACGACTTTCCCTTCGACTATCAAATCGGGAATGTACGGATGCCGTAAAATAATGTCCTTGTAAGCGACCCGGCGTGGTTTTTGAGGGACAAAGTTGATTCGATTCAACTTCAACTCATGTTCGAACGCCTCCTGATAAAGCGCCTCCAGAAAGCCACAGCCCAGTTCACGGTAAACCTCCATGGCCGCGCCGAGAATCTTGCCGGTCAAATCTTTGTATAGTAGTTCCACGATAATCCGCGTAATCCGCGGTTTATTTTTGCAATCGTTTAGCCTCGGCGACGACCTCATTCAGATAGGCGCGGTATTCACAGTTCGGCATCCGATCCGTGAGTTCCTCCAATTGGGCGAGTTTGAGAAAGCCGGCGCGAAAGGCGGCTTCCTCCGGGCAGCCGATCTTGATGCCGGCGCGCTTCTCAATCGCCTGCACATAAGCCGACGCGTCGTGCAAACTGCTGCTGGTGCCGGCGTCCAGCCACGCAAACCCGCGGCTGAGCCGGTGCACGTGCAGTTGCCCGCGCTTCAGATAAGCCACGTTCACGTCGGAGATCTCCAGTTCGCCGCGCGCGGAAGGTTTCAGGGATTTGGCAACGGCTACGACGCTGTCGTCGTAGAGGTAAAGACCGGGCACGGCGTAATCGCTTTTCGGTTGCTTCGGTTTTTCCTCGATGGAGATGGCCCGGCCCTCGCCGTCGAATTCCACCACGCCATAACGTTCCGGATCATTGACGTGATAGCCGAAAATCAACGCGCCTTTTTTGAATTCGGCGATCTTGCGATAAAACACGTCGCTGCCGTAAAAAACGTTGTCACCCAGAATCAACGCGACGTTGTCCCGGCCGATGAACGATTCGGCAATCAGAAAGGCCTGGGCAATTCCCTGGGGTTTGGGTTGCTCGCGATATTCGATGGCAATGCCAAACCGGCTGCCGTCGCCCAGCATCTGTTTGAAGCGCGGCAAATCCTGCGGCGTGGAAATGAGGCACAAATCGCGGATGCCGCCCTCGATCAGTGTCGTGAGCGGATAATAGACCATCGGCTTGTCATAGACCGGCTGGAGTTGCTTGCTCGCGACCAGCGTCAGGGGGTAGAGCCGCGACCCGGCGCCGCCAGCCAATACGATGCCTTTCATTGGCACCAAACGTAGAAATTATCGTGCCAAAAGCAAAGCCGAACTTAGCGAACAAAAAACTGCGTTCGAAAATGAACGCAGTTTTGTGGTAGAAATCACCCGGTCAACCGGCCACCGCGCCGGCGGCCGCAGCCTTTTGGTTGAAGACCAGCTTGTCATTGGCCGCGGTGACCTGGATCGGCTCGCCTTCATGCAGGTTGCCTTTGAGGATTTCCTCGGCCAGTGGATCCTCGAGGAAACGCTCCACGGACCGGCGCATGGGCCGCGCGCCGTATTGCGGGTCGTAGCCTTTTTCCACGAGGAAATCCTTCGCCGTGGCGTCCAATTCAAGCTTGAGGTTCTTGTGGCGGAGCCGCTCCAAAACCTTGTTGATTTCCAGATCCAGAATCTGGATGAGATCAGGTTTGGTGAACGACCGGAACACAATCACGTCGTCGAGCCGGTTCAGGAACTCGGGCCGGAAGGTCTTCTTTGATTCGTCGAGGATTTTCTCGCGCATCTTTTCGTAACTGCTCTCGTCGGTGATTGGCGAAAAACCAAGCGTGGATTGCCGGCGGATCAAATCCGAGCCAACGTTCGAGGTCATCAGCACGATGGTGTTGCGGAAATTCACCACGCGGCCCACGTTGTCGGTCAGCTTCCCTTCCTCGAGAATCTGCAGCAACATGTTCCACACGTCCGGGTGCGCCTTTTCAATTTCGTCGAACAGCACGACGGAATAGGGGTTGCGCCGCACCTTCTCGGTGAGCTGTCCGCCCTCCTCGTACCCGACGTAACCGGGTGGCGACCCGATGAGCCGCGAGACGTTGAATTTTTCCATGTACTCGCTCATGTCGAGATGCACGAGCGACTTCGCGTCGCCAAACATCTGTTCGGCGAGCGTTTTGGCCAAAAGTGTCTTGCCGACGCCGGTCGGGCCGAGCAGCAGGAAGGTGCCGATGGGCCGGCGCGGGTCTTTTAAATCCGCGCGCGATCGGCGCAGTGCCTTGCAGATGGCCGAAACGGCTTCGTGTTGGCCGATGACAATTTTCTCCATTTCCGCCTCGACGGTCAGCAGCCGCTGCATTTCGCCCTGCTCCATCCGCTGCAACGGGATGCCCGTCCATTTGGAGACGACATGCAAAATGTCCTCCTCATTCACGACCACGTGCTTTTCCTCGCGCGCCGCGCGCCAGTCGCGCAAATGAGCCTCCAATTTTTCCTTCGCCTGCTTTTCCTTGTCGCGCATCTGGGCCGCGCCCTCGAAATCCTGGTTCTTGATGGCGCGTTCCTTCTTGCCCTTGATGTCTTCGATCTCGGCTTCCATGGCCTTGATTTCGGGCGGGCGCGTCATGGTGCCGATGCGCGCGCGCGAACCGGCCTCGTCCAGCACGTCAATCGCCTTGTCCGGCAAAAACCGGTCGGTGATGTAACGATCGGACAGCTTCACCGAGGCTTCCACGGCTTTGTCGGTAAACTCGGCCTTGTGGTGCTCCTCGTATTTATGCCGGAGTCCCATCAAAATCTGGATCGCCTCGTCAATCGAAGGTGCCTCGACCTTCACGGCCTGAAAACGGCGTTCCAGGGCGGCGTCTTTTTCGATGTACTTGCGATATTCATTCAGCGTGGTTGCGCCGACGCATTGCATCTCGCCGCGCGAAAGCGCCGGCTTGATAATGTTCGAAGCGTCCATGGTGCCTTCGGCCGAGCCGGCGCCGACAATGGTGTGCAATTCGTCAATGAACAAAATGATGTTCTTGGCGCGGCGGATTTCATCCATGACCGCTTTGATGCGCTCTTCAAACTGCCCGCGATATTTCGTGCCGGCCACCATCAGGGCCAAATCCAGGGTGACCACGCGCTTGTCGCGCAACAGGTCGGGCACATTGCCCTTGGCGATTTCCTGCGCCAGCCCTTCCACGATGGCCGTTTTGCCCACGCCGGCTTCGCCGAGCAACACCGGATTGTTCTTGGTCCGGCGACAAAGGATTTGAATGACGCGCTCGATTTCATCCTTGCGCCCGATCACCGGATCCATGTCGCCTTTGCGCGCGATTTCCGTGAGATCGCGCCCGAACGCCTTGAGCGCGGGCGTCTTGATTTCGCCTTTCTTCTCCGCCGACCCTTTTTCGCCGGCTTCCGGAATGGACGATTCCTCGCCGGTGAAATTGGGATCCAACTCCTTCAAAATTTCCTGCCGCGTCTGCTCGATGTCCACGTCCAGGTTCCGCAAAATACGCGCGGCCACGCCGTCACCCTCGCGCAACAGGCCCAGCAAAATGTGTTCGGTGCCGATGTAGGTGTGGTTCAGGTTCTTGGCCTCCCGTTTCGCCAGGTCCAAGACCTTTTTCACACGCGGCGTGTAAGGAATATTCCCGATCATCTTCTGGTCGGGGCCGGTGCCGACCTGTTTTTCGACTTCCATGCGGACGGTTTCGAGGTCGAGCCCCATTTTTTGGAGGACATTCACCGCGACACCCTGCCCCAATTTAATCAGGCCGAGCAAAAGATGCTCGGTGCCGAGGAAGTTGTGATTAAACCGGTCGGCTTCCTTCCGCGCCAGCGCGAGCACCTGTTGGGCGCGCGGCGTAAAATTACTCATGGCTTCATCGCTCATACTCGCTTTATTGTGCTATGAATTGGCGGTTTTGTCCAATCCCGCCCCGCCTTTTTTCGTGTTGGGCCGGTTGACGTGTTTCAACCGGTCCCGCAGCATGTCTGAGCGCAGCAAGTCGCGTTCCTCCGCCGACAATTTGTCCGAAAACTGCTTCTGCAAATGAGCCGGTTGCGTCAGGATGAACAACTCGTCCACCGTCGAACGTTCTTCGCTGGGAAACAGCCCCAAATCCACCCCCAACCGCATTAACGACAGCAAATTCATGGTTTCCTTGGACGAAATGCTATGGGCATTGGCCAGAATGCCATAGGCGCGGCCAATGTGGTTGAACACCACCTTCGGCTTCTTTTCCAAAAGGATTTGCCGGGCATTTTCCTCGTGCTCAATGATTTGGGACAAAACCTTGTCCAGCCGCTCGACAATCGTCGTCTCCCCCTCGCCCAGCGTCATTTGATTGGAAACCTGGAAGACATTGCCCAGCGCTTCCGTCCCTTCGCCGTAAAGCCCGCGCACGGCCAGACCCAGCTTGTTGACGGATTGAATAATGGGATTGATTTGCTCGGCCAGAACCAGTCCGGGCAGATGCAACATGGCGCTGACCCGCACCGCCGTGCCCAGATTGGTCGGACAGGCGGTCAAATAACCGAGGTCGTTGTTGAACGCATAATCGAGCTTCTTCTCCAGCTCGGAATCCAGATGATCAATCGCGCCCCACGCCTGCCGCAATTGCAGACCCGGACGCAGCGCCTGCATCCGCAAGTGGTCTTCCTCGTTGATCATCACGCAGAAGCTTTCCTCGCGGTTGAAGACCAGGCCGCTGCCGGAGCCTTTGGCGGCGTGTTCACGGCTGATGAGGTGGCGTTCCACCAGAATCTGTTTTTCGAGCGCGGTGAGGTTGTCCATCACCTCGGAAAAAGCATCCTTCATTTCCGGCAGGCTTTCGACCGCGGGCCGGATCGTCTCCAGAACCTTCAACCGTTCCGGCTTTTTCGCCCAGCCCGGAAAGGCCGCGTCCCGCAAATTGCGCGCCAGCCGGACGCGGCTGGACATCACAATCCGGTCGTGCGGCCCATGCCGGCGCGCCGTCTCGGCGGGGGAAATGAGAAACTCATCCAATTTCATTTCACGTCACCCCCAGACCGGTCCCGCGCGGCGTAATCTGTTTGATCTCGTCGCGCAATTGGGCGGCCTCTTCAAAATTTTCGTCTTCGATGGCCTTGGCGAGTTTCTTTTGCAGCAATTTGAGGCGGTCGGATTGCTCGCGGTTGGCGCGCAGGACCTCCGGCACCTTGCCGGAATGGTGGGTGCCTTTGTGCATCGTTTTGAGCAACCCTTCCAGACCCTCGGCAAACGTCCGGTAACATTCCGGACAGCCGAGCCGGCCCGACTTTTTGAAATCCGCCTGCGAAAAACCGCAACGCGGACATTTCGTTTCGACGCCGCCGCTGGATTGCTCGATTTCCTGCGACGCACCGAGGCCGAACAGAACATCCGCGTCAGCCAGCGAAAAAGAGGTCGGGTCATTGATGCCCTTGGCCTTGGCGCACTCCTCGCACAAATCCAGCTTTTGCATCTTGTCACCCACGATCTGGGTGAGATGCACGGTGGCCGGTTTTTCCTTGCAAATGGAGCACTGCATGATTACGTCACTGGTCGAATTGTTAACCCGTCAATCGGCGTTTCCTGTTAATAATACACCGGTTTTTCATTCACGTCACTTGTATATCGGCTCGCCGGAGTCCTTCGTCAAGGCATGGTATTCCGTGACCAGTTTGCGCGTCATCGGCCCGGGTTTGCCCGTGCCAATCACCCGGCCGTCAATCTTCACCACCGGCACAATTTCGGCGCCCGTGCCCGTCAGAAAACACTCGTCCGCGTTGAACAAATCGTAACGCGTCAGATTCGGCTCGGACACCGCCAGGCCTTCTTCTTCGGCCAACCCCATGACCACCCCGCGCGTGATGCCGTAAAGCGCGCCCGCCGAGAGCGGCGGCGTCTGCAGTTCGCCGTTTTTCACGATGAACAGATTGTCGCCGGTGCATTCGGCCACGAAACCTTCCGCATTCAACATCACCGCCTCTTCAACACCGGCATTGTTCGCCTCGAGTTTGGCGAGGATGTTGTTGAGATAATTCAGCGACTTGATGGCGGGGTTCAGCGCGCTGTGCAAACTGCGCGTCGTCGGCACGGTGACGATTTCCATGCCTTTCTGGTACAACGCCGGCGGATAAAGCTGGATTTTGTCCGCGATGATGATGACCGACGGATTTTTGCAGCGGTTCGGATTCAGCCCGAGGGTGCCCACGCCGCGCGTGACCACCAGGCGAATGTAACCGTCGCGGATTTTATTGATCCGGCAGGCCTCGACCACCGCGCGCATGATATGGGCGTGCGACATCGGAATGTGGAGCAAAATCGCCTTGGCCGAGCAGAACAGCCGGTCAATGTGCTCGCGCAATTTGAACACGCGGCCGTGATAGGCGCGAATGCCCTCAAACACCCCGTCGCCGTAGAGCAGGCCGTGGTCGAAGACTGAAATCTTCGCCGCGCGTTCGTCGTAGTATTTGCCGTCGATGAAAACTTTCATGAACCCATCAAGCTTACGGGAAAAACCGGGACGGGGGAAGTGAATTTGCGTGACAGCGGGGAAACAACGATTATAGTGGCGCGCTCGGTGACCCTATGGTCTAGCGGTTAGGACACCACCCTTTCACGGTGGTAGCCCGGGTTCGATTCCCGGTAGGGTCGCCACTTCAGAAAAACCAATAAATTCAATATATTTTCTGGATTGTCAGTCTAGTGGCAACATTTAGTGGCAACACATTCGCCCGTGTTCGCAGCGTTTGTAAGTGTTTGTTTCAATCTTGCAATCTCTTTCGAGCGGCGCATATTCGCGTTGAAGACGGCCAGCCACTTATGTACTTCGATGACGAACCTGCCGCATATCACGACGTAGCTCTCGTGTGCCTCAACGGCCACATGGTGAACGACCGTGTCCGGGATATGCCGCAGTTCAATAAAAAGTTCTGCGACCGGTGCGGTGAACCCACCATTGACACGTGCCCCAATTGCAAGACTCCAATTCAAGGCGATTACAAGAGTGGCGTGGTAGTTCTTGGCCCGACACCGGTGCGGAGCTTCTGCCACCAGTGCGGGAAGCCCTTCCCTTGGACAGAATGAAAGCTTGAAGCGGCAAAGGCGGTGGCCGATGAACTTGACGGCCTCTCAACTGTCAATGGACCAGCGTGTGCTGAATGCTGCATTGAATAAGCACAGCGGTTATCAAAATCCCTTAAAAGTTGGGGCAACGCATCGCTGTAATTGTAACGTTTTAATCTTTTACGCGGCCTTAGGCCTCGGACGATACGCACTCGCTTTGAATTGGACATAATCTTCAAATGTCTTAGAGAACTGTTCCAACATCCGGTCTCGCCTTAATTGGAGCAAAATTTCTTCTGAGGTTCTCGGCGCAACTAAACGTTCCCTCAAAGCCCCGAGCTGCCATAACCGGCGAGTTTGACTTGGCAAGAAAACCGGTTAAGTTTTCGGATGCCCGCGCTCGTTTTTGTAGAGCAGAGATATGCTGTACGTTGTGAATGATTGTGTTCATCAAAAGTTAGCGGGTTATGTGGTCTTGATTCTGCTGTTCGTACTGGCAGCTATCGGGAAGGCAAAAGCCGAGCCGGATCGGGTGATGTTGCATGGCTGTGTGCCGTCGGCGGTGGCACGACTAACGCCGACAGGCCGTTTGCCGGCAACCAATCGTCTTTTTCTCGCCATGGGTCTGCCATTGCAGAATCAGGCTGCGTTGAGTGAATTTCTAGTGCAGCTATACGATCCGCACAGCACCAATTTCCATAAATTTCTCACGCCGCCGGAATTTGCGGCGCGCTTTGGACCGACGGAACGGGATTATCAGGCGGTCATAACCTTTGCGGAGGCCAATGGGTTTACCGTGAACGGCCTGCATCGCAACCGCGTGGTGTTGGACGTGGAAGGCAGTGTGTCAAACGTCGAGCAGGCATTCCACATCACGTTGCGCACTTACAAACATCCGACGGAAGCGCGCATTTTTTTTGCGCCGGACACTGAGCCTTCGGTGCCGACGAATTTATCCGTGGTGACGATTGAAGGTTTGAGTGATTATAGCCCGCCGCGTCCGCTGTTGCACAAGGTCGCGGCCTCGAAAGTCAGGCCGTTAAGCTTTAATGGTTCCGGCCCGAACGGTGAATATGCGGGCAGCGATTTTCGCAACGCCTATGCGCCTGGCACGACGCTCAACGGTGCGGGACAATCCGTCGGGTTGCTGGAGTTCTCCTCCTACTATCAGGTGGACATCACGAATTATGAGAGGATCATCCGCCTTACCAGATATGTTCCCCTGACCAATGTGGTGATCCTGATATCACGTCATGATCACGGCCCCAGCACCGCCAACAATGGCGAAGTGGCCTTGGACATCGAGCAGGCCATTGCCATGGCGCCGGGATTGTCGAATGTGATTGTTTACGAGATCGATTCCAACCCCAGTACTATTTTGAGCCGCATGGCCGACGACGACCTGGCGATGCAAATGAGTTCCTCGTGGACCTGGGGCGGAGCGCCGAGCACGACGATTGACGGTATTTTTCAACAAATGGCCGCGCAGGGGCAGTCCTTTTTTCAAGCGTCGGGCGACAGCGACGCTTACACCGGCAACGAAATGATTGACAGTGCCAGCCAGACCAACGCGCCGGTGGACGGCACGAACCTCACCTGCGTTGGGGGAACGACATTGACGATGAACGGCACCGGCGCTTCGTGGTCTTCCGAAACGGTCTGGAATTACAATCTCAACGGATATCCCAACCTCGGTTCCGGCGGTGGCATCAGCACTTATTATACAATTCCGTACTGGCAGACCAATGTGAGTATGGCGGCCAATTCCGGCTCGACCACGTTCCGCAACATCCCTGACGTGGCGCTGACGGCTGACGATGTTTTTGCGTGCTACAACAATGGCGTTACCAACGGCGCAGATTATTTCACGGGCACCAGTTGCGCGGCGCCATTGTGGGCGGGCTTTTGCGCGCTGGTCAACCAACAGTCCGTCGCGGTGACTGGAACGAACGTTGGATTTTTGAATCCCGCCCTCTATGCCATCGCCAACAGCACAAATTACAACGCCTGTTTTCACGACATCACCACGGGCAACAACATTGGCACCGGCACGCCGGGACTGTTCTACGCGGTCACCGGCTACGACCTTTGCACCGGCCTTGGCACACCGACCGGGACGAACCTGATCAATGCTCTTGCGCCCCTGCCCGACACCACGCCGCTTATCACCGGGGTCGCGGCGGGCAACGATACTGTGGTTTTGAGCCTCGGTGGAGCGCCCGATTATACTTACATTTTGGAAGCAACGACAAACCTCACGTTGCCCGGCAGTTGGCAACCCGTCGCCACGAACAAGCTCGGCACCAACGGCGTCTGGCAGTTCACTGACACGCAGGCTACGAACTTCACGCAACGGTTCTACCGGCTCGAACTCGCGCAGTGATTGCAGAAGCCAACCACGCACCCGAAGCGGCAACCATCCATTCAATCCGTCCAATCGCATTCGCCACCTGCGGGATCATTTTAGATTTTGGTAGTGTCTTAATTTGGATTTCATTGACCTGAATGTTTAGAATTTATGAACAGCATGACTGCTCCCATGATGACCGCCAATAGGACTGCTACCAATACAACCCAGAACATGATGTTCCTCTGTTGTTTTCGCCGCCATTCATCCTTCATTTTCCGGCCTTTTTGATTTGATACGCCACGCCAACCTTGACCGCGCTTTGGGCATCGGTAACGGGTGGCAGTTCAAGAATGATAATAATCTCCTCCGGTTCTCCATGCGTCCAGCCGTAACAGCGTTTGGCTTTGGGATGGTCGCGTAACATGAACACTTCAACGTCACCTTCCCAAAGCGTTTTGCCGCCAAATACCTCACGCACATGCTTCGATTCAATCCATTCTGAATCCACCTTGTGCAGATGAAATATGACCTGCTGCAATCGTTCTATTTGGTTTTTATTCGCCACAGCGTTTTACCAGTTCCTCGACCGTCCAATGGCTGTTTCCGATGCCAGCGGCCATTGCGGGCGTCATCCTCAATGCGCCATGAGTCTTGACGAAGTTGTAATACGCGAAATTCAAGGCAACCGCAGCATGAAAATTTTCGAACTTTTTGCCGAAAGCATTCGTTAAACGAGTCAAACGGCGGCAGTGCATCCGCAGCGTGTGATTCTGTTTTTCAACATGTGAAGTGGAAATGCGGCTATGACAATGGTGTGGCCATTCCCAACGCGACGAATTCCACGCTCAGTTTTTCGTCCATCCAGTTTACCAATGCCGGGTTGTATTCGGTGGTGGTCAGCAGTTCCTTGGGCACTGTAACGAATACGGCTGCTCAGTGGTGGTCAATTCGGCAGATGTTTCGCTGGGATTGTATCCGGGCCTGACGATCACCGGGACGGTGGGTTATAGCTATGTGATTCAGAGCAATCCCGATTTAACCAACACCAACGGCTGGACGACGGTGGCGACTTTGACCCTGTGGCAGCCGGTGGAATTCTGGGTGGACGTGAACAACAACGCCGCTTCGCCGACCAACCAGCATCGTTTCTATCGGGTTCTGCCGGCACAGTAAATGGCGCACGTGTCCAAGCAATTGGCTTAATCGTACGCCGGACCTAGGCCGTTGATTGTTCCAATTAAAATGGCCAGCTGATGCCGACGGTAAAATAGACCTGGCCGCCCAGATTCAAACGCCCGGTCCGACCCGGCCCGCTGATGGTGGCATCGCTCATTGGCATGAATTGCGCCCCGGCATAAATATCGGCATTGTCTTTCACATGGCAAAACACCGTGGCGTTGACATAGCCGCCGTACACAAAATCCGTTCCGTTAATTTGCCCTGAATTGGGAGCGCTGCCATTGACCGTGTTAATCGTTTCGTCATACTTATAGTCACCTGACACCAGACCGACGGCAGGACCAGCGCCCAACGACAGGCTCACATGCCCGGTCAAATCCCAGTAGAACGTCGGCCCCAATCTCAGGGTATAGAGCATGACGTCCAGCGTTTGTTTGCCGGTAACGCTGCCCGCAACCTGATTGGTGGCTATGGATGACGGCGTGTCGGGAATCGGATAGCCCGCGCCACTCGGACCACCCTGATAAGGAGTTGATCCCTGCGGAAATGGAACACCGTCCGGATTGCTGACGCTGTAGGTATAAGTCAACTGGTTGACGGACGTCAAAGTGGACTGGTTTTCAGAGATGCTGATCGGTAACAGACCGAAACCCAGTTCCCAACCTACGCGCGCATGTTTCCAGTACCAAAGATTGTCTCCGTAAGCCATGTCGAATCCGGGAAACACTCCGCTTTCTCTTCCGCTGTTGGATGTGGAGAACGCGGTACTGGCGTGCATCGCCAGCGTTTGCGTGGCGGGATCATATTGTTTGGCATTTTGGTAGCCCCAATAGCCCGTGTAACCACCGGAATCTCCGGTTTGATCCTGCCGCACGTAACCATCGTCGAAAATTCCCTGGGCCGGGTTGTTGCCGGAGATGCCAAACGTCCCATTCACACTAAAGTTGGCGCTGATATTCATCCCGACGAGCGCGCCGATGCGGAAATGCCGCGTCCAATCGTCCGTGTCCGGTGGAATCCGAAGGAAGGCGCTGGAATCGGGGTTCCCGCCGAACAATTCCGGCTGGGCCGAGGCGACCCGCGAATAACCCGCCAAACCCACCAAGAGGCACCATCCTAAGATGGTTTGGAACCGCACATTGGTTGCAAGGCGGCGCATGGCGTCAGGGGTTTTGGAGCACGCGATAAAAGCGCGTACTGGCATTGGTCGGCGCGCTCACCGTTTCGGGTGGCCCGTAATCAGTCCAGAGCACTATGTTTGCGGGTGCCACAATGGAGGGCGGCGCAATCATAGCGTTGGAGAATAAAACATTGTCGCTGTAAACCACCGTGTAGGTCTGATTCGTCACCGCGGGCCATTCAATCACCATGTTGCCATTGGCCAATTGGACAATCTGGCTGATGACCAGGTTCGTGCTCGTGCCCGCAACGGGCGGCGGAGTCCAATTGGGAACCGGCACGGCAAAAGCCTGCAATTGACTGTTGGTAAACGGAAAGAGTGTCCGGGGAAAGTATTCCAACAACAAACCCACGCTCTGTCCCGCCGTAAGATTGGTACTGTAATAAACAAACGGATTGCCGTTGTTGGTGCCGACGGCATTAAACAGACGATTGGTCAAACCAGTGACGACAATGCGCACCGCCGGAACAGACGAAAGGCCCGCATTGGATAAGGTGATGGATTGTCTCAGCGAGCCATTGGCAAAATCAATGCTTTGCCCGGAATTGGTGACCGCCACGAGCGTGCCGGGGAGATACGCAATGACCGGGATATTGATGGTGGCAGTGTTGTTGGTGGTATTGGGGTCCTGCACCACCGGCGAACCGACAGACGCGCTAAAAGTCAGGTTGGTGGCGTTGGTCGGCTCAACCGTAAAAAACAAATTCGTGAAACCGCCGCTCGTCACAGTCCCCAGGGCAATTGTATTGGTGGCAGGTTGGTTGGTTGGAGCAATGGAAACGACGCCAGGCGGTGTAATATTGGTCAGTATGACATCGGGCGCATCACTCGGTCCCAGGTTGGTGACGGAGACACCGTAAGTCATCAGGTCGTTGGTGATGACCGCCTGTCCCGGGCCGGTCATCGTCACGGCAAGATCGGCCAGAACCACCTGATTGCTGACACTAACCACTGCATTGGTGGAAGCGACGTATATGGTTCCGGGATCCGCCACCACAACGGCGTTGGTGAACGCTCCGGCTGCATTCGGCTGAACCGTCAGAAGCACCTGAACAATATTGCCGATGCTGAGCGGACCCAGATCGAACTGGACGCTGGTGGCATTGGTAAGAACACCATTTATC
This sequence comes from Candidatus Sulfopaludibacter sp., assembly GCA_035508155.1. GTDB lineage: Bacteria > Verrucomicrobiota > Verrucomicrobiia > Limisphaerales > UBA11358 > UBA11358. The sequence continues at coordinate 7,597 of DATJNM010000025.1, read as the reverse complement.
GGCTGAGAAGGCGAGTACGTGATATATTGAAAGGGACCGGAAAACGAATTGGTGATCCACACATCGTTGAGCACCAAACCCGTCAGATTGGTCAGGTTGATGGTGTAAGTCAGGGAATTGCTGACCAAAAGGGAATTGGCCGAAGGGAAAACGGAGAGGCCAAAGGCCTGCGCGCTGGCCCGCGAACAGGCAACAATCATCGCCAGCGCGAGCAATCCCGACTTCAAGTAACAGGAGAAACCCTTCACATCAAAAATTCCCCAAGCTTATATCACCGGCAGAATGCAAAAGTTTTACGCCTTTAGCAATCTTTTGCGCCGTGTGGGAAGCCTCCCATTTGACGCATCTGGCTAAAAGTTATGTCGGCTGGGGGCCCATTGCGCCCGTGCGCCGATTAATCCTTCTTCCTCGCCGATCCTGAAAAGGGTTGTCCGAATCAGAACACGATTCCTGGCGCCTTGCCTCATGCGATGTAGCGGGCGAAAGGGTTTGATCCGCGCAGCGGCCAACGGATGAAAGCCGGCAGCGGCAGGCTGAAAGCCAATCCCCGGTGCTGGATTGAGTTGCCGGATTTTCCCTCCAATGACGACTGGGGCCTGAAACTCGCGGCTCAACCGCAAAGTCGTGAATAAATGTCGTTAAAGAACAATCCCGAAAATGCTGGGAATTTAATCGCCCAGTCGTTAAGATGTTTCCATGGCAAGTTCCAAAACTTGTCCGTCGAATCGGAAGGGCTTGAGACGGCTTAGGTTGAGTTGGCTGCAATTGTTCCTCTGCGGTTGCTCGTTGGCGGCAATGGTGACCACAACAAAAGCAACAGCGATTCTTAACGCGGAAAGTCCGCTGGGGGTTTTCACAAACACCACGTCGCGCCTGTTGATGGCCCAGTTTAACCTTGATGCCTCGTGGATTCAGATTTATCCGACGAATCAATACACGCCTGCCGTTCATCGGCTCCTTCAGCTTGCCGCCAATGTTTATGAGGCGACTTCGACGAATTCCTATCCGTCGGTCTTCCGCCCGCTTTTCTCAAGAGACACCGACGGCTTCGGCACCAATCTTTTCATCAGCGGGTTTACCAATGTTGAGCCGGGGAGCGGCCCCAACGATGGTCAGCTTTCCGCCCCGATGGAGATCGCTGCTCTGGCGCAGACGGACATTCCCGTCATCAATCTGCCGGTCAATGTCTACGGCATTCCTTGGATTATCGGAGCACGAAAAGGTTTTCCGAATTTCAACAAATTCGACATGGAGAGCGCCTTCCAGCTTATACGCAAACTGCAAGTCACGCGCGACAGCACCAATGAGACTTTTGCCGGCAATCCCGGCGACTACCACTTTAATCAGATGTTCAACCTGAGTCTCAGCAACCAGTTTGGTGTGGAATGCTGGAATTCGTACACCAATTCATTTAACGACAGTGTAGCCATTTATGTGAGGGACGATTTAACGCACGCAATCCTGACAAACGATGAGGGCTTTTCTGCTGACTTTCCGGTTTTTCCGATTGCAGGTTGCATCCAGATTACCAATGGAAATGTCTGGCCCGGTTATAATCCGCTGACTGATCCGTTTGGGTCCCTCCAGTCGTTCCAAATTCCGTTGTACACGAATGTCATCGTTATCCCCAATTCATTGTATCGCTTCAATAACGGCGCTCCAGGCGCTCCATTTTTGACGACGAATCTGGTTTTGCCTTACGAACAAAATGTGACCGTCAACGGGCAGCTTGATCCGCAGCCGCATTGGTGGTTGATCATCTCGAACGAGATTCAAGTGTTCATGCTGGATACAACCGTCGTTCCAAACCGGGTGATTGACTATGTGCAATTAAGCGGACCGAATAGTGTTCGAGATTTGACCTCCGAAATCATTTCCAACTATGACGTTCCCATCAGTTCTGGTCAGCCCGGCGGCAGCCAGTTGTGGAATACGAATTCTCAAAACGGATGGTCCATTGGGCTGCTCAGCCAAGTGGGCATCTCGATGGGAAATTATACAGCCAGCACCGGCAGCGGCACCTGGGACCAGTCCGATCCCGCCCTGCTGGCGAATGAAATCGCCGGGTTCGAGGTCTTTATGGGTTACACTCCCAATCCGCCTCTCACCCCGGGCGAAGCGCAGGCCATGGCTGCGGCCCAGATGAGCAACGCCATCCAGGCGCCCTACACGCCCACAGCCACGGTCGTTCAACACGTGTCCTGGCAGGCGAACGATCCTTTGGTCCACCATCTGGCGAGCGATCTGAACTGGGGCCTGAATGGCGAAAGCGCTATTGTTTACGACCGGAACGTGGACAACGTGACGAATAACAGTCCCAATGGGAATCTGGGCATTATCAATCAGAGTTACCGGCCCTGGGGCGGGAATCCGGTGTTTCGTGGTGCTGACCAGAATTCCAATAATATTGCCCTCAAGGACCCGCTGGTGCAAAGGTCGGACGATTGGGATTTTCCAACGAACGAATCCCTCTCAGGCGTGTGGTTGGGACGAGTTCATCGCGGCACGCCCTGGCAGACGGTTTATCTCAAAGCGTCTGATATTCTCCAACAAATTCAAGTCTTTGGCGGCGTCACAAATTATATCGGCACCAATACTTGGATGGCGTGGACGGGAGATGCAAACACGTCTGATGCCGTTTCAATGGCCCCAGTCCAGGACCGGCATCTGGCAAGCTTGTTGGCGTATTTGATGAACACCAATGATCTCCCGTCTCTGTTTCCGGTAAACGCCACCACTCCGAATGCCTGGCCCGGTTTGCTGAATGGCCTGATGGCTTTGACGAACACCGCTTCTGACAGCCAGATTGCCGCCGGAGGCGCGCCGCAGTTTGTTCCCGTGGCTATTTCATCCAACTCGCCGCAGCTATCGTTCATCGTGAATGCTATTCAATCAGCGCAGTCCAGCCAGCCTGGCCATTTCTTCAGTGATGTCGGAGATATTCTGTCCATCCCTCAACTGACCGAACAGTCGCCTTTCCTGAATTGGAACGACGCTGTGCAGCAGCAACAAGGCATAGGCGACGAAGCCTACGAAATCCTTCCCAGCCAATTGTTACCGCTGCTGCGCGCGGATTCCATCGGTTCGGTTTCGTCAGCCAACGGTCAACACATCGTGCGATTTACCGGCTATGATAATCACCTCTACGCCCTCCAGGTTTCCACAAATCTTTCGAACTGGGTGATTATAAGCAGCAACTTTTCCGCGGGCGGCGGTTTCGGCTTCACTAACGCGGCACCATTCAGCGCCAGCCCGCAATTCTTCCGGTCGTTGCTGGTACAATGATGCGTTGTCGCCCGCGTCGGCCTTCCGGCCGGGTCCCTTCCCGGTGGAGCAAAATCCGGTGACTAAATCACAAAAAGAAACAAGCCACGGCGGCCGGCCAACCTTACGTTACCGGCAAAGAAAAAATGAGCTTGCGTTCGTTGCGCCAAAACAGTTGAAGTTAGTCTTTTAACCGGTTCAACGCCCAAGAAATGAGATGATTGAGAGTGATAAACTATGAATGCTGAAATTGAGAAACTTTTGGCCGATTCCGCCCAAAACCTCCTGCAACATAAATGCAAAACGGTGGCAAAAGAGCGCCTCCACCTGCCCGGACCGGATTTTGTGGACCGCATTTTCGCACCCTCAGACCGCAATCCGCAGACACTCTGCAGCCTGCAAGCCATCTTCAACAACGGTCGGCTGGCTGGTTCCGGTTATGTCTCCATCCTGCCGGTGGACCAGGGCATTGAACATTCCGCCGGGGCCAGCTTCGCGAAAAATCCTGACTACTTCGATCCTGAAAACATTGTAAAACTCGCCAGGGAAGGCGGCTGCAACGCCGTCGCCTCCACGCTCGGCGTGCTCGGCGCGGTCTCGCGCAAATATGCGCACAAGATTCCCTTCCTGGTGAAGTTGAATCATAACGAACTGCTCACCTACCCAAACAAGTTCGACCAGATTTATTTCGCGCAGGTCGAACAGGCATGGAACATGGGCGCGGTTGCCGTCGGGGCCACAATTTATTTCGGCTCCCCCGAATCCACGCGGCAGATTGTGGAAACCAGCCTCGCCTTCAAGCGCGCCCACGAACTCGGCCTGGCCACCGTGCTCTGGTGTTACCTGCGCAGCAGCGCGTTCAAGACCAAGGAAAAGGATTATCATGTGAGTGCCGACCTCACCGGCCAGGCGAACCACCTCGGCGTCACCATCGAGGCGGACATCATCAAGCAGAAACTGCCGGAGAACAATGGCGGCTACAAGGCTCTCAATCCGCCCGGCAAGAGCTACGGCAAATATGATGAGCGCATGTACACCGAGTTGTGCAGCGACCATCCGATTGACCTCTGCCGTTACCAGGTGGCCAATTGTTACCTGGGCCGCGCCGGCCTCATCAACAGCGGCGGCGAATCCAAGGGCAAGGGCGACCTCGAACAGGCCGTCACCACCGCCGTGATCAACAAGCGCGCCGGCGGCACCGGCTTGATTTCCGGCCGCAAGGCCTTCCAACGCCCGATGAAAGAAGGCATCGGCCTGCTCAACGCCATCCAGGACGTCTATCTGAGCAAGGACATCACCGTGGCGTAAGCTTTCGGTGGAATTTTCAAGGACCGGCTCCGCGAAAGCAGAGCCGGCCTTTTCTTTGATGTTCGGCGTTGAATGTTGTATGTTGAATGTTGAATGTTCTTCAGCCGTGAAAAGGAAAAAGCGGCGGTGAACGCGCCGCAGTCCAAACGCTTCGCGAATTCGGCAGCGGGTTTTGCGGGACAGACGCGGCCGCGGTACTTGTTTGGACGTTATGGAACCCGGGCTACGCAGCCAGCAATTCCCGCTGCCAATTCATCAATTCCGGCGCATGACGTTCCCAACTGCGCGCGAGTTCGCCCAGCGTGGCTTTGCTGGCGATGAGCGTGGGATCAATCCCGAGTCGATGCGCGTGCGCGTCGCGCCGCCGGGCCAGCTCGGCGTAACGGCGGCGTTCGGCTTCATTGGGTCGTTCAAACCTCTGGCGGAGAATCTCGGGTTGCTGCGCGGGCGGAACGGCCAGACCGGCCTTGACGGCTTCGAGCAGGCTCTCGCGGCGGCGATGGCTGATGCGCGGCGGCAGGAGCGGTTCCAGCGAATGATGAGCGGCCGCGGCGGCGGAGATCGCCGCCAGTTTGTCGTGGTTCAGGATAAAGAAGGGGGGCCGGTTGGCGGCGACCGCTTCGTGTTCGCGCCAATGCCACAACTGGCGCAGGACGGCGAGGGCGGGACGGCTTAACCGGCTGCTGCCCTTGACGCGCCAGACGCAATCTTCATCCACTCTCGATGGCCGGGAGCATTCGACAATCAACCGCGCGCAACTTTCCTCGTGCCAGCGCAGGCGGCCTTTGGCTTTAAGGGCGGAATTCAAGTTGTCGGCCAATGGCTTCAAATGATGCGTGTCGTGGCGCGCGTAGGACTCCATCCGCGGGGTCAGCGGGCGCCTGGCCCAGTCGGCCTTTTGCGGCCCCTTGTCGAGCTTCACGCCAAGGAACTTTTCCGCGAGCGAACCGAGGCCGAATTGCCGTTCTCCCAGCAGCCGGGCGGCGAGCATGGTGTCGAAAATGCCCGACGGCGCGAATTCATGATGCTTGCGGAGGAGCCGCAGATCGTAGTCGGCGCCGTGCATGATGAGGACGTGGTTCGCGAGGGCCTCGAGCAGGGGGGCAAGGGTGATTTTCGCGAGGGGGTCAATCAGCCGGTCGCCGGCGGGGGTGCTGATTTGGATCAGGCAGATTTTTTCGGGATAGGCGTGCAGGCTGTCGGCTTCGGTATCCAGCGACAGCCAGGGGGCGGCTTGGAGGGCGGGGAGGAAGGCCGCCAGTTTTGCGTCGGTGTCAATCACGGGGACATTTTGCCAGAGACGCGCCGGGAATTAAATTTTAAATTCGGCAAACCGCCCGGAGGTTTCCGAACGCGCTCGACATTCCGGCTGAAAATGCGAAGCTTGTGGAAATCCATGGACCTGGCCATTGCTTTCTCGAATTGCGTGCGGAAGCACGAACGGAAGACCGCCATCTTTTGGGCTGAACGCGAGATTTCCTATGCAGAACTGCTGGCGCAATCGCGGCGGATCGCGGCGCATCTGCAAAACCGGCTGGGGGTGAAGCCGGGCGACCGCGTGGCGCTCTGGCTCAAGAACTGCCCGGAATTTGTGGCGGCCGTGTTCGGCATTCTCCAGGCCGGGGCGGTGGTGGTGCCGGTCAACAATTTCCTCAAGGCGGCGGAAGCAGCCTACATTTTGAAAGACGGCGGGATTGACGTGGCGATTACCGACGCGGAATTGGGGGCGCACGCGGCTGCGTTGAAGGCGTCGCGTTCCTCGCTCCAGCTCATGCACATCGAGGAAATTTCCGCGCTCGACGGGTCCCTCGCCCCGCGTCCCTCGCCGCGGGAGGAGAAGGAGCTGGCGGTGATCATTTACACGTCCGGGACGACGGGCAAACCGAAGGGCGCCATGCTGTCACATGGCAATCTCCTGCATAACGTGGAGAGCTGCCGCCAGGTGCTGGCGATGGTGGAGGACGATTCGTTTGCGGTGATTTTGCCGCTGTTTCACACCTACATGATGACCGTCGGCATTTTCCTGCCCTTCACGGTGGGCGGTTCAATTGTGCTGGTGAAATCGCTCAACCCGCCGCGCGCGGCCTTGCAGGAAATTTTCTCGCGCCGGGCCACCATTCTGCCCGCCGTGCCCTCGTTTTACCGGATGCTCCTGGGCGCCCAATTGCCCACGCCACAGCCCATCCGCATCTTCATCTCCGGCTCCGCGCCGTTGCCGATGCAGACACTCAAGGAATTCGAGGAGAAATTTCACGTGCCGCTCATCGAAGGCTACGGCTTGAGTGAGGCCAGTCCGGTGGTTTCCAAGAATCCACTCAAGGGCGAGCACAAACCCGGTTCCATCGGCATTCCCGTCCCCAACGTCGAGATGAGCATTCAGGACGATTCGGGGAAAATGCTCGGCACGGGTGAGACGGGCGAGATTTGTGTGCGGGGCGGGAACGTGATGCAGGGTTACTGGAACCAGCCGGAGGAGACGGCCAAGGTGTTCCGCAACGGGTGGCTGTTGACCGGCGACGTGGGGCACCGCGACTCGGACGGTTATTATTACATCACCGACCGCAAGAAGGACATGCTGATTGTCAACGGCATCAACGTCTATCCGCGCGAGATTGAAGAGGTGATTTATCATTTTCCGGGCGTGAAGGACGCGGCGGTGATCGGGGTGCCGGACGCGCGGCGGGGCGAGCAACCGCTGGCGTTCGTGGCCCCGGTGGAAGGGCAGACGATTGACGAGAAGGCGCTGTTGCAATTCATCCGGGAAAAAATGGCGGATTACAAAACGCCGAAGCGGGTGATCGTGATGGCGGCGCTGCCCAAGAACGCGACCGGCAAGATTCTCAAGACGGAGTTGCGGATGATGGCGCCCAAATAAGGAATCAGCGGACGGAATCAGGGCAAGAATCCCGATGCCAATCGGCGCGGACGACGGGTTAGGCGGCGCGGGGGTTGAATTTGGATTCGCGCTGGAGTTGTTCCCACAGTTTTCTTTCGGCCTCGGCTGTTTTCGCCGGGACAAGAATCC
>DATJNM010000024.1:0-38107 GCA_035508155.1 Candidatus Sulfopaludibacter sp. | reverse complement strand
CGATGATCTGAACGCCTTCCTTCTCGAACAGAGCCTGGTTGAGCGCGACCTCGTCGATGGGCTTGCCGATGCCGCCCTGGGTGACAATGATGACCTTGGCACCGAGGGTTTTGGCGACCTGGGCGTTGGACAGGTCGAAGACGGACCCGACGCCGGCGTGACCGGAACCTTCGCACAGTACAAAATCCTTTTCCCAGGCGACCCGGTCAAAGGCCTTTTGAATCCTTTTGACGAGCACCTCGTTGTTCGAGGCCTGGAGGTATTTGCGAGTGAAATCGGGTTCGACGGCAATCGGGCTCATGTCCACGAGCGGGCAGTTCATCCGGTACACGGCATCCATCAGCACGGTGTCCTCATCAATTTTCTGCTCCTCAATTTCGACAAAGCGCTGGCCGACGGGCTTGATGTAGCCGATGCGCGGGAAATGCTCCTGCAACGCGGCGATCAGGCCAAGCGACACGGTGGTTTTGCCGTCGTTCTGGCGCGTGGCCGCAATGAAAACCCGCGGAGTTTCTGTATTCACTTCAATCGTAATCTTAATCGCAATCTCATACGCCGTCTATTTTGCGATTAAGATTGGGATTCAGCGCAGGATTCCGAGACGATTCATTCTCCCGGCAGGTGCGCGTCGGCGCCGGGGTAAAGCTTCTGGTAATCAACCGCCTGAACGCCGACGATCGCCGCCACGCCGAGAATATCGTGCGCACTCGAACCGCGCGAAACGTCCGCGGCGGGCCGGTTCAGACCGAGCAAAATCTGGCCGTACGCATTGGCGTGGCCGACCAGCCGGACCAGTTTGCTGGCAATATTGCCCGAGTTCAGATCGGGGAAAATCAGCACGTTCGCCCGCCCGGCCACCTTGCTGTCATGCAACTTGCGTTCGGCGATTTCCGGCGCGAGCGCGGCGTCCACCTGCAATTCGCCGTCGAAGTCGGCTTCCAAAAACATTTGTTCGGCCTTGCGCCGGGCCATGGCCGTGGCCGCCTGGATCTTGCCAACGGACGGATGGGCCGCGCTGCCCTTGGTGGAAAATGACAGCAGTGCCACGCGGGAGCGCACGCCGAGCATGTGGCGCGCCAGCTGCGCGGTGGAAACCGCGATGTCGGCCAGTTGGTCCACGGTCGGATCGGGAATGACGCCGCAATCGGCCATGAATAACACTCCTTGCTCGCCGATGCGCGTGTCCTCGACCTCCATCACCATGCAGCTCGATGCCGTGGTGATGTTCGGCGCGGGCTTGATGATTTGGAACAGCGGCCGCAACAGGCTGCTGGTGATGTGCGACGCGCCGGAAATCACCCCGTCCGCCTGGTGCATCGCCAGCATCATGGTGCCGAAATAGTTCGGCTGCAGCATGGCTTCACGCGCTTCCGGCGCTTTTACGCCCTTTTCCCGGCGCAACCGGAAAAAGCGGGTGGCGAAATTCTCCAGTTCCTCGCTCTGTGGCGGATTGATGACACGGATGCCTTCGAGCGGAATATTCAGACCGTCCGCCACCGCCTTCACTTTGGCGGTGTCACCCAGCACGATGGGTGCCCCCAGCCGCAGGGCATAAAACTGCCGGGCTGCCTGCAGGATGCGCGGTTCCTCGCCTTCGGGAAAAACCACCCGCTTGGGATGCCGCTGCAATTTTTCAATGACGTTGCCGATGAAGCGCATAGATGGAGTTTCAAGTTCCAAGTTCCAAATTTCAAGTTGAATCGTCCACGTTCTCGTCCCCGGATTTTTGTTTTCGGTGAAGCAGACGATTGGAATTGCGCACATTGACTTGAACACCAGCGGTTGTTAGACTTTACAGTTCAATGCTTGAGGCGATTGAGAAACTTCTGATTTTGCAGGATCGTGACCGGAAAATCCGCCACGTTCAACAGGAGTTGGACCACATCCGGCCGGAACGGGAAACCCTCCGCGCGAGGGCCGCCACCGCGCAGACACAACTGGACGCCGCCAAAAACCGCCTCAAACAGATCGAGTCCGAACGCAAGCGTCTCGAACTCGATGTGGAAGGGCAGAAATCCCGGATCGAAAAATACGCCAACCAGCAGTTGCAGACGCGCAAGAACGAGGAATACCGTGCGCTGGCCCACGAGATTGAACTTTGCAAGGAAACCATCGTCAAACTCGAGGATCAGGAAATTGTTTTGATGGAACAGGGTGAGGCTGCGCAAAAAGAAATCACCCGGGCCACCCAGGAAACCAACGAGGCGAAGAAGCTGATGGAGAATCAGGTCGCGCAACTGGACCAGCGCGAGGCGAATTTGAAAAAGGAACTTGCCGAATTGCAGCACGGTCGCGAGCAACTGGCGGCTTCGGTGGAGGAAACGGCGCGGGCGCGCTACGAACGGCTGTTCAAGAGCAAGGGCGATAACGTCGTCGTTGGGGTGCACAATGGCGTTTGCGGCGGTTGCCACATGAAATTGCCCGCGCAGGTGCTCGTTACCTGCCGCGGGCAGCAGGAACTCGTCGGCTGCATCAACTGCGGCCGGATTTTGTATTACACCCGCGACATGGCCCTGGCCGGGGCGGAGTAGATCCTGTGACACGTGACGAGTGACGGGTGACGGGGTTTTTCGTTTGCACGTGCTCTTCTTGCCACTTGCCACCTTTCACCCGTCACGTTATAATTACACTGGTTTTGGAAGGGCGGAGAATCGCCCAGCCCTTCTTTAAATTGCCGATATCGGTATTCAATGAATGAGACCGAAGCTCCAGCGACTGCTCAGTTTTGGCAATTTTAAGAAGGGCTGGGAGGAAAGTCCGAACACCAAAGGGCGCGATGCCGCGTAACTTGCAGCGGCGGTCTATGACCGTCGCAAAACAAAGATACACGCGGGCGGAAAATCGAGAGGTTTTCTGACGGACAGTGCCACAGAAAACAAACAGCCCAGCCCTTCTTAAAGTTGCTGGATAGAGAAAGTCGGCGAGCAGTTCCGGTTCAAAGAGAAAGCCGCCGCCTGGCAATTTCAAGAAGGGCTGGGTGATGGTGAAAAGGTGCGGTAAGAGCGCACCGCGCGAAGCGCAAGCGACGCGGCACGGAAAACCCCATCGGGTGCAAGGCCAAATAGGGAATCCCGGAGCGGCCCGCTCCAGTCCCGCCAACGCGGGAGGATTCCGGGTACCGGCTGCTGAGACAAATGATTCTCTCCGCTCGCAAGAGCGAAGACAGAATTCGGCTTACAGCCCTTCCAAAACCAAATTAACTTCCAGTCCGGAGGGACGGGCTTTGCGAGTCCCATATCGGAAAAGTGAGGGACTCGTGTAACTCGCCCCTCCGCGAAATGAGCGGATCACCGGTTCGAATTCCTCTTCCAGTCCAAGCCGGGATCTTTGCCGCCCGGGCGCAGGGGTGACGGCATGGCTTTCTGGAGCGCAGCCGGCGCGCCTTCATTTTCAACCCGGTCCACGGCGCTGACCGCAATGACCTCCGGTTGGAGATGGTCGAACGCCCACCCTTTCTGGTTTGCCGGCAGAATTTCCGTTGTCCAGACACCGTCGGTCCGGAATTGTAGAACCCACAGCCAAGCGGGTTCGCCGCCCGAATTCTCCCAATGCGCGCGTGCGCCGGAATATTCAACCGTGACGGTCAGTTTCGGCCTGGCCGGTGGAACGGAATCCAGCCACGGCGACGCAGGCGCGAGCGCGGACTGCGGATATTCGGCGCGAACGACGTCGGCCAGCACGCGGTTTTCGACCAGATTGCGCAGGTGATAAAAAATTTCTCCGCTCACGCCGGCTTGCCGGCGGATGATCTGCATCTGCCGGGTGATTTCATCCGGTTTCCATTTGGTACCGACATTGGACGTGTTCAAGCTCGGCCAGAGATGGCGGTGTTTGACGTTTTGCTCCGACCACCATTGCAGGAGCGCGGGAAAACTTTGTTCCCGCTGGTCCACCGGCCAGTACAGTTGCGGTGAGAAATAATCGAGCCAGCCGTTGACGAACCATGAGTGCGAATCGGCGTACAGTTTTGCGTAAGTGTCGAGCCCCTGGATCTGCTTTGGGAAACCCGGGCGCCAGATGCCGAATGGGCTGATGCCGAATTCCACCCGTGGTTTCAGCGCATGGATCGAATGATAGGTGTTCTGGATGAATTGATTTACGTTCGCCCGCCGCCATTCGTCCCGAGTCATTCCGCTGGTGGAGCCATATTTTCGCCAACTGGCACCGTCGGGAAAATCCATGGTGCGACCCAACGCATCTTTTTCCGGGTAGGGATAGAAATAATCGTCGAACGTGACACCATCCACATCGTATCGTCGCACGACATCCAGAATGACGTTCAAAACGTGTTCGCGTGCGGCGGGTTCGCCGGGGTCGAGCCAGAGCAGATCGCCATACCGGCGGACCAGTTCCGGATGAGAGCGGGAAAGATGATCCAGTGCCGCCGGGGACCTGGCCTGCGTGGGCGGCAGCGACACGCGAAACGGATTGAACCACGCGTGCAGTTCCAGACCGCGCCGATGGGATTCCTGGATGGCGAGAGCCAGCGGATCGTAGAACGGCTCCGGCGCCCGGCCCATCCGGCCGGTGATGAATTCCGACCAAGGCTCGAGCGGCGAGGGATAGGCGGCGTCGGCCATCGGCCGCACCTGGAAAATGACTGCGTTCAGCTTTAATTGCACGGCTCGGTCGAGCAACGCGGTCAGTTCGGCCTTCTGTTGGTCAACACTGAGGCCGGGTTGGGACGGCCAATCGAGATTTGCGACCGTGGCCAGCCAGGCCCCGCGGAATTCACGCGGTGGCGGCGGCGGCGTGACGTTCGCCGGCAAATACGTCGCTTCTGCCGCGAAAAGCCTCGCGGAAACCGACAGAGCCAGCATCAGTAAAATCCGCAGTCGGGTCATAAAATGCCCGTTCATAAGACGCTTTGGCGCGGCCATTGGCAAAGGTTTTTTCACCAAAACCGGCCTTTTCCGACGGGCACTTGACAAGAAGGAAAGGTTGTGTTTTAGTCAGCACGTTGCAGCCGAAGTCCGGCTTCCTTCCTGAAGCCGGGCGCGGGAGACCCAAACTCCTCAGTGTAATTGAGGATGGGGCGAACGAAGCCGGGTAACCGGTTTCAAGGCCACTTTCCAGGCCAAGCCCGACAGCTAATCTCGCAGGCATTTGGAAGGGCGAGCCTCTGCGCCGCGAAGTCCGCGGCGATCAAGTTCACCCAACGTAAAAATGAATTGCGGTGTGCCGTGTTGATTACATGCGCGTCGCGTTGAAAACAATGTTGGACTCTATTTGCATTGGTTTAGCTGGCGGAGCTCTGATGTCGCTTTTGCTGGATGTAATGGCGCATGCAGGAGCTCTGGGAAAATTTTTCCGAAAGCTTCATTCTCGGAAACGTTTTGACGGCGCATCGCCCTCGGCTCATTTCAACGCCAAGTTTGAGCATTATAAAAAATTGGAGCCATCATCAAACCGTTCGAAATCTATCGCGGCAGTGAGTACCCCGTGGACTTCCTGCCAAAGATTAAGATTGAACCGGCGGTGGTGGATAATCAGGCTGACATCGCTATGGGCGCCATAGTTAAAGCGGCCAAGACCGGGAAGATCGGCGACGGCAAGGTTTTCGTGACCGGCCTCGAACAGGCCGTGCGCATCCGGACTGAAGAAGAGGGCGCCGCCGCTTTGATGCAATAAATTATATCTCAATCCGATTCTCCGATTATGCTAGACCTCATTTACGTTGGACTGGTGGTCGTTTTTTTTGCCGCGTTTGTGCTTTATGCCATCGGCTGTCAAAAACTCTGATTAAACTTATGGAAAACCTCATCCTCGGGATCATCTCCGTGGCGCTTTGCGTGTATCTCATCGTCGCCATGCTCAAACCGGAAAAATTCTAACCAACGCGATGAACGCCCATCAATGGCTGGAACTCGCGGTGTACATCGCCGCGCTTGTGCTCGTCACCAAACCGCTCGGTTTGTGGATCAACCGCGTGCTCAACCTCTCCGGCCGCACCTGGCTCGACCCGGTGATGCGCCCGCTCGAAAAATTGACCTACCACGTGCTGCGCGTGGACCCAAGTCGGGAGCACGACTGGAAGCAATACACCTGCGCGATGCTGATTTTCAGCCTGGTGAGTTGCCTGTTCACTTACGCGATCCTGCGATGGCAGGATATTTTGCCGCTCAATCCGCAAAAATTCGGCGCGCTGGCTCAGCACCTGGCTTTCAATACTGCCGTCAGCTTCACTACCAACACCAACTGGCAGAGCTACGGCGGCGAATCCACGATGTCGTATTTCTCGCAGATGGTCGCATTAGCCAGCCAGAACTTTTTTTCCGCCGCGGTCGGTATTGCCGTCGCCGGTGCGCTGGTGCGCGGCCTCGCCCGGCATACGGCGCAGACCATCGGCAACTTCTGGGTGGACCTGACGCGCATCATTTATTACCTGCTGCTGCCGATTTGCCTCGTGCTGGCGTTGTTTTTCGTGTCGCAGGGCATGATTCAAAATTTCATGCCTTACACGACGGCGAAACTCATTGAGCCGCAAACCGTATCCGTCCAGAAAACCGACGCGAACGGCAAACCGGTCATGGACGCCAAGGGCAATCCGGTCATGGTGAATCAAACGCTCGACACTCAGACCATCGTGCAAGGGCCGATGGCATCGCAGGTGGCCATCAAGATGCTCGGCACCAACGGCGGCGGCTATACCAACGCCAACGCGGCGCATCCGTTTGAGAATCCCACGCCGTTCTCGAACTTCTTCCAGATGCTCGCGCTCCTGTGTATCAGCAGCGCGATGACCTATCACCTGGGCCGCGAAACCAAAAACCAAAAGCACGGCTGGACGGTCTGGTCAGCCATGTTCGTGATGTTTCTCTGCGGCGTGCTCGTTTGCTGGTGGGCCGAAGCCAGGGGCAATCCGATCCATCAACAACTCGGCGTCGCTGCTGCCGACGGCAACATGGAAGGCAAAGAAGTCCGCTTCGGTATCTTCGATTCCGCGTTGTTCGCTACCGTGACGACCGACGCCTCCTGTGGGGCGGTCAATTCCATGCACGATTCCTTTACCCCCCTGGGCGGATTGGTCCCGATGTTCAACATCCAGACCGGCGAGGTGATTTTTGGCGGCGTTGGCGCGGGGCTTTACGGCATGTTGATTTTCGTCATTCTCGCCGTGTTCATCGCCGGGCTGATGGTCGGGCGCACGCCGGAATATCTCGGCAAAAAAATCGAGGCCTACGACGTGAAAATGACGCTGCTGGCCTTCGTGATTCTCGCTTTCATCATACTGGGTTTCACCGCTTGGGCGTCCGTAAGCAAGTGGGGTACGTCCAGCCTGGCCAACGGGGGCCCGCACGGCTTGAGTGAAATGCTTTACGCGTACACTTCCGGTGCCGGCAACAACGGCAGCGCCTTCGCCGGTCTGAACGCCAATACTCCGTGGTGGGACACGACGCTCGGCGTTGACATGTTGTTGGGCCGATTCGGCATGATCGTGCCGCTGCTCGCCCTCGCCGGCTCGCTGGCAAAAAAGAAAATCGTCCCCGCCGGTGCGGGCACATTTCCGGTGACCGGCATCACGTTCGCCGTTCTGCTGGTCGGGACGGTGCTGCTCGTTGGTGCACTGACCTTTTTGCCCGCACTCACGCTCGGGCCGATCGTTGAACATTTCCTGATGCTGAAAGGAACGCTGTTTTGACCCAAGTCTATGCAAACGAAAACCGTTTCTGTTTTTGACCCAAAAATCCTTTGGCCGGCCATCGGCGACGCGTTCATCAAACTAAACCCGCGCCTGATGATCAAAAATCCCGTCATGTTCGTGACGATGATCGGCGCGGCCATCAGTACTGTGGACATCTTCCGCTCGCCCGGCCAGACCGGATTTGTTCTGCAGATTGCAATCTGGTTATGGTTTACCGTGCTGTTCGCGAACTTTGCCGAAGCCGTCGCCGAAGGCCGCGGCAAGGCGCAGGCCAAGGCACTCCGCGCCACCCGCACGCGGACCGGCGCCAACAAAATCTCCGGTGACCGGATTGAAGTCGTGGATGCCGATTCGCTGCGCAAGGGCGATGTCGTGGTGGTGCGTGCCACGGAAATCATTCCGGCCGACGGTGAAATTATTCTCGGCGCCGCCACGGTGGACGAATCGGCCATCACCGGCGAATCCGCGCCCGTTATCCGCGAAGCCGGCGGCGACCGCAGCGCTGTCACCGGCGGCACGCGCGTGCTCTCGGACGAGATCAAAATCCGCATCACTGCCAATCCCGGCGAGGGTTTTCTGGATCGGATGATCCAACTGGTCGAAGGCGCCAGCCGCCAAAAAACCCCCAATGAAATCGCGCTCACCATCCTACTCGCCGCGCTCACGGTTGTCTTTTTGCTCGCGGTCGTCACTTTGAAACCGTTTGGCATTTACTCGGGCACCGTTTTCTCCAATGCCGTGCTCATCGCCCTGCTGGTCTGTCTGATTCCGACGACCATCGGCGGTTTGTTGAGTGCCATTGGTATTGCCGGCATGGACCGGTTGCTCCAGCGCAACGTGCTGGCGATGAGCGGTCGCGCCGTCGAGGCGGCCGGTGACGTGGACGTGTTGCTGCTCGATAAGACCGGCACCATCACGCTCGGCAACCGCCAGGCCGTCGCCTTCGTGCCTGCGTCCGGAGTGACCGAACGGGAACTCGCTGATGCGGCGCAACTTGCATCGCTGGCCGATGAAACGCCCGAAGGCCGCAGCATCGTCGTGCTCGCAAAAAATTATGGCATCCGCGCACGCTCGATTCACGAATTGCCCGATGCGCATTTCGTCCCGTTCACGGCGCAGCTGCGTATGAGCGGTGTGAATCTGGAAGGCAAGCAAATCCGCAAGGGTTCGACCAACGCCATCCGGCAGTTCACGGGGGGAATGTTCCCGACGGAAATTGAAAAAGTCGTTGAGGGTATCTCGCTGTCCGGGGGCACGCCGCTGGTCGTTGCGACCAGGGAACGCGTGCTCGGTGTGATTCATTTAAAAGACATTGTGAAAGGCGGGCTCGCCGACCGCTTCAAACGCTTTCGCGTGATGGGCATCCGCACCGTGATGATTACCGGCGACAATAAATTAACCGCCGCCGCCATCGCGCAGGAAGCCGGTGTGGACGATTTTCTCGCCGAGGCGAAGCCGGAGGACAAACTCGCGCTCATCCGTCAGGAACAGCAGGGCGGCCGGATGATTGCCATGATCGGTGACGGCACGAACGACGCCCCTGCCCTCGCGCAAGCCGATGTCGGCGTGGCCATGAACACCGGCACGCAAGCCGCCAAGGAGGCCGGCAACATGGTGGACCTGGATTCCAATCCCACCAAGTTGCTGGAAATCATCGAAATCGGGAAGCAGCTGCTCATCACGCGCGGCGCGCTGACGACCTTCAGCATCGCCAACGACGTGGCGAAATACTTCGCCATCATCCCGGCAATGCTGATGGTGACGTTCCCCGTCATCGCGCCGCTCAACGTGATGCACTTGCACAGCCCCGACAGCGCGATTTTGAGCGCCGTGATTTTCAACGCGCTCATCATCATCGCGCTGATTCCATTGGCCCTGCGCGGCGTGAAATTCCGCCCACTCGGCGCGGTGCAAATCCTGCGTATCAACCTGCTGGTTTACGGCCTGTGTGGCGTCATCCTGCCATTCATCGGGATCAAGCTGATAGACATCATCATTGCCGGTCTGCATCTGGCATAAATCTACCACGAACCTTTATGAAAAATCTCATTGCTGAATTCGGCCGCTCGTTGATGGCAACGCTTTTCTTCGCCGTCATTTTGTGCGGCGTTTATCCGGTTGTCGTTTTTGGCCTTTCGCAACTGCTGTTCCCAACTCCGGCCAACGGCAGTCTGCTCGTGGACAAAACCGGCGCGGTGCGCGGCTCGGCATTGCTGGCGCAAAACTTCACCGGCGCCAAATACTTTCATCCCCGTCCCTCGGCGGCAGGCAACAATGGCTATGACGCGACCAACTCCAGCGGCAGCAATCTCGGACCGACTTCGTCCAATCTCGTCGCCAACATCGCCCAAAATATCGCCAATTACCGTGGGGAGAACGGTCTCGCGACGAACATGCCGGTCCCGGCGGACGCCGTGACCGCTTCGGGCAGCGGCCTGGATCCGGACATCAGTTTGCAGAACGCCAAACTGCAAGTCCCGCGCGTGGCCAGGGCGCGTGGGATGACCGAGGAACAAGTAAGCAAACTCGTCCGACAAAATACGGACGACCGCGACCTCGGCATTTGGGGCGAACCGCGCGTGAACGTGATGACGCTGAACTTCGCGCTGGACGGATTGGCCGGCAGATGACCGGCAATTTTTTTCAGTGCCAAAACACGCAGACACGAAATTGCGACACGCATTTCACGAATTTGCACCAATTGAAACTTGAGCACCGCGACCGAAAACAGCCACAGTTTGACTGCGCCGCCTCCAAACCTGCCGCAACCCCCTCTGCCGGATTCCTTTCGCCGTTTCCCAAACGGTTCAAGTCCTGTCACTTCATCCGGCTTGCGCCACCGTCTCCCCATTCGGCGCGGAGGAGGAATTTTCCATGTCTCCGCGTCCCAGCGTTAAACAATCCGTGTTCATCTGCGTCTATCTGTGGTTGAAAATTGGTTCGCCCCAACTTCGCGCTCGACCCGTTGCCGCAAAAATAGTTTCTTGGCGGTGTGGAACCGCCCGTTGAGCGATTGAAGCCGGAGGATTTCCTGCGGCTGATCGAGAAAAGCCGGCTGGGGAAATTGAAGATTTATCTCGGCCACGCCGCCGGCGTCGGCAAAACCTACGCCATGCTGGAGGAGGCCCACCGGCTCAAAAAAGCGGGCGTGGATGTAGTCATCGGCTGGATTGAAACGCATGGGCGGGCAGACACCGAGGCGCTGCTGGAGGGGCTGGAAATCATCCCGCGCAAGCAGGTGCCCCACGGCAACGCCACGGTCGAAGTGCTCGACGTGGATGCCATCTTCAAGCGCTATCCGACGGTTTGCATCATTGACGAACTGCCCTTCACGAACGTCGCCGGGTCTCAGCACCCCAAGCGCTACCTCGAAGTGCATGATTTGTTGCTGACAGGCATCAATATCATCACGGCGCTGAACATCCAGCATCTCGAAAGCCTCCACGATACGGTGTTGCGGGCGACGGGCGTGGACGTGCGCGAGCGCGTGCCCGACCGGTTCGTGCTGGAGGCCGACCAGATTGTTAACATTGACCTGACGGCCGAGGAATTGCGCGAGCGGCTGAAGCTGGGGAAGATCTATCCCGCCGATCGCGCTGCCGCCGCGCTGGAGAATTTTTTTACCGAGAGAAACCTGAATGAATTGCGGGAGTTGGCTTTGCGCGAAACCGCCGCCGCGCTGGACCAGCGTCCGCGTTTGGGCGCCCGTCCCCAAACGGATGTCAGCGAAAAAATCACCGTCTTTATCAGCACCAATCCCGAGACGACGGCCAAGCTCTTGCGCACGGCATCCCGTATTGCCGGCCGGTTGAATCGCGAATGGATCGCAGTCTATGTGCGGCGTAAAAAAGAGGATCCGATGCGTATTCCCGCCGATCTGCAGCGGAAGTTCATGCAGAACGTCCAACTGGCGACCGAATTGGGGGGCAGCGTCACCGTTCTGGAAAGTGAGAATGTCTGCGAAGCCCTGCTGAAATTTTGCCGGGAAAACGACGTCCATCTCGTCGTATTGGGCACCACCGAGCGGCAGTGGTGGCAGTTCATGCGGCCGAACGTGCTGCAATTCTTTCTGCACCATGCGCCGGGGATTGACCTCCACATCGTGGATCCGAACAACTGACTGTCTGGAGGGAGAATGTCAGCGAGTCCCCGGATTCCCAGCAGAAGACTCGTGTAACTCGTTCCCCCGAATTTCAGAAGTCGATGGAGTCACCTGGTCGCAGCAAATGCAGGGTTTTGCCGGCCGCGCGGAATTTTTCCACGGCGAGGGCGTGATCAATCGCAATCGGCGGAAAGGTGTCGTAGTGAACTCCCAGGATTTCCTGGCAGCGCACGAATTCGGCCGCCTTGACCGCATCGTCCAATCCCATCGTAAAATTGTCGCCGAGGCACAGCGCGGCGAATTTTAATTTCGTGGATTCGCCAATCAATTTCATGTCCTGCGTCAGCGCGGTGTCACCGGAGAAGTAAAAATTGCCGTCTCTGCTTTCGACGACAAAACCGCCCGGATTTCCGCCGTCGGAGCCATCCGGCAGGGTGCTGGAATGGATGGCGTTGACATATTTGACCCGGCCGAAATCGAAGTTGAATCCGCCTCCTTGATTCAGGTGATGCACGCGCGGAACACCCTGCCGGAGCAACCATTCGCCCACCTCGAAACCGGTGATCACCAGCGCGCGGGTGCGCTTGGCGATTTCCACCACGTCGCCGATGTGATCATCATGCCCGTGAGAAATGAGAATAAAATCCGCCGTGACCTTTTTTGGGTCAATCCCCTTCGCCAGCGGGTTGCCGGAAATAAAGGGATCAAATAACAGGGTTTTGCCGCCGACGATGGCCGAAAAACAGGCGTGTCCGTAGTAAGTGACCTTCATGGCGATTTATGATTTAAGATTCTTGATTTACGATTTTCAGCGTTGCCGCTTTCCCTGCTTCAATCATAAATCATCAATCAAAAATCATAAATTTCAAGCCGCCGTGCTCATCTCCGGTTCCGACGAATCGAGGAAGCCCTGCAAATGGCGGACGCGGGTCGGGTGCCGCAACTTGCGCAGCGCCTTGGCTTCAATCTGGCGGATGCGTTCACGGGTAACGTTGTACATCTTGCCGATTTCCTCGAGCGTGCGTTCGTAGCCGTCGAGCAGGCCGAAACGCATTTCGAGAATCTTGCGTTCGCGCTCGGTCAGGGTCGTCAGCACGTCGCTCAGTTTTTCCCGGAGCAGGCTGTAGCTGGTCACCTCCGAGGGATTCTCAGCCGTCTTGTCTTCGATGAAATCTCCCACGCTCACGTCGCCGTCGTCGCCGACGGGCGCGTGGAGCGACACCGGCTGTTGCGCCATTTTAAGCAGCGCATGGATGCGCGCCACCGGCATGTGCATTTCATCGGCCAGCTCCTCCGGTGTGGGTTCGCGGCCCAGCTCCTGGGTGAGCTGTTTTTGCGCGCGCCAGAGCTTGTTCATGATTTCGATCATGTGCACCGGAATACGGATGGTGCGCGCCTGGTCGGCAATGCTGCGCGTGATCGCCTGGCGGATCCACCAGATGGCGTAGGTGGAAAATTTGTAGCCGCGGCGGTACTCAAATTTCTCGACGCCCTTCATCAAGCCGATGTTGCCTTCCTGGATCAAATCGAGGAACGACTGGCCGCGGTTCGTGTATTTTTTGGCGACGGAGACGACGAGGCGCAAATTGGCCTCAGCCATGTGGGTTTTGGCCTTGAGCCCGGCGTCGGCAGCCTTCTTCAAGTCACTGAACGCCTTGACAAATTCCTCGCGCGGCATCCGCACGAATTGTTCGAGTGTCTGGATTTTGGCGCGTTCGGCTTCCATCGCCGCGCGGCGCTCGGCGGTGGTCCGCAATCCTTCCAGCTCCTGAAGATGTCGCAGGCTCGTCTGGAATTTTTCATGGACGTTGCCCGCCACCACAATCATTTCCTCGATAACCTTCTGTTTGTAAAAGAATTTTTGGAAGGTATCCTGCAACCGGACAGCCATTTTCTTCAACTCCCGTTGCAGTCTTTCCTTGCGGCCCTTCTGCAAGGCTTTTTGCCAGGCAAAATATTTCGCGTCCACCTTTTGGTCGAGGGTGCGGACCTTTTTGATGAGCCGGCGCAAATCCCGCAAGTGGCCCTCGCGGTTGGCGATTTTCTTGTCCACAATCACGCGGTCGAAACGTTCCTTGGGCGGTTCGGACAAAAGCTTTTCCGCGATGGCAATGTGCTCCTTGGCGGTGAAACCGAGGCTGTAAACAATGCGCTTCATTTCGATCTCGGCTTCCTCGATGCGCTTGCAGATTTCCACTTCCTGCTCCCGTGTGAGCAAAGGCACCTTGCCCATCTGGTTCATGTACATGCGAACCGGATCGTCAAGAATTTCCAGGCGCGCATCTTCGTCCTCCTCCTGCGGTTGCGAGGGCTCGGGCTGCTTGGCGCGTTCAGCCTCCGCCTGGTCCATGACAATTTCCACGTCCAGGCTGCGCAATTTGCTGAGCAAGGCGTCGAGATCTTCCGGGCTGAGATTGTCCGGCAACACATCATTGATGTCGTCGTAGGTGATATAGCCGTGCTCCTGCGCGAGGTGCAACAGCGTCTTCACCGTTTCAGTCAGATCCACGGTGGACTGGGTGGCCGCCGAAGCGCCGGCCTCGCCATTTTGCAGGCGTTTTTCCGCTTCCGCAATGGAGGTGGCCGTATGAGTCCGGTTTTTTCCATTGGCCTCCGGCGAGCGGGAAATCTCCCGACGCGCGTTGCTGGAAATGACGAAACGGCGGCGTTCCGAAGGCGATTTGGCCCCGGCCCCTCGTCTGACGTCGCGGCGGCGATTGCGCCCCGCACCGTTTGGCGGCGTTGTTTTTCTATTCAGCATAAGTTATCAGACCTGCATTAACCCGTTTTGGTTCAGGAAAATTTACACAGTTTCCATCCCACGAGTTCGCGTCGTCTTGGCACAACTCTCACTCGCCCATGAACCTCGGGAGACCTTTCGAACACCAGAAGACCGACGCGCCGCCACTTTAACTCCTTTCCGGGGAAATTCAAGCAGAATCGTATCCGGGCAAAGAAAATCCCAAAGGGCTGGCGATTCGCTGAATTTATGACCCAGATTTAGATTGTAATACGTTTAATATAAACATGTTGCAACAATCATGTTTTTATGGCAACCGCAGCAATATCGCGGGCAATTTGTTCACGTAAGGCGGTTATGGATGAAAATTTCTTCTCTTTTCGCAGTTTTTCACCGATTTCGAGTTCTAATTCCTCATCATAAAGGTTGCCGTCAAAATTCAGCAAATGTGCTTCAACACCAGCAAGTTGCGTTTCGGAAGCGACTGTTGGACGAAAACCGATATTGATAGCGGCACGATGGGTTTTACCCTGGATGTTTGCGATGCCAGCGTAAACGCCGTTCGGCGGCAGTATCAGGCCGGTTGTGTCCAGATTCGCCGTGGGAAAACCCAGTTGTTGTCCCAAGCGGTTTCCTCTAATCACCCGGCCTGAGAGGGTATAGGGGCGTCCGAGCATCTGGCTGGTTGCGTCCAGATCGCCTCCTTGAATGAGTTCGCGAATATGCGTGCTGCTCACCACCTGACCATCCAACGAAACCGCGGCAAGGCCGTGAACGGTGAAGCCAATTTCGCCGCCAAGCTTTTTAAGCAATGACACGTTTCCGCTGCGGTTGCGGCCAAAAACAAAATCCGCTCCCACGCACAGGCTTTGGATTTTTCCAACCTCCTGCGCCAGGCGGCGGATAAATTCTTCGCCGGTCTGGCGGCTGAATAGGGTGTCAAAATGAATCAACAAAAGGGCATCCGCGCCGAGCGACTCAATGGCCCGCAATTTTTGCGGCAGCGAATATATCAACAGCGGCACCTGAGCGGGAGCAACCACGGTGTTCGGATGCCGGTCGAAGGTAAGCACCAGCGCGAGGGCGTCGTGCTGGTGCGCGTCGGCGATGGTTTGCCGGATGATTTGCTGGTGTCCCAGATGGACGCCGTCAAAAAAACCAATCGCCAGGCACACGTTGCGGCCGGCGGGCTTCAGTTCCTTTGCGGCGTGAATGATGTTCATGGCTGCGCCAGTTTCAAAAACGGTATCACCTTTTTCTCCAATTCCGCCGGCGTCAACTTCAAAACCTCGGCCAGCGGCGTGGATTCGGCCGCGTTAAATTTGCCGGACGCGGTGCGCCGGAGCGTGGCCAGATGCGCGCCGCAGCCGATTTTCCGGCCCAGCTCGTGTGCGAGGCTGCGAACATAAGTGCCTTTGGTGCAGGCAATTCTAAACCGGCCCAAGGGTTCAAGGTAATCGGTAAAACTGAAATGATAAATATGTATCAACCGCGGTTCACGGACGACTTCAATGCCCTTGCGGGCCAGTTTATAGAGCGGCACGCCTCCCTTTTTGATCGCCGAAACCATCGGGGGCGTCTGCATCTGGTCGCCGACAAACCCGGTCGCGGCGTCGTTCAACTGCTCCAGAGTCAGCGGCGGCACCGTTTTCGTTTCCAGAACCACGCCGTCGGCATCATAGCTGTCGGTGGCCACGCCGAATTGGATGGCGCCTTCATAGACCTTATCGTCGCCCATCAGTTTTTCCGAGAGCTTGGTGCCGCGGCCGAGCACAATGATGAGGAGGCCGGTCGCATTGGGGTCGAGCGTGCCGCAATGGCCGACTTTTTTGATGTCGAATTTGCGCCGAATCGCGTCCACCACGTCATGCGACGTGGGGCCGGCGGGCTTGTCAATCAGGACGGCGCCGTCGAGCGGGGAGAACTCTTGCATGAGCAGTCACTTGGCCGAATTCAGCGCGCGTTTGACGGCGGCGATCACCTTGCGTTGCACCGCAAGCGGTTTGCCGGGAATCCGCGCGCCGGCCGCCGCCGGGTGGCCGCCGCCGCCAAATTGCTCGGCGATGTCGCTCACGTTGACCCGGTCACTCTTGGAGCGCAGGCTGATGCGCGTCAATTCCGGTTCGATTTCCTCAAAGACACAGGCCACCACGACCGGCTCGATGTCTCGAATGTGATCAATCAAACCTTCGGTTTCGTCACCTTCGGACCCTGCGCGGGCGAAATCCGCCTGCCGGAGCCGGAAATAGGCGATTTGGTTCTGATGGGTGAGGCGGAAGTGATTGTAAATGTGTTTCAGCAAACGGACGCGCGACAACGGATAGGATTGATAAACCTCATCGCAGATTTTGGCGAGATCCGCGCCGCGTGTGACGAGTTCCGCACCGACGTGAAACGTGCCCGGCCGGGTCGTGGCATACTGAAAGGAACCGGTATCGGTGGAAACGGCGGTGAAGAGACAGTCAGCGATCGGTTTGGTAATGGGCCAGCGCGCCACTTTGAGCAGGCGATAAATCAACTCGCCACACGAAGGCTCACGCGCCCCGACCCAGTTGATGTCACCATAGCGTGTGTTGCTTTCATGGTGGTCAATGTTAATGAGGATTTTCCGGTGCAGAACGCATTTGCCGGCCGTGCCCAAACGTTCAAAGCTCGCACAATCCGTGGCGACGACGCAGTCGAATTTCAGGCCGTGTTTGGGTTTTTGGAACAGCTCCTTGTCGTTGAGGAATTTATATTTCTGCGGGACGGGATCCTCATTCCAGCAGAGCACCTTTTTGCCTTCATTTTGCAGGGCCATGGTCAGGCCAAGTTGTGAACCCACACAATCGCCGTCGGGCCGGATGTGTCCGACGACGCAGAAGGTTTTGCTTTGGCGGACCGCGTCGAGAATGCGGTCAATAATTCCAGGATAACTTTTCACGATTTAATCTTTTTCCTCCTCCGGTTTGCCTTGTTCCAGTTCCTCGATGATTTGGAGCACGCGATTGCCGCGCGCGATGGAATCGTCAAAAACAAATTTCAGCGTCGGCGTGTATTTCAACACCACCGCGCGTCCCACCAAACCTTGCAGGCGGACGCGGTGGTCGGAGAGCAGTTGAAAGCCGCGTTTCTGCTGGTCCGGATTGCCGAGGATGCTGATGAACACGGTGGCGGATTTGAGGTCGCCGGCCACGTCCACATCATTCACCGAAATCAAACCGCATTCGCTCACGTGGAATTCGCGGCGGATGGCTTCGCCGATTTCGCGTTTCAATAATTCGCGCACGCGCTGGAGTCGGAGGCTGGGCATGGTCAAAAATGGATGGATGGGTGGAAGGGGAGATGGATTGCTGCTGAAGCCCCGGTCTTCATAGCTTGGCAGCTATTTTCTCGATGGAATAACTCTCAATCACATCGCCGACCTGGAAATCACTGTAACCTTCGATGCGAATGCCGCATTCCATGCCCGCGCGGACCTCGCCGACTTCGTCCTGGAACCGGCGCAACGATTGCACAATGCCTTCGTAGATCACGTCCTTGCGCCGGCGCACCCGGACCTTGCCTTTGACGATGCGGCCGCTGCTGACCATGCAGCCGGCCACCGGCGCGCCTTTGGACAATTCAAAAATCTGCCGTATTTCCGCCGAGCCGACGACGTTTTCCTTGACGACCGGTTCCAGCAGGCCGGCCATCGCTTCCTTAACCTCGTCAATCAATTCATAAATAATCGCGTACAGTTTGATCTGCACGTTTTCGTGTTTGGCTTTTTCGGCGGCGGTGCTGTCCAGGCGCGTGTGGAATCCAAGAATCACGGCGTTTGACGCGGAGGCCAGGGCCACGTCGTTTTCCGTGATGGTCCCGACGTCGCTGTGCAAAATTTCGAGTGAAACCTTGTCCGATTCGATTTTCTTGAGCGCTTCGACGATGGCCTCGACCGAGCCTTGTGCGTCGGCCTTGACGACGACTTTGAGCGCCTTGCTTTGTTCCGCGGCGAGCGTGGCGAAAAGATTTTCGAGCGTGACTTTTTTGTCTTCCTGACCTTCCGCCCTGGCGGCCAGAAAACGTTGTTCGGCCAGTTCCCGCGCCGCTTTTTCGTCTTCAACCACACTGAATTCCAGCCCCGCATCCGGCACGCCGTTCAAGCCGAGAACCTTCACCGCCACCGAGGGCCCGGCTTCCTTGAGGCGGCTGCCTTCTTCACTGATCAACGCACGCACCCGGCCGTAAAACTCGCCGCACAGGATGATGTCACCGACCCGCAGCGTGCCCTTGCGGACCAGCACCGTCGCAGTCGGGCCGCCCGGTTCGACCCCGGATTCAATCACATTGCCCTTGGCGCGGCGGTTGGGGTTGGCCTTCAACTCGAGCAATTCGGCCTGGAGCAAAATCATCTCCAGCAGCTTGTCAATGCCTTCTTTCGTGAGCCCCGAAACATCCACAAATATCGTGTCGCCACCCCAGTCGTCCGGCACCAGACCTTTGTCCTGCAATTGCTGGCGGACTTTCAGGGGGTTCGCGTTGGGATGATCAATCTTGTTGACCGCGACCAGAATGGGAACTTTGGCCGCCTTCGCGTGGTTAAGGGCTTCGACGGTTTGCGGCATGACACCGTCGTTGGCGGCGACGACGAGCACGACCAGGTCGGTGACGTTGGCGCCCCGGGCGCGCATGGAACTGAACGCCGCATGGCCGGGCGTGTCGAGGAACGTGATTTGCGCCAGCTCGCTTTTGCGTTCCGGATGCGGCACGGAAATGGTATAGGCGCCGATGTGCTGCGTGATGCCGCCGGCCTCGCCCGCCGCGACGTTGGCCTTGCGGATGACATCCAGCAACGTGGTCTTGCCATGGTCAACGTGGCCCATGATGGTCACGACCGGCGCGCGCGGCTTGAGCTCTTCGGGCTTGTCCTCGACATCCAGTTCAACCTTCTTGACGGGGGCGTGGACCGCCCCGCCGCCCCGCTCGCGCTTTTCCACCTCGAACCGGAACCCGTATTTCGCGCAAAGTTGCTGGGCGATTTTTTCGTCAATGGCCTGATTAACGGTGGCGAAGACACCCAGCCCCATCAGGTCGGCGATAATCTTGAAGGGCTTTTGTTTGAGCTGAGCAGCCAGTTCCCGCACGACAATCGGCGGCTTGATGACAATAACTTCGCCGGTCTCTGGCGCGACAAATTTGGGTGCCGGTGCGGCGGGCAAAGCGGGTGCCCGGGGAGCGGGTTTCGGTGCGGCGGGTGCGAGACCGGGCCTGCCCGATCGGGTAAAATGGGTGGTTCCCGTGCTGGCCGGTTTGGGCGCCGGTTTGCCGTGACCGGGCGCTCGGGTCACCGGCCTTTGGGGCAACTGAATGAACCCCACTTTTTCGCCGAGTTTCGGACCCGCCGGCTTGGGCGGCGGCGGCGGAGCTGGTGGCGCTTCCACCACGGGCGGCGCCGCGTCCGCTTTCACGGGCTCGGCTTTGACTTCCGGTTTGGGTTCCGGCGGCGGCGCGGTGATGATGACGATTTTTTCCTCAACCGGCGCGGGCCTGGGTTTTTCGACCACCGGTGGCGCGGCGAATTTGGCGGCAACTTCGGGATGTTCCTTGAACAGTTCCTCTTCGAGGAACTCGGCGCTGATCTTGTCAAGCGAGCTGGACGGGACCTTCGCGGCGGCAATGCCCAGCGCTTTGGCCTTGGCGAGAATCACCTTGTTCTCCAGGCCGAGCTTCTTCGAGATGTCGTAAATCCGAACGGGCATAAAATCTTTCTACTGCAAACAACCGCCGCCGCGCGAACATTTTTGTCCCGCCGTCGCGCATAACATCAAAGGCAGAAGGCAGAAGGCAGAAGGCAGAAGGCAGATTGCGCTGACAGACGCTTTTTCATTCTGCATTCTTCCTTCTTCATTCCAACTTCAACTGTTTACCCCGACGCCGGCGTCGGGGTTTACCGGCGTTTCGCCGACCTTCAATGTGCGGCGTTCCGCCTCGGCGCGCGCGGCCTTCAAAATCTCCGCCGCGTGATCGCCCACCTGGGGAATGCTGCTTAAATCGGCTTCATCCGCCTGCAACAAATCTTCGAGCCGGGTGATGCCGGCATGCACGAGGGCATCGGCCTGCTCCCGCGAAATGCCCGGAATCGCCGCCAGCAGTCCCACCGCCTCGGCCACCTTTTCTTCAAAACCCTTGGTCACCACCACTTCCGCGTCAATGTCCACTTCCCAGCCGGTGAGCTTGGCCGTCAGCCGCGCATTCTGTCCGCGCTTGCCGATGGCCAGCGACAACTGATCCTCGCTCACCAGAATCTTTACGCGTTTCCCGGCTTCATCTATTTCAAAGCTTTTGAGCTTGGCCGGCGCCAGCGCATTGGTGATGAACGTGCGCACGTCCGGCGACCACGGAATGACATCCACTTTCTCGTTGTTGAGTTCGCGGACGATGTTCTTCACGCGCTGGCCACGCATGCCGACGCAGGCGCCCACCGGGTCCACTTTGCTGTCGCGCGAATAAACCGCCATTTTGGTGCGGAAACCCGGCTCGCGCGCGATGCCTTTGATCTCGATCGTGCCGTCGTTGATTTCCGAAACTTCCAACTGGAACAGCTTGATGACAAATCGCGGATCGGCGCGGGACAAAATAATTTCCGGCCCGTGCGGGCCTTGCTCGACGGCCTTGACGTAGCAACGGATGCGTTCGCCGACCTGATATTCCTCGGTGGGCACGCGCTCGCGATTGGGCAACAACGCTTCGTATTTGCCGAGGTCCAGAATCACGTCCGATCGCTCAAATCGCCGCACCGTGCCGCTGATGATGTCGCCCACCCGGTCCTTGAATTCGGTGAAAATCAGCGCTTTTTCGGCCTGGCGGATTTTCTGCATCAGCGCCTGTTTGGCGTACTGCGAGGCGATGCGGCCGAAGCCGGTCGGCGTTACTTCCTTTTCAATTTCGTCGCCAATTTGCGCGTCGGGCTTGATCCGGCGGGCGTCGAACACGGAAATCTGGTCATGCTGCGAGATGACGCGATCGGCGACGACCAGCTTGGCGAAGGCCTTGATGTCGCCGTTTTTCTGGTCAATCTCGACGCGCAGTTCGCGCGCCGGACCGACCGCCTTTTTGGCGGCGGACAGGAGGGCATCTTGGACAGCGCCCACCAGGACATCACGGTTGATGCCCTTTTCGCGCTCCCAAAACTCCAAAACAGCCAGAAAATCAGCGTTCATATTTCCGACACGGCATCCCCCACAGGGGGAACAAAAAAGTCGGAAGATCCATATCTCCGACTTTCGCACGCTGGTCGAACCAGCAAACTTTACCGCTCTTGAACTGAAAGTTTAGAATTTTTGCCGGAAACCGTCAAGCGCAAAGCAACCCGCTTAAAATCAGGGGAAAATTGCGGTGCCGGGCAATCCGGCGAAGTATTCCTCTCGGGAACTTCCGCCGGATGACCGGGAAAAGATGGTCCTCCCTGACAATGCGTTGCCGCTTTCACCGCGTCCTGCCGATTGACGATGGCGGCGGCGGAACCAGGCAAAGCCAGCCTGCGGGCCGCTCACCTCACCGGAGCGACCGCTGCAGGCCAAAGCCCAACCTGTCCAATCTAACGACTGCGCCGACCGGATGGGACCGGACAACGGACGGAAAGGGAATTCACCCACTGCTCGTAATCGGCGCTGGGGCCAAGCGATTCGATCAGGCGCTTCAAGGAGAGCAGCACCTGTTCGTAATGGCCCTTCACGGAAGCGTCGGCATCCTCCTTTTCCCGCGATAGCGCCCCATATAAGGTAATCAACTTGAATTGCTGCAGATTTCTGTGCGCCGCGCGCGGTGGTCGGGGATGGGGTTTCGGTTCGGATCCAAAATAGAGTTTCAGCCTGTTCTTCATGGCAGCCGAATGAAGCAGGGCGCATTCCAATTTCACATCCCGGCGCCGCCCGACGTTTTTTGACAACCTTGGATTCAAGGAAACTGAGGCTGCCAGCCGGCCCGATGCGGCAAAAGGCGGCGGATGAGAACATCGCTGACGCGCCGCCACGGCTTTGACAACGGCGATGCACCCGACCGGTTACTGGCCGGGTTCGCCGGTGTATGACGGCGGCGCATTGGAAGGGCTGCTGCCCCAGTTCGTGTTCGGCGTGGCGGCCAGCGTGTAGGTGAGATTGCCTCCCCGGGCAATGTCGGAGTAGCGCAGCCACGGCTTGTTCCAAGACTGGCCGTTCACGGTCAGGTTTTGGACATAAGGCGCGTCCGGCGCGGCGCCGTTGCCGATGACAGTCAGGTCCCCGTTCGGCAGATGGAACACGGCTTTGGGGAACAAGGGGCTGTCCAGGACCAGCACGTCGGAGCCGGGCAGTTCGGGATACATGCCGAGCGCGGCGAAGACATACCACGACGACATTTCACCGAGGTCATCGTTGCCGGGATAGCCGAGCGGCGCCGCGGCAAAGAGCTGGGTGATGGCCTGGCGCACGACATTTTGCGTTTTGTACGGTTCTCCCAGGAAACAGTATTCCCACGGCGTTTCGAGGCAGGGTTCGTTGCCCAGGTAGGCATAGACGGAATTGACGCCCGTGTTCAAGCCGGTGAAAAAATTGTCGAGACGCGCGGCGGCTTTTTGCGGGCCACCCATTAGGTCGAACAGGGTCTTAAGGTTGAATGGCACCATC
This sequence comes from Candidatus Sulfopaludibacter sp., assembly GCA_035508155.1. Lineage (GTDB taxonomy): Bacteria > Verrucomicrobiota > Verrucomicrobiia > Limisphaerales > UBA11358 > UBA11358. The sequence goes on along the minus strand of DATJNM010000024.1, from coordinate 14,996 downwards.
CAGAGGTATTGGGCGGCGGTGCCTTCCACGTAACCCTGGTTGCCGTCATAACCTTCCGCGTCGGGCCGGAATCCAGGCGCCCAGGAACCGTCGCGCCGGCGCATCTCCAGGTAGCCGGACGCCGGATTGAAGTGGTTGGTCCAGTTCTGCGCGTGGCGCAGGAGGAGGGCGCTGTTGGTGTCGTCACCCAGCGCCCGGGCAAATTGCGACAAGGCGAAATCCGCAGAGGCATATTCCTCGGTCATGGACACGTTGCCGTAGCCGCCGCGTTGATATTCCGGCACGTAACCCAGCTTGAGATAATCCGCCAGCGCGTCGCGCTCGAAGGTGCGGGTGCGGGGGGCGAACACGGAGGGGTCGGTGGCCGCGCGAACGAGGCCGTCCAAGGCGGCGTGGGCATCGAAGTTGGTCGTGCCAAAGGCGTAAAAGTCGGCGATGATCGGCGCGGCGGGGTCGCCCATCATGACGCCGCTGTCTTCGTTGGGCACGCCCCAGCGGGGAAAGGCGCCGCCTTGCTGATAATCGAGCAACAGAGATTGCGCCATGTCACCAGCGCGTTGTGGGTCGAGCAGGGCGAGCAACTGGCTTTCGCTGCGGTAAATGTCCCAGCCGGAAAAATTGGCGTACTGCACGCGGTGGTCATCGGTTCGATGGACCTGGCCGTCGTAGCCCAGGTAATCGCCGTTGGCGTCCGAACAAATGGTGGGGCCAAGGAAAACGCGGTAAAGCATGGAATAAAAGGTTTCCATTTGCGCCCGGGTGCCGCCGCTGACCTGGATGCGGTTCAGGTACAGGTTCCAAATCTGACCGGCTGCGGCCACCGCTTGGTCGAAATCCTTCGAGGTAAACGCGGACAACGGATTTTCCGCCTCGATGTTGGCGCGGGCGTTGTCGGTGCTGACGTAGGAAATCCCCACCTTGGCCAGAACCGTCCCATCATCCGACGGCTTGAAACTCACGAACGCGCCGGAGGCCCGGCCATCACTGTTCGTACCGCCATTGTCCAGGGAGGCATCGCCCCACGTGCCATAACCGGCAAAGGGCCGGTTGAACACGGCACAAAAATAAATTCGGCCCTCGTCCGGCCCGCCGCAAAAATGGCCGCCGACCGCCCAGCCGGTGATTTCGCGCCGTCCAGGATAAACTTGGATGGCCGATTGTTTGACGCCGTTCACCGCGCTGGCCGCGTTAATCACCATCGTTGCGGCATTGCCGGCCGGGTAAGTGAACCGCCCGAAGCCGCTACGCTCGGTCGCCGTCAGTTCCACTTTGACACCGTTGCCGAGCGTGACGGCGTAATACCCGGGCGACGCCTTCTCGGTGTCATGAGAAAACGCGACGGCGAAAGCCGTGCGGCTGGTGCCGGGCGAATCGGTAGGCACACTCAGGACGGGCATGAACGCGAAATTGCCTCCATAATTGCATCCCGCGCCGCTGAGATGGTCCAGGCTGAACCCGCCGATACTGGAATCTTCATACGCATACCCGCCGCAATGCTGGCCCGAGCCGCTGTCCGGGCTCCATTGAATCATTCCAAAGGGCGCCGAGGCACCGGGGTAGAGGTCGCCGTCGGCCGCCGTGCCGCACAAGGGCCTGGCGTACTGGAGCAAATCCTGGACGGTATACTTTGGCTGGGGCGGCGGCGCGGGCGCCACCGGCGTCGAGGACACAGCGGTCGTGATTTCCGAGGGGGCGTTCGGCTGCCTGGAGCAGGACGTGGCGCCGAAGGCAAGCGAGGCGACAAGGCAAAGCGCCAGGGACGGAGGATTTATTTGCCGATAGTGCAGAAGATTTCCGTAGGGCTTTCCAGTGGCCTTAACGGCGCCTCGGCATAGCACCGCTAACTTCAGACAGTTGGAGACGGCGGTTTTCTGCCAAAAGCCGCTACGCCGAACGGAATCGGAAATGATTTCGAGATTCATAACGCTTGCCCGCACGATGTCGAATTTTACTGCATTGTCACGCCTGATTTTTGGTGAAAGTTGTAGCGGCGGCCTGTGATCGCCGGACCGTCCGGATCAGAGCGCGGCCGAAGTCACCGCAGTCCAGACGCTTCGCGACTGCCGGAGGTTTGCACAACGCGCCTGGCGTTTGGAGTGCGGCGGTTGATCGCCCCTTTCGAATGTTGAAAGGCATGACGCGGTTGTTTACCGCGACGTTTAAATCATGACCCTGCCACCGCTTTAGGCCGGGTGTGTCTTGGGAGCTGTCTTGGAAACCGATGGATCGGAAGTGCCCGATTGCGCTGAGCTGCGGAAGCTCCGCCACATGCCCGTGGGCAACATGCCGAGGCCGATCAACGAGATCTGGCTCAGGACAAAGGCGAGCAGCCACCAGAACGCGGCGGCCATGAATCCGTAGCTATGCAGGCCAATGCCCAGCATGTTCACGCCGAACCACGACCAGCTCGTCACGATGTTGCCGAAGATGACCATGTTCATCAGGCCGCGTTCGCGAATCATGCCACCCCAGCGCGCGTGCAGAATGGCCGCGTTCCACAGCACGATGATGAGCGCGCCGTTTTCCTTCGGGTCCCAGCCCCAAAACCGGCCCCAGGATTGGTCGGCCCAGATACCGCCCAGCACGGTGCCGGTAAAGCTGAACAGCGCGGCGAAACAGACGATGCCGTAAGTCATTTTCGCCAGGACCTTGCCCAGCTCCAAATTTCCCGATTTATATTTCAGCAACGGTGTGAACAGGCCGAGCAACACGTACGTGACGCCCAGCAGGCCGGCCATGAAGGTTGAAGCGTAACCGAGCGTGACCACGACGACGTGCGTCGCGAGCCAGAAGTTGGTGTCCAGAACCGCGCGCAGCATTTCCATGGTGTCGCCGTCCATCGAAAGATTATGCGCGATGATCAGCGTGACAAATCCGGCGAAGGACGCAACGGCGCTGCCGAGGCCGACAGCAAAGACCCGTTCCAAAATGATACCCAGGATGACGCAACCCCAGCCGATGAAGATGGCCGACGAATACAGGTTGGTCACCGGCGGCCGGCCTTCCAGCCACATGCGGAACACCAGGCCGAACGTGTGGATGATGCCGCCCAGCACGACCAGCCAGAACGCCGACTGCCGCAAGACTTCGGACGTTTTAGGCATGAGCGCGAAGGTCAGCAGCGCGATGACGGCCAGCAGAAACGCCGTCACGTAAATAATCATCGCCTTGTAGAACGGCGCAAAATCGTTGAAGAAGAATTCCTGGATACCGTGCCGGGCTTCCGGCGCGAACCATTGGCCGAGCCATTGGCGGTAATCGTCGAGCGCCTGGTTGAAGGCGGCAGGCTGGTTTTGGTTATAGGCCGTGACCATTGCGGCGTAATCCTTCACCGCCGGGCTGAAGTCGTTGCCATGGACGACACTCATCAGGTTCTGGCCAACGTTCTGCCAGTCGGCGCGCGATTTGGCGTCCGTGGGCGGAGGGACCATGAGCGGGTAGGCGTATTTGGCGAGGTCGTTATAGCTGGACAGGAAATCGAGCAGCCGGTTCAGGGCCGCCTGGTCGAAGGTTTTCTTGGCTTCCTGGGCCTGGGCGGCGGCCACGCCGGCGGGGATGGCCTGTTCATACGCTGCCAGTTGCCCGGCGAAATCGGTCGTGCCCGGCGGACAGAGGCTCAGTTTCAGCCGCTGATAAATATCCAGCGCATTGTCGAGCTTGAGCAACTGGCGTTGGAAAGCGGTGCGGTTGGCGTCTTCGACGTCATTGGCGCGCTGGGCTTCGCGGGTCAGGTCATCCAAGTGCGGCTGGATCTGGCTGAAGGAATAATATTTCTGCGCCTCCGGCAACTGGAGCATGTTGAGCAGCTCAAAGTTATCAATGCGAAAGACGTTCAACTTGTCCGCGGCATCGGGGTTCATCATGGTTTCCATCAGCCAGGCGGTGGCGCCCAGGTCGCCGACGCTTTGCCGCTCGCGGATTTGCAGCAGGGTACTGCGCGCGACGGAATCCAGCGGCTGGACGCGCCCGTTCAGCAAGGCCGGCAGCCGGCCGAAATCGCGTGTGTGGAATCCGGGTTCGGGCGGTTCGTGCAGCGTGGACAGAACCCACGCGGCAAAAACCGCCGCCACGACCCAGGGAATGATTTTATTCATGACCTCCTCCTTCGTAAAAAGGGAACCAGGTGCGACAGAAACTGGACCACCATGCCCGTGGCAATCAGGATGCAGGCCAGATACGGCGTCAGCCAGCCGGGATTTTTCACGACCTGCAGAACGGTACCCTCGTTGTCCTGGTCAAAGCTGGCCTGATAAAATGTCCGGCCGTCGTAACGCAGCGGGTTGTTCATATAAATCAGCACTTGCCGGCGTTCGCCGGTGTCCGGCCGGTTGAGCAGCAGCTGGCTGGAAAAATTCTTCGGGATATCGGTGCCCTGATAGACGTCGTGATGGAACCGGAGCAGGCGCAGGCTGAAGGGCAGGTAGTAACGCTCCGGTCGCAATTGAAACGAATAGGTGTGGCCGTTGACGGTGAACGTCTGCGGCTGTTCCAGCCATTCGGATGCCAACCACGTGCCGGCGGAATCCTGCGGGGTGACGATTTCGATGAGCGCGGACGGCACGTCGCGACGGTCCATGGCGGTCTCGCGGGGGACCTGTTCCCACCACAGGGTGGGGCCGAGACCGGCAGTCGCGTTCACGCGCGCGTAACCGGGTGCAGCGTTGGTAGTCAACACCGAGTTCGGGTAAAATTCCTTCACGCGCACGATAAACGGCAGTTGGTCGTTGCGAATGTCGCCTTTTTTGGCCAGCAACCGCTCCGGAATCGCCACGACGGTTTCGAGTTTCGGGTCGGTGATGTCGCTGACGGCCAACTCATCCATGCGATCGGACTCGGAATAATTTTTCATCTGGCCTTCGCGCAGGTGCATCTGGCTTTCCACGGCGAACATGTCGGTGGCGAGCTGGCCGAGAATCAGCAGAATCAGCCCGGCGTGAATGATCCACAGGCCGATTTTGTCGCGGGTCAAGTTGAACCGGCTGACATGCGCCGCGACAAGATTGACCAGGAGCGCCAGGCCGAGCAGATAACCGCCGGGGAACACGGGAATTTTCCCGGAACCGTTGCCAGGATGCCAGTAGATAAAGAAACTGCGGAAAAATTCCGTCTGCGCCTTGTAAAGCCCCAGATGCACTTCGCCGAGTGTGCCGGCGAAGACGAGCAACAGGGACAATACCAGAAGGACAACGGTCAGCCGCAGCGAGGTGAAGAACCTGATGAGCCGCTCAAGGAGCATTGGTAAACCTCGTCGTCTGCACGAATTTGGCGAAGGCGTCCTTCTGGCCCGCCACTACCTGCGCGTTGCCCATCAGTTTGAAAAACCAGGTCTGGTCACCCACGGGCACGATGGCGGCCACGAGTCGAATGGATCCGCCGGACATGTCGCTGCCCGACATATCCACGAAAGTCGCCTGGCCGCCGGTGAAATTCACGGTTGTCGTCAACCTGGCCAACCCTGATTCGTCCACGGGGTCGAGGCCGATTTGGCCGCGCCAGCGGTTCACGTTGGCGAGCACGCCGCCGCCGCTGCCGTTCAACTGAGCCACGTTGACTTCCGCCTTGGCGCCGTTCGCTCCGGCGATGGAATATTCCGCCAGGAGAAATTGCGCCGCGGGCACTTCCTGCCAACCGGCTGGAACGGTCCAATCCGGCTTGGCCGCGGCGGTTCCGCCGGCCGACGTCATGAGTGCGCCCTGCTCCGCGCCGTTGATGGCCGGGTGTCCGGGCGGCAAGGTGGCCGGGGGCGCCGCCGCCGAAAACGTCAGCGATTTTAGAAAGGCGACAAATTCCGGTTTTTGTTGTTCCACGAGGGTGGCTTCGCCCATCATTTTAAAGAACCACGTGGTGCCGTTGCGTTCCTGGATTGCACCAAGGATGCGCTTCGTGTTGTCACTGCCGGCGATGTCGTACAACGTCCCTGATTGATCGCCGACCTGGACGGATTCCGCCATTTTCTGCAATTCATCCGCCGCCGCCGCCGGCAAACCTACTTGACCGCGCCAGCGATTGACGTTCGCGGTGTCTCCGCCGGCCATGCCGGGCAACGGCACCACGCTCACTTCGGCTTCCGTCCCGTTCGCGCCGGAGACTTTGAACGAAGCGATGCTCATTTCACTGGCTGCAGTTTCGGTCCAGCCCGCCGGTAACGTCCACGACAACTGCGGCTGCGCCGGGCTGCCCTGGTTTTGATCGGGCGCGGCGGCGAACGGGTTCGGCTGCGAGGCGGAAGAATCGTCGTTGGAGAGCCGATAGACTTTGACATTATCGCGGCCGCAACCGGCGAGCGCGGCGGTCACGACCAGCAAGACCAGCCGGTTGAGAAAAACCGGACGTTGGGCAGGCAGAGGCTCGGAATTCATACTAAAAACCTACTAATTGTCAGCATAAACGGCAAGTGGATGTTTGACCAGGGTGCGGCAATTTATTGAGCGGCGATCGGCCCGCCGGTGTGGCACATGGCGCAGGACGGATTGGTATAGACCGAGTCAATGTGGAAGAAATCGTTGCCGGCGGCATTGAGCTGCTGGAGTTGCGGGCCGCTGCCTTGTGCCAGGATGACGTGGCACAAATTACAGCTCGCCGAGATCACCTGTTTGCCGTCGTCCGTCGTATGATTGCCGTCGTGGCAGCGGAAACAGCCGGCGGACATTTTATGGCCGATATTGTCCGGATGCACCCGCCAATCAGTCTTCATTTCCGGGAAGAAATTCTCCCGGTAAATTTTCTGGGCTTCGGCCACGACACTGCCCGCCGTGGCCAGATACGGATAAGCGGCGTGCAGAGCGGCGGCAATTTTGTCCAGGGCTTCCTCGGTGGTTTGATAGGGTTGAACGAGCACCGCCACCACGTTGGATTTCACCCAGGGAATCGAGGAATCCAGCAAACCGGCATTGATGGCCGTGTCCACGGCTTCGTTGGGCGACAGAAAGCGATGCGAGGGCCGCGTGTGACAATCGAGGCAATCCATGGTGCGGACCGGGTATTGGGTGGGATCGCCTTTAAAACTCTTGTCGCGAAAGACAGTGGAGGTTCCGCTGCTGGCATCGGTCACGCGCACCCAGGGAATCACTTGCCGCTGTGTGTCGGTGGCGACGTATTCCACCTTGAAGTTTTTGCTGACGTGCCAGTGGATGCCGCTCATCGTGCCATCCGGTTTGCCGCCCCCCACCTTGATTTCCAGCCGCACAGCAAACGGCGTGTTCGTCTGGTCGGACAGATAATGATAATCGGTCCGGTCAATGTCGCCGATGAATCGCTGGGGCCAGTGGCATTGTTCGCAGGTTTCGCGCGCCGGGCGCAGATTGCCCAAAGGCGTCTCGATGGGGCGGGGAATGCGGTTCAGGACGACATCAACCAACTGGTGGACGCCGTTGAGCTTGCTGCGCACATACCAGTTGGCGCCGGGGCCGACGTGACATTCGACACAGGCCACGCGGGCGTGGGGCGACTGCAGGTAGGTGGTGTATTCCGGCTTCATCGGCACGTGACAGGCCGTGCCGCAGAAAACGACCGAGTCGGTGTACTCATAAGTCTGGTAACTCCCGATGGCGGAACACAGGAGGAACACCAGCGCGGCGGCGATGAACACACCGAGCAATTTCCGATCACGCGGCCGGGTCAGGTCCACTTTCCACGCCAGGGCACCGGGTTTCTGCCGGTGTTGCAGCCACCAGCCGGCGAGGACCAGCGCGAGGCCAAGGAAGAAGAAGACGGGCGCCACCATGTACACCAAAATCCCCATGTAGGGATTGCTGCGAGGCAGAAACAATTCCGTGGCAAACAGGAAGAGGCAGGAAAAGACGCTGCCCGCCATGATCAATGCGCCCAACAGGCCGAACCAGTTCTTGAAAAAACCGTTCCGGCGGGCCGGTGTTGAATTTTCTTCCATAATTGCTATGCGAGAGGTGGCGACACTTTACACCCGAACCGAGGCACGCCTGGTTTATTCCAGCGTCCCGGTCCGCTGCGCTGACCGATGGAGCGGCGCGGAAACGCCGCCTTATTGTGCCGGCTTAAAGGACCGAACCTTGGCGACCAGGGCCTTGACATCGTCGTCGCTGAGCTTCTCGCCGAACGCCTTCATCTTGGTCTGGCCGTTGTCGGTGACGCCTTCTTTGATGGCTTTCGTGGCCTGGTCGTCCGTAAAGGACGCCTGGACTTTGGCATCGGTCAAATCCTTGATCGCCAGTTTACGTCCCATCATCGTCTGGCCCCTGCCGTCCTTGCCGTGACAGGCGGCGCAATTCATGTTCCAGGTTGCGGTGACATCGCCGGCCGCAGCGGACCAGCACAACGCGCCTGCGAACAGGCAGGACACGACGGTTAATTTTGCAACAGGTCCAATTTTCATTTTCATAATCTCTGTACTTAAGAAGCCGCGCGCGGTTTTGTCAAATTAAACATTAGCCTCAGCCGGCCACTCATTTTCCGTTGGGACTTTGATTTGCCGACCAGCTGCCGTTCTTCCCTGCAGCTTCATCACATTGACAATCTAAAGACGAACCCGACCCACGCCACCCCGGAATTGCTCTTTACTACACGAAAATTGATTTAAGTATCACAATAAAAGTTGATGATTCGTTTAAATTGAATCATTTTGCGTAATTACTATATCGAGGATCGGCCGGTCCGACGGAGCATTCGCTTGCGCCGGACGCAAAAAAGTGAGTTCCTGTAAGGCACCAATGTGCAAGCCGATAGCCGACACGGTATGAATGGGCCAACCGTCCAAGCGGAGGTGGCGGATCGCGTCAGCGCGGTCAGCAGGATTTTGCGGGAAGCCGTGTACGTTACGGTCGCCGGCGTGATTTTCGCTTTTGCCGCCAACCTGGTTTCTCCGCGCGGTTTGGCGCTGACCCGAAATTATTTTCCGACGGGGACGAATACGGCGATGCGGGCAGCGGTCATGGTTCGCGCGCCGGTCATCGTAGCCGACACCAATGCCGCGGTCCCCGCCTACCCGCCATGGCTGGGCGAGCAGTTGAAGCAGAAGGGATTGCAGTTGACAGACGGTCAGCAGGCAGTGCAGCTCTTCCACAATTCACGCCTGAAACAGGGTGTCATTGTATTTGTGGATGCGCGGGAAGAAGACGATTACCTGGCGGGCCACATTCCCGGAGCCTATGAATTGGATCCGTTTCATCCCGAAAAATATTTCCCGGTCGTGCTGCCGGCGTGCCGGGCGGCGGAACAAATTGTTGTGTACTGCAATGGCGGCGATTGTGACGACAGCCAGACGGCGGCTCTGCTGCTGCGGGACGTGGGGATTCGCACAGGGAAAATATTCGTCTACGGCGGCGGCATGACCGAATGGACCAACTATCATCAGCCATTGGAAATCGGCCCGCGCAACAGCGGCAGGATGAACATCACCGTTCAATGACCTGCGATTACCCCATCCGCGGTGTCGCGGTCATAAACCTGTTCACGGCGCTGGCCCGATGGTTGTTGGGAGCGATGTTTTTTGGGGAAGGCCTGAGCAAGGCGCTGCACCCGGCCGATTTTTTGAAACTTCTGCACCAGTACGACCTGACGCAGCACGCTTGGGTGTTGAATTTCATCGCCGCGTCCTTGCCGTGGTTCGAGATTTTTTGCGGGCTGTTGCTGCTGGCTGGCGTGGCGGTGCGGGGAACGGCGTTGACGCTGACGGTGATGCTGGTACTGTTCACTTTGCTGGTGCTGCACCGTGCTTTGCTCCTGCAGGTGGCGGGGCATATCCCCTTCTGCGCGGTGAAATTTGACTGTGGCTGCGGCACCGGCGCTGAGTTCATTTGTCGAAAACTCATGGTGAATTCTCTGCTCCTCGTGATGTCAGCCTGGTTATTGGCGGGACGCGGGCGCCAGTTTTGCCTGCGCTACAGCGTGTTTGGTCGTTGAAGCGTTTGAGCGGAACTGGCGCCGGCGCTTTTCTGTTTGAAGCGCACGGGCCGGCTCGTCAGCAGCCTCGCCCCACAAACGGTAACGAAGTCCGTCCCTGATTGGACATCGCCGATTCACATCGGTGGCTACACTTTTCCGGGAACCGCTCTCTAGGATCCGCTTTAGAAACGGTATTGCAGGCTGGCAAAAATCAGGTGGGCCTCGAAGTTGTCAAAACCGCCGGAAGCTGCGTCCTCGTAATTGTAGTAGCTGTATTTCAGGCTCGCCTTGAGGTTTTGGGTGATCCGGCGGGTGAGGGTGGCGGTGACGCCGTGCTCACGCGCTCCGGCCCCGGTTGACAGGCCGGCAGTGGCGGCGTTCTGAAAGTCGTCGGCCTGGTAATAAAAGTAGGTCACGTCCAGGTCGGTTTTATCATCCACGACGAAATCCGAGGAAAAATTCACCGTCCAGTAATTGTTCTCGGAATTCAGAATGGCCTGGGTGTAATCGGTGACCGGCGTTTTGGTCTTGCTCCAAACGGAATCAATACCCGCTTGCAGGCTCAACCGCGACCACGGTGTCCAACTGACGTCTCCGCCCAGAATATGGCTGATCATTCTTGAAGATTCGACTTCGCCCAGTCCGGAAGCGGGGTCTGGCTGCGTGTTCACGGTGGAGTACTGGTATTCATAACGCCCGACCAGAGTCACGTTTCCGACCGGACGCAGCGTCACACGCGTATTGGCGTCATACGTCTCAAAACTCTGCATGGAAAAGTCATTGGCCGCGCTGTTGGTGGGATTGCTGTAGTTGTACCGATTGTTTTTGTAATAACCGCCCACGTCCAGCGTCAGGCGGCGGAGCGGATACCAGCGCACCCCGAGGGAATATTTCTGAAAGAGCCGGCTGTCATCCGTTTCGCCAGAGGTGAGTACGGGTGACGGGCCGATCCCATCTACCTGGCTGAGGCCGCCGGATTGAGTCAGGCTGCCCTGGCCTTCATCCCAATCGCCCCGGGCGGAAAAGACCCAGTTGGTCAGGCCGGTGTACCGCGTGTCGAGACTCTCGCTCACGTCAATCACGTCTCGTGAACTTTGGCCGTCAAACGAGTCGGGGGGGAAAATGCTCAAGGTGCTCCCCCCGCCGGCATTGGCGTCCCAGTTTTCCTTTTGCACGCGAATGGCCGGCACAATCGTGACGGTTTTGATCGGGATGGACATCAGGTTCAGGTCCAGTACGTATTCTTTCAGGTGCGAATCGCCGATGAGATTGGTATAGCCGTAGCCGCTGGAAGGGCTGGGCGCGTAAGGCGCGTTGAAAGCGTCACCGTAAATCCGGTTGCCGGAAAAATCGTTGTCGAGATCGGCGAACAGGAAGCCGGTCGAAAACATCAGGTTTGGCCGGATCCAGGTCTCGCTGGAAGCGTTCACATTGAAAAGGTCGTACGTGGTCTTTTGCTGGTCCGTGACATAGGGGGTGGAAGGGAGAAAAGGATCGGTGAGGTAGCGCGTGGTATAGAGCGCGTCGTTCAAATCCGCCGTTTCATAGCGCAAATCCAACGCCAGGTCGGTCGCTTTGATGTGCTGTTTTGCGTCCAACTCAAATGTGTCAATCGTCTCATCAATGTTGTAGAAGCTGGGCCCCAGCCCCAGTGAGGGCGATAACGGCGTGGGGTGAACCGGGCTCCAGATAGTGGAACTTTTATCGCCATCCCGATAACGATGCGAGTATTTGAAGGTGATGGCCGGCAGCTTCTCCAGCGTCAGCCCGCCCTCGAAGGAATACTCACCGCGGTCCAGCGCCAGCGCGCCCATTGAACTCGAAAATTCCGTGTCCGTGGGCGGATAAAATCCACCGGCGTCGTTGTACCAGGTGCGGAAGTTTTCCGCGTGGAACCGGAGGAACCAGAGGTCCGGGCGGGTCAACCCCAGGCTCAACGAATAATCGTGGTCGTCAAAAATCGAGTGGCCGTCCAGCGTGAGCAGGGTGTTGGTAAAAGGACTGCCTTGAACATGCAGGTCCTCGATGCCGCCGAAAGGGCCGGTGCCCCAATGCAGATTTTCCTCCGCCTGCGCCTGGTTGCCGTGGGTCAAAAAACCGCCGCCGCCAAGTGTGATCCAATCGCTGTAAGTGTTAGGCCCGCCTTCAAAATAATCCTGCGGTGACCATGATGGGCTGTTGGTGTCATCGGCTTGCGCCCGCGTGCCAAAAGCCAGCAGCAGGATTCCCATCAGCCAGAATACCCCCCACCGCGCCGGACCGGGGACCGGGGCTCCCAGTGCGGGTGGACACGCTGTCCGCACTGCGGAGTAATCCGAAGGGCGCGCAGGGTGGCATTGAATGGGTTGCGTCTTCAAAATCAATTAAAATTGCAGTGCCGGGTTTACGCGGGAGCCGTGCACGGCTTCATGGCAGCCGGCAGTCCAACAGGTGCCTTGTGACAGGCGCAACGTATGGTCCGAGCCGCCAATGAGGAGCTGGGCGCCTTGCTGCTGAACAAAATGGCATTTCAAACAGAGGTTTGAATTGCGATTGACCAGCAGTTTGGGGTTGACCGAACCGTGCGGGTTATGACAGGTGGTGCAACCTTCCCGCAGGGCTTCATGCTCGAACACGAACGGTCCCTGCTGGGCGGGATGACAACGCAGACACATCTCATTTTCTGAAAGCAATGAAGTGCCACCGCCCGCGAGAATGGAACCTTTATGCGGGTCATGGCAGTCCGAGCACGTCATCCGGCCTTCAGGCACCGGATGGTGATTGGGCAGGTTAAATTGTCCGCGCACGTCGGCGTGACAGGTATAACAGACGGTTTCCTCCGAGCGCGCCGGCTCCACCGCCAGATACGCGCCATAGCTGCTCGTCTCAGCCCGGCCGGAGGTGAACGTATAGGGAGGCTTGGTGTCGCCGCCCGATTCCGCGTGCGTGCTGCACGGGCCGTGGCAGGATTCGCACCCGGCGTCCAAGGCGTTGGTGCCCTGGGCCATCAGCCGCGCGTGATCGGCCGTGGCAAAATCCTTGTAGATGTTGTCGTGGCAGGTGTCACATTGATCCGAGCCGATGTAGGTGGCGCCCGGGTAGTTGGGAAGTTGCACCACGGTGCGGTTGACGGTGCTGCAGGAAATCACGACCAACAGCAGAATTGTTAAACCACTCGGCAGCGCCAGCCATTTCTTCCCGTTGGTTGGCAGCCTTCTGATTTTCTCTAAAATGCTCTTCAACATGATCCCGGCGTTCTATTGGTATAATTGACTTTCGATGAAACTTTCGGCTGCTGTCAAAAGCGCCGAGTCATACGGGGCGTTGTGGACGCCGTAACTGCCGTCGTAGTACACCAGATACAAATCGAACCGCGCTTGCAGGATGTTCGTGGAGATCAGCGCCTGCTGGGCCGCGTTCGGTCCCGAATTGGTGGTCGCGGACAAATCGCCCGGCGTCGTGTATTCCCATGCCAGCGTTCCGTAGTTGGTTCGTAATTCGGCCGGTGCCGCATTGGTCGCCCACATGTCCAGCAAGGCCTGGGTCTGCTGGATTTGGTTCGAAATATTCATCGTCGCGAACTGTACCAAACCGGTGGGATCCGAGTGGCAATTGAGACAGAGTTGATAGGTCGCCACTTCGAAGGTGTGGCCGCTCGGATTATTGGTGTCGGTCTGCATGTGGCACTCGGTACATTGCATTTCCAGCCGGGAATGAGTGGAGGGATAACCCGGGGACGGCCCGGTCGTCAATTGACCCACCGTGCCCAGCAGCATGTTGTATTGGAGCGAGTGATGAGGTGAGCGGCTGGTGTCGGTCCAGGCCGAGCCGCGGTCGTTGTGACATTGGGCGCAGACGTTGATGTTCGGATTGTATGCGTTCGAAAACACCTCCGAGGTCGTCAGCACGAAATCATTGGTCGAGGCATAGGGGTTGCGAAGCTGGTTGGTATAAACCGCTCCGAGCCCGTCATTGGTGATATAGGCGACGTTCTCGGTCAACTGGTTGGTAAATGTGATGACCCCGTTCAATACGTTCGTCCAGACATAAGTCTGATGCGCGTCGTGGCAGACGGCACAAGTGATGGCCACGTTGTAATCGTTGGTGAGCGTGGTGCTGGGATTTTCGCCTTCCCAAAGGGCTTCACGCGCGGATCCCGAGTGGCACCGGCCACAACTGCTGATGCTGCTCGCCGAGGACGCCATGGATTGGAGCACGTCCGGCACCACGGCGCTGTGCGGCGAGGCGCTCCAGTCCTCAAAACCAAAGCCCAGCGGGTGATGGGCGACGACTTCCGACGGAGTCAGCCGGGCGCTGTGGCAACCGCCGCACATCTGCGCGGCCATCTCCACGCGCGGCACGACCGTGGGATCGCCCGGATTGGCGGCGTGATTGGCGGCAGGACCGTGGCAATTCTCACATTGCACGCCTTCCAGTTGCGGCGTTTGAACGGCGTTCGTGAAACCCGTGGGCAATCCATAACCGACGGTGTGGCAGGCCAGGCAACTCGAGTTCGTGTCCTGATGAATTTGCTGGAGACTCGCAAAGGCTTGAGCGTGCGCGGTCAGCAGATATGTCGAATGCACATCCGCGTGGCATTCCATGCAGACCTGCGCGCCGGCGTAACTCGGTGCTGGGCCGGCGACCCGGAAAAAGTCATTGCTGTAGATATTCGTGACTGTGGCAATCCGGTTCAGATTGAAATTGCCCAGTGCCTGCCAGCTTCTGGTCTGCAACCCGGATTTCTGATACAAATGGTAATAGCCCGACGGACCGTCCCACGTCAGCGTAACGCCATTGGTGGTATTCTGAATGCCGGTCATCACGGGCGTTCCGGGCATTCCACCCGGCTGCGTGATGGTCAGATGCTGCACGCCTTGTGTCCGGCCGGGCTCAACGGTGAGGAGCAAACCCGCCACGGCAAAAATCAAAATTAAAGCGCAGTTTAACCGGCAACGCCTGGGGGGAATGATAAACCAGGAATGCCGCATGATTGGCAATTCACGTTGGGTCGTAGCTGAGGCGGCTCCTGGCCAAACGACGCAAACCGGACGACCACAGGCTTGACAGTCTGCTGAACTCGAAAGGCTTGCGTATTGGAGCCGAACCTTCATTTGCGCCATCGCAGCCTCGCATGGAGGTGGTTTGGATGCTATTCC
>DATJNM010000023.1:0-23640 GCA_035508155.1 Candidatus Sulfopaludibacter sp. | reverse complement strand
GTCCAACCATCATCGCTTGATGTGCTTGCGAATAGCGTTGCAACATGGTGGAAACATAGGAAAGGCCGACGCTGCCGCCGATGTTGCGAACCAGATTCTGGAGACCGGTGGCGTTTCCCATCTGCTCGTTGCGCAAGGTGCCGATGGCCAGCGTCGTCAAAGGCACAAAGATGCAGGGACTAGCAAAACCGACAATAAGATTGGGCACGATGATGTTCGACATGCTCATCTGCAGGTCCAACCGGCTCAACTGGAAGCTGCCGAGCGCCAGCAAGGCGAAACCAAATCCCACCAGCATTTTCGGATTGACCCGGCTCACCAGCGCGCCCACCACAAAGACCGCGACCAGCGATCCGACGCCGCGCGGCGTGACCGAGAGTCCCGCATCAAATGCGGTGTAACCCAGCAGTGATTGGAGGAACAACGGCTGCAATGCAATCAGCGCATAGAGAACCAGGCCAAATAGTGCAAACAGGGCGCTGCTGACGGCGAAGTTCCGGTTCTTGAAAATGTGCAAATCCACGATGGGATGGTCGGTCCAAAGTTCGCGCACGATAAATCCAATGAACGACGCGGCGCAGATGACCGCAAACCAGCGCAGCCACACGGCGGAAAACCAGTCCGCGTCCTGCCCCTTGTCGAGGATGATTTGCAATGTTCCGAGAAACAGCCCCATGAGGCCAAAGCCAATCGCATCAATCCGGCCCGGCCGGCTGGACCGAATGTAAGGCGGGTCTTCGAGCACCAGCAGCATCATAAAAACCGCGAGGATGCCCACGGGCAGATTGATGAAGAAAGTCCACCGCCAGGTAAATTGGTCGGTCAACCAGCCGCCCAGGGTGGGACCAACGACGGGAGCGACGACGATCCCCAATCCGAACAAGGCCGTGGCCGTGCCGCGTTGGGTGGGCGGAAAACTTTCCAATAGGATGGCCTGGGCAAGCGGCTGCATGGCACCGCCGCCCAAACCTTGCAAAATCCGGGAAACAACCAGCATCGGCATGGAGGTCGCGACACCACAAGTCAGCGAAGCCACAGTGAACAACACGGTGCAGGCGACCAGAAATCGTCTGCGGCCCAAAAGACTGGAAAACCAGGCGCTGGCCGGCAGGATGACGGCGTTGGCCACCAGATAGCTCGTGAGCACCCAGGTGGATTCATCCTGCGTGGCACCAAGGTTGCCCGCAATATATGGCAGCGCTACCACGACAATGGAAGTGTCCAAAATGACCATGAACGTCGCCAGCATCACTGGCACCGCGATCAGCCACGGATTGAAGCGCGGGCGCCATTCGGCAGTCGTGGTAGCAACGTCGCTCATTTGACTTTGACTTTCGGCTCGACGGACATGCCCGGCGCAATATCCAGGTTGGTCGGCAACGTTTCGCCGAAAACAATTTTCACCGGCACGCGCTGGACCACCTTGACATAATTGCCCACCGCATTTTCCGGCGGTAACAGACTGAACCGCGCGCCGGTGCCCGCCTGAAGACTGTCCACCCTGGCTTTGAGATTCTGATTTGGATAGGCATCAACATGCACTTCAACGGGGTCTCCCGGCCGCATGTAGGTCAACTGGGTTTCCTTGAAATTGGCGGTCACCCAGACATTGGTTGGAACCAGGGCCAGCAACGCCTGACCGGGTTGCACGTAGTTGCCCACATCCACACTACGGGCAGTGACACGTGCGTCCACCGGGGCAATGATTTTCGTGTAGGATAGATTCAGTTCCGCCTGTCGAACCTTGGCTTGCGCCTGTTGCACCGCCGCGGCGGCGGTTTCAACGGCAGCCTCGCTCAAGGCTTCTTGCGCTTGGGCAGCTTTGACCTGGCTGCGAGCGGATTCGAGATCGGCCTCGGCTGAACGCGCTTGGGCCTGGGCCAGATCAAATGCGCTTTTGGAAACGGCCCGGCTTTCAACGGATTCATAGCGCTTCAGGTCATCCGCCGCCCGCTGGTCTTCCGCTTCGGCAGCCGTCACCGCCGCCTGCGCCTGCGCGACCCTGGCTTGACTGACTTTTACCTGCGCCTGGGATTCATCCGATTGGCTCTGCGCCGTCGCCAAATCGGCCTTGGCACTGGCCAGACTCGTTTCGTAATCACGCGGATCCAGTTCCACCAGCACCTCACCTTCCTTGACGCGTTGATTGTCCGCTACCAGCAGGCGTGCGACTTGGCCCGGCACCCGCGAACTGACAATGGTGACATAACCGTCAATGAACGCGTCGTCAGTGGATTCGTAGGGCGCGATGAAGTGGATATAATAAACGACTACAGCGACGAGAACCAGCAGCCCCACTGCGCCAATGACAAGCAGCTTCTGTTTCCGCTTCTTTTTTGGCGGTGGCGGCACGGGTCCCGGCGTCGCGGCGCCGGCAGTTTCAGTTATTTTGACTTGCTCCTCCATAACACTTTCGCAAGGGGATTTCGTTAGCTGCGTTCAAATGAATCGGCTTTGCTCTGGCAATTCGACTCTCTTCATATTTGCAGGTTAGCACCGCGTTGACGGTGCATTCCATCATACCTTGGTGTGAATCCTCTAACCCGAAAGCAGCAGGTGAAATTCAGTGCTTCCACCCCCATTGCAATTAATGCCGATCATTGGCGGCAAATTTGTGTGCTGTCTCTGGCAACGGTTGCGCTCGAAAAGCCTTTCCTCAAAGACTCGTCCGCAATTCTATTGCAACCGCCGTTTTGTCGAATCGCACAAGGGAAGGAGAATGACCTCGTGCTAAAGAAGGAGTTCCGGCAAGCTTCTACACCGGCTCTTGTGACGATTTTCGAAACTGTGGAGCATCATTTCGGCAAAAAATGCAAAGCGAACGGCAATTCACAGCTAACGGTGCTCGTTGACCGGGATTAGATTTGAAATGATGAATTGTGACGTCAAATGTCGTCTCTTGAAAGTTGGCCTGACCATGGCGTTCCCGCTGGCGGAAGAGACGCATCGGGTTCGATGCAACGGCCGCGGATGTTTGGCGTTGGTGGACAAAAATGGGAAATGGAAATGCTTCGCCACCGGCAGGGAATTGATCGGCCTCGCGCCGACACATGCCCATTAAGCCGCACCGACCGTTCCTCCTGTCGTGAAGCAACTTCAAAGCTCCGACTCCAACGTGGAAAGACACGGACTCAATTCCCACTTTCGTGTTGAGTGGCGGATTGGCATTCACCTGCGCCTTCCGGTGAATTAAATTTTCGGCCCCCGCCCTTGCTCTCCACGGCATTTAATGCGAATGGTAATAACATTTAATGCCGGACAGGATAGGTCGAGGAATTTCCATGAGCGACAGCACAGGCACGGTCGTAAGCGCCGCGAACGCGGGGGCAGTTTCGCAACTCGAGCCGGAACGGTGCCAGCGCAAACTCGAACACTATCAACAACGGCTGGAGCAGATGGAAAGCCTGTTCACTCACATGGCGGACGCCGTGTTTGTCGCCGAACCGGACGGACAAATCATTGACGCGAACCCCGCCGCCTGCGCGCTGGTCGGCTACGAAAAGCAGGAGTTGCTCAAAATTCACCTCTGGGACTTTGTCATCAGCGCCTCGCGCGACGAAATTCTCGAATTGTTCAGCACCTTGGCGCCCGGAATTCCCGTTGCCCTTCAGCGGACGTATCGTTGCAAGAACGGCGAACAAAAAATTGTGGAGTTGAGGCAGACCCGCGCCGACCACGGCGGCCGTGATTTGATTGTCATTTCCAGCCGGGATGTCACGGGCATGGCGAGGAACAAAGCTCTGCTCGCCGGAGAGAAGAAATTGCTTGAGATGGTGGCGCAAGGGGAGCCGCTTGGCGACATCCTCACCGCCTTGTGCCGCCTGGCCGAGGAGTTGTGCAGCCGTTCCATCACATCCATTCTGTTGTTGGATCCAAAGACTCGCCAGCTTTGGCATGGAGCGGTGCCCAGCCTGCCGGCTGAGTATGTCGCGGCGATCAATGGCGGCGTCATCGGTCCGTCGGCAGGTTCCTGCGGAACGGCTGCTTACCGCGGCGAGCCAGTCATTGTTTCGGACATCGCGTCGGATCCTCTGTGGAAAGATTATCGCCACCTGGCCCTGCCCTGGGGGCTTCGGGCCTGCTGGTCCATGCCGATATTCTCGACGGAACGAACCGTGCTGGGGACTTTTGCCATTTATTCCCGCGAGCCAGGCAGTCCCAATGCGCCCCTGCGCGAACTCATCGAACGGCTTGCCCAGCTTGCCAGCATCGCCATTGAGCGCATCCGCGCTCAGGAAAAATTGCGGCGCAACAAAGCCTATCTGGCGGAAGCCCAGAAGGCGAGTCTCACCGGCAGTTTCGGCTGGAACGTGGCCAGCGGGGAACTCTTTTGGACGGATGAAACCTTTCGGATTTTGGAATATGACCCCACGATAAAACCTTCGCTGGGGGCCGTGTTCAGCCGGATTCATCCCGATGACATTCCTTTGGTGAAAAAGATACTCGAACAAGCGACTCACGACGGAACAAGCCTCGACTTTGAACATCGCCTCTTGATGCCGGACGGGTCGGTCAAACATGTTCACATCGTGGGTCACGCCCTCAAAGGCGAACCGCAGGGCAAGGAATTTGTCGGGGCGGTGACAGATGTCACGGAACATCAACGGGCCAAGGCCGCTCTGGAACGGGCGCTCTCCGAACTGAAAAAATCCGAAGAGGCGCGGGCTGAACTGGCGCGGTCCGCCCGAATGACCACCATGGGTGAGTTGGCCGCTTCCATCGCGCACGAAGTCAACCAGCCGCTCACTGCCGTTGTGACGAACGCAAATGCCGCTTTGCGCTGGTTGGATCGTGAAGCGCCCGATCTTGATGAAGCCCGGCAGGCGGTCCAACGCATCGTTCGCGACGGGAACCGCGGCAGCGAGGTGATCGGCCGGATTCGCGCGCTTTTGAAAAAAGAGCCACCTCAGCGGACGCTGGTGAATGTCAACGAGCCCATTCGAGAAATTGCCCGATTGGCGCAGCCCGAGGCACAAGGAGCAGCCCTGCAGTTGGAATTGGCTGCTGAATTGCCGCTCGTTTTGGCGGACCTCGTGCAGTTGCAGCAGGTTTTGCTCAATCTCGTGGCGAATGCCATTGACGCTATGAATACGGTTTGGGACCGGCCGCGCGTGGTGCGCATTGAAACCAAATCAAACGGAAATGGCACCGTGCTCGTCACGGTTCGGGATTCGGGCATTGGTATTCCGCCGGAGAAAATGGAACAACTGTTTAACCCGTTTTTCACAACCAAACCGGAAGGTCTGGGCATGGGACTTTCCATCAGCCGTTCAATTGTCGAAGGGCACGGCGGACGTTTATGGGCGGAATGCAATGATGGTCCAGGCGCAACTTTTCACTTCAACTTGCCCATTGAAAAAGGGGGCGTCACATGAAACGCGCAGTTCATGGAGCCGAAAGACAGGCTGACGCGACGGTGTTCGTTGTGGACGACGACGCCTCTGTGCGCGACGCGCTGAACAGTTTGATCCGGTCCGTCGGATTGCGGGTCGAAATGTTTGCTTCCGCGAAAGAATTTCTCCGACGAACAACGCCGGATGGCCCGGCCTGTCTGGTGTTGGACGTGCGTCTGCCGGGTTTGAGTGGACTTGAGCTTCAGCGCGAACTGGCGGCGGCAAACATCCAAATCCCGATTATTTTCGTCACCGCCCACGGCGACGTCCCGATGACCGTCCGCGCCATGAAGGCGGGTGCCGTCGAATTTCTCCCCAAGCCGTTCCGTGACCAGGATTTGCTGGATGCCGTTCATCAGGCCATAGAACGCCACGCCGAAACCTTGGCGGAGCGCGCCGTCGCCGCCGATTTGCTCCGCCGTTATGAAACGCTCACGGTCCGGGAGCGCGAGGTGATGGGATTGGTCATCCGCGGTCTGCCGAACAAACAAATCGCTGACGCGTTAGGCACGAGTGAAATCACCGTGAAAATCCAACGCGGCCACGTCATACGCAAGATGCGCGCCGAGTCCCTGCCGGAACTTGTCCGCATGGCGGAAAAGCTGGAACCGGCGGAACATTTCGACGCGCCACTGCCAATCCAGGAAAACGCACCCCGCCACCGCCGCGCCCTCTAACCAGAAGTCAACGGCACAAAGCCGGCGGCGCGGCCTCCCAACCGCTGCTTTCGGGTTAGAGGCTTCACACCAAGGTATGATGGAATGCACCGCTGACGGCGTGTTAGCGTCTTCTCATGCGGGAAAAGCCAGAGCATTTGGTTTCGATTGTGGACGACGACCCGTCCATCTGTGAGGCGACGCTCAGCCTCCTGAAGGCTAACGGGTTCAAGACGCGCAGCTTCTGCTCCGCACTGGAATTCCTCAATTGCCCGCAATTGGACGAAATCGGCTGTCTCATTCTCGACCTGCGCTTGTCCCGCATGAGCGGCTTGGAATTGCAGCGTCAACTGGCCGAAGCAGGCCACCGGATCCCGATTATTTTCATCACCGCTCACGGAACGACGGAAGCCCGCGAGGAGGCGATGCGCGCGGGCGCCGTTGCCTTTCTCTCGAAGCCTTTCAGCGAAGAAGCGCTGCTCAACTCAATACACTTGGCACTTGAAAAGCCCGACTAGCGAACCAGAAGAGAGAATTTTTCAGGACGATTTCTGACACGGACAAAAATCAACCACAAAAGCAAGAGAACATTTATGGCTACGATGCGAGTTGCGCAGATTGCGGGGCCCAAGGACAAATTCGAGATTGTTGAACGGCCAATACCCGAGCCCTCAGCGGGGACGGTTCGGATCAAAGTGGCCGCCTGCGGCATCTGCCACAGCGATTCGCTGGTGAAGGAAGGCCTTTGGCCCGGAATTCAATACCCGCGCGTCCCGGGACACGAGGCGGCCGGCCATATTGATGCCGTCGGCGCGGGTGTGACGGGATGGGCACCGGGCCAGCTCGTCGGTGTTGGGTGGCACGGCGGATACTGCGGGCGGTGCGAGCAGTGCCGGCGCGGGAATCTGTTTGCGTGCATGACGCAGCAGGTCACCGGCATCAGTTTCGACGGTGGCTATGGCGAATACATGATCGCCCCCGTCAGCTCGGTGGCGAGATTTCCCGATGGACTTTCACCGATTGATGCCGCGCCGCTCCTGTGCGCTGGAATCACGACGTTCAATGCCTTGCGAAATTCCGGGGCGCGTCCGGGCGATGTCGTCGCGGTGCTGGGTCTCGGCGGACTTGGACATTTGGGCGTGCAATACGCGGCGAAAATGGGTTTTCACGTCGTGGCTATCGCCCGTGGAAAGGACAAGGAACCACTGGCCCGGCAGTTGGGCGCGGCAATTTACATTGACAGCCAGTCACAGGATCCCGCAGCCGAATTGCAAAAACTCGGCGGAGCGAGTGTCATCATTTCGACGGTCACCTCCGGCGCGGCCATGAGCGCGGTCCAGGGCGGATTGGCCGTCAAAGGGACGCTGATGCTGATTGGCGCAGCCGAATCCATGCAGGTGTCGCCGTTGATTTTGCTTTTGGGCGAGCGCTCGGTCAAAGGTTGGTATTCAGGCACGTCCATTGATTCGCAGGACACGCTCGCCTTCAGCGCCCGCACCGGCGTGCGCTCCATGAACGAGACCTTTCCACTCGAACAGGTCAACGAAGCCTACGACCGCATGATGAGCGGCAAGGCGCGGTTCCGGGTGGTTCTGACAATGAAATAAAACGAGGGAGGTACAAATGAATGAACATGCACCGACCGGCACAATATCAAACCCAGTTCTTGCCCAGAACATTCTCGACGCTCTTGACGCGCAATCGGGACTGCACCCCGGCTACCGACCCGCCCACGCCAAAGGGCTGATGTGTTCGGGCACATTCACGCCGTCGCCCGAGGCGGCAAAGCTGACGCGCGCCCCTCACGCAAGCAGACAATCCACACTCATTACCGTGCGCTTTTCGGACTCGACCGGTCTGCCAAACATCCCGGACAACGACCCGGCGCGATCCGGCCCCCGGGGCATGGCCATCCGTTTCCATCTAGGCGAGCACACCCACACTGACATTGTCGCGCACTCCACGAACGGCTTTCCAGTCCGCACGGGGGAGGAATTTCTGGAGCTTATCCGCGCTGCCACCGCATTCGGGGCTGGTAAACCGGAGATGATCGGGACTTTTTTGGCCACCCACCCGAACGCGAAGCGATTCATCGAAACTCCCAAGCCGATTCCGACCAGCTTTGCACGGGAAACGTTCTTCGCCGTCACATCGTTCAAGTTCACGAACAGCAATAACGTGAGCCGTCATGGGCGGTTTCGCATCCGGCCTGCGGCAGGAACCGAATACCTTTCCGACCAGGACGCCACCAAACAGCCCCAGAACTTCCTGTTCGATGAGATTGGCCAGCGACTCGCCAACGAGCCGGCCAAATTCCATTTGTCCGTGCAAATGGCGGAAGCGGGTGATGACGTCGCCGACGCCAGTGCGCCATGGCCGGACAGTCGAACAGAAATTCCGTTCGGCACCCTCATTCTTATAGCCCGCGTTGATGATCAGGAACCGGAACGACGGAGAATCATCTTTGATCCCCTTCCTAGGATTGACGGAATTGACTCTTCGGGAGACCCGCTCACGGATATCCGCTCGGACATTTATCTTCTCAGCGGTCGAAGGCGGCGGGCCGCTTCCACCGACGGGAAGCATTAATTAGAAACCCCGCTGGAAGATGAGCATGAATTCAAATTCAAACAAACGCGTATGAAAACGAAATCTCATGGAGAATTAAAAAGGCCAACCTTTGCCATTCGTATTCATTTGACCGACGGCTCGACGGCGTCCTTCGCGCCGACGGACAAAGCCGAGGCGGAAAAGCTCTGGGACAAAATCGAGCCATCGCGTTTGTTCGCGCAATCACGACTGGTTTTGGCGGGCAAGTATTCCAAGGCTGTTTTCGCCACCGCTCACATTTTGCGGGTGGACTTCATTCAGGACACCTACGAGTGCTGGAAATTCCCCGGCGGCTATTCCGATGTGGTTGAATTGACGGAGGCGGAATTCAGAAAACTCGCGCATTTGGATCAGGTGGATTGATGGCAAAACGGGAGCAACCTACTCCGGTCGGCGACCTGCTCGTGTCGTTTCTCAAGTTGCACCTGACGGGTGCCAGGCCGCTCTTTTTGATGATTGAATTTCCGGTGGGGTTGCCGGTCGAGAACCAGTCGTTCATGCAGTTCATGTTGTCGAAGGGCGGGTTTCATTTGCGGCTGCGCGGCGGCGGGATCGGAGTGGTCAACCTTGCCCATCTGGCGGGTTACACGGTCTATCCCGGCGTGGCGGAAGTTCCAGCAGACACCTGGTTTGCAGAGCCGCTTTTGAACGACACGTCGCCGAAGAAATAATGTTATGGCCAAGCCCGTGATTTGGACGGTGGACGACGACCCGGACGTATTGCGGGCTGTCGAGCGCGACCTGCGCCGGCGCTATGGCGACCGTTACCGGGTCATTTCCGCGGATTCGGGAGTTTCCGCGCTCGACGCAACCAAGCGGTTGAAGCTGCGCAACGAACTCGTCGCGCTATTCCTGGTTGACCAGCGAATGCCTCACATGTCCGGCGTCGAATTCCTGGAAAAGGCCATCGAGTTTTACCCGGAATCCAAGCGCGCCTTGTTGACGGCTTACGCGGACACGGATGCGGCCATTCGCGCCATCAACAGCGTTCACATTGACCATTACCTGATGAAGCCGTGGGATCCGCCGGAAGAACGGCTCTACGGTGTGGTGGATGATCTATTGGACGACTGGCAGGCAACCTATCATCCCGTCTTTGAAGGCGTGCGTGTGATTGGGCATCGGTGGTCGCCGCGCTCAAATGAGATCCGCGATTTTCTCGGACGGAACTTCGTGCCGCACCTGTGGCTGAACGTCGAAGGGGACGAGGCCGCAAAACAACTCCTCGACTCCACCGGCGCCGATGCCTCCTCGTTGCCGCTGGTCGTTTTTTCGGATGGCAGTTTTGTGGGGAATCCGCCCATCGTGGAGATCGCCCGCAAGCTGGGTTTGAAAACCAAGGCGGAATTCCCCTTTTACGATCTCATCGTTGTTGGGGCGGGTCCGGCCGGTCTCGCGGCTGCCGTTTATGGCGCCGCGGATGGCTTGCACACGCTGCTGATCGAGCGGGAAGCCCCCGGCGGACAGGCGGGGCGGAGTTCGCGCATCGAAAATTATCTCGGCTTTCCCACCGGATTAAGCGGCTCGGACTTGGCCCGGCGCGCGGTGGCTCAGGCGCGGCGTTTTGGCGCGGAAATTCTTGCCCCGCAGGAGGTCAAGGGCGTTCGCATCGAAGGGCCGTCCCGCATCCTGACGCTTGCAGACGGTTCGGAGGTGGGTTCCCGGGCGCTGCTCATCGCCACCGGCATCGCTTTCAGAAAACTCGACGTGCCGGGCCTGGACCGGCTTACTGGCGCAGGCATTTATTATTATGCGCCGATGACCGAGGCGTTTTCTTATCGGGATGGCGACGTTTATATCGTGGGCGGAGCCAACTCTGCGGGCCAGGCCGCCATGTATTTTTCCAGATTCGCCCGCCGCGTCACGATGCTGGTGCGCGGCAATGCGTTGTCTGATTCCATGTCGCAATATCTGGAAAACCAGATCGCCGCGACGAAGAACATCGAGGTGAAATTAAATTCCACCGTCATTGCGGTGGCGGGAGAGGACCATTGTGAAAGCATCACCATCGAGAACAGCAAAACGGGCGCGACGGAAACTCTGTCCGCCAGCGCATTGCTGATTTATGCTGGCGCCGTTCCACGCACGGACTGGCTGGCCGGAATTGTGGAGCGAGATGCCCAAGATTATTTGATTTCCGGTCAGCACCTCATGCTCGATGGTAAGCGTCCCACCGGGTGGACCGCGGATCGCGATCCGTTTTATCTCGAAACGAGCGTGCCGGGAATTTTTGTTGCTGGCGATGTCCGGCATCGGTCGGCCAAAGGTGTCACCTCCGGCGTCGGGGAAGGTGCAATGGCGGTAAAACTCGTTCACCAATACCTCGGCCTTTTATAGCTATGAGCCCAACCGAACTCCAGCAAGTCCGCTCCACGCCGCTTTTCGCCGGATTGACCGACGCGGAATTGGGCTGCCTGGAAGGCGGCGAAGTCATCGAAGCGCCTCCAGGCACCGTGCTGGCTTCCGAAGGAGAGCGAAACAACTTTTTCCATCTCCTGCTCGCGGGTGAAGTTCGGGTCAGCCGCACCTACGACCGTCAGTCCATTCTTTTGGGAGTCCCCAAACCTGGGAGCTACATCGGCGAGGTCACGCTCTTATTGGACATTCCCTGGCTGGCGACCGCCCGGGTGTCGAAGCCGGCCCGGTTGTTCCGGCTGAATCAAGACCAGTTTTGGCACATGCTCGCGGGCTGTCCGTCAATCGCGCACGAAATCTTCCGCACCGCTGCCAGCCGGATGCGAAATTTGGAAGGTTACTCGCAGCAACGGGAAAAACTTGTCGCGTTGGGCACCATGGCCGCCGGCTTGGCGCACGAATTGAATAATCCGGCGGCGGCCGCCCGCCGGGCTGCCGCCCACTTGCAGGAGACCTCCGACAAAGCGCAGTCCCTGCTGTGCCGGCTTAGCAAGGTACTCGATGCTGAACAATGGCGGCATCTTTTGGACGCCGCGCAAACCGGCTCGGAAAGAATCGCCCAGTCGCCTGCCTTGGAACATCTCGCGCGCAGCGACGCCGAGGATGCAGTGGCCCGCTGGCTTGACGCGCGCGGCGTGGCTGACGCCTGGGAACTGGCGCCGACTTTCGTCAGCGCCGGATTGGATTCCGTCCGGTTGGGCGAATTAACAGATAAACTTACGCCGGCCAGCCACGCCGATGCGCTTTCCTGGTTGGAAGCCCGCTTGAGTCTGAAATTGCTGGTCGGCCAGGTGGAACAGAGCGCCAGCCGCATTGCGGAATTGGTCAAGGCCGTAAAATCCTATTCCTACATGGACCAGTCTCCCTTGCAGGAGGTGGACGTCCATGAAGGCATTGAAAGCACCCTGACGATGCTGGGCCACAGGCTGAAAAACGTTCAGCTCGTCAAGGCCTACGATCGTTCCATACCGCGCATCCTGGCTTACGGCAGCGAGCTGAATCAGGTGTGGACAAATCTCATTGATAACGCGATAGACGCCGTTCACGGCACGGGCAAAATTTGCATCGGCACGAGCGTGGAAGATAATCAGGTGGTCGTCGAGATCGTGGACGACGGACCCGGTATCGCTCCAGAAATTCAGTCGCGCATATTCGAACCGTTTTTCACCACGAAATCGGTTGGCACCGGCACCGGCCTTGGCCTGATCATCAGCAATCGTATCGTGGGTGACCGTCACGGTGGTGAAATCGAATTCGAATCCCGCCCCGGCGAAACCCGGTTTAAGGTGCGCCTGCCTGTCACCCGGGATCCCTCTTTGTTCTTTAACCCGGCTTCTTAATTGACAACCAAGGTAATCAACATCAACCAAAACAAATATGAACACGAATACAAAGAAATTGGCAGGCAAAACCGCCGTTGTCACCGGCGCGTCCAAAGGCATCGGCGCGGCGACCGCCAAGGCACTCGCGGCAGAAGGGGCGGCGGTGATCGTCAATTACTCGTCGAGCCGCGAAGGCGCGGAGCGTGTCGTGGCCGAAATCAACAACAACGGCGGTCGGGCGGCCGCTGTGCAGGCGAACGTCGCCAAAAAGGCGGACATCGAACGGCTGTTTGCCGAGACGAAGAAGGCGTTCGGTGCGCCCGACATTCTGGTCAACAACGCCGGCGTGTATGAGTTTCTTCCGCTGGAAAAGATCACCGAGGAACATTTTCATCGGCAATTCGACCTGAATGTTCTTGGATTGTTGCTGACCATGCAGGAAGCGGTCAAACATTTCAACTCCGACGGCGGCAGCATTATCAACATCAGTTCTGTCGCCAGTACTGCAGCGCTGCCGGGTGGTTCGGTCTATAGCGCCACGAAGGCGGCGGTGGATGCGGTGACGCGCGTGCTGGCCAAGGAACTCGCCGGGCGCAAGATTCGCGTCAACGCCATCAATCCCGGCATGATTGAAACCGAAGGTCTTCATGCCACCGGCATGGCGGAAGGCGATTTCCGACGGCAAACCGAGGCACAAATCCCTCTGGGGCGCATCGGCCAGCCGCAGGATATCGCGTCTGCGGTCATGTTTCTCGCGTCGCCGGATGCCAGTTGGATCACCGGCGAATCCTTTTACGTCAGCGGCGGCCTCCGCGGCAATCCATGAAATCGCCAATATCACGAGTTGGAGAATCCATGACAACGCCGACTTCACAACCGGAAGAATATGATGTCCTCATCTTGGGAAGTGGAGCGGCCGGCAAATTGCTCTCCTGGACGTTCGCCAAGAAAGGGATGAGGACAGCCGCCGTCGAGCGGAAATATGTCGGCGGTTCCTGTCCGAACATTGCCTGCCTCCCGAGCAAGAACATCATCCACAGCGCCAAAGTCGCCTCGTATTTTTTCCGAAGCGAGGAATTCGGCATCAGTAAGGACAACACTCGAATCAACATGGCAGCGGTGCGCGAACGCAAGCGGAAGATGGTTGCCGGGCTGGTTGACCTGCATCTGGATCTTTACAAGCAGAGCGGCGCGGAATTGATCATGGGCTCCGGGCGCTTCGTCGGTCCCAAAACCATCGAAGTGACTTCTGCCGAAGGCACCAAACGCCTTCTTCGTGGAAAGCACTTGGTCATCAATACCGGAACCCGCGCAACGATTGACCGAACGCCGGGTCTGGCCGAGGCAAACCCGCTGACCCATGTCGAAGCGCTGGAGCTAAACCAAATACCGGAACACCTCCTGGTTTTGGGTGGCGGTTATGTCGGTCTTGAACTCTCGCAAGCCATGCGTCGCTTCGGCAGCCGGGTGACCGTCATTGAGCGGAACGCGCGTCTGGCGCATCGCGAGGATGAGGACATTTCCAAAGCGCTGCATGAATTGTTCAACGATGAAGGGATTGAAGTGCTGTCGAACACTCGCATCAGCCGCCTTGAAGGAAGGTCCGGCGGAACCGTTAAACTATATGCAAACCACAATGGTTCAGATGTCGTCCTTGAAGGCACGCATCTTCTGGTCGCAACCGGTCGGACGCCCAATACCGACGGCATTGGCCTGGACTTGGCCGGAGTGGAAACCACGGAACGCGGCTACGTGAAGGTGAACGAACGTCTGGAAACCACGGCGCCCGGCGTCTGGGCGGCAGGTGATTGCGCCGGCAGCCCGCATTTCACGCACATCTCCGAAAATGATTTCCAGATTGTCCGCGACAATATCCTGGGCGGTCAGCGCGTGACCATCGGACGACAAGTGCCGTTCTGCATGTTCACAGACCCGGAGTTTGCCCGGATCGGTTTAAGCGAGACGGAAGCCAAGGCGCGTGGCATCGGCTACCGACTGGCAAAAATTCCGATGGTCGCGGTATTGCGCGCCCGGACACTTTCTGAAACCCGCGGCTTCATGAAAGCCCTGATTGACAATAACAGCGACTGCATCCTCGGTTTTACGGCTTTCGGAGTTGGGGCTGGAGACACTATGGCGACAGTTCAGGTCGCTATGCTGGCTGGGCTTCCCTACACCGCATTGCGCGACGCCATTTTCACCCATCCAACTTTGCCGGAAGGACTCATTCCACTTTTCACCAACGTGCCGCCGGTTTCCGCCCGGAAATCCAGAGCCCGCGTCGGCAAAACATGAACTGAAGGAGACGACCACGGAAGGATTAACCACCATTCAAAGCAACTTCGGCCCTGCCGAATCGATGAACCGGCTCGAAGTCGAAATCAAAGCGCACGGAATGAGCATCTTTATGGTGGGATTTCCCACCTTTGTCAAATGTGAATCTGATTCGCAGAATTCTATAACAATCCAGCAATGCCTGATACGCTTGGCCCGGTGTCGGCCACATCACGCCGCAACCACCGCCATGCCGTCCTGTGTGCGCCATTCTCCCGGCGCACAGTGAAGTAATCCATTGACGGATCCGGCAATACTTTCGATGGCGAGAAACTAAATGGATGTTTGGATCCATCCTTGACCTTCAGCGCCCGCATGGACAAGAACGTCTGACGTGATGGCGAATTTTTCGGCACGGTTCAACATTTGGCGAATCTTGTCCCACTGTCCATTATTAACAGAGGTCGAACTAGGAATCCTTTCTCGCCGCCGCGATAAATTTCATCACCTGTTCCGATTGGTTATCCTTGAGCCAGATGGCTCCGACGGGAATTGGCGGCAACGCCGGGCGCAGCGAAAGCAATTTCAAGCGTGGCCCGACCATGCATGCAACACAGCTTGGAACCAGAGCGAATCCGCGTCCGGCTTCGACTGCCGCGACAATGCTGCTCACGCCGTCGTGTTCGCCAATGATGCGCGGCTTGCGTCCCACGGGCGCGAACAGTTTTTCCAGCATCGCGTGGTATTCTGGATAATCTTTCCGGGTGTAGGCGATGAGCTGCTCGCGGGAAATCTGCTCCAGCGAAACAAATTTCGATTTCGCCAGCGGATTTTTCGGCGCGACGGCCACGCACGCAGCATAACGCGCCAGTTCCTCGAAGTTCAGCCCGCGCAGCAATTTGGCCGGTGGACGGACAGTGAGCGCGACTTGCAACTTCTTTTCACCAATCTGCGAAAGCATTTCTTCCGTGGATAAATCGTGCAACACCACGCGTACGCCTGGAAATTTTTCGTGAAACTTCCGTAATGCCTGCGGCAAAATCTGGATGGTCAACGACGGTGCGTAGCCAACATTGATCTCACCGTTCGTTCCGCCGGCGGCGACACGGGCCTTTTTTACCGCATCTTCCGCGTGTTGCAAAACGACGCGCGCCTCGGTCAAAAAAACTTTTCCCGCCCCGGTCAGCCTGACGGATTTCGCGCTGCGTTCAAAAAGTTGAAACCCGATCTCGTCTTCGAGGTCGTGAATTTGGCGGCTGATGCCCGGCTGCGAGACGTGCAGCTTCAACGCGGCGCGCGAAACGTTTTCTTCCTCGGCGACGGCGACGAAGTAGCGGAGATGACGCAGTTCCATTTCCGCGAGCATAGCCAAAAGTTATTGTCAGGCAAGAAACATGATATTTCATCGGCACGCTATCGCCGGGGTATTGTCTAGCCATGACAGATTTACTTGAAGCGAAAGAGCGAAGTGAGGCCGAAAACGGAAAGCCGGTCTCGAAGAAGCGCGTCGTGACGATGCAGATTGGCGTTGACAGTTTCGCGGCGGCATTGCCTGACGATGGCAAGGGCGTCGTGGTCAGCACGTCGGACAGCATCCGCAACCTCGTCGAGCGGATTGAACTTGCCGACCAAATGGGCTTGGATGTTTTCGGAGTCGGGGAACATCATCGCCGGGAATTCCTCGATTCCGCGCCGGTGGTCATTCTCGCGGCAGCCGCGGCCCGGACGCAACGCATTCGCCTCACCAGCGCCGTCACGGTTTTGAGCGCCGCCGATCCGGTGCGCGTGTTTCAAAACTTTGCGACCCTCGATCTGCTCTCGCAAGGCCGGGCGGAAATGGTCGTCGGTCGCGGCTCATTCACCGAGTCGTTTCCGCTGTTTGGTTTGCAGCTCAAGGACTATGACTCCCTGTTTGCAGAAAAGCTCGATTTGTTGCTCAACATCCGTGAAAACGAATTTGTTCACTGGTCCGGCAAACACCGGGCATCACTCACCGGACAGGGCGTTTATCCGCGACCGATGCAAAATCCGCTGCCAATCTGGCTCGGAGTCGGCGGGACGCCGGAGTCATTCGCCCGCGCCGGGATGCTCGGACTGCCGTTGATGATCGCCATCATCGGCGGCGAAACGCGGCGGTTCCGCCCGCTCGTTGATGTCTATCGGGAATATGGGCGGCGCGCGGGACATGCACCCGACAAGCTCAAAATCGGCGTTCACGCCCTGGGTTACGTCGCCGAAACGACGCGACAGGCGATTGACGATTTTTTTCCGGGTTACGCCAAATCTTTTACCCGCATCGGCAAGGAACGCGGTTGGCCGCCGGTGACGCGCGCTCATTTCGACGCCGTGCGGGGCGAGCATGGCGCGCTGTTGGTGGGCAACCCCGAAGAAGTGGCGGAAAAAATTCTGCGCCACAGTGAGGCGCTGAGCGGCATCTCACGAATTTCCTTTCAGATGGATGTGGCCGAATTGCCGCAGGCGAAGCACCTGCGCTCCATCGCACTGGTGGGCAGCCGCGTCGCACCCGCCTTGCGGCAGCAAGCCCTAACTTTTAGCTAATGCCACAACTTCTTGTAAAAGCCGCACGTCAGCCACAAATTTTGCAAGAAGCGGTGAATCATTGTTTTTCCGCCAGACAAGAGAAAAAGGCAACGGCAGATTCAAATCCATTACCGCCAGCAAAACCACGCCTTCGGGGCATCGCCAGCGTGTAGGTTCGCTGACGAATGCCACACCCAGCCGGCACGTCACAAGGCTAAGCAGGGTTGCCTGATCCGCTGCTTCTTGAACGATGCGTGGTGATTTCAAGCCGCCACGGAAGCATTCGTGCATCAGACGATCATAGTAGGCAGGGCTTTGCCGTCTCGGAAACCAGACGAAATCTGTATCAACCATGTCGCGCAGTCGGAGTTTTTTTATTTTTGTCAGCGGATGCCCCTTGGGTGCGGCTAATACCACATTGTGCCATTCGACCTGGACTTGATCCAATTCACGGTCTCCCTTCGGCATGTTAAACACAAAGCCCGCATCCAGCCGGCCAGCACGAATGGCTTCAACCTGTTCCAATGAGCTTAAAGGATTTAGTTGCAGTTCCGCGTCTGGTTGCCATTGACGGAATTGCCGGAACGAATCTGGAACCACACCATGCCAGGATGCACTTTCAGTGAACCCGACCCGCAATGTCCCGGACTGGCCGCGCGCTACACGTCCAGCCCGCGCCGCCGCTTCACTCACTTGCTGAAGGATGCGGCGCGCATCATCCAAGAATGACTTTCCCGCCGCACTTATTTTCACTCCACGCGGCAGACGGTCAAACAATCGGCAGCCGATTTCCTCCTCCAAATCCTGAATCTGGCGGGAGAGCGCGGGTTGGGCGACGTGAAGCCGCTGTGCGGCACGTCCGTAATGCTGCTCCTCGCCAACCATCACAAAATACCGCAAATGTCGCAATTCCATACCGATACCATACAGGTATCATTGCGATAGTAAAGATGTATTGGAAGCATCAATAACAGTTTGATATTTTGGCGACATGAAACGCAGTAACAAATCGAAGAACAAGCGGAAGATAAAAGCGGGCAGGAAGCTCCGGCTGACATCAAAGCCGGTTCGCAAGCCGGAAATCATGATTCCGCTGCCTTCGGCTTGGGAATAAATAATGAATCACAATTGAAGAAAGCAAACGTATGAAAAATAAATCTAAAGTCTGGTTGGTCACTGGCAGCGCAAGCGGTTTAGGCCGCAACATCGCAGAAGCCGTGCTTGCATCGGGTGATCACCTTGTCGCAACCGCCCGCGACCCCCGCCGCCTTGAGGATTTGGTGAAGAAATATGGCAATCAAATTCGCACCGCTCCGCTCGACGTGGCAGACGAGAAAGCGGCACAAGCATCTGTGCAGTTGGCCGTGGAAGCCTTCGGACGACTTGATGTCGTCGTGAATAACGCAGGATACGGCGACATCGCTCCCTTTGAGCAATTGAGTTCCGAAAAATTCAAGGCGCTCATGGACACAAATTTTTATGGCGTCGTCAACGTGACCCGCGCTGCGCTGCCAATCATGCGAAAGCAAAAGAGCGGCTGCGTCCTGCAAATCTCGTCAGTGGGTGGCCGTTTGGCCCGTCCCGGCAGCACAGGCTACCATGCGGCCAAGTGGGCGGTTGGAGGATTCACCGAGTCGCTGGCGCAGGAAGTCGCTCCTTTCGGCGTGAAGATGTGCGCCCTCGAACCCGGCGGGATGCGGACGAATTGGGGCGTTCGCGCGAACAAAGAAACACCTGTTTTGCTCCCGGAATACGAACCGTCAGTGGGTGCGGTGGTCAAGGCGCTGGCGTCCTATTGGGGCAATGAAATCAGTGATCCCGCAAAAGTGGCGCAACTCATACTCCGGCTGGCTGACAGCAATAATCTTCCTGCACATCTTCTGATTGGCAGCGACGCAGTTGAATTTGCAGGTCAGGCCGAGACGACGCGCGCAGCCGAGGCGAAACGCTGGCGAGAGGTCAGCGTCTCGACCGACTTCAACGCATCAGGGCCTTTGCCTGCCGTAAAATTTTGAGCAGTTCAACATTCACTGTCATCATAAAGCATGCCAGCCTGGCAGAACTTCCTTGATACGATTTGGCGCACGGCTTTTCGCGCTTACGCCGCCCCTCCCTTTATGTTTCGAGCATAACCAAGAGTTATTGTCAGGCAAGAAACATGGTATTTCACGGAATCCGAGGCGCGCGCTAGCGTCATCACATGATGACATTACGAAAAGCAAATGAACGGGGACACGCCAATTATGGCTGGCTTGATACTTATCACACTTTCAGTTTCGGAGATGATTATGATCCGCAATGGATGGGTTTTCGCAGCTTGCGCGTGATTAACGATGACTTGGTGATGCCGGGACAAGGCTTCGGCACGCATCCGCATCACGATATGGAAATCGTGACTTACATTTTGAGCGGCCAGTTGGAGCACAAAGATTCGATGGGCAACGGTCGCGTCATTCGCAAGGGAGAATTGCAATATATGTCCGCTGGCAGCGGTGTTCAACACAGCGAGTTCAACCCGTCGAAAGACGAGGCGGTTCGTTTTCTGCAAATCTGGATCACGCCGGACTCCAAAAATGTGAAACCGCGTTACGGCGAAAAATCATTGCGCGACGCGCCGACCGGAAAATTGCATCTGGTAACAAGCAAAACCGGACGTGACGGCTCGATTGCAATTCATCAGGACGCGGATTTGTGGCTGGCGAAATTGGACGCCGGGCAGAAAGTCGCCCAGCCACTTGCCAAAGGCCGTCATGCGTGGGTTCACATCGCCGAAGGCGAAGTGAAATTGAACGGCAAAACGCTTTCCGGTGGTGATGCCGCCGCGATTGACAATGAATCGGCGATTGAACTCATCGCCGCGAAACCGTCACAAGTCCTTTTGTTCGACTTGAACTGAAAGCTAAACCAACCAAAACAAAAAGAAAAAATATGAGCACAACCATCAAGTCCGAAACATTGATCAATCAATTAAACTGGCGCTACGCGACCAAGCAATTCGACCCAAACCGAAAAATCAGCGTGTCCGACTGGACGACGCTCGAAGAAGCGCTGCGATTGACACCTTCGAGCGGTGGCTTGCAGCCGTGGAAATTCGTCGTCGTGACCGATCCGGCCGTTCGTGCGAAATTGCGTCCGGCCTCTTACGGCCAGCCACAAATCACCGACGCGTCGCATCTGGTCGTGTTCACCGCGAAAAATAATTTCAGCGAAGCCGACGTGGATGCGCACATAAGACACATCGCAGAAGTTCAAGGCGCACCTATCGAAGCATTGGCTCCGCTACGCGGAATGCTGGTCGGCGGCATCGTTCAAAGCCAGGATGAAGCCGGGCGCAACGCCTGGGCGCGCAATCAGGCTTTCATCGCGCTCGGCAATTTGCTCACGAGCGCCGCGTTGCTCGGCATTGACGCCTGCCCGATGGAAGGTTTCGACCGCGCACAATACGATGAAATTCTCGGCCTGAAGGCGAAGGGCTATTCCAGCGCCGTCATCGCCACGCTCGGTTATCGTCTGCCGACAGATAAATATGCCGTTGCGCCCAAAGTGCGTTTTCCGAAAGAACAAATTTTCCTGAACGTCTGAAATTAAACCTCAGCCTCAACCAAAACAAAATGGCCACAATCAAAACTATGAAAATCGCAACCATCATCGCTCGTGTATTGCTCGGGCTCGTGTTCTTCGTGTTCGGCTTGAACAAATTCTTAAACTTTATCCACATGCCGCCGCTTTCCGGTGAAGCCGGTGCATTTTTCGGAGCGTTGTATGCAACGCATTACCTTTACGTCATCGCCACATGCGAGGTCATTGGCGGACTGCTTCTGTTGCTCGGACGTTATGTGCCGCTCGGTTTTAAGAAATGGCAACACGACGTTGTCTTGCCCACCGCGCCGTCCCAGCCTTAGCCATTCTATCTCTGCATGATTATCCGGCGGATAAACATTAAGGATTCAGAGGCCGAAATCCAATATACTTGCCCGATTGGGCTGACGGGCAACCACAGAAACGAAGTTCTTTCTATGGG
Source organism: Candidatus Sulfopaludibacter sp. (assembly GCA_035508155.1). Classification (GTDB taxonomy): domain Bacteria; phylum Verrucomicrobiota; class Verrucomicrobiia; order Limisphaerales; family UBA11358; genus UBA11358. The sequence goes on along the minus strand of DATJNM010000023.1, from coordinate 2,408 downwards.
AAGAATTGGCTCCAGAGGCAGGGCTCGACCGCAGCCGCCGCCGAAGCCGTCTTTTCCCTTCTCGAAGAAACTCAAGAACTTCCAAAGCGTTTGAGGCTCTCAACGCCTAACGCATTGGTTTCTCGAATGATACGCTAACTCCACCAAAAGGCAAGTACAATTTGCGATTACCCACTCACTACTCCCTTACTACTCTTTCTCACACAGTTTCTCACACACTCCCTCACACAGTGCGCACGCGGGGTCAGGACTGGCGGGCCATTCGACTGGGGTGATCTGAAATGTTCGATTCGGAGGGAGCTTGGTCATCCTCGCGGGCGTTCGCATTTTTCATTTTCCAATGTTCCATTATCACATCCGTAGCTTTCGCCAGCCATTTCATGTCATGCTTGAGTTCCTGGAGGGTGTCGTAAGCAAAAAACTTGGTCGCGTTGTCCGCCGGATGACCGAGCGGTTTGAGCAAGCCTCTGGAAACCAAAATCCGAACGTCATGTACAGCGCATCGGAGAATGTGCGACACCTCATACATCGTCACGCGCGCTGGCTTCTCGCGCAAATTCAGGAACCGTTCCCGCTCCTGGTTCATCATTGCCTGTTTCGGATCGGACATAACCTCAAACTCCAATGCTGCGCGAGCGGCGCACGGACTGCGTCTGCGTCTGCTTAATCACTTCCGTGCCTTCGGCAACGCTGTCGCATCGCTCTGAAATGGCGCGAACCACCTTGCCCGGATGGTCGTCGGGAAATTGCTCCCAAACGACTTTTTGCGCCTTGACTTCCGCGTTACGCGCCATGAATTGCAACGTGTGCCGCATCTGCGCCATGTACTCGGTCGCAACCTCGCGCGGGCCATTTCCTTTCAGCAAAATTTCTATTCTTCCGTGGACTTGTGTGTAGGGAGAAGCCTGAAGCTGCTGTATCACCGCCCATTCGTCACCGCCTGCTTTCCGGCACAGTAAAATCTCGGTTCGGAAGAGTTTGAGCAATAATGCGTGTGCGTTCCATTCGCCTTCCGGCGTCGCGATAATGGCAAAAGCCTTTGGCACCGGTCGTTCCCATTGCACGTGCTCCAGCCGACTCACCGCCTCACGCACTGGCTGCATGGCTGAAAGATCGCCCTCAATGGTCTGGAAGGCGGCGGTGTAGGCGGCCATTTGTTCGTCAGTCAATTTCACGTCACTGCCTGGCACTTCGTGCAATGGATTCCCCTCGCGCTTCAGCATGGTCTTAATCCTTTTTCAAAAGCCGACTCAATTCCGTATTGGCGATGACAAATTCGCCCGATGGAGAAAGCCCTGCCTGCACGCACTCACGTTGAATGAGGGTGTAAAGAGTGTAAGCGTCGAGGCCAAGCGTGCGAGCGGCTTTCTGAATTGGAATTGAATCCGCTTCGCTCACCCTGCCGGTCAAAATGTCATCTGGCTCGCTGTCCATATTAAAATCAAATAGCCCAAAATTTCCGTTTGTCCAGTGATAAAGAAGTGACACTTCCACGCGCTGATCCTAACCCGAAGACATGGCGGCGGAAAAATCCCGGCGCAACGGTTTCGGACGACATTTATCAAGTGCTGTTTCACGTTAGTTTGCCGAGTTGCCGCCCCCGACCATCGGCTTGCTATCCGATTCCCGGTCCGTTCAAGGCAATAAACAGCGAATTTTGCGGCCAGAACGGCAAAGGACGTTGTGCTCTTTTCATTGACCATCGGGATTTAATCGTGTAAACTCAAGCCCCCTGATAATTACTGAGAACGTGAAGGAATTACTTTTAGAAGATTTCTTCGGATGCTATGTTGTACTTTGAGAACCCAAAAACATTTAAGCATGAAAACTACTACGACGATCTATGGAATCGCCATTGTGCTGGCGTGCAGTCTGGTGGCCACTCTCAAGGCGCAAAACATATACGTTGCAAATGGAGGGGGCACCACCATTGGCGAGTACGGGTTGGACGGCTCGGTGGTCAACGCCTCCGTGATTTCCGGGTTGTATGATTTGAATGCGCCTTGGGGCATGGCGATTTTGGAGAATGACCTGTTTGTCGCGAATGCGGGAAGCGGCAGTATCGGCGAATACACAACTTCCGGGTCAACCGTCAACACCTCGCTAATTTCCGGGTTGAGTGGCCCCACTAGCATCGCGATTTCGGGGAACGACCTGTTTGTCGCGAATTATGGCACCGACACGGTGGGCGAATACACGACTTCCGGGGCGACGGTGAACGCTTCGCTAATTTCCGGGTTGAAATTCCCCATTAGCATGGCGATTTCGGGGAACGACCTGTTTGTCGTGAATGAGGGCTACAGCTATGGTAACGGTACTATCGCCGAATACACAACTTCTGGGGCGACTGTCAACGCCTCGCTGATTTCCGGGTTGAATACGCCCTGGGGCATTGCGATTTCGGGGAA
>DATJNM010000022.1:0-27979 GCA_035508155.1 Candidatus Sulfopaludibacter sp. | reverse complement strand
GGCCATTATCGGCCTCCTGGCCGCAATCGCGATTCCCAACTTCCTGAGGGCGCGTTCGACCTCACAACAGAACGCGTGCATCAATAACCTGCGTCAGGTGGACGGCGCCATCCAGGAATGGGCTTTGGAAAAAGGCCACGGCCCGACCGACGCCGTAGCCGGCACGGACATTCAACCCTACATGGGTCGGGGCACGGCCGGGACATTGCCGTGGTGCCCGCTGGATTCGACGAAGACATTCGCCGCCAGTTACAACATCGTCAACGCCTCAACGCCGCCGACGTGCCTGAAACAGCCTAACGGCGATGGCACCGGCAATTACATACACGCGTTGCCTACGGGTGGTTGAGCCATTTTGTCAACAACGCAGATTCACCAGGCCTGAAGTTCTCGCTTCAGGCCTTTTAATTTAGCTGTTGGCCGACCGAGGTTTGAATCATTATTTTTTGGCCTTGTCGAAGTTATTTTGGTATTGGGAAAGCACATGGATGCGATTTTGCGAACAGAAAAGCTTTGCGTCGAATATCGCGCGCGCGGTTTGAAGCTGGAAATCAAGCCCGCCTTGAAAGGGTTGACTCTCTCCGTCCATGCCGGCGAAATCTTCGGCTTCCTCGGCCCCAACGGTGCCGGCAAAACCACCACCATCAACGTCCTGCTCGGTTTCATTCCGCCGACGAGCGGTGCGGCGTATCTTTTTGGCATTGACGTACGCCAGCCCATCGCCCGCCAGCACATCGGTTATCTGCCGGAGATGACCTATTATTACAAGTTCCTTACCGCCGAGGAGCTGCTCCGCTTTTATGCGCGCATTTTTGGACTGCCGTCGCGGGAAGCGGACCAACGGATTGACCGCCTGCTGAAACTCGTCGAGTTGGAAACCGCTCGAAAGCGCCTCATCAAAACCTATTCCAAGGGCATGCAACAGCGCGTTGGCATCGCCCAGGCGCTCATCAACGATCCCGACCTGCTGATTCTGGACGAACCGACCAGCGGATTGGATCCGCTGGGCCGTATGAAAGTCCGCGAAATCATCCAGCGGCTCAAGCAGGAGGGCAAAACCGTTTTCTTCTCCTCGCACGAACTGGGCGAGGTCGAAACCATTTGCGACCGCGTGGCCATCATCAACCAGGGCGAACTCAAGGTCCTCGGCCCCGTTGACGAGCTGGTGGCCCAGCACGGCGTGAATCTTGAAAAGGTCTTTCTGGACATCATCGGTTATCAACCGCAAACCGCGTTATGAACACCATCTGGGCATTGGCCGGCATCGTCATCAAGGAACTCTACCGTCGCAAGGACTTTTACGTGCTGTTCGTCCTGACGGCAGTGCTCACGGTCGCGACCGGCAGCGTGCGATTTTTCCAAGACCCCAACATCGTCCGTTACATCAAAGACCTGTGCATGTTCCTTATCTGGATTTCCGCACTGCTCATCGCCATCACCATGACGGCGCGCCAGATTCCCGCCGAGCGCGAAAACCGCACCATTTTCCCATTGCTGGCCAAGCCCGTCACGCGCGGGCAAGTCATCTTGGGAAAGTTTTTGGGCTGCTGGCTGGCCAGCGGCATCGCGCTGGCGGTCTTTTACCTCTTTTTTGCCATTATCACCGGTTCACGCGAGCATTACTGGCCGGTGCTGGATTATCTCCAGGCTTTTTTGTTGCAATGGATCATGCTGGGTATCGTGACGGCGATGACGCTGCTGGGCTCCATCCTTTTTGCGGCGCCCTCGTCCACGGTCACGATTTTGTTCATCGTCGCCGGCGGTATTTTGTTTCTGGGACGCCATCTGAACACGGTCGCACTGCATAACCCGGAGCCGGTGCGGAGCATCATTTACACGATTTACTTCATCATTCCACACCTGGAACTGTTTGACGTGCGCGAGCGCGTGGTTAACGACTGGGGTTTGGTGAGCTGGCCGGCTTGCGGGCTGGCGACGCTCTATGCGGCGGCCTACACGGGGTTGTTTCTATTATTGACCTGGCTGGGTTTCCGCCGGAAGAGTCTGACCTGATGAAAAGAATCCATCCAGGCTGGCTGCTGGCCTTGTTGCTGACGTTGTGTTTTACGCTGGCGACCGTGTTTGTTCCGCGCGCGCAGTGGTGGAACGCCGTGCCGCGCGCCGCCGACTGGAACAAAGCCCGGTCGCAATCGGACAACGTCTTCAAGCTGCTGTTCGGCGAAGGCCGGCGGCTGTTTGCCAACGAAATGTTCGTCATGGCCGACGTGTATTTCCATAGCGGCTATTATCCGTCCATGTTCGACCGCCAGGATACGGATCGCGACGTGGCGGATCCTGCGCACGGAAAGGCTGAAGACACGGATTCGACCAGCGATGATTTCCTGGGGCCGCCGCCGGATTGGCTGGCCGCGCTGGACCGCCAATTTGTTCCCAACCGGCACACCCACTTGAGTTCAGGCGGGCCGTCCGGACACATGAATGAAAGCGAGGTGCAGGAAATTCTGCCATGGTTGCAACTCGCCACCGACATGAATCCGCAAATGATAGAATCCTACACGGTGGGAGATTATTGGTTGCGCCGGCTGCACAAGCCCGAGCAGGCCCGGGAGTTTTTGTTCGAGGGGCTGCGCAACAATCCGGGCAACAGCGAGCTTCTGTTTGACTTGGGCACGCTGTACGACAAGGACCTTCACGATTCAAACCGGGCGCGAAATACCTGGCTGGCGGCTTTGCGGTGCTGGCAGGCACAGAATGACAACGTTAAAACCAGCGTGGAAAGCAAGCGGCTTTACGGCGCCATCACGATAGCCCTGGCGCATCAGGCGCAGGAGGCGGACGATTGGCCGCAGGCCATCAAGTATTTGGAAATGGTCAAAACGGTTTCGCCCTATCCCGACGCAATTCAAAAACAAATTGACGAAGCTGAAAAGAAAGTGGCGGGTGCCAAGTGACGAGTGACGGAATTGCCGCGTCGCGCCGCCTCCACAAATGATGAATCCAGCGCCGGCAGACCCGCCCGATGCTTCCCGGGAACCGCCGCCGCGAGAGGACGCCTTGTCATGGATGAATGCCTTCACGCCGGCGCGGTTGGCCGGCCTGATTGCCATTTTGTTGTTCGTGCTCTATCCAGGCATCGTTTTGGGCACGCACAGCTTCTTTTTCCGTGATTTTGGGCTTTTCACCTATCCGGTTGCCTATTATTCGCACGAAAGTTTTTGGCGCGGACAGATACCACTATGGAATCCACTGAACAATTGCGGCGTGCCGTTTCTTGCCCAGTGGAACACGTCGGCTTGTTATCCACTGTCGCTCATCTACCTGGTGTTCCCGTTGCCGTGGTCGCTGAATTATTTTTGTCTTGGCCATTTGCTGATTGCCGGCACGGGGATGTATCTGCTCGCGCATCGCTGGACCCATGACCGGCTGGCCGCCAGCATCGCCGGTGTGGTTTTTGCGCTGAACGGACTCACGCTCAACTGCTTGATGTGGACGAGCAACCTGGCCGCGCTAAGCTGGCAGCCACTGGTCATGCTTTGGGCCGAGCAGGCGTGGCGGACAGGAGGAGCCCGACGCATGGCCGTCGCCGCGCTGGCAGGGGCGATGCAAATGTTGTCGGGCGCGCCGGAAATTATTGTGTTCACCTGGACCATGCTGGGAATGCTCTGGCTCGGCCAGGCGTGGCAGAAGCAAATCCCAACCGGGCCGGGGCTGCGCAGATTCGTCGTCCTGGTCGGACTGATTGCCGGGCTTTCCGCGATGCAACTGCTTCCGTTTTTTGATTTGTTGAAGCATTCCAACCGTGATTCCGCCTACGCTTTCGCGAATACCTGGCCAATGCCCATTTGGGGTTGGGTCAACTTTGTCGTGCCGCTTTTCCATTGTCGGCCAACCATGTTGGGAGCCTGGATGCAAGCCCATCAGGTCTGGACTTCCTCATACTATCTCGGAATCGGCACCCTGGCACTGGCGGCGTTGGCGATCCGGCTCCGGCGGCACTGGGAAGTCTGGGGGCTGGCGGGGATGACGCTGGCCGGGCTGGTATTGGCGCTGGGTGATAGTGGTCGCGTTTATGCCTGGCTCAGACACATTGTGCCCTGGATCGGTTTTGCCCGTTTCCCCATCAAGTTCGTCTCCATTCCGGTCTTCACAATTCCCTTGCTGGCCGCCTGCGGTTTCAGCGCCTTCAGGGACGACAATTTGCAATATCGGAAAAGAAATGAACGCAACCTGTTCGTCGCCGCGATCCTCCTGGTATCAACCGTCGTCATCGTACTTGCCGCGGCTCGCTGGTTGCCTTCTCCCGGATATGACTGGCGGTGGGCATGGTGGGACGGGGCTTTTCGTGTGCTTTTCCTGATCGCCATCGTCGGGGTCCTCTGCGCTTTGACCCGTGCCCCGAGGGACAGATTGCGCGGGCTTATGGGACTCGCAGTTTTGGTTCTGGCAGGAGTGGACCTGGTCACCTCCGGGTCGTCGGTGAATCCCACCGTCGTCACCAAAACCTTCGGCCCGCTGGAGTTAAACATGACCTCTCGGCCAAAGTATGGAGCATCACGCGCCATGTTAAGCCAGCAGGCCAAGTACTACCTTTTCTTAGCCGAGACAAAGAATCCGCTTTATTACTATGCCGGCGTGCGCGGGGCACTCTTCGAAAACTGCAACATCCCCGAAAATATTCCCAAAGTGGATGGCTTTTGTTCACTGCATCTCAAAGACGAATCGGATATCGCCGGGTTGTTATACGGTGAATCTCTGGACCAACCCATCTCCCCGCCCGCGCCACTGTTGGATTTCCTCGGGGTCTCCCAAATGTCCGCCACCAATACCATCTTTGCCTGGGAAGAACGCAAAAACTTCCTGCCGCTGGTCACGGCCGGACAACGCCCGATTTTTGCCGACGACACGGAAACCATGAAAAAACTGGGAAGCACGGATTTTAATCCACGCCACACCGTCTACCTGCCCTTGTCCGCGCGGAGTCAGGTTACCGCGACCAATGTTTCCGAAGCGAAAATCACTTCCCGGCAGTTCGGTGCGCAACAAGCGCATCTCACGGTCGAGACACCGGCTCCGGCATTGGTCGTCATTGCCCAAACTTTTTATCACAACTGGCACGCTTACGTGGACGGCCGGCCGGTCCCGCTGCTGCGGGCCAATCACGCTTTCCAGGCGCTGGAAGTTCCCGCCGGCCGGCACGAAGTCACACTGCGGTACAAAGATCGGCTGTTTCGCCTCGGGGTGGCGATTTCGGCGCTGACATTCCTCGGCTGTCTGACGGGTTTATTTGTAAAGCCAAAGCAAGACAAGTTCGGAACATCAAGCGAAGCGCATCAGTCTCCCTGACTTTATGACAATGCTTCATCCGGGCCGGCCGCGCCGGTCCGGGGTTTAACCGTGGGGCGATGGTTTGCAATTGCGCTTTGTTTTTCCCGGACCGCTTTGGTTTAATGGCGGCAATGAAACTCCGGCAGGCAAAAATCGCGCGGAACACCAGAGAAACCCGCATTGCCCTCCGCCTCAACCTGGACGGTCAGGGCAAAGCTTCGGTTAAAACCGGCATTCCATTTTTCGACCACATGCTCACGCTGTTTGCCAGACACGCGGTCGTGGATTTGCAACTCCGTTGCGCCGGCGACCTGGAGGTGGACGCGCACCACACCGTCGAAGATTGTGGTATTGCGCTCGGGCAGGCTTTTGCCACCGCGCTCGGCGATAAACGGGGCATTCGCCGTTATGGATCCGGTTTTCACCCCAAAAATCCCTTCACCGGAGAGGTCTACGTGCCGATGGACGAATGCCTTGCCCGCTGCGTCATTGACTTTGGCGGCCGGTCGCATCTGGTCTGGCGCGGTTTGGATAAATTTTCGCAAAAGAAAATCCCGGCGGCGGAAAGAAATCAGGATGCGTCAAGCGCCTTCCGTTTCGGATTGGCGCGGGAATTTTTTCAAGCCTTCACCAACGAAGCCCGTTGCAATCTGCACCTGGAACTGCTCTACGGCGACGAGCCGCACCACATCGTTGAGGCGCTATTTAAGGCCTTTGCGCGCGCGGTGGACGCCGCTTGCCAGCACGACCCCCGCATCGCCGGCCAGTTGCCGAGTACCAAGGGGAAGCTCTGACAGCCAAAAAAATGATACGCATCAATGGAAAGCCAATTTGGTTTTGGGCATTGGCGTTTTTGTGCTTTGCTGGGATTCTCTTTTGTGCTTGGGAAGCATATAAAAGTGGCATCCATTCAATCTTCTGGATTCTTGCAGCCGGTGTTTTTGGCATTGGAATTAAATTATTGTTGAGTTTTTCTCAGGGAAGTAAAACCTGCCCAAATTGCAATAAAGACATCGCTTCTTGTCCGGCGGTTTTTTGTCACAGCTGTGGACAGCCTTTAAAAGACGCACGCTGCGAAGTTTGCGGCGTGGACTGGCATTTTGTGGCTTCACTTGGAAGGCCATCAGAAATCGCCGGCAACAGTCTTCCAATTATCTATTGTCCGAACTGCGGAACGTTCCTCAATACTGGACGTTATCGGGAAAATTCGGAACCATGGTATTTGCGTCGCAAAAGTACTGCCAGAGATCTCATCGAGTGATTTTTTGTACAAAACGCCCCGCAGTTTCCTGCAGGGCGTCTTTTTGATTTTTGCCTTAGTGTCGCGCCCGCAGCTTGACGTCATCGGCGCGCGGCGCCTATGTTACCCATTCACGAACCGACGCTGGCCAGTTCCTCGTTGTTTTCCACGTTCACAATCTTGAATTGCTCGGCGTGCATACCGGTGTCGGCGCGGAACGACAGCTTGCCGAAATAACGTTTCTCCATCTCGATGAGATGTTTTTCGTCCTCGGTGCGGAGCCGGTCCAGCACGGTCGGGTGCACGACAATGCGCAGTTGGAAGTCCGATTCGTCGCGCGTGCGTTTCTTCAGGATTTCCTGGAGCTTGCGTTGAATTTCGACACTCATGGTCACGACGCTTTTGACCTTGCCGCGGCCCTTGCAGTACGGGCAATCGTCATAGACCGCCGAGCGCACGCTTTCGGTATGGCGCTGGCGCGTCATTTCCATCAAACCAAGCTGTGAAATCGGCAGGATATGCGTCTTGGCCTTGTCGCGGCGCAAGCCGTCCTTCATGCGCGAATAGACCTGCTGTTGATCGCGCCGGCCTTTCATGTCAATGAAATCGAGCACGATCAGGCCGCCCATGTTGCGCAGGCGCAATTGCCGGCAGATTTCCTCGGCGGCTTCCAGGTTCACCTTCAGGATGGTGGATTCCTGGTCGCGGCTGCCTTTGTGCCGGCCCGTGTTCACGTCAATCGCCACCAGCGCTTCGGTCTCGTCAATGACGATGTACCCGCCGCTCTTCAAATGCACCTGGCGGGAAAACGTGTTCTCCAGTTGTTTGGTGATGTTGAACCGGTCAAACACCGGCTGCGCCTCCAGGTAAAGCTTCACCTTGTTGGCGGCGCGCGTGGAGATTTTTGAAATCATTTCCCGCATCTGGTCGTAGGCCTTTTGCTGGTCCACCACGATGCGCTCCACGTCCTCGGTCAAAAAATCCCGCACGGTCCGCGCGATCAAGTCCGGTTCCTGGAAAACGCACGTGGCCATGGGTTGCGACTTGATGCGTTCCTGCACGTCGCGCCACTCCTCGAGCAGGAGGGCAAGGTCACGCACGAAATAACGCTTCTGCTGCCCTTCCCCGGCGGTGCGCATGATGACGCCCATGCCGTCCGGGATGGACAGTTCGCGCAGAATTTTCTTGAGCCGTTTGCGTTCCTCCTGATTTTCAATCTTGCGCGAGATGCCGCTTTGGTCCGAATTGGGCAACAGAACCAGGTAACGTCCGGGCAAGACGAGGTTGGTGGTGACGCGCGGGCCCTTGGTGCCAATCGGCCCTTTGGTGACCTGCACAATGATTTCGCTGCCCGGCGGATAAAGCCGCGGGATGTCCTTTTGTGTAATCTTCGGCCGGGCCGGCCGACGGCCTTCGCGTTCAACGATTTCTACGCCGCTGTCGAACTGGTTCGGCACGATGTCCCAATAATGCAGGAACGCGTTCTTCTCGAAACCGATATCCACAAACGCGGCCTTCAGGCCGTCCTCCAGATTACGGACTTTGCCCTTGAAAATACTGCCCACGAGCCGTTCCTCGGTGGTGCGCTCGATGTTGAATTCCTCGAGTTTGCCTTCTTCCAGCACTGCGACGCGCGTTTCGAGCGTCTCGGCGTTAATGACCACTTCCTTATGAATCCTGTGTTCCGGGCGGATGAGCCGCTGGACCTTTTTCAGCAGGTTGGTCCCGGCCATTTTGATGGCGTCCAGGACCCCTTTGGGTCGTTCCGGCAAGGCCACTGGTTCGAAGGATTTTTCCTCCTCCACCTGCGCGGGCGTGTCGGGACGGGGTTCGCGGAACTCCTTTTTGTCCGGCGCGGGCGCGGGTTCGACGGGTGCCGGGTTTCCCTGCGGAGGCAGCCCCGCGGCCAGATTTTCCGCGCGCTCGATTTCGTGCGCGTGCCGTTTCTCAAATACTCGCTCGGCGCCGCCCTGTTCGCTCACCACGTCGGCGCGCGCCTGGATGGCCTCGCGATCGGGCTTTTGCGGATTGGAGCCCAGCCCGCCTTTGGGGCGGAACCGCAGGCCGCGGCGCCGCCGTGAAAAATCGTTATTACTCATAGAATGTCAGTATCCTTTCCGATGGATGTGTACGTTTTGCATCAAGCCCACGGCGATTAACGAGCCAAGCACTGAAGACCCGCCGTAGGAAAGCAGCGGCAGCGGTACGCCCGTCACGGGCATGATGCGGATGTTCATGCCGATATTGATAAACACGTGGCTGAAAATGAGCGTCACCACGCCCACCGCCACCAGCCGGCCCAGCCGGTCGCGCGCCTGCCCGGCGATTCTCAACCCGGTGAAGAGAACCAGCGCGTACAAGGCGAGCACCAGCAGGCTGCCGACAAATCCTTCCTCCTCGGCAATCACGGAGAAAATGAAATCATTATGCGCCACGGCCCGTGGCAGGTAACCGTATTTGTTCTGCGTGCCCTGCCCCCAGCCTTTGCCCATCAGCCCGCCGGAGCCTACGGAAATCAACGCCTGCCGGACGTTGTATTCATCGTCCAATTGCTGTTGCCGCAGGCGTTGCAAGTCCGCCGCTGTGGCGTTCGGCGAGGCAAAGGCCGTATAATTCCTCCCGAAATACACCAGCAACCGGTCGCGCTGGTACGGTTCCATGGAAATCTGCCACCAGCCCGGCGGCACGAAAAGGACGTCCACCAGAAACAACGCGGCGAGCAAACTCACCGCCCCGATCAGCTTCAGCAAATAACTTTTGGGGGTGCCGGCGACGAACATCATCACCAGGCCCGTCGGCAGCATCACCAGCGCCGAGCCCAAATCCGGCTCCTTCAAGGTCAGGGCAAACGGCAGCAATAAAAGCCCGATGCCCTTCCAGAAATTCCCCGGCAGCCGCAATTCATCCGCCGGCCGGCTGAGAAAATGCGCCAGGGCGAGAATGAACGCGAGTTTGGCAAATTCGGACGGTTGAAACTGGAATGGCCCCAGGTCAATCCAGCGCCGCGCGCCGAAACGCATTGAACCGATATGCGGAACCAACACGATAAACAGAAAGAAAATCGTCGCCCAATACGCCACAAACGACCAGCGCGCCAGGGTGTGGTAATCCAGCAGGCAGAGTGCCGCGCCCGCGCCGATGCCCAGCGCATACCAGACAATTTGCCGCAACCAGCTCTGGTCGTACCACGGCAGCACCGCCATCGCCGGATTGGCCGTCGTGGCGCTGTACACGAACAGCGTGCCGATAATCATCAACCCCGCCAGGGCAGCCAGTTGCAACCGGTCGCACCGTTCGTGATGTTCTTGATTGAGCAGGGCGGTGGACATTAATTTGCCTGGGCCAGATTTCGGGGCGCGTTGGCGTTCGCCTTTTTCAATATTTCCTCGTAAATGTCGTGCGCAATCGGGGCGCAGGTGGGACCGCCATAGGTGCCGCTTTCCACCATCACCACGATGGCGTAACGCGGATTTTCATACGGCGCGAAGGAGGCAAACCAGGTGGTGCGGTCAATTTCCTGGTTGTGCTCGTTCATCACTTGCGCCGTGCCGGTCTTGCCGCAAATGCGCAACCCCGGCACCACCGCTGCGTGGCCGGTGCCTTCCGGGTCCTCGGTCTCCGCGAGCATGTCGTCGCGCAGGATTTTTAAATTCCGCGGATGCACGTCCAACTCGCCACGCACCACGCCCGAGGGGAAGACCGTCGGGGCTTCGCTGGTGGCCGGGTCCGGGGATTCGATCCGCTCCACCAGCCGCGGCCAGAGCACTTTGCCGCCATTGGCGATGGCTCCATACGCCACCGCCATTTGCAGCGGCGTCACGGCCATTTCACCCTGGCCGAAACAAATATTGGCCGAATCGCCGTCGTGCCAGCCGGCACTTTGCACCTGGTCCAGCGACGGAAAGATGCCCGCGGTTTCCTGCCGGGTGGGCAGGCCCGTGCGCTCGCCAAAATGAAATTGCTCGCCCATGCGGATGACATTCTTGATGCCCGCGCGCAGGCCGACGGTGATAAAATAGGTGTTGCTGGAGTGAATGATCGCGCGTCGCAAATTATATTCGCCCGGGGGCGCCAAATCCGTGATGTGCCGCCGGCCCACATAAATATAACCCGGGTTGTCCACCATGGCGTTCGGGTCCAAACCGCTTTCGAGCGCGGCTAGGCCGACGATGGGTTTGAAGATGGAGCCGGGCGCGTAGTTTTCCTGCGTGGCGCGATTGATCTGCGGACGCAATTTCGGGTCATTCAAATACGCCGGGCTGTTCGACAGGTAATCGGGATTGACGAGCGGCGATGAAACCATCGCCAGCACGTCGCCGGTACGCACGTCCATGACGACGATCGCCGCGCGCGCGTCCGGACCGCGATGCGCCAATAGGGATTCTTCGGCGGCGCGCTGGATGTCGAGGTCCAGCGTCAGGACGACATTGTGGCCCGGTTCCGACGGGGTCAGGACGTTTTCGGACTGGCGGTAACCCATGTTGTTGACGAGCACGGCTGCTTCGCCTGCCCGGCCCCGCAATTCCGCGTCAAAACCGCCCTCGATGCCCACCATCCCGCGATAATCCGGCAGATAGTAGTTGAAATAGGAGTCTTCACCTTGCTTGGAACTGTCATCCCGTTGCAAATAGCCGAGCAAATGGCCCGCCATGGTGCCAAAGGGGTAAACGCGGTCCGTCTGCAAGTCCAGGTTCACTCCCAGTGTGCCGGTGTATTGCTCCTCAAACCGGGCGATCTGCACCGTATCCATGTTGGTCAACAGCAAATAAGGCAACGCGCGGCGCCGGTCGTATTGGAGTTCAAAGGTTCTTCCATCCAGCACCAGTGGCTGGTCAAGCCGTTCGCTGATTTGCCGGACCACGTCGCTGGCCACCTGGAAACGCGCTTGGGCGCGGAATTGTTCGCGTTCCTCCGGCGTGAGTGCGATTTGCCGGCGTTCGGCTTTGGTCAGCGGGCGGCCCAGTTTTTTTTCCTGCGCGGCGATGCGTTGCTCCTCAATGGCACGCGCCCGCACGAGCGCCAGGCCATAGGCGGCGTCGAAGGGCTTCCGCAAGTCGTCCAGATAAAGTCCGAGGTTGTATTGCGGATGATTCTCGGCCAGAACGCGGCCGTCACGGTCGAGGATTTTTCCGCGCACCGCGGGAATGCGCACCGTGCGATAGGATTGGGTTTCCAGATGGCTTTCGTATTCCCGGGCCGAGACGATTTGCACCCACCACAGACCGGCCAGCAAAATAAACAAACCCGCCGCCAGCACCATCGCCACCAGGCGGAGCTGCGGGTCGTTCTTTTTCAGTTCGTCAAAAATCAGCATCGGCCGGGAATGGGATGATGGCGTGATGGAGTCGGGGAGTGATGGAAAAGCCACCCGGGGTGGATCGGCACTTCCATTACTCCAATATTCCAGTGTTCCATTGCTCCGTTTTTCATTTTATAATCTTCCGCGCCGGATTTCGCGGTCAGGGCGAAAACTGGTTTCGGTCCGCGGCTGGTAGCCGAGCGCGTGCTGGCACCAGTGGAAAAATTCAAACAACAGGGGCGTGGCCACGGCACCGCCGGCCGTCATGACCAGCCATTGCCAGAGCGAACCCCAACCCAGCAACGGTTCCTGGCCGCCCGTGAGCAGCAACAGCACACACAAGGCCGGCGCCACGGCGCTGGCCGCAGCGCCGAGGATGAATTGCGCGAAGGGCAGCTCGCGCAAAATCAGCTCGCGTTGCAAATAAATCACAAACCCTATGGCAAAGAGCGGGAGGATGCTGACGCCCGGGGGATTCGCCGACAACGCGTCGAACCACATCCCCCCCAGCACGGCCAGCAACGAGACGGTCACGATGTCCGCGTTCAACGCCGTGTACACCATGAGCCCGGGCAGCAGGTCCACCTGCGCCCCCAACCAATGGCGCAGCAAGGGAAATGCCGCTTCGCCGAACACGGCGAGAAAGGCTGCGGCCAGAATCAGGATGGTTTGCAGAAAGTTCATCAATTGAGTTGGGGATTGAGCAGCACCCAGACCTGTTCGAGCGCGCCGAGATCGGCGGAAAGTTTCACGCGCGCCTCGGTGTAAAGACCAAATTCGACTGTTTGGGAATCCACAATCTGGCCAATCGGAATACCCCGGGGATAAATCCCGCCCTCGCCGCTGGTAACGACATTTTGTCCCGGTTTCAAGACGGCATTGCCGGAAAGATAAGTCAGCTCAACCAGCGACATGTCGAGCGGTCCGCTGGCGGTGATGAGGCCGATGTCATGCGCCGGATTTTCCACCAACGCCGAGACGCGGCAATAGGGATCCCCGAGCAACACCACCTGCGAACGTGTCAGGCCGACGGAAATAACGCGGCCGATCAGGCCGTCGGGGGTGAGGACGGGCAGGTTTTCCCGAAGACCATCCCGGCTGCCGAGATCGATCTGCACCGTGCGCCACCAATTGGCCGGGTCGCGCATAACGACGTTGGCGAGTTTGAGTTTCCACGGCATCTGCCGTTGCCAGCCCAGCAGCGCGTGCAACTGATCATTTTCCTGCGCCATGGCTGCGGCCTGCCGCATTTGGATGTTGAGCTGTTGGTTTTCGCGCTGGAGCTCCCCGATTTCCCGGAGCAGGGCGCTGCGGGGCATGACGGTATCGGCGGCAGTCACGGGCAATTGCTGGGCGGTGTTGAGCAGGCCAAACAACGGCAGGAAAAGGCTGCTGACGGCGAGTTTGAGGCGGCTGGTGGCGCGCGGCGGCAGGCTGAAAATCAGCAACGCCGCCAGCACCACCACGCCGAGCGCCAGATAGTGTTTTTTCTTAAGCATCCTGCTTCGCGGCCGGATTCAAGCCGGTCGCCCGCAGGTGAACGGGGCGGGAAAATCAATCAATACTTGGCGTTGGTCGCAACGCGTTTGAGGAATTCGATTTCCTGCAAGACGCGACCGGTGCCTTCGGCCACGGCGCTCATGGGATCGTCCGCGAGATGCACCGGCAAGCCGGTTTCCTCGGCTACGAGCCGGTCGATGCCGCGCAACAGCGAACCGCCGCCCGCCATCACCAGACCGCGATCCACAAGGTCGGCGGCCAGCTCGGGGGGACAACGTTCCAAAGTCAGGCGGATGGACTCCAAAATGCTCGAAAGCGGTTCCTGCAACGCTTCGCGGATTTCCTCGGAACGGATGGTCAGCGTTTTGGGCAGGCCGGAACTCAGGTCGCGGCCTTTGACATCCATCGTTAATTCCTGTTCCAGGGGAAATGCGGAGCCAATGCGTATCTTGATTTCTTCCGCAGTGCGTTCACCTATCATCATGTTGTAGGCACGCTTCATGTGGGCCGTGATCGTTTCGTCAAATTCGTCCCCGCCCACCCTCAGGCTGCGGCTGAAGACGATGCCGGCCAGGGAGATGATTGCGATTTCGCAAGTCCCGCCGCCGATGTCCACGATCATGTTGCCCGCCGGCTCATGCACCGGCAAACCGACGCCGATGGCCGACGCCATCGGTTGCTCGATCAAATACACTTCACGCGCTCCGGCGTGAGTGGCGGAATCCTTGACCGCCCGTTTTTCCACTTCGGTGATGCCCGACGGCACCGCCACCACGACGCGTGGCGCAATGAGTTTGCGATGGTGAACCCGCTGGATGAAATGGCGGAGCATGGCCTCGGTGATCTCGAAGTCGGCGATCACGCCGTCTTTCATCGGGCGGATGGCCACGATGTTGCCGGGCGTGCGGCCCAGCATTCGTTTGGCTTCTTCACCGACCGCCAGCACATTAGTTGTACCCGCCTGAATAGCCACCACAGAAGGTTCGCGCAGGACGATTCCGCGATCCCGCACGTAGACGAGGGAATTTGCTGTGCCCAAGTCTATCCCAATATCATTGGAAAACAGGCTTTTAAGTTGCGCAAGCATGAATGTGCCCTAACGCTGCTCAGGTTAATCGGCCTGGCGACCAAACGTCAAGCGGATTACTGAAATCGTTAAAACCGCGATTTCAGGCCGGTAATGCCAATTGTGGGAACGCTGGCCACCAAGCCATTGCACCCGGCCCTTGCTTCCTGGCGCGTCGTCGGTCGGCTTCCATGTTGCCGGAACCGGCGTCGGTTTGGGTGCCTTCGACAGTGTGAATAACCATTCAATAACACGTTGACAAAAACAATAAATTTGCTTCGGAGAATTTCAATGCTTGCCCCATTATCGGGGAAGCCGGAAACACAAAAGCGATAAAAAATGGCAAAGGAAGAAAGAGTGCTTTGTTTCGAAAGGACTCTTTTCGAAGAACTAGGCGCGTTTCAAGGCCTCAGCCTGGCCATTGAGAAATACCTGCCGGTGGTGACATCCCCCTCACATATCCGGTATCTGAACCGGCGCGACGCCGACCAGGACCGGCGTTACAAGCAAATCATCCCTTACGTGCTTATTATCTGCCATGACAAGGTATTGCGATATCGCCGGGGCCCCGGCGGCGGGGAAACCCGATTGCACGGATTGTATTCCGTCGGCGTTGGCGGTCACATCTCGGAGGAAGATCACGGACTTTTTTCAAACCGGTTCGGATACCACGATGGCATGCGGCGGGAATTGATGGAGGAAGTGGCCATTGATGGCGCGAAAGAGGCTGCGGTTGCCGCCCTCAACGACGACAGCACGGAAGTCGGGTACGTGCATTTTGGTGTCGTGCACGTGATGCGCGTGGACAATGAGGAGGTTGCCGGCCGGCGCAGCGGCATCGTGGCTCCTGAATTTATCCCGATGGCTGACGCGCTGAAAGATCCGCCGGGCTACGAATCGTGGTCCCGCCTTTATTTGGAAAATCTGGATGCGTTGCTGGCGAAAGCCGCCGCTTCAGGCATTCCGATTCCCGAACGCGCAGTGGTCTGAAAAACCGGCAGACCGGCAAGGAAGATTTATGGGGACGGGCAATGAGCCGTTTCAGGAATACCAGGCCGCGCGGCGCAAATGCCGCTTTCTTTGCGGCATGATCGCGACCGGATACATTCGGATGAAGCGGGTGCCAGGGGAGGGAATTTTTTCTCAAATGCCCATTCCTGAAGAAAACTCAAACGATTTCCCAGCCAATCAAGCCCCAAAAGCCACTACTCGACTACCACCGGCGCCAGCAATTTGCTGACAGTTTTGCTGACAGCAGGATGCGGCTCTTGGCATTAAAGGAGAAAATCCATTAACCTCCTGTCTTCAAGCAGTGTTTGCCAGGCACGAGCAAACGCAACAAGCAGTTCTTAAAATTGCGTTGACGGATATGATGTTCAATTCTAGTATGCATTAGCTGTTCAACTATCACCATGCATTCCAATTTTTATCGAGGAGTGGTACTTTTGCCCTTGCTGCTGACGGCGGCCAGTGCACCGGCACAGAATTTCACCAACCTCTTCATTTTTAATGGCACCGACGGAGCCGACCCGGTTTCAGGTTTGGTGCTATCAAGCAACACATTATATGGAACAACTTTCAAGGGCGGCACAAACGGCGATGGGACAGTCTTTGCAATCAATACGGATGGGACTGGATTCACCAATATTCATGACTTCAATGGTGATGATGGCAGTGGGCCTTACGGACCTTTAGTGCTATCAGGTATTGTCTTGTATGGCACAACATCAGGAGGCGGTTCCCCCAACGGAGCAGGTCCCGGCACCGTGTTCGCAGTCAACACCGATGGAACAGGCTTCACCAATCTCTTTATTTTCACTACTACGAATAACGAAGCCAATGGAGCCACGCCGATAGCGGGTTTGGTCTTATCGGGCAACATTTTATACGGAACGACGGAGCTCGGAGGGTACGATGGAGAAGGCGCCTTATTCGCCATCCAAACCGATGGATCGGGTTTCACCAATTTTTACGCTGCAGCTTCTTACCCTGACGGGGCACTTTGTCCGCACGGGGGCCTGGTGGTTTCAGATAATACGCTGTATGGAGTCATGTCGCAGGGTGGCACTAGTGATGATGGCACGGTGTTTGCGCTCAATACCGACGGAACAGATTTTACCAACCTCTACAATTTCTCGGCGCTCGTCCCCGACGTGTATGACTTCAGAATCCTTTATGAAACCAACGGTGACGGGGATTTTCCAGTGGCGACTTTAATGCTATCTGGCAACACCCTTTTTGGAACGGCATACGAGGGCGGAACCAACAGTTATGGGACGGTCTTCAAGGTCAATACTGACGGGACCGGCTTTAGCACTCTGCACAATTTCATGGGCGGCCTTACGGGGGCTGGTTTGGGCGGGGGGTCCTACCCGGTTGGAGGATTGGTGCTTGTTGGTAACACACTTTACGGGACGACATCTGGAGGCGGCACGGCCAGTGGAGGAGGAGGGTCCGGCACGGTCTTCAAGGTCAACACTGATGGAACAGGATTCACTACTCTTGTCGGGCGCGGAATCAACGGTCAAGACTTGGGATACGGCTCATTAGGCGGTCTCGTGTTGTCCGGGCACACGTTGTATGGAACTCAACTCGCCGGGGGCTCATTCGATGGAAGCGTGTTCGCCGTCACCCTGCCCCCTCCCAGTCTGAGCATACAGTTGATAAATGGAGTGGTGATTTTGAATTGGAACGACCCCACGTCAACATATTCGCTCCAAGCTGCGCCTAACGTTGGCGGTGTTTACACGAACCTCATTGGAGCAACCAGCCCGTACACCAATTTCATGACTGATTCACAGGTTTTCTTCCGTCTTCAATCGAATTAGGCATCATGCCTCTCCTTTGGCTTAAGATCGCCAAACTGATCCACGACATAAAAAGCGCAAGTCTGGAATTATGCTCTATCTCTGAAAATGTCACACAATTGTCACCGGCCCGGCTTTGACGGAATTCACTTGCTATGATTTGATTTGCCCTGCTCCAAGAGGTGTCATTTCCTCTTCATCATAGGGCAAAAGGCGCTAGTGGTTCTGACCGACCTCACTGGTGCCTTTTTTATTCAGAGGAAAAATGTCTGCGGCTGTTCCACTCGATTTGGACTGGGAGCCAAAAAGTGTTGCCACCTGTCATCTTCCCAAATTAAGTCTCGGTATTGAAACGCTCAGGCGGTTAGAACCGATTTTTGCCGGCAAATCCTCTGATACTCGCGCGCCGAAAGTCCCTCCTTCTGGCAAAAAAACGCTGTGTGCTTGCGGCTTTTAAAGTTGGTGCCAGAGGAGGGAATTGAACCCCCGACCAAAGGCTTATGAGTCCTCTGCTCTACCCCTGAGCTACTCTGGCAACCGAAGGCGGCATTACATTTTGCGGACAATTTTCGCCCTGTCAAACTGAGAATAATTCCACAATGCTTGTCCCGAAGCCCGGACAGCCCGTCAGGCCGTCCGGATATCGCCGCGCGGTGTCCCTGCCAGTCAAATTGCTAACCTTCCAACTCCGCCACTTCCTGCGGCGTGAGCCGGAATTCCATCGCGCCGATGATGCCGTCCACCTGTTTCGGGCTGCGCGCGCCGACAATCGCGCCGGTGACCGCGGGGTTATGCAGCGTCCATGCAATGGCGACTTCACCCGGCGAACGCCCATGCCGTGTGCCCACGGCGCGCAGCCGCTCCACCACCTTTAGATTCTCCGTCAATTTCGGTTCCTTGAACTGGTCATTCCGGTTGCGCCAGTCGTTTTTCGGCAATGACGCAATTCGTTCACGCGTCATCGCACCGGTCAGCAAGCCCGAAGCCATCGGCGAATAAACAATCACGCCCGCGTTTTCGCGCCGGCACCAGGGCAATTGCGCGGATTCCGCGTCGCGCCGGATCAACGAATACGGCGGTTGCAGCGAGGTGATACGGGCGATGGATTGCAGCTTTTGCATCTCTTCGACCGTCGCGTTCGACAAACCAATCCAGCGGACCTTGCCTTCCTTTTGCAAGGCAGCAAGTGTGTTCCAGCCTTCCATTGTCTCGTTCAAATCGTCGGCCGTCCAGTGGATTTGGTAGAGGTCAATCACATCCGTCTTGAGCCGGCGCAGGCTGGCTTCGCATTCGCGCCGGACGGAATCGGCGTGCAGCGAATAGCTGATTTCACCCTTGTCATTCCATAACATGCCGCATTTGGTGAAGACGTAGGGTCGCGCGCCTTTCCACTCCTGCAACGCCCGCGCGACTACTTCCTCCGAATGGCCCAGGCCGTAAACCGGCGCGGTATCAATCCAATTGACACCCTGTTCGAGGGCGCGGTGAATCGCTGAGATGGACTGCGTGTCGTCCTGTGCGCCCCAGCCGAATTGCCAGTCTCCGCCGATGGCCCACGCGCCGAAACCGATGGGCGTGATGGCAAGATCGGAATTTCCCGGCACCCTGGTTTTCATGCGCTGGAAGCTAGCACAGCTTCCGGTGCTGTCCAGTTGGGCAGGCCTTTTCCGGACCGCTTACGGCTTTCAAGTCTGCACCGCGCCCGGCGGAGTCGCCCGCCGACGGATTCAGGGCGAGTAAACGCGATAGAACCGGCGCGTGATGTTGGCGGCCTGCAGGTCGGCAAACTGGAACCGGCCGGGCGAGATCTCCGCAGCCGCACCCAGGACCGACCAACTGGCCAACGGCAGTGCCAGATTGGTAGTCGCCAGCACACCGCATAACGTGTCTACATTATTGGTGAAACTCAGTGAGAACGGACCGCCATTTGTGCTTTGGGCGCCGGTCAGGATTACCGGAACCGGGAGCGGAACGCTGATGTTCATGACACTGGACGTGCTCGCGATACCGTTGACGAATACCGTCGCCAACGCGTAACCGGGCGGGAATCCCCAGACGGGGAGGGAGACGAACGCGTTGGTAGTCCAATTGGTGAAGAGGAGGCACAGACTCCGTCCGTTTTCAATGCTGCGCAATTCGACCACCGGATAATCCGCCGCTGAATCTTCTGAATTGCCGGAGGACCCCTCGGAAATTCCACGGAATTGCGCGCCCGTCACCACCAAGACACCGCCCGGAGCAAGTGGCGAAGTGAGGGTGGCAATTCGCGGCCGCCAGGCATTGCTGAAGTTCAGGCCAGCATCATAAAGCTCGGCATTGGCCGGGTAACCGCTGTTGCCGGCGCCTCCGGCAATCAGCACCTGGCCGTTGGGCAGTACCGTCGCCGTGGCACTGAACCGTGCCTGGCTAAGCGCATTTGTGGCGGTCCATTGCCCCAGGGCCGGATCATAGATTTCCGTGCTGGGAACAATGCCGGCGCTGTTAATGCCCCCGGCCACCAATACTTTCCCACTGGGCAACAACGCTGCCGAAAAATTATAACGCGGGATGGACATCGCGCTGGTGGCCGTCCATGTGCGGGCCACCGGGTCATACAACTCGGCACTGGCCAGATAGCCGCTGTTGCCATCACCGCCAGCCACCAGCACTTTGCCATCAGGCAACAAGGTGGACGTATGGAAATACCTCGCGGTATTCAGCGAACCGGTGGCCGTCCAGATCCCGGTCACCGGATCATACAATTCGGCACTGGCAAAAGGACCGGCACCGAGGCCGCCGGAAACCAGTACCTGGCCGTTCGCCAGCAGGCTGGCCGCGTGCCAATAGCGAAAGGTGGTGGTGGAGCCGGTGGACTTCCAGGTTCCGGTGGCTGGATCGTACAATTCGGCGCTGGAGAGCAACAGGTTTCCCGTGCTGAGGCCGCCAACCACCAGGACCTTGCCGTTGGACAACAACGTGGCCGTGTGGCGGTAGCGTGCGAAAGACATGGAGCCCGTGTTCGTCCACAGCCCGGTGACCGGATCGTAAAGCGATGCGGCGGACAATGGGTTCCCAAACTCGTCTTCGCCCCCCGCAACCAATATCTTGCCATTGGGCAGCAACGTCGCGGTGTGAATACGGGGCGCATTCGTCAATGCGCCGGTGTTGGTGAAAGTTCCGAGGAGCGGATTAAACAGTTCCGCGTTGGTATAATCGGCCCCTCCGGTGCCGCCACCGGCGATCAGCACCTGGCCGCCGGGCAACAACGTCGCGGTGTGGGCATAACGAGGTGAGTTCAGCGCTCCCGTCAAAGCGTTTGTTCCGGTGGCGGGATTGATGGTTGGATCATAGACCTCCGTGCTGCTCAAAGGAACGCCATAGCTGACCCCGCCTGCGATCAATACCTGGCCGTTGGCCAACAAGGTCGCAACGTGGGAATCACGGGTGCTGTTCAACGCGCCGGTGTTGGTCCAGGTCCCGTTGGCGGGATTGTACAGCTCCGCGCTGGATAATGAGTTGCCATTGTTGCCGCCTGCAACCAGCACCTGGCCGTTCGGGAGCAGGGTCGTCGTGTGCAAATAACGCGCCTGATGCAACGGACCAGTCGCCGTCCACGTTCCGGTGCCGGGATTGTAGAGGTCAGCGTTGGACAGCAAACCACTGAAGCCGAGGCCTCCGGCAATCAGCACCTGGCCGTTGGGCAACAAGGTGGCGGTGTGATAGGCATATTGAACGCTCGGCGCGCCGGTGAGCATCCATGTCCCTGCGCCGGGATCGTATAGCTCGGAGTCCGCGAGTGTCATCCCGATACCACCCCCGCCGGTGACGAGCACCATGCCATTGGTCAACAACGTCGCGGTATGGCCATAACGCGCGTCGTTCATTGACCCGGTATTGGTCCAGGTTCCTGTAACCGGATCATACAACTCCGCGCTGGAGAGGAACGAACTGCTGCCCTCGCCGCCGGACACGAGCACCTTGCCGTTCGGCAGGAGGGTCGCCGTATGAAAATAGCGGGCGAAGTTGAGTGAGCCCGTGTTGGTCCAGCTTCCTGCGATCGGATCATACAACTCCGCGTTGGCGAGTAATCCCGCGCTGCCTTGGCCCCCTGCCGCCAATACTTTGCCGTTCGGCAACAACGTCGCGGTGTGGGCATAACGGCTGGTGGTCATGGACCCGGTGACCGTCCAGATTCCGGTCGCCGGATCGTATAATTCGGCGCTGCCGCCGGCACTGATCCCGCCTGCAACCAACACCTTTCCGTTGGGCAACAAGGTCGTGGTACAGTCATAACCAGGCGAACTCAGGGAACCCACGAGGTTCCAAGAGCCGGCTGAAGCAGTGTGGAAGACTGATAAACAGAATGCCAGCACGAGGCATGTACTTCCTGCCGACGGGATTTTCATCGCGGGTGCTTTGGGTTGCGTTGCGTGACAATATTAGATTTTGAAATGGTTGGCAAGCATATTTTTTGTGCGCGGTTTGAGGCAGGTGATGTTCCGGTTGTCGAAAACATACCGGTCCAACGCGGCCGTCGTTTAATACCGTCAAACAGGCCGTCGTGGAGAATGTTGCGCTCGCGAAGGGCAGTTGCCTTGTTCTGCGGAGTTCTGAAAACAAAAAAACGGGGCCCGGTTTCAGCCAGGCCCCGTTCCGAATTGCCAACGGCGATCAGTAGCGGTCACGACCGCCGCCGCGAAACTCGCGACGCGGACCACGGCCGCCGCCGCCACCCGGGCGCTCTTCGCGCGGGCGGGCGACATTGACCGTGAGGGCGCGGCCGCCCAGTTGCGCGCCATTCAGCGCCGCAATGGCCTTCTGCGCTTCCTCGGGGGTGCTCATGGTCACAAAACCAAACCCCCGGGGGCGATTGGTCGTGCGATCCATCATGATGTTCGTTTCGGTGACCGTGCCATGCGCCGCAAAGGCGTCCTGCAGGTCGTTTTCGGTGGTGTCGAAGGAGAGATTCCCGACAAACAATTTATTGCTCATGTGATGTTATGCTGTCCTAGACTAAACTTTGCTTTGACCAGACCGTTCCCGTTAATCGGATTTCAAATCATCACTGAACCAGGTTCACTTGAAGATTTACCATGCCTTGCAAGCTTTGAGTTATCTAACAGACGGGCCAATTATCGCATATTTCCGGGAAAGGGCAAGCATTATCTCACAACCTCCTGCGGGGCAAACCTGGATTCCCCCCGGCCGCCCAATCGGTATAATTCTGCCATGCACAAGCTGCCGCGCGCGTTTTATGACCGGGACACCACGGTCGTCGCCCGGGAATTGCTGGGCAAACTGCTTGTTCGCGTCGAACGCGGACGGGAACGCATCGGAAAAATCGTGGAAGTGGAGGCGTATCTCGGCCCGCACGACCTGGCCGCGCATTCATCGCGCGGTTTGACGGAGCGGACCAGGGTGATGTTCGGTCCGCCGGGACACGCTTATGTGTATTTCATCTACGGCCTGTACCACTGCCTGAACGTGGTGACGGAGCGTGAAGGCCATGCCTCGGCCGTGCTGCTGCGCGCCCTGGAACCGGTGAAAAACCTCGCTGGCCGGACCAGCGGCCCAAGTCTGCTCTGCCGCGCGATGCGCATTGACCGGCGCCTCAACGGCCACGACCTGCTCAGCAACGACTTCTTCATTGCCACGCCCCCAAAGGCCGAGCTGTTCACCATTGTCAAACGGCCGCGCATTGGCGTGGACTACGCACGGCATTGGGCAAAACGGCACCTCCGGTTTTACATCAAGGACAATCCGTTTGTTTCGCGGCGCTGATGCTGGATCCACGCCACGCGCACCATTTCACCGGATGTCGTTGTGCAGAACGATCCGATACCGCGCCTTGCCGGCGTGCAAATGCTCCATTGCGTCGTTCACCCTGGACATGGGAAACAGTTCAATCATGGGGGCAACGCTGTGCCGCGCGATAAATTCCAGCATCCGGGCCGTGTTGAACGGGCTGCCCAGTGGCGAACCGGAGACCGCCTTCTGGCCGGCCAGCAGCGAAAAGGCCGCCACCGGGATCGGCTCCGGCACCGCGCCCACGATGTGCAACCGGCCCTTGGGCGCCAGGCTGGCAATGATGGCTTCCCACGGGAGCGAAGCGTTGGCTGTGCACAGGATGAAATTGAGCGAGCCGGCGATTTTTTGCAGTTGCGCCGCGTCACGCGAGTTGACGACGTGATGCGCGCCGAATTTCAGCGCCTCGTCCCGCTTGGAATCGCTCGAGGTGAACGCCGTCACTTCACAACCCCACTTGTTCAGGAATTGCAACGCCATGTGTCCCAGTCCACCGATGCCGATGACGCCCACGCAGTCGGTCGGCTGGACTTCGCACTGGATGATGGGATTGAACACCGTGATGCCGCCGCAGAAGAGCGGACCGGATTTCTTCGCGTCGAGCGCGTCCGGCAAGGGAATCGCCCACGCCCAATGACAGCGCACGCGGTCGGCAAAGCCGCCGTGCCGCCTGATCATGGTCGCCTCGGCAGTCGGGCAAAGATTGTGATTGCCGGAAAGGCATTGCGGACAGCTCATGCAACTTTCCGCGTACCAGCCCAGCCCGACGCGCTGGCCCACCTTTACACCCTTCACCTTGTTCCCGGCGGCCACCACGCGGCCCGCGACCTCGTGTCCGGGCACAAATGGATATTCCGTCATGCCCCATTCGTTATTCAACATGCTCAAGTCGCTGTGGCAGATGCCGCAGTACTCGACCTGGATTTCCACCTGTTCGTCCCGCATCGGGCCGGGATTGAATTCAAACGGTTCCAGTTTAGCGCCTTTGGCTGGCGCCGCGTAAGCCTTGAAAGTTGTGCTCATAATGCCATCACTGTTAACACACCCGGGCCGTTTGGCAAACGGATGGGAACCTCATCGTGACCGTTTCAATGTTCAATGCGATCAATCAGGCCGCCGTGCAAATAATCGCGCACGAAGGGGCGATCCAGAAAATCCCGCGGGAAACCGGGTTCAATCCGGCTGACCCCGTCCAATTGCGCAAGTTGTTTCGCGTTCAATGACCACTTGACGCAATTCAGATTATCCTCCAATTGCGAAAGTTTCCGGGCGCCAAGAATCGGAATCGTATGGGGCCGCGCCCGCAGCCAGTTGAGTGCGACTTGCGCCGGCGATTTGCCGGCGGCTTTCGCGATCTTCACCGCCTCTTTGGCGATGGCGACATTGCGTTCGGTCGGTCGGGCGAATTGCGGCGTTTGGTCGAGCCGCCGTTCCTCCTTCGCCTTGCCCGCGTATTTGCCGGTCAGCCAGCCGCTGGCCAGCGGCGACCACGGTGTGACGGTCAGCCTCAGCGCCTCGGCCATCGGCAGCAATTCGCGCTCGGGCGTCCGCTCGATCAGATTGTATTCAATTTGCAGCGCGACAAACGGCGTCCAGCCGCGCAACTCGGCGAGCGTGTTCGCGCGCGCCGCCCACCATGCCGGCGCGTCGGAAATGCCGATGTACAACACCTTCCCCGCGCGCACCAGGTCGTCAAGGGCGCGCATGACTTCCTCGACCGGCGTCAACTCGTCCCACGCATGCATCCAGTAGAGGTCCACGTAATCCGTCCCGAGCCGCTTCAAACTGCCTTCCAGCGCCTGCACCATGTTCTTGCGATGATTGCCGCCGGCATTCGGATCACCACGGTGCTGATTGAAGGAAAACTTGGTGGCGACGACAAAATGTTTCCGCTCGGTGCGGATGAATTCGCCGACGAATTTTTCGCTGGTCCCGCCGGTGTAACCGTCAGCCGTGTCAATGAAGTTGCCGCCCGCATTGACAAAGGCGTCGAACATGGTTTTGGATTCGTCCCGGTTGGCGCCCCAACCCCAGTCCTCGCCGAAGGTCATCGCCCCCAGACACAGTTCGGAGACGCGCAAGCCGGATTTGCCGAGAAGTTTGTAGTTCATAAAAATCCTTTCCGATATTTCTCCGCCATTTCGGGAAAATTTCCAGTTTTTTCCGCTGTCGCGGCGCTCTCTGGTCGCCGTCAATCCATCAAACGGCATTAAGGCAGCGCCGACAGGGCGCCGCTCCCAGCCGATGCTTTTGATTTGTTTCCACCGGTGGCAGGCGTATGCTCCGGTTGCTGCAATGAAAACTTCAGTTGAACTGGAAAAAACCGCCGCCCTGCAGGTCGCCGCGCTCATGGCCGCCGCGGCCCGAACAGCGCCCAAGACACGCGGCCTTGATAATATCGAAACCATTGCCATTGACGATGAGCCGACGAAGCGAAAGCTCATCGCCCGCATGCAGGAAATTGCCGCACAAGAGGACCGCCCCAGTGTCGCGCGCGACGCCGGCAATATTGCCGGCTCGCCGGCAATCGTTGTCATCGGTGTGGAATCCAACACCGCCGGATTGAATTGCGGTTACTGCGGCAAACCGTCGTGCGAAGCGCTGGAGGAGGCTGACGGCGTCTGCGCGTTCAATTCCATTGACCTCGGCTTTGCCGTGGCCTCGGCGGCGGAAGTCGCCGGGCGCTTTCACGTGGACAATCGCGTGATGTTCTCCATCGGCCGCGCCTGCCTGGACCTGGGCTGGTTCGGCCACCGGGTCAATCAGGCGCTCGGCATTCCACTGAGCGTCACCGGCAAGAATCCCTTCTTCGACCGCAAGCCGTAAACCATTTGGATGACCGTCATGCCGTTCCGATTGCTCAATCTTGAAGCCGTAGCCGAGTATCTGCATCTCACGCCCCAGGACGTTGAGCAGCGGGTGAAGAACCGCGAAATTCCATTTGAAAAACGCGGCGACCGGATCGTCTTCCGCAAGAGCGAGATTGACGCGTGGGCTTCGCAACGCATCCTTGGCCTGCCTGGTCAGCGGCTGGCCGATTATCACCAGCAATCCACCCGCCACACGCGGAAAATGCTGGAACGGGAAGCCATTCTGCCGGAAATGCTCCAGGCCGGAGCCATCGCCTCGGCCATGTCGTCCAAGACCAAGGCGTCCGTCCTGCGCGACCTCGTGGCGCTCGCGGAAAAGACCGGGCGCCTCAACGATCCCAAATCCTTGCTGGCCAGCCTGGAGGCGCGCGAGGAATTGTGCTCCACGGCAGTGCCGGGCGGCTTTGCCCTGCCGCATCCGCGCTCACATGAACCTTACCTGTTTGAAACCTCGTTCATCGTCGTGGGCCGGCCCATCCAGGAAATCCATTTCGGCGCGCCCGACGGCCAGCCGACGGATTTGTTCTTCCTGATTTGTTGCCAGGACGACCGGTTGCATCTGCACACGCTGGCCCGGCTCTGCCTCATCGCGATGAAGACCAAAATACTGAAGCAGCTTCGGAACGAGCCGGATGCCCAAACCATGCGTGATTCACTCATCGCTGCGGAACAGGAGATCCTGGCTGACCGTAAAATGGTCTCATAACCTGTCGGGCGCGGCGCTCAAGCCGCCGGCCCTTTTTGCAACAGCCCGTGCAAGTTCAACGGATGCGTGAACATCGCCACGCCTCCTCCCATGATGGATCCGATGTCAAGCGTTAGGTAAACGGTTTCATTTTTAAAAGCGTTTTTGTTTTTTGGTCAGCGTCTCCGTCCGCGTGGCCCTGGGCGTTTAAGCCCGGGTTCAACCTCCTATCCGTGCGTGTCAGGGACAGCACCACAAAACCTATGCGATGGTTTGGGCGGAGGGAGCGAGTCGGCTCATTCTAACCAGCGGGAGGTTGATCCTCCCAAGGCCACCAGCGAGCGCGACGCCGCTCCGCCAAATTGATTCAGTTGTCGGTCAGGTACTTCATCGTTTGGTCTTCACTCGCCCATTCGCAGTCCCAGTTTCAGTGGGGTAGTCTGGCCGGTGCACAGCCGCCACCAGTCCACACCAAAGCCCCGTGCCAAGGCCACCAGTGCCTGCTTGCGCCGCCCGCTGGTGGCGTGCGGGTCCAGCAATCGAGGCTTCCATTTCTGAATCAGCCGATACTCCGGCTGAAAGCGGACCAATCGCCACGCCAACTCAGTCAGCACCCATCTCAATCTTGGGTTGCCGCATTTGGTCACGCTACCCTGCTGGTGTCGCTGACCCGAACTGTGTTCACTGGGGCACAAGCCCAAATAACTGGAAACCTGACGGCGGTTCTGAAAGCGAGACCAATCGCCCACCTCCCGGTTCAACAGTTGTTCGGTCAATCGGCCCATGCCCTTGGGCCGGGGCCGGACGCTGGCCGCTTGGATCTGGTCGCTCAACGCTTGGATCTGATCGTGCAAAAACAACGCGCTCATCCGTAGCGGGGTGATCAAAGGGATAAACCAGTCCGGCAACTGCTGCTGCCACTTGGGCCAGCTCCTTCTGCCATACCAATCCCCTTTCATACGGAAACCATATTGCAAGGCCACGCCCCGGGCGCGACCGGCGATCATTTTCAGGTCGCGCACCACCGACTGCCGCAACCGGGTCTGGGTGCGCTGGCGTTCCTGGGCCTCGGTGGGGACGTGGACCAAGGCCAGCGCTTTGCGGTTGCCCGCTACGAACCGGTCCAGCGCATTCAACATCGCCAGCGCGTCGGTGCGGTCGGTCTTGACGCGGGTGTGCTGATCGTCCCAGTTGCGGGGCCGGATGACGTAGTTGGTCACCCCCAGGGCGGTGAGCTGGCGGTGCAGTCCGTAGCCGAAGGGACCGGCTTCGTAACAGGTGACGAGGCGACAGCCCACAGCGAGCTTTTGCTCGACCCATTTGAGGAAGTCGGCGGGTTTGAACCGCTGCGGCGGTTTGGGACTGGCTCCGTCTTCCTGCACGGCGATGACGTGCCAGGCCAGATGGACATCCAGCGCGATTTTCAGCAGTGGTTGATTTAC
>DATJNM010000021.1:0-3811 GCA_035508155.1 Candidatus Sulfopaludibacter sp. | reverse complement strand
CCCCTCTCTCCGCCAGTTCGATTCCAATGGTTTTCCACGCTGACGCGCGGAAATGGATGTTTCTCCGGTGCCTTTTTTCTCCTCGGCTTTTTGCTCTTCTAACATCTTTGTATGCGCGATGGCGGTTTCGTCGATGGGTCGAGGTCCTTTCGTACGGTATGTTGCGGTTCTTGACTCGCCAGCGGCCAGCCCGTTTCTTTTCAGCTTTATGCTATGCTGCAGGTTCGAGAATACTTGAAGCGCGCGTCAATTGTATCGAACCAATGACCAAAATTGGCGCAAAATGATAAAGCAATTGAAAACAATTCCTTTCCTCGTCGCGTTGTTAGAAGTCGGTGTCTCTCCCGTTCATGCACAGCCTGCCGACCATTGGGTTGAGAAGCTCGCTAATGTTACACGTGCCGTGTATATCACGAAACCGTATCTCAACTTCCCCGTCAAAAATGGCGCGCCGGTGCGGCACGTCAGCGTGCTAGTGAACGGCCAGACGGAACGCGCCTTCGATATTGAGCTCGCCGATAGCATACCGGATTGGTGGGCCTTTTTGGACGTGACCCCGTTTCAGGGCCGGACTGTCACGATCCAGGTGGACGAGTTGCCGGAGAATTCGACCGTCTTGAGTTCCCTTGACCAGTCCGACGAGATCAAAGGCAACCAGGACCTCTACCATGAGAGATTGCGGCCGCAATTTCATTTCACATCCCGTCGTGGCTGGCTGAACGACCCGAACGGGCTGGTTTTTTACCGAGGCGAGTATCATTTGTTCTACCAGCATAATCCCTACGGCTGGAGCTGGGGAAACATGTCTTGGGGCCATGCTGTGAGCAAAGACCTGGTACACTGGAAGGAGCTTCCCGTGGCGCTTTATCCTGACGATACCGGCGCAATGTTTTCCGGTTCCGCAGTCGTGGACTGGAGGGACACGGCCGGGTTCCAAACCGGCAAAGATCCCGCGCTGGTCGCGATGTTTACCGCCGCCGGAAAGCCGTTTACTCAGGAAATCGCCTTCAGCAATGACCGTGGCCGCACTTGGAGCAAATACACAAATAATCCCGTGCTCGGTCACATCCTCGCCGAGAACCGCGACCCCAAGGTGGTCTGGTGTGCCCCAGAAAAGAAATGGGTAATGGCGCTCTATCTGAATGGCGATACCTACGCATTTTTCGGTTCGCCCGACTTGGAACATTGGCAGAAGCTCAGTGAGTTCAGCCTTCCCGGCGATGCCGAGTGTCCGAACCTTTTTCAGATTCCCCTGGACGGCAACGCTCATGACGAACGCTGGGTTTTCTACGGTGCCGGCGGCGTTTATGTCGTTGGAAATTTCGACGGGCGGAAGTTCACCCAGGAAACCCAACCGCGGCGGCTGGAGAGCGGCAATTGCTGGTATGCCTCGCAAGTCTATTCGGACCTCCCCGCCGGCGACGGCCGGTGCATTTTGATTCCGTGGGGACGGCTGCCCAATGGTGAAATCTTCCAGGGCATGCCGTTCAACCAGATGATGGGCCTGCCCGTTCAACTGACCTTGCACTCCACAGGCTCGGGCCCGGAGCTGGCAGTGAATCCGGTGAGGGAACTCAAAAGCCTGCGCCGGCGCACGCACCATATCAAGCCGCAGCCGCTTGACCCCGGCGTCAATCCGCTGGCCGAAATTCGGGGCGAGCTGTTTGAAATTGAGGCGGTAATCGCTGTCGGAGGCGCCGGGAAAATTTCCTTTGATCTGCGTGGAGTGCCGGTAATTTATGATGTGGCGAGCCGGAAGATTTCCTGCCTGGGCTGTCAGGCTGCACTCCCGCCGCAAAATGAAAAAATCTCGCTCAACATTTTCGTGGACCGCGCTTCGGTGGACATCTACGGCGGACAGGGGAGTCTTTACATGCCGATGGCGCGGGCGGTTCCGCCCGAAAACCGAACTTTGAAATTGTCATGTGACGGTGGCACCGCCAGCATCGCTTCGTTGAACGTGTATGAACTCAGATCCACCTGGTGGTGAGTGGTGAGGAATTCGCACCGGCAGCGGGGTTTTAAAATGAAAAAACAAATCTTCCTCTGGTCCGTCACCTCCGCCCTTGCGGGATTTCTGTTCGGCTTCGACACCGTGGTCATTTCCGGCGCGGAACAGACCATTCAAAAACTGTGGGGCTTGAGCGACGCCTTGCACGGACTCGTGATGGGATCGGCGCTTTATGGCACCGTTCTCGGATCGCTGGCCGGCGGCTGGCCGACGGATAAATTCGGTCGCAAGCGCACCTTGCTGTTCATCGGTCTGCTTTATGTCTTGTCGGCGGCGGGGTGCGCGTTTGCCGGGAGTGTCGGTTTGTTTGTGGTGGGGCGGTTCATTGGCGGACTGGGTATCGGTATTTCCACGGTCGCCTCGCCGCTCTACATTTCCGAAATTGCCCCGCCGGCTTATCGCGGACGGCTCGCCGGCATGTTTCAGTTTAACATCGTGTTTGGGATTCTGATGGCCTTCGCCTCCAACTGGATCCTTGCCAGGATTGGCGGTGAAAACGCCTGGCGCTGGATGCTCGGGGTGGCTGCGCTTCCCTCGTTGGTCTATTCCCTGATGTGCCTCGGCTTGCCGGAAAGTCCGCGGTGGCTCATTGGTCGCAGGAACGACCGCGTTGCGGGGCTGGCGGTGTTGACGCTCATTGAGCCGGAAAAATCGGGCGCTCAGTTGTCGGCGCATGCGGACGAAATCCTTTCAGCCGCCAGTTCGGAAAAAACCGCGGCCGCCGGTTTTTGGACCGTGCGCCTGCGCATCCCAATGATGCTGGCGTTCCTGGTGGCCTTTTTCAACCAGTTGTCCGGCATCAACGCCATTCTCTATTTCGCCCCGCGCATTTTTGAGATGACCGGCCTGGGTGAAAAGGCCGCGCTGCTGCAAACGATCGGCATTGGGGTGACCAATCTGCTGTTCACGTTTGTTGGTCTCTGGCTGATTGACCGTTTGGGCCGGCGCACCTTGCTGTTCATCGGTTCGTTTGGTTATATCCTGTCGTTGGGACTGACGGCGTGGGCCTTTTTCTCGCAACATTTCAGCATCGTGCCGGTGTGCATTTTTGGATTCATCGCGGCGCATGCCGTCGGCCAGGGCACGGTCATCTGGGTATTCATTTCGGAAATTTTTCCGAATCGTCATCGCGCCGAAGGACAGGCGCTGGGCAGCTCCACGCACTGGATTTTTGCGGCGCTGCTTACGACCTTTTTTCCGATGATGGTGAAGTGGTCCGGTGCGAACAGTTACCCGCAGCGGGCCGGGTTCATTTTTGCCTTCTTTTGCTTCATGATGGTGCTGCAACTGGGCTGGGTGAAATTCCTGGTGCCGGAAACCAAAGGCGTGCCGCTGGAAGAAATGCAGCGCAAGCTCGGAATTGACTTCGAGCCGGACGCGCCCGGCGGCCATCCGGCGATTTTCGATCCGTAGAAAACCACCTTTCGAGGGAACAATTGAAAACGGCCCCGCCGCCTTTCAGGGGCCCAGGCGGATGCGATAAAACCGTTGCGGTGTGTTGGTGGCGGTGATGTCGCTCCAGGTAAGCGGAAAGGCGGTGGGACCATAGTTGGTGAATAAGGGCAGCCATACAACGGGCGATCCCAGATTTGTCGTCGAGTCAATGTAGTAATCCGGCCCGGAATCTCCATTGACGCCATTCGTGAAAGTGGGTGAAATGATCGTCGGCGTGGCTGGAAGCAGCACGGTCACGAGAACATATTGCGTCGCGCTCAGACGCGGAGAGCCATTATCAGTGGCGATAATGGAAAATGAATAGGTCGCCTCCGACTGTGCGATGGTCGGGCGCCACGTCATGCG
>DATJNM010000020.1:0-35690 GCA_035508155.1 Candidatus Sulfopaludibacter sp. | reverse complement strand
TGCACGGAAAAGGCAATCTCGGCGCCAAGCCGAAGGGCGAAGTAATCGCGGAGATTTTGTCGGCGGTTAAGGAGCGCAGATCGTAACGCGCATTTGCAGACAGGCTGTCTGCGAGACAGCAGCTGCCAGCCTGCGCTACGGCGGCGCGGCGACGAAACGACTCACTTAACTCCTAACGGCCGCAGTTTGACAAAATAGACGTCATTCTGCCGCAGGTCGAACGTGCGAACAAAGGGTTTGCCGGTTTCAACCTGAATGGCTTCCACAGATTCAGGGTCGCCGTTGCTTTGCTCGCGCAGAATTTCGACCTGAGTCGGGGTCAGTTGGGAGGGCGCGCCCATTTCGAGGTAACGGGTGTAAACATCGTTGACCTGATAGCCGGTCTGGTAAATCTCCAGACTGTAACTCCCCGCCGGCAGGTGGGTGATGCTCAACGAAACCTGACCGATGGGTTTGGCCGGAATTTCATTGGTATAGAACTGCTGATCGTTCATTCCCGACGGCGGCACGATGGGCGTATAATCCCAAAATAACGCTTGAACGGAATTGTCCGGGCCTTTGCAGACCCAAGAGGCCGGATCGGCGTTGGCGAGTTCAGACGGTCCAAGTTCATTCAGGAATTTGAAGGCATAAAATGCCGGTTTCTTCAAATCTTCGTAGTTAATCAGTCCGAAACCGCCGTGGAACGGAGTCATCCGCGGCCCGTTTTCTTCAAAAATATCGGTGAAGACCCAATAAGACATCGAGTCCACCGACCGATACCCTGCCTTGACCTTGCTCAGGATGAAGGCAGCTTGCTGGTACGTGTCGTGCATGAAATCGGTGGGCGTGTAGGCCGAACTCCACTCGGTGAAATGCAAGGGGAGATTTGGCATCGGCGAATGATCAATCATCTTTCGTTCGTTAATCATCCGGCCAACCACCGAATTGGGATCGGGGTCAATGACCGTTCCGCGCTGGCCGGTCGCATCCAGATAACCGCTCTTGACGCCGTAATTATGCGACGAAATGAAGTCGAGCGGGACGTCGTTGCTGTAACAGTAGTCGAGGAATGCTTTGTCCCACTGGCCGATGGCCGTGGCCGGGCCGCCGACGCGATAATCCGGCGAGACGCCTTTGATGGCCCTCGCCGTTACTTCATACAACTTGAAATAATCCTCCCGCGTACCGGTCCAGAAGCCATCGTGCAAGTCAGGTTCGTTCCAGACCTCAAAGTACCAAGTTTTGACCTCGTCATGTCCATAGCGCTCCTGAAAGTGGGTCACCAGATGGCGGATCAAGTCAGCCCATTTGTCGTAGGATTTCGGCGGTGTGACGTTGCCCTGCCACCAGAAAATGGTTCTCTTGCCGCTGGCCAGGTCATTGGGCATGAATGAAAGCTCGACGAACGGCTTGATATCAATGCTCAGCAGGAAATCGTAAAGCCGGTCAATGTACTGCCAGTTGTAGATCGGATTGCCATGCGCGTCTTCCCGGTAAACACCCATATCATCGGTAAGCAATCCGTGCATGCGGATGTATTGGAAGCCGCAGTCGCGCCGCGTCTCGCGCAACTGGTCCTGCCAGTCCGCGCGCAATCCTTCGTTGGCCCGGCCAGCGCCAACGCATTCCTTGAATGAAGTGTCCAGCGGCTCCTCGACGGCATTCACGTCAACGGTGATGGTCCGAACACGCGCCTCCGGTCCGGCTGCCGACGCAAATGGCAGCCCAATGACCGCCGGCGCGATGACCACGGCTAAAACACACAGCGATTTGGGTGAAAACAGGTTGTTTGTCATAAAAAGTCCGGTGGATTAATGCTTACACCACCGAAATTGCATTCCAAATCGTTACAGGTCTAGCCGTTAATTTAGATGACAGGTCCCTTATGCCGGTGAACGGTTAAAGTCATCGGGCGAAGACGCAAAGCAAATGGTGAATGAACGGCGCGCCAATTGCGTTGAAGTTGAAGCCGAAGGGCGGCGTGATCGCGGAATTTTGCCTGTGATTCAAGCGTAAAAAGCGCGGAGTCAAAGATAGAAGCGGCCGTGGCTTCCGCCTGGCAAGACTTGCGATCCACGGGGCGAAAACGACCGCACCTCGCCCGGAGGTTCCCAAGCCGCAAACCCGTCCGGTCCGGCTCAAAGCCGGACCCGGAAGCCATCGGCGCTACGGCTCTTTTGATTCCTGACTGCGCCTCCGCCCGTTCACAGCCTGACGCAGCAGATATTCAATCTGGCCGTTGACGCTGCGCAATTCATCCGCTGCCCACTTTTCCAGTTCCTTCCACAAATCGGGTGAAATGCGCAGCAAGAACGGTTTGCGTTCCTCGCTCGGCATGACGTTTATTGATAGAGCGTGCCGGTGTTGATGACGGGCGCGGCTTCGGTTTCACCGCACAGGACAACGAGGAGGTTGCTGACCATGGAGGCCTTGCGTTCCTCGTCCAGCTTGACCACATCTTTTTCCGACAATTCGCGCAGCGCCATGTCCACCATGCTGACGGCGCCATGCACGATTTTCTGGCGCGCGGCAATGACCGCTTCCGCCTGCTGCCGGCGGAGCATGGCCTGGGCAATTTCCGGCGCATAAGCCAAGTGCGTCAGGCGCGCCTCTTCAATGACGACGCCGGCCTTGTCCAGCCGCTCCTCCAATTCTTTCTTTAACGCAGTCGCCACCTCGTCGGCGCTTTCACGCAATGTCAGTTCGTGCTCTTCGCCGCGGTCATAGGCGTACAGGCTGGCAATGTGGCGAATGGCGGCCTCGCTCTGGATATGAACGTAGCTCTCGTAGTCGTCCACATCGAACGCGGCCTTGGCGGTGTCTTCGACGCGCCAGACCACGACGGCGGCGATCTCCACCGGGTTGCCGCGCTTGTCGTTCACTTTGAGCCGCTCGCTGTTGAAATTGCGCGTCCGCAGCGAAATTTTGGCACTGAGGCGGCGATAAAGCAGGCTGGACGCCATGCCTTTGGCAGCCGCGGCCTTGACCGCCTCAGGTGAAACCGTGCCCGGTGGCAAGGGAATGCGCGCCCGCGCCCGGGCGTAAAACGGGTTTGCCCACCAGAAACCGCTGGCACGCACGGTGCCTTTATAGGCGCCGAACAGGATCAGAACGCGCGCCTCGTTCGGCTGCAACGTGAAATGTCCGCAGAGTAGAACAATCGCCGATACCTCCAACAGGATGGCGGGGATCAACCACCAGAGATAAGCCGGGTCCGCCGAGTTAGCGGTGTTCATGATAATGCGCACCAGCCAAAGAACCGCCCCGAGCAACAGCGCGACGTTGACGACCAACATCGCCCAGCCATTGAGCGCCCGGTTTTCAATTTCACTACTCGCCGATTTCACAGGATTCGTATTCATAACTATACCTTTCTTTGTTATCTATATGATATCGTTTTGGTATCTCTGGTCAACTATTGTATTCTATTGATGTCCTTCGTGTTACACGACTGGTCGGAGAGCGACTCTCAAAGCTGTGAGGCAAATGTTCGTTTCGGCGGAAGCTTAATAAGCGTTCCTGCTTTTAAAAAATCGTTTTTTATATTGCTATTCGTCGGCTTTCTCCGTCCAATGCGGCCGCTATCTGAGACTCAGATCGGCACGCGTGGAATTCATTCACGAACCGGTTCGGTTGAAATCGGAGCGAGTTTTCGGGATTACTCCCTCTAAAGGTTCCGGCATCATCCGGAACAATTGGCACGCCCCTCGCTTCGTTCAGCCTCAAACCTGGAAAGATTGAC
This sequence comes from Candidatus Sulfopaludibacter sp., assembly GCA_035508155.1. GTDB lineage: Bacteria > Verrucomicrobiota > Verrucomicrobiia > Limisphaerales > UBA11358 > UBA11358. Next base: position 31,966 of record DATJNM010000020.1, on the reverse strand, counting down.
TACTATGAAAGTGTTTCTGATTTATGTCAACGACGAGAATTTCTACCGGCTGCTGCCCGAAGACCTGGGCGGGTCTAGGCCGGGCGACGCGCGCGTCAAGGTGATGGGGTTTCCGCCGTTGGGCATTGAAACACTGGCGCCCGTCCTGCGCCGGCACGGCCACCAGGTGCGGATGTTCGACACCTGCCATCCGGAGATGAAGGAGCCGAATATCGCGCAGGCACTTCGCGATGACCCGCCGGATGTGGTGGCCCTTTCATTTCTTTCCACGACCACCTACCCGGGCGTCAAAAGCATGGCGCATCTGGTCAAGGACGTGATGCCGAACGTCCCCATTATCTGCGGCGGCGTGTTTGCCACGATGAATCAGGAACGGATTTTAAAAGATTGTCCTTACATTGACGCCGTGGGCATCGGCGAAGGTGAGGAACTCCTGCCCGATTATCTGGACCATCTGGAAGAACCGGCAAAAGTCCCTGGCATCGTCTGGCGGGACGGCGGGAAAATCGTAAAGAACATGCCCCGCCCAATTATCAAGGATTTGAATCAGTTTCCGTATCCGGACCGGGCGACGTTGCCGATTGACTACATCGAATCGTTGCCGCTGGACGTGCCGGCCGTGCTGTCGCTGGAGAAATTCTGTACGATGCAGACATCGCGCGGCTGTCCGTACACTTGCATTTACTGTGATATTCCGTCGCTGACCAACGGCAAGTGGCGGTTCCGTTCGCCGGAGCATGTTCTGGGCGAGATGCAGCAGCTTCATGACCAGGGTTACCGTTCGATTTATCTGACTGACGACCATTTTCTGCTAAAACGGGACCGGATCAGCCAGATTTGCCAGAACATCATTGACCACCGGCTGGCGTTCAAGTGGGGCTGCGAAGGCCGGGTGGATTCCGTGGCGGTGGACCAACTGCCGATCATGGGCCAGGCCAATTGCAACTTCCTGGCGTTCGGCGTGGAATCGGGCACGCAAAAAATCCTGGATCGGCTCGACAAGCGGCAAACGCTGGCACAAATCGAACACGCCGTCAGCGAAGCCAAGCGTTGCGGCATCGAACGGGCGCACGGATTTTTCCTGGTCGGCTCGCCCGGCGAAACCGAGGAGGATATTCTGGAAAGCTTCCGCTTCTGTGCGCGGCTGAAGCTGGACACCTTTGGATTCAACCGGCTGTGTGTTTATCGCGGCACGCCGTTGTGGCAGGAGTATCTCGAACGCGGCATTCTGGACGACGAGCGTGATTGGGACAAATGGTTCAAGTGCTCGGACATTGATCCGACGGTGCTGCCCAGTGAAGTGGTCAACCGCGCGCGGCAGAAGGGTTATGCACTGCTGTTCGCCCATCGCCTCCTCTTCCGGCCCATCCAGACGTTCCGGCTTCTGCGCACCCTCGGCCGGCACATGAAGCTCACCGACATCCTCCGGTTGCTGAGCAGTCCTTTCCGCAGACGGAAACTAAACCGCAAACCCGAATTGCCGGCGAAGATGATTGAATCGGGACTGACTGCGCCGATTCGAGCCGCGGTGCCGGTGGACCTTCCCAGCGTTCCGGCTTAACGCGTGGACGGGGATTTTGCTGGCGGGTAACAAAGGCTGGCCGTTATTTTCCGGCGGTGATGCAGCATTATTGGTCAGTGTTTGCCGAATTAATTGCAACACCGTTTGAGCATGTTTCTCTGGTTTGGGGTATCGTGCCGTTGTACTTCGGTTTGCTGCTGAATGAGTTAACGGCAGACAAGGCGACCTTCCGGACGGCCTTGCAATCGGGCTTCAGTTTTCTATGGGCCGGAGTGCAGTGGCTTTGGCCGTATTTCTCGCATCAAATGGATATGCCGCCAATCCGGCTCGCCACCCTGCCCGTGAATCTGCTGGTAACATTTTTGACCATCGTGCTGGGTGTGGTGGCACTCGTCAGCGGTATTCGCAAAAGATTTCCCAGGCATTGGCGCTTCATCGGCCACACGCGCTTCGCGAATTATTTCATGATCACGATCTTTCCGATCCAGTCGCATTACCTGCCGTGGACGTGGGATCGGTTGGTGGCCATTGCGCTGTGGGCCGTGCCCGTCTGGCTGGTATTGCACTTCTGCCTGATGCCGGTTCGCAACCGGTGATGAATCCGGTTGGCCGCAGGATGTCGCTCACAACCAAAGAAGAATTGATTGCGGATAACGGGACAGCGACTAGAGTAAACACCCATGTCGTTCAACGAGCTGCTGTTCGATTTTGTGACCCTGTGGGTGACCGTGGATCCAGTAGGTACGATGCCACTTTACTTGTCGGTGACCAAGGACATGACCGTGGCGGCGCGGAAACGCGCCGCCCTGCGCGCGACCCTCATTGCGTTCCTGCTGTTGGCCGCGTTCCTTTATTTGGGGCAGTATTTGCTCGAAGCGATGCGGATTGAAATGATTTCGTTTCAGATCGCCGGCGGGATTGTCTTGTTCCTGTTTGCCCTGACGATGATTTTTGATAGGAGTTCAACACACCAGGCGTCGGCGGATGCGGGGCATGACGTGGCGATTTTCCCCCTGGCCATGCCGTCCATCGCCACGCCGGGCGCGTTGCTGGCAGTGGTGGTATTGACGGACAATAACACTCACAGCCTTTTTCAGGAAACGCTTACCTGCATGGTGCTGGCTCTGGTGCTCGTGGCGACGCTGGTTCTGATGTTGCTGAGCAGCCGAATCATGCAGCTGATCGGGCCGTCGGGCGCAAACGTCCTGAGCCGGGTGATGGGAATGATTCTGGCCGCGGCGGCGGTACAGATGGTTTACAGCGCCCTTCATGGCACGCTCGGTCCAGGATAAACCGTTCCCATTCGGAATGTGAAATTGAATCCTTCGCGCGGGTTGTGATATTTTCAACGCATGGGGCGCCAATGGTTGCATGCCAAACGTCTAGTGGCCGGGCTTAAAAAAGGCCGGGCCACGAGCAAAATTGTCCGCGAAATCTCGATCGCCGCCAGGATGGGCGGGGCGGATCCCGACGGCAATGCGCGGCTGGCCGCTGCCATCGAAAAGGCACGCAAGGAGAGCGTCGCCCGCGACGTCATCGAGCGCGCCATCAAAAAGGGTGCCGGCACCGGTGACGAAAAGCTCGTGATGGAGCATGTGGTTTTTGAGGGTTACGCGCCGCATAAGGTGCCGGTGATCGTTGAAGTGCTCACCGACAACGTAAACCGCACCGCGCCGGAAATCCGCGTGTTGTTCAAGAAAGGCCAGCTCGGCACGGCCGGCAGCAATAAATTCCTTTTCGATCATGTCGGCCTGGTCGAAGCGCATCACCCGGAGAGAGATATTGACCGCGAAGCCGCGGCCATTGAAGCCGGCGCCAACGAAGTCGAGGCGCTGACGTCCGAACAAAACGATGATATTCCGGAAGGGGCGGCGGGGGCGCGGTTTATTTGCGAGCGGGCGGCGGTCCACGCCGTGTCCCGATGGCTTTCACAAAACGGCTGGACAGTGGTGACGAGCGAGCCAGGCTATCTGCCGAAATCTCATCCGGAACTTTCCGAGGCGCAACGGGCCGAAGTGGGTGAATTTCTCCAAAGCCTGGATGACCACGATGACGTTCACCGCATCTGGGCCGCTGTCCGATAATGTCCGGTTCAGCTCAGCCGCATCGGCATGACCACGTAAAGAAAGGGGCCGTTTATCTTCAAAACCCCGGGGCTGAGTTCGTCTGTCAATTCGAAGAACACTTCGTCCTCGGTCAGTGCGTTGAGCGGTTCAATGAGGAATTTCGGGTTAAAAGCAATGGCGATTTCCTTGCCTTTGTAGTTTACGGCGAGGCTTTCCCGGGCCTCACCGACTTCCGGCGAATTGGCGGTGATAGCGAGGCTGTTCTTGCTGAAGGTCAGCTTGACGGAGTTCGCCTTGTCGCTGGTCATGATTTCGGCGCGTCTCAGGGCATGCAGGAACTCTTCGCGCACCAGTGGCACCCGTTCCTTGGTCTCGCCGGGAATAACCTGGCGGTAGTTGGGATAATTTCCTTCGATGAGCTTCGTGAGGACAAGAACGGAAAACCCCTTGTCATCCTTCAATTTGAAGGCCGCTTGGTTCTCGCCAAATTTAATTTCCACATCTCCCTTTTCCTGCAAGAGGCGGTTTAATTCATTAACCGCCTTGGCTGGGATAATGAATTCACCCTGGCTTTTTTCGGAGAGTTCCACCTCTTCATCCGCGAGCGCGAGGCGCCGCCCATCGGTTGCAACCACCGTCATTTTATGGTCCTTGAGGCTTATGAAAACCCCGTTTAAAACATAACGGGATTCATCCGTGGAAATGGCGAACGACGTTTTTCCCAGCATGGATTTGGTCGTTTCCTGGGTCAATGTCACCTTCTTGTCATCCTTGAATTTCGGCATGGGCGGAAACTCATCCGCTCCAATTCCATTAATTTTATAGAAAGAAGTTCCACACCGGACACTGCATATGTTTTTTTCATCCACTTCCACTTCCAACTCCCCGCCACTCAACTCCCGAACAATGCCAAAGAGTTTCCGAACCGGCACCGTGGTCGCCCCACCTTTCTTTACCCTGGCTTCCACTGAACACGCCACGGAGACGTCCAGATCGGTGGCGGTGAATTCAAGTCTTTCGCCCTCAGCCCGCAACAGCACATTGGAAAGGATGGGAAGCGTGGTCCGCGAACTGACAACATTCTGAACCGCTTGCAGGCCATTGAGAATTTGCTCCTTCGTGATGGTGAGATTCATGAGCGGTTAATAGTTCTTTTCTTTATAAAAAAATATCAATATTAAGGGCTGTGAATAAGGCAAACAACCGTTTGTGTCAACGTTTCACCGGGGCAAAATAGAGGAAAGGGAGTCGGCTTAGGAAGATAAAAAGCGAGAAAGTTCCCGAACCTAGGGTTCTCAACCACTTTAACAAAATCTTCACAAGGAGTTGGAGGCTTATTTGCCGAGTTGTGCACGCAGAACTACTTCCGGGAAGACGCGGCAAACGAAATCAACTTCTTCCAGAGAAGAATCCCGACCAAGAGAAAAGCGAACAAGAGAATTGGCGGCGTCTCGTTTCCCCAGGGCGGCAACCACGTGGGAAGGTTCCAACGAGCCGGCAGAACAAGCAGAACCGCTGGAGGCGCAGATTCCCTCGATATCCAGGCCTCCAAGCAGGGAAATACTGTCTGCCCCGTTTACAATGAAGGAAGCTGTGTTGGCCAGTCTTTCAACAGCGGAGCCGACGAATTCCACGCCTTCGATTTGTGAAAAGCGGTCAATCAGACGTTGGGTTAGAGGAAGCAGGAAGGCGGGTCTAAAAACAGGAGGCGAGAGGAATCTTTCCAGCGCCTCAACCAGTCCAACAATCCCGGCCAGGTTTTCCGTGCCGGCCCGACGTTCATTCTCGTGTCCACCGCCGAAAAAAATCGGATCAGGATGCAGCGGAGACTTGAGGTAAAGCAATCCGGCTCCTTTGGGCCCGTGGAATTTGTGTGCGCAGACAGAAACCAGGTCCGCATTCAACTGGCCGATGGCTTCCAGCGGCAGCTTGCCAAACCAATGCGCGGCGTCAGTATGAAAAAAAATTCCATGTTCGCGGCAAATCTCTCCCGATTCCGCCACCGGTTGGAGCGTGCCGATTTCATTATTGGCCGCCATGAGGGAAACGAGCACGGTATCGGGTCGAATGGCCCTTTTTAAGTCATCCACAGAGACCCGGCCCTCGGAACTTACGGGCAGCTTTGTGACCTCAAATCCCTCTTTTTTTTCAAGGTAATCGAAACAATGCAGGACGGCGTGGTGCTCGACGGCGGAGGTGATTAAATGCCGGCCTTTGGACTTGAGCAGCCGCGCCGTGCCGAAAATCGCCAGATTATTGCTTTCTGTGCCGCCGCTCGTAAAAACAATTTCGCTTGGCTGGCTTCCCAGGACTTTGGCCGCCCGCTCGCGTGCTTCATCCAAAAGTACCCGGGCTTGTCGTCCAACGTGGTGCACGCTGGAGGGGTTGCCCCAAAAGTTGCCCAAAAACGGCAACATCGCGTCGCGCACCGCCGGATCCAGCGGTGTTGTGGCGTTGTAATCGAAATAGATCGTCCGCGGCATGGTTCAGTGAAAAAGCGATACATGTGAAAGAAACGTCATGGTTGCCTCGGTCGCTTCACATCCCGCCCGCTCATTGTAAACCAAGAGTCATAAATCGTAAATGGTTGCCCGGTTTGACACCTTAGCAGGCGTGTTTATCTTGTCAGGATGTGGCCGAAGCGGTCGGGCGCAAGCCACCGCCAAAAAACCGCAAGCCGCCGACAGCGAAGATTCGCCGCCACATCTAACTTAGTTAACGATGACAACGAATGGGTCCACGCCGAAGCCCGAAACCCGGCTGGATGCGCTGCCGCCGCGGCAATGCGCCGTCGTGCGTCGCATCGAGACCGATGGGGATGACGTGCAACGACTTAAGACGCTCGGCATCTGCGTCGGGCGTCGGCTGGAAGTCGTTCGCACCGGCGACCCGCTGGTGGTCCGTGTTTTCGGTTCGCGGCTGGGCTTGTCCGCCTCGCTGGCCTCGCGAGTCTGGCTGGAGGTCTGCACACCCGACCATTGCGCAATGCGGGAAGCGCCTGGGCATGAGTGACGCCCGCAAACCCGTCCTCGCCGCGACCTGCGGCGACGAAGGGCAGGACTCGATTCGTCTGCCGCGTCACGCCTTTACGCTGGCGCTGATCGGCAATCCCAATGCCGGCAAAACCACTCTGTTCAACGCGTTGACCGGCCTGCGCGCCAAGACTGCCAACTTTCCCGGCACCACGGTCGAACGCCGCGTCGGCCGCGCGCATATCGGCGAGCAACAGATTGTCATCGTGGATTTACCCGGGCTTTACAGCCTGGAAAGCTTGTCGCCGGACGAAAAAATTGCCAGTGACGCGCTGCATGGGCGGCTGGATAACCATCCCGTGCCCCAGACGGCGTTGGTGGTCGTGGACGCGACCAATCTTGAACGGAATCTGTTTCTCGTCAGCCAAGTGCTCGAATTGGAATTCCCGGTCGTCGTGGCGCTCAACATGATGGATACGGCCCGGCGCGAAGGCATCCATATTGACGTGGCGAAATTGCGGGCTGAACTCGGCTGCCCGGTGATCCCCCTCTCGGCCCGCACCGGCATGGGAATTGGCGAACTCAAGAACGAAATCGAGCGGTTGGTGACCGGCAAGGTGGCGGGGGCCGTCGCCCATCCGAAGCCGGCCTGCGCGCAGGGTTGCAGCGGTTGTCCCTATCAGGCTCGCTACGAGTGGACGGAACAGATTTCGACGAAGGTGATGGACGCGGCGGCGGCCAGGCGTTCGGCCCGCACTGAAAAAATTGATGATATCTTTACCCATCCGGTCGTCGGCGTCATCGTTTTCCAGGTCGTCATGCTCCTGTTGTTCGCGTTGATTTTCTGGGTGGCGCAGATTCCGATGAATTTGATCAGCGGATTGTTTGAGACCATTGGGGCGTGGATCACGACGCACACGCCAGCGGGCGATTTTCAAAGCCTGCTGGTGAACGGCATCATCGGCGGCGTCGGCGGCGTGCTGGTGTTTCTGCCGCAGATTTGCATTTTATTCTTCGCCCTGTCACTCTTGGAGGACACCGGTTATCTGTCGCGGGCGGCGCTGGTGATGGACAAAATCATGCGCCGGCTGGGACTGCCGGGCAAGGCTTTCGTGCCGATGCTCTCGGCGCACGCGTGCGCCATTCCCGCCATTATGTCCACCCGCGTCATCGAAAATCCGCGCGACCGCTTGGTCACCATCCTCATCACGCCGTTGCTGACGTGTTCGGCGCGGATCCCGGTTTACGCGATGGTGACGGCCTTGCTGTTTCCCCATTCGCCGCTCAAGGCCGCGCTGGTCTTCACCGCGTCCTATGCGACCGGTGCGCTGGCCGCCGTGCTGGCGGCAATGGTGTTCAATCGCACGATTTTGCCGGGTGGCAGCCGGCCGCTGCTTATTGAACTGCCGCCCTATCGGCTGCCGAGTTTGTGGTCGGCAACGTTGCACACGTTCGATCGCGCAAAAATTTTCGTGAAACAGGCCGGCACCATCATCCTGCTGGTTTCGCTCGTGCTGTGGGGATTGTCCAATTATCCAAAATCCGCGCCGCCGCCCGCCGCCGCGGCGTTGACAGCCCAGGCCGCGCAGTTGGATAAATCCGGCGACGCGCAGAAGGCCTCGGACTTGCGCATTGAAGCCAACCATCTGACCGCGCAATCGTCGCTGCAAAATTCCGCCGCTGGCAAGGTCGGTCGTTTTCTGGAGCCGGCGCTCAAGCCGCTGGGCTACGACTGGCAGATCGGCATCGGCATCGTCAGCTCGTTTGCCGCCCGCGAGGTCATCGTTTCCACCCTGGCCATCGTCTATGGCGTCGGCCAGGACGCCGCCGAGCGCCACAGCGCGTCGCTTTACGATTCACTTCGCCGGGCCACACGGTCCGATGGCACGCCGATGTTCACTGTGGCGACGTGCGCGAGTCTGCTGGTTTTTTACATTCTCGCCGCGCAATGCCTGTCCACGACGGCGGTCGTGCGCCGCGAAACCGGTGGCTGGAAATGGCCGCTGTTCCAGATTGCCTACATGACCGGCCTCGCCTACCTCTGTGCATTCATTGTGTATCAGGTCGTCAGCCGTTTAGTGCATTGAATTTACGGTTTATGCTTTTTGCTTTATGGTTTCATTCGCGGTTTGCGCCATGAGCCCAAAAAATCGTAAATCATCAATCACCAATGAGTACGCGGGTCAAAATTTGCGGCATCACCAATCTCGCCGACGCGCAAGTTGCGGTCGAAGCGGGTGCGGACGCACTGGGATTCAACTTTTATGAAAAGAGTCCGCGGTACGTTCTGATCCCGACCGCGGCGGGAGTTGTGCGCGCGCTGCCGCCGTACACCTTGCGTGCGGGCGTCTTCGTGAACCCGGCCGAGGAGCTCGTCCGGCGCGCTATCGGCGAGTGCGGCCTGAATCTGCTGCAGTTTCACGGCGACGAACCGCCGAAATTCTGCACGCAGTTCGGACTGATGAGTATGAAGGCATTCCGCGTCCGCGACGCCGAATCGCTGAAGGAACTGTCAAAATATCTGACCGACGCGTGGTTGCTGGACGCTTACGCATCCGACACATTTGGGGGGACGGGTGAGAAATTCAACTGGCAGCTGGCTGCGCAAGCACAGAAGTTTGGCAAGCCGGTTTTTCTCGCGGGCGGACTGACACCGGATAATGTCGCCGAGGCCGTACGGCAGGTGCGACCGTTCGGCGTGGATGTTTCCAGCGGCGTCGAATCCGCACCGGGGAAAAAAGACCACGCCAAGGTAAGCGCCTTCATTAAGACGGCTAAGCTGGCGTCGCAGTGATATTTTCAATAATGATATATCTTGGCGCAGGGCGCGGCAATTCCCGCACAAAGAATCGCAACATTTGAGTTAACGGCGGGAGGGAAGTGTGATAATTTGCGCGCCACGATTTTCGAGAAATGAAAATTTCCGTACCCAAAGAAACGCACCCGGGCGAAACCCGGGCACCCTTGACGCCGGACAGCGCCGGCAAGCTGGTCAAACTCGGCGCGCAGGTGGAAGTCGAGGCTGGTCTCGGCATCGCCGCCGGGTTTCCGGATGAACTTTACACCAAGGCCGGCGCGACGATTGCCACCGACCGCAAGGCGCTCATCAGCTCCGGGGACATCGTGCTGCGCCTGCGCAAACCGCCGGCTGAGGAAATTTCCCTGCTCAAACCCAATTCCGTTCACGCCAGCCTGCTGGACCCGTTCAACGAAAGGGAATTGGTCCAGAAGCTGGCCGAACGCGGCGTCAGCGCCATCAGCATGGAATTCATTCCCCGCACGACCCGCGCCCAAAAGATGGACGTGTTGTCGTCGCAGGCGAACCTCGGTGGTTACGAGGCGGTCATCCTCGCGGCGCGTTATTCCAACAAGATTTTCCCGATGATGACCACAGCGGCGGGGACCATCCTGCCGTCCAAGGTGTTCATTATCGGTGTCGGCGTGGCCGGTTTGCAGGCGATTGCCACCGCGAAACGCCTGGGGGCCAAGGTGACCGCCTACGACACGCGGCCCGTGGTCGAAGAGCAGGTAAAATCGCTGGGCGCGCAGTTTCTGAAGATTGACCTCGGCGAGACCGGCCAGACGAAGGAAGGCTATGCCAAGGCATTGACTGAGGAACAAATCCGGAAGCAGCGCGAGGCGATGCGGAAGACCTGCGGAGATTCGGATGTGGTCATCACCGCCGCGCAGGTTTTTGGCCGCCGCGCGCCGATTCTAGTCACCGCCGAAATGCTCGACGCCATGAAGCCCGGCAGCGTCGTGATTGATCTCGCCGTCGAGACCGGCGGCAATGTCGAGGGCGTGGCTTACGACAAGGTTATTGACCGCAACGGGGTGCGGATCGTCGGCATCGCCAACCTGCCCGGCCGCGCGCCGCTGCACGCCAGCCAGGTGTATTCCGCGAACCTCGTGAGCCTGGTCGAGGAGTTCTGGGACAAACAGAACATGGTGTTCGTCCTCAAGCTCGACGACGAAATCATCAAGGGCTGCCTGGTCACGCACGGCGGCACAATTGTGAACGAAAAACTCATCGCCAAATCCAACTGATCTTATGACTGCTGAAACCTACGTCCCGATCCTCACCTTTTTCGTTTTCGTGCTCGCGATTTTCGTGGGCTTTGAAGTCATTTCCAAGGTCCCTTCGTTGCTGCACACGCCGCTAATGTCCGGCACCAACGCCATTCACGGCATCATTCTGCTTGGCGGCATGTTGGTGCTCGCCGGCGCGGACAACGGGCTGGCGCAGGCGCTCGGTTTCATCGCAGTAATTTTCGGTTCGGCCAACGTCTTCGGCGGGTTCATGGTCACGGACCGCATGCTGCAAATGTTCAAGAAAAAGAAATAGTCATGACTCCCACGCTTGCCTTCATTTTCATTGGTGTTGCGGTTTTGTTCATCCTCGGGATGAAATTTTTGAGTTCGCCGAAAACGGCGCGCACCGGAACCCTCATCGCTGCCGCCGGCATGTTGGTCGCCTTCCTCGCCACCTTTCCGCTGATGCAATGGTCGGCGGAACACAAGCAACTCAATATTATCCTGCTGGTCGTCGGCATCTTGATCGGCCTGGCACTCGGCGCGCTCGGCGCGTATTCGGTCAAGATGACCGCGATGCCGCAGATGGTCGCGGCGTTCAACGGCCTGGGCGGCGGCGCGGCGGCGCTGGTCGGAAGTTTGGATTTTCTTGGGAGAATCAACCATCACGAGGAGATTAAAACATTCAACATCGTTGCCATTTTGTTCGCCACGCTCATCGGCTCGCTGTCGTTTTCCGGCAGCATAATCGCGTTCCTGAAGCTGGAGGGAAAATTTGAAAAACCGCACACCTTTCCCGGGCAGAATTTTCTGAACGGCCTCGTCCTGCTCGTCATTCTCGGCTTGTGCGGTTATTTAATCGCTGGCGAGACGACCAACACCACCGCGTTCATCGTCATGTTCGTGCTGGCGCTGGCGTTCGGCATCGCGATGGTCATGCCCATCGGCGGCGCCGACATGCCGGTCGTTATTTCGCTCTTGAACTCGTTCACCGGCCTGGCGGTCGCGGCGGACGGTTTTACCATTGACAACCTTTCCATGATTGTCGCGGGAACGCTCGTCGGTTCTTCCGGCACGCTGCTGACGCTGCTCATGTGCAAGGCGATGAACCGGCCGGTTACCAACGTCTTGTTTGGCGCGTTCGGCTCCGGCGGCGGCGGGCCGGCGGCGGCGGCCGGCGTCGCCGGAACGGTCAAACCCATTCAAGCCGACGAAGCCGCACTGCTGCTCGTCTATGCGCAACGGGTCGTGGTAGTGCCCGGGTACGGCATGGCCGTGGCCCAGGCGCAACACCAGGTCCGCGAGCTTTCCGACGAACTCGGCAAGCGCGGCGTGGAAGTGCAATTCGCCATTCATCCCGTTGCCGGCCGTATGCCCGGCCACATGAACGTGCTGCTCGCCGAAGCGAACGTGCCCTACGACCAGCTCCAGGAAATGGAAGCCATTAATCCCTCGATGGACCGCGTGGACGTTTGCCTCGTCATCGGGGCGAACGACGTGGTAAACCCCGCCGCGCGCGAAGAGAAATCCAGCCCGATTTACGGCATGCCCATCATCGAAGCCGACCACGCCAAGACCGTCATCGTGATGAAACGTTCGATGGCCAAGGGCTTCGCCGGCATCGAAAATCATCTCTTCTACAAGGACAACACCCGGATGCTCTTCGGTGACGCCAAAGCGTCGCTGAACGCGCTCATCGCCGCGGTCAAGGCGAGTTGAGTTTTGACCACGGATAAACACAGATGCACACGGATTAAACCGTCACCGCATTTGAGTCCGTGTTTGTCCGTGTCCGTTCGTGGTTGAAATAATTCCTTTGCGTCTTTGCGCCTTTGCGTGAGAATTGCGGTATGAGTTTAGTTGCCGCGAAAAATCTGCCCGATGCCCGGGGCCATTTCGGTCCGTACGGTGGGCGGTTCGTGCCCGAGACGCTGGTCCATCCCTTGCAGGAACTGGAGAAGGAATACCGACGCGCCCAAAAGGACCCGGCTTTCCAGCGCGAATTTGAATATTACCTGAAGGATTTTTGCGGCCGGCCCACGCCGCTGTACTTTGCCGAACGGCTCACGCGCGAACTCGGCGGCGCGAGGATTTATCTCAAGCGCGAGGACCTGCTCCACACCGGCGCGCACAAGATCAACAATTGCATCGGCCAGATCCTGCTCGCCAAACGCATGGGCAAAACGCGCATCATTGCCGAGACCGGCGCGGGCCAGCACGGCGTCGCCACCGCCACCGTCGCCGCCATGTTCGGCCTGAAATGCGTGGTTTACATGGGTGCCGTGGATTGCCAACGCCAGGAACTGAACGTCTACCGGATGAAAATGCTCGGCGCCGAGGTGGTGTCCGTGAAGGCCGGACAACAGACGCTCAAGGAAGCCATCAACGAAGCCATGCGCGACTGGGTGACCAACGTGCGCACGACGCATTACATCCTCGGGACGGTCTACGGCGCGCATCCGTATCCGGAAATGGTCCGGAATTTTCAGCGCGTCATCGGCGAGGAAGCGCGCCGGCAGATTCTGGAGAAGGAAGAGCGCCTGCCGGACTTGCTCGTGGCCTGCGTTGGCGGCGGCTCGAATTCGATGGGTCTGTTTTATCCGTTTCTCAATGACCGATCCGTGAAGATGATCGGCGTGGAGGCGGGCGGCCGGGGCCTCAAACCCAACCAGCACGCGGCGCGGTTTCATGGCGGCTCGCTGGGCGTGTTGCAGGGCACGCGCAGTTATATTTTGCAGGATGAATTCGGCCAGATTCAACTCACCCACAGCGTCAGCGCCGGCCTGGACTACGCCGCCGTGGGGCCGGAACACGCCTGGTTGCACGGGCAGAAACGCGTAGAATACACCTATGCGAAGGACGCCGCGGCGCTCGAAGCGTTCATGAAACTGGCGCGGCTGGAAGGCATCATTCCCGCGTTGGAAAGCGCCCACGCCATCGCCGAAGTCATCAAGCGCGCGCCGAAGATGCGCAAGAACCAGTTTATCATCATCAATCTCTCCGGCCGCGGCGACAAGGACGTGGCGCAGGTGGCGGACAAGGTGAAGTTGCCGATGCCGAAGTGAACATCTGTTGATTTTGTAGGAGACGACGCGAGGAGTCTCACGCTTAAAACTCGAAAAGATGAATCTCGTTAAATGATGACCCAACCCTTGCCATCCACATCGCCACAGCATCCAGACAAAAACGGCGGGCAGAAGATTGTCCTGCCCGCCGCCATGAGTTGGTTTTTCGCTCAACGATAACCGCCCGAGACCAGTAACGTTTCGCCGGTGATCCAGCCGGAATCCGCCGAGGCCAGGAACGTTGCCACGGTGGCCACGTCCTGCGGCTGGCCGATGCGGCCCAACGGCGTTTGCGCTTCAGCCTGCTTCTGAAAGTCGCTCCCGATGAAGCCGGCAGCGTGAACGCCTTCGGTCTCAATCATCCCGGGATTGATGGAATTGACGCGGATTTTTTTCGACCCCAATTCCCGGGCGAGCGATTTGGTCACGGCATCCACGGCCGCCTTGGTGGCGCTGTAAACCGTCGCGCCGGGCATTGGGTTGACGCCGACCACGGAGCTGATGTTGATGACGCTACCGCCATCGCCGTTGAAGTGTTTCACCGCTTCCTGTGTCGTGAGAATCAGGCCGAGCACATTCGTGTCGAACTGCTGGTGGAAAGATTCCTCGCTGATTTGTTCGAGCGGGCCGAATTCATAGATGCCGGCGTTGTTGACCAAAATATCGGGTTGGCCAAAGGCTTTCCTGGTTTCGGCGAACAGGCGTTCAATGTCCGCTTTCTTCGCCACACTGCCCTGCACGGCCACTGCCTTGCCGCCCTGCGCCGTGATTTCGCCGACGACCTTGTCCGCGCCCGCCTTGCAGGAGGCGTAGTTGACGACGACGGAGGCGCCTTCCGCCGCGAGATGTTTGGCAATGGCCGCGCCGATGCCCTTGGACGCGCCGGTGACGACGGCGACCTTGCCGGTTAGTTTTTTGTTCGTGTTCATGTTCTTTCTCCTTCTCCTTGGTTGTTTGGTTCGCGGTTATTATTGTGACTAAAAAAGTAACAATTACAGGTAAATTTTTTACTTGTTCACCTGGAAAACGATCTGGGCCAGACTGATGTCGGCCAGGCTGGTTTCCATGGCTTTCTGGGTTTTGTTCAAGGCTTTGTCCAGCGCCTCCTTGATGTGGCAACTCACCGGACAGGCCTTTTGCTCGGTGTAATGGTGGATGGCAAACGCCTTGGGCGCGTCCACGGCTTGGTAAATGTCCAGCAACGAAATGCTCTTCGCGCTTTTGGCAAGCCAACACGCGCCGGCCTTGCCGGTGGCGGTTTCCACCAGGCCCGCCCGGGACAGCTTGGCGAGCGTCCGCCGCACGAAGCTGGGGCTGGTGTTGACACTCAACGCCAGTTGCGCCGAGGTCGTATCCCGGCCCGCGCGATAACCAAGGGCGGCCATCAGGTGGACCGCAATCGGAAACTGTGTATTAACCGCCATAACTGTTACTATAATAGTCACAATTAAACGGAGCGCAAGAGATTTTTTAAATTATTTTTTTCCTGTCAACGGCCGGCGAAATCCCTGTTTTTCGCTCGACTTGGCGCGGTCATAGTTAAAAGTTGGCGAATGACTTCGACGCTCGCCAATCGCATCGCTGCGGTGGTGGGATTGCTCGCCGTGGCGCTGGGCGCGTTTGGCGCGCACGGGCTTAAGGATTTACTCGCGCAAAACGGCACGACGGCCATCTGGGAAAAGGCGGTGTTTTATCATTTCATCCACGCCGTGATGCTGTTCGTGCTGGCGAATCGCAAACCCTTTCCGGCGGTCGCGTGGTGGAGCCTGCTCATTGGCATTGGCATTTTCTCCGGCTCGCTTTACCTGCTCGGAGTCACCAACGCACATTGGCTCGGCGCGCTCACGCCCATCGGCGGCGCGAGTTTCATTGTTGGTTGGACGTGCCTCATTTTCAAGCCGGCTTGAGAGGACACCCGCCCCACCGACTGAACCGCCTTCACCGGCGGATGTAACATTTTGTCTGTCAAGTTCGTATTATTGACATTGAACTTTTTCAGGTTCGCCAAGTCGAATAACCGTAAAGAGAGGAGAATAAAGCTATGAATAACCGATATGCTATGGGTATGGCTGCTTTGTCGCTTTGCCTCGGGGCCGCCGTGGCGCAGGCACAGTATTATGCTTATTTGCCTGAAGGCGCCGGCCCGACGTTCCGCCTCGGCCTCGGCCCTTCCTTTTTCCAGGATGGCAAACTCACACAATTTTCAGGTTCGGGCATTCCCACGACCGGGCCGGTCCCCAGCACGGTGGATTACGACACGGGCCTGGCCTTCGACGCCGCCCTCGGCTGGGCGTTCAACCAATATGTCGCCTTGGATTTCGAAACCGGATTCATCGGTGCCGAAATCAACAACGTGCCGGGATATTCCTCGGACGACACGCGGATGTATAACGTGCCGTTTATGGTCAACGCCACGCTGTCATATCCGATTCCGCACACCAACATCATTCCCTATCTCGGGGCAGGCGTTGGCGGCGCCGATGTGATTTTCGACACCGACAACTTCGCTCAAAATTCCAGCGGGATCGTGGTTTCCGGAAGTGAAAACGACGTGGTGTTCGCGGGACAATTGTTTGCTGGTGTCCGGTTCCGGTTGACCCGCCACCTGGCCTTCGACCTCGGTTATAAATACTTTGCCACTGATCGCCCGACGTTTAGTTATCCGGAGTTTGGAGGGGGACCCAATTTGGATGTCGGTTTTCGCGGCGCCCGGACGCATTCCGCTCTGTTTGGGCTTACGTTTGATTTCTGAGACATCTCGGAGACCGCGGCATAAGTTCGCGTTCTCTCCGTACCCGACTTTGCAATCTGAATTCATCCGGCTATTTTAACCGGTGATGGAAGCGGCACAACCATGGCCACGGCTGGCATGGCAGGGTTGGTTGGGATTACTCCTGCTGGCGATCTGCTGGCCGCTAAATTGGATGCTGCCGGGAATGCGCACGGCTTACCTGTTCTTCCCATTGTGGCTGGGGTACGTCCTCCTGGTAGACGCATGGGTGTGCCGGCGCGCTGGCGCGTCGCTGTGGACGCGCTCACGCAAAGGGTTCGTTCTGCTCTTCGTCCTGTCCGTGCCGGCCTGGTGGCTGTTCGAAATCATCAACGACCGGACGGGCAACTGGGAGTATCTCGGCACCGACACCTTCACGCCGCTCGAGTACTACGCGCTTTGCACGCTGTCGTTCTCGACCGTCATGCCGGCCGTGTTCGAGACGGCGGAATTGGTGCGGACGTTCCGCGGGGTGAAGTCGCTGCCGGCGGGCGTACGGATTCCGGACACGGCCCGGGTGAATGGGCGAATGCTGTTCACCGGTCTGGTCATGCTGGGGTTGGCGCTGGCCTGGCCGAAATTCTTTTATCCGCTGGTGTGGATTTCACTGGTGCTGATTTTCGAACCGGTGAACCGCCGGCTGGGACGACGGCATTTTCTGGAATGGCTACAGCACGGCGACTGGCGACCGGTGATTTCGCTGTCGCTCGGCGCGCTCATCTGCGGATTTTTTTGGGAGATGTGGAATTATTGGTCGTGGCCGCAATGGATCTACCACACGCCGGGCGCGGGTTTTTTCCATATCTTTGAAATGCCATTGCTGGGTTACGGCGGTTACATTCCCTTTGCCCTGGAATTGTTCGCACTGAAAAATCTCCTCTGGCCGCACGAACCCCGGTTGGAACTCTAACCCGGTTTCAGCGGCGGGACGCCTCCCCCGTTTCCGGCGAACCGGTGATGATGCGCGCGCCGCGTTTGTAGGTGAAATACGAGTAGGTCCATTGCAACAGCACGGCCAGCCGGTTGCGGAAGCCGATGAGAAAAATCAGATGGACAAACAGCCACGCCAGCCACGCCGGGTAACCGGAGATTTTTAACCGGCCAATCCATGCCACCGCCGCCGACCGGCCGATGGTCGCCATCGTTCCCTTGTCCCAGTACTTGAACGGCGAGCGTGCTGAGGGAACGGCGCTGGAATTTAATTCGTTTTCAATGACTCGCGCCACGTGGCGGCCCATCTGCATGGCCGCCGGGCAGATGCCCGGAACCGGCCTGCCGTCCTTGCCCGTCACCAGCGCGAGATCGCCGATGGCGAACATCCCCGCATGGCCCGGCACACTTAAATCGGGATTCACCTTGACGCGGCCGGCTTTGTCGAGTTCCACGCCAAGCTTGCGCGTGAGCGGCACGGCCGCGACGCCTGCGGCCCAGACGATGTTTCCGGCGCGGAGAATCTCGCCCGTGGCCAGTACCACCTCGCCGGCGCGGATTTCCTTCACCGGGGTGGCTGTGCGGACCTGCACACCGAGCGCTGCGAGCTGGCATTGGGCGCTGGCGGAAAGTTTCGCCGGATAATTCAAAAGCACCCGCGGCGCGCCTTCGATCAAAAGGATGCGGGCCTGCGTCGGATCAATTCGCCGGAAGTCGCGCTTCAATACCGTGCGGGCCAGCTCGGCGAACGCGCCGGCCAGCTCCAAGCCGGTCGGCCCACCGCCCACGATGATGATGGTCAGCAACTTATCCCGTTCAGCCGGGTTCGCTTCGTTTTCCGCTCTCTCGAACGCAAGCAGAATGCGACTGCGCAGACGCAGCGCGTCGTCGAGCGTTTTCAGCCCCGGGGCGAATGATTCCCATTCGGGATGGCCGAAATAACCCGTCTGGCTTCCCATCGCCAGCACGAGATAGTCGTAGACCAACACATTTTTGCGGAGGGCGACCTTCCGGTTGACAAGGTCGAAATCCGTCGCGTCGTCGAGCAGAACGGTGACGTCGGGACGGTGAGACAGGATGGAGCGTATGGGCTGGGCGATTTCCGGTGCCGAGAGCCCCGCCGTGGCGACTTGATAGAGCAGGGGTTGGAAGAGATGATGATTGGTGCGGTCCACCAGAGTCACGCGCGCACGCGGATGCCGGAAATGTTTGCAGAAAAAAAGCCCGCCAAAGCCGGCCCCCAGCACAACGACCCGAACTTTCCTTTCGTCCGCCACTCGAACAATTTGAATCAGCCGGACGAAAATGCAACGCGGCTTGTTTTGAACGCGTCCATTCGTTAGACTTAAAGTGTGATTTACGACGCGTCATTGGATGAGCTCCTGCAAAAGGTCTGGGACGGCCAGCGCATCAACCAGGCCGAGGCGTTGCGACTGTATCATCTGCCGCTGGAGGAGCTCGGCTCGCTCGCTGACCGCCGCCGGCAACTGGCCAAGGCCGGGGATTTCGACGGACGCGGCAACCAAATCGTGACCTACATCGTTGACCGCAACGTCAATTACACCAACGTCTGCAATGTCTATTGCAAGTTCTGCGCGTTCTATCGTGTGGCAAAGGACGATGACGCCTACGTCATCACGTTCAACGAGATGGACCGGAAGATCGAGGAGACCATCGCGCTGGGCGGCACGCAGATTCTGATGCAAGGCGGGCACCATCCGAAGCTGACGAAGCAATGGTACCTCGATTTGCTATCGCACATCAAAGATAGGTTTTCGGGTTTCAACATCCACGGCTTCAGTCCGAGCGAGTTCATCCATTTCCGCGAAGTGTTCAATGAACCTTTGGATAAAATCATCGGCGACTTTCAGGCGGCCGGGCTGGGATCAATTCCCGGCGGTGGCGGGGAAATTCTGGTGGATCGTGTGCGCCGGCGCATCTCGCCGCTCAAGGCCATGAGCGATGATTGGCTGGAAGTCATGGACGTGGCCCACCGGCTCGGTTTGTATTCCAGTGCGACGATGATGTTCGGGCATGTGGAGACGATTGAAGACCGCATTGAACATTTGGAGCGGTTGCGTGCGCAGCAGGACAAGTCTTTAAGTTACGCCAGGGCGCCCCTTGCCCCGTCCCTCCCCCCGCAAGGCGGGGAGAGGGTGTCCAACGGACGGGAGAGGGGAAATTCAACCGGCCATTTTACGGCGTTCATCTGCTGGACGTTCCAGGCCGAGCACACAAAACTCAAGGCCCCGACCGTGGGCGCACACGAGTATTTGCGGACGCAAGCGCTGGGGCGGATTTATCTCGACAATTTCACCAACGTCCAAAGCTCATGGGTGACGCAAGGCCAGGAAATCGGCCAGGTGGCCCTGAAGTACGGCGCGAACGATCTCGGCAGCATCATGATTGAGGAAAACGTCGTCAGCCAGGCGGGCACCACCTTCCGCATGACCGTCGCCGACATGCAACGGCTTGTCCACGACCTTGGCTACGAGCCGCATCAGCGCGACAACTGGTATCGCCTGGTAAATTGAACGTTACCGGATGTCGAGCTCGAGCACGGTGATGGAATTCGCCGGCAGCGTGTAATCGAATTCAGGTTTGACGCCTGAAACTTCGGCGGTAACCGGCGCCACGTTCGTTGGATGGTCAATGGTGTTGTTGGCGTCCGGCGCGGCCGTTAGCGTGGTTGCGGTGCCCGTGGGTTTGAGGGAAGCCACGCCCTGGATATTCAGATGGAGCGGTTGGGGCGCTGGTTGCGGGTTAACCAGTTTAATCAGGATCGTCCCGTTCTTGCTGTCCTTCGTTACCGAATAATGGAGCGTGGCATCGTCCAGCGACGCCTTGAGAATCTCGTCGCCGGCGTTCCGGCTGAACATTTTGAAGGCGTAGTAGCTGGGCGAACCATAGCAGTGTAGTGTGTCATAACCAATGAGGTCGGGCCGCCATTGTCTCGCGCCCGGATTCACATTTACCAACAACGGCGCGTAACATTGCATCTTCACGAGATCCGAGTTTCGTTCCATCGCGGTCATCCAGGTCGCGTCGCCCAGCGCGGCAGTCATGTCGGCGGTGGGCAGTTCCTTGGCCGAGCGTCCGTTCCAGGGCGGGAAGGGCGTTTCATACGCGGCCCATTCGCCGACGAAGATTTCCGGACCTTTGCGGTTGTAGTGGTCGAAGTGCGCCGAATCGTTCAGGAAGGTGTGGGCGGGACGGTAATAGTGCTCGTCGAGCATGTCGGGCTGTCGGCTGTGCACCCGCAGTTTTTCGGGCTGTTCGGTGCCGACGGTGGAGATGCATTTCAGCTGCGGGTATTTGGCCTTGATGGCGTCGAAGAATTGCGCGTAGCGCTCGTCATAGGAACCGGATCGGTCAAACCAATCTTCATTGCCGATCTCGACGTAATGAAGAACGAATGGTTCCGGATGGCCATCTTTCGCGCGCTCAGCCCCCCATTGGGTGGTCACCGGGCCGGTGACGTATTCAATTTCGTCCAGCGCATCCTGCGCATAAGGTTCCAGGTCGGGGCCGGGCTTGACATGCTGGCCGCCGAGCGAATAGCCGGCATAGACCGCCAGCACCGGCTCGGCACCCATGTCTTGGCACCAGCGGAGAAATTCCAGCAGTCCCATGCCGTCGGTGGAACGATATCCCCACGGACCGCGATGGCCGGGCCGCCGGTCGAGCGGACCGATGGTTTTTTTCCAGTCGAAACGGGTCGCGACCGTGTCGCCTTCCACATAATTTCCTCCGGGAAACCGCAGGAACTTTGGTTTCAGGTCCACCAGCATCTGCATCAGATCCTTGCGGAAACCATTTGGCTGATCCTTCCATGTCGGCGGAAACAGGGAGACCAGATCAAACCAGACCTTGCCGGGGCGGTCCAGGGTCAGGGCGTAGCGCGCTTTGGTCGTTGGCTTCAACTTGCCGGTATCCAACGTGACTTCATATAGCCTCCAGTCTTGCGTCAGCCCGGGCACTTCGCCCTTCGCAAAAACTTTGCCCCCGTCATCGGCCTGGAGGGAAACCACCACCGATCCCAAAAATCCCGGCGCCGCCTTCGCATAAAATGACGCGTGATAACGGGTCCCTGACTGCACCGGGATTCCCCAATAACCGTCGTTGGCAACTCCGGCCGGATGACGTTGGGACGCCTTGCTCACCTCCACTCGCAGACTGACCGGCAGCTCGTCGTTCAGCGGCTGGGTTGGGTCCAGTGTCATGGTTGCCTCGGAACGCTTGTCCTGCACGACCGACCAATGCACGGGGGCATTCGGATTGTCCAGAAACGCGCGATTCTGGACCAACTCGGCGTAGAGCCCGCCGTCATAACTGTGATTGATTTCCTCGGTCATCAGTCCGTAAAGCATGGGACTGACCTGAGTGACGGGCTGTCCGGCTTCGATGGTGAGCGTGGGATTCGCCGCGCCGACGGATGCGAGGGCGCAGACCCAAAGAAGAGTCAAAAAAGATTTAGTCATCGTTATTTCGATTCCAGCCAGCCGAATTAAAACCGGTATTCTGGGTTCAAGACGGCGTAACATTTTCATCGTTTCAATCAAGATAAAACGTTCGAAACCATGGTTTGGGCAGTGGCTTTCCGCCCGAAGAATTATTTATGGATTTACGGCGGATTTTTGCGAAACTGATGCTGCGATGAATCCGTTAATCAAACTTTTGCTCGAAGGTGGCGGCCTGGGCACGGCGCAGATGGCGCAAGTGCTCAACCTTTCGGAGACCGAGGTCAACCGCCAGTTGGACCAGCTCAAAAAGGACCGGCTGTTGCTGGGCTGGCGGCCGGTGTTGAACCTGGCCGAGGAAGAGGCCGGCGTCGTGCGCGCTGTCATCGAAGTGCGCATCACGCCCGAACGCGGTGGCGGTTTCAACCGCCTGGCCGAGCGCATCAGCCGGTTTGACGAAGTCGAATCGTGCTATCTCATGTCCGGCGGCTACGACCTCCTGGTGTTTGTCAACGGTTCCAGCCTGCAAAAAGTGGCCGGATTTGTTTCGGAAAAACTGTCCACGCTCGAGGGCGTGCTGTCCACAGCCACGCATTTCCTGCTGCGCACCTACAAGGAACAAGGGTTTCTCCTGGACGTGAAAGCCGAGGAAAACAACCGGCTGAAGGTCGCGCCGTAAACAAATCCCGAATTTCGGATTTCGGATTTCGAATTTGACATGGACCAGTCACATTACATCGCCAAGCACGTTGTCAATTTGCCCCGCTCGGGCATCCGCGATTTCTTTGAAGTCGTCGCGAAGATGCAGAACGTGATTTCGCTGGGCATCGGCGAACCGGATTTCGACACACCCTGGCACATTCGCGAGGCGGCCATTTACGCGCTGGAAAAGGGCAAGACGCATTACACTTCAAACCTCGGTTTGATCGAACTGCGGCGAGCCATCAACCGGTACGTCGAAAAACATTTCGGGATCAGTTACCGGCCTGAAGACGAAATCCTCGTGACGGTCGGCGTTTCCGAGGCGCTGGACATCGCGTTCCGCGCGCTGGTGAATCCCGGCGACAAGGTGATGTTCCACCAGCCGTGTTACGTGAGTTATCATCCGAGCATCACGCTGACGCATGGCGTGGCGGTGCCGGTGCCGACCTATGCCAAGGACAACTTTGCCTTAACGGCAGAGGCGTTGCGTGCCGCCTGGCAGCCGGGTTGCAAACTGCTGATGTTGAACCTGCCGTGCAACCCCACCGGCGGCACCTGTGACCGAACACAGGTCGAAGCTATCGCCAGGTTTGCGCTGGAAAAAGATTTGCTCGTTCTGAGCGACGAGATTTATTCCGAACTGACCTTCGAAGGCGAACACGTCAGCATCGCCAGCCTGCCGGGCATGAAAGAGCGGACGGTTTACCTGCACGGCTTTTCCAAGGCGTTCGCTATGACGGGCTGGCGCATCGGCTACGCGTGCGGACCGGCGGCGCTGATCGAGGCGATGATGAAGGTGCATCAGTATTCGATGATGTGCGCGTCCATCATCAGCCAGGAAGGCGCTCTCGAGGCGCTGCAGCGCGGCGAGGACGGCATGAAAGCAATGCGCGAGCAATATCAACGGCGGCGCGATTTCATCGTGCGCCGGTTCAACGAAATCGGCCTGAGATGTCATCTGCCGCGCGGGTCGTTCTACGCGTTCCCGGACGTTTCCCAAACGGGGCAGAGCGAGAAAGATTTTGCAATTGGCCTGTTGCATTCCGAGAAAGTTGCCATGGTGCCGGGCACGGCGTTTGGTGAAAACGGCAAAGGCTTTTGCCGGGCGTGCTTCGCCACCGGTTACGATCAGCTCATCGAAGCCGCCGACCGGATTGAACGCCACGCGCAGAAGCTGGCGGCCAAACACTGAAGACCGGGGTGCCGGTTTCGGTGGGGCGAGGCCGCCGCCGAGCCGGCTCGCGAGGACGCTCGTCCCACCCAAGATCGGTTGGATACACCTCCCGGTGAAGGTTTTTCTTGCCGGTAACGCGGTTTGTCGGAGACTTCGTGTTCCAAAGTTTGTGGACAGACCATTTTTCACCGCAGCGCGCCAACGCTGGCTGTTGTTCCTGCTGACAGCGTTCACGTTTTTCATCCTGCTCGGCAGCCGCGCGTTGAACGAGCCCGACGAAGGCCGTTACACGGAAGTCGCGCGGGAAATGATCGAGACCGGTGACTGGGTTGTGCCGCACCTCTGGTATCTTCCGCACCTCGACAAGCCGCCGATGACCTACTGGCTGGTGGCGGGTTCAATGAAGCTGTTCGGACAGAACGAATGGGCGGCGCGCCTGCCACTCGCGCTCGCGGGCATGAGCGGCGTATGGGCGGCATTTCTGCTTGGCTGCTCTCTCGGCGGCCGCCGGGTCGGCTTCTGGAGCGCGCTGATGCTACAAACGAGTCTGCTTTACTTTGCCATGGCGCGGATGTTGACGACGGACATGTTCCTCACCGCGTTTAACACCTGGGCAATTTATTTCTTCTGGCGAAGCTGGCAGATACAGCAGACAGCAGACATAAGGCAGAAGGCAGAATTCTTTGGCTGGCATTTGGCCGGGTGGGCGGCCATCGCGCTTGGGTTTTTGACGAAGGGACCGATTGCCCTGGCCATTCCGCTGGTGGCCTTGGGCGCACTGGCGGTTTATCGCTGGAAGAGTTCTGCGATAAAAAAACTTCTGTTGGGTGGACAGCTTGCCGGACTGGCGTTGTTTCTGATATTGGCACTGCCGTGGTTTCTGGCGGTTTTCCGGCGCGTGCCCGAATCATTCCATTACATGACTGTTGGTCAGGCAGCCGGACACTTGCTCGGTACCACCATCAAGGACCGCCAGGGCAGCCTGTTTTATTTCTTCGGAATTCTCGCCGCCGGGCTTTTACCATGGACGTTTTTGCTGGGCTGGTTGTGGCGCAGAACATACTGGCGCAATCTGGGCGTAAAATCGAAAGACGGTTGGATTCTGCTCAACGCGACGGCCATTTTCCCATTCGTTTTATTCTCGTTGTCCCAGGCCAAGCTGCCCGCCTATATCCTCCCGATTTTTCCGGCATTGACGGTAATGGCGGCCTGGCGGTTTTTCGGCAACCCGCTGGAGGTCAAATCTGCGCCGGCGGCGGCTTGGCGGGTTTGCCTGGGAAGCGCGTTGCTGTTGCCGGCAGTTTTTCCGCTAGCCATGATTTATGTTCTCCACAACACGCTCCCCGACTGGATGAAATGGCAGTTACCGGTCGTGGCAGGAACCATTCTTTTCCTTCTATGGCTTACCCGAAAACGGAATCCTTCCTTTTGCGCCGCGCTGACCGCGGCCTTGGCACTGTCAGGTTTGGTGTTGACCGTGGCTGAAATTCCGATGTTTCAGAACCATCTCCGGCGCAATTCAACCTTCCAGCCCCTGGGTCTGACGTTGCGGGAGAATTGCCGATCCGGCGATGTCATTGTTTGCTGGGGCCAGCTCCCCGAAGGGCTGGCATT
Source organism: Candidatus Sulfopaludibacter sp. (assembly GCA_035508155.1). GTDB lineage: Bacteria > Verrucomicrobiota > Verrucomicrobiia > Limisphaerales > UBA11358 > UBA11358. The sequence continues at coordinate 6,659 of DATJNM010000020.1, read as the reverse complement.
TTATGCTTATCCGGCGATTTGTGCGACGAACCGGCCGTATTTCGGCGACATGAACCTGAAGCAGGTGCCCTTTGAATTTCCCGGCAACCAGAAACGACTCGGGCAATTACTTTTGCCGGACGATGACGCGTTGGCCGACTTGCTGGCGGAAAATCATCGTGTCTGGATTGCCGGTTTCAATGATGAGGTGGAACATTTTCTACAAAACCACCCGGCGGCGCCTTTGACTCTGGTGACGAACGTTGGCCAATGGAAATTGTTTGTGAAACGTTGAATGCGACCCACAAGCCACGTGGCGCATTTTTCTTGCTGGCATAGATGATTTGCTCAAAAATTTCCGGAATGACAAAAGTTCTTCTTTTGGGCCTGGGCCGCTGGGGCGCCAACCATTTGCGCAATCTGCATTCGCTCCCGATCGAGTTGTACGTCGCCGAAGTCGGCGAGCAACAGCTCGAACCGGCGCGCAAGCTTGGCCTGCCCGCCGAACGGCTTACGACCCACTACAAGGATTTTGTCGGCAAGGTGGATTGCGCGGTCATCGTCACGCCGGCGCCGCTTCACTTTGCGCTTGGCAAAGAATTCCTGAGCGCCGGCAAGGATGTGTTTGTGGAAAAGCCCTTGACGCTTGCGAACGACGAGGCGAAGCAGCTCGCCGAACTGGCTGAAAAAAACAGACGGATTCTGCAAGTCGGGCACATTTTGCGCTTCGACCCGGCGACGTTGTGGCTGCGTGACGCGGTGCAGGCCGGACAATTCGGGCGGGTGAATATGGCGCGCGGCCATTTCGGCGGGTTCAAACGCCCGCGCAACGACAGCGGCGTGATGTTCGCCGACGGCATTCATTTCGCCGACCTGTTCAATTTCATTCTCGGCGCGCTGCCGAAGAGCGTGCTGGCCATCCACCATGATTTCATGGGACGCGGCATGGATGACGTTTCGTTTGTCTCACTCGAATATGACACGCCGCACGGCAAAACCTGGGCGACCGTCGAGAACGATTACTTCATTCCCGGCAAATTCCGCGAGGTCATTATCTGCGGCGACCAACTGAGCGTGGTTTGCGATTACAACATCGCACAATACAAGATCAAGACATACGCGAACAAGCACGTCCGTGAGGGGAAGGATTTCAAAGGGATTGAAGGCGCCGTGCATCAGATTGAGTGTCCGCCGGAAGAGCCGTTGCTGGCCGAACTGCGCGCGTTCATTGACTCCGTGCAGACGCGGAAAGCGCCCCGGGCCGATGGCCGGGCCGGTTATGATGCTGTCCGAGTAATGAACGCCGCATTGGAATCGGTAAAAATCGGCAGAGCTGTGGAATTAAAATGAGATTTCGCGCGAAGGCCGCGAAGGCCGCGAATAAGAATCAACCTTCGTGGTCCTGTGCGAACTTCGCGCCAGCCAATTTATGAGCAAGATATCGTTATCCAAATGTTTCGTGAACGCCGAGGTCGAGGAGGCTGCGCTGCGGGCCATCCGCTCCGGCCAGTACATCCTCGCCAAGGAATCGCAGGAGTTCGAAAAAGAACTCGCCGCCCACGCCGGCACCACCCAATGTGTCCTCGGCTCGTCCTGGACGATGATTGTGTATCTGTTGCACCAGCTCCAGGGCGTCGGCCCGGGGGACGAAATCATCGTGCCCAGCCACACGGCGTTTCCGACGATGGAACCGCTCATCCACCTCGGCGCGCGGCCGGTATTCGTGGACATTGACGACACGTATTGCATGGACCTGGACCAGGTGGAAGCCGCCGTCACCCCGCGCACCGTGGGCATCATTCCGGTCTATCTTTATGGACATCCGGTGGACGTGGACCGCGTGCTGGCCATCGCCGCGAAGCATCATTTATGGGTCATTGAAGATTGCGCGCAGGCCCAGGGCGCGAAATACAAAGGCAAGACGGCCGGCAGCATGGGCAACTTCGGCGCGTTCAGTTTTTTCCCCTCGAAGAACCTGACCGTGCTCGGCGATGGTGGTTGCATCACCACGAACAACACGCAGATGGCCAACCGCCTGCGGATGCTCCGCAACCACGGGCGCCAGGGCAAATACGACCACGAATTCCCGGGCTATAACGTGCGGTTCGACGAAATCAAGGCCGCGATCGGCCGGGTGATGTTGAAGCACCTCGATGCCTTCAACGAAAACCGCCGCCGGATCGCCGCGCGGTACAGCGAACGGCTCAAAGGCATCGTCCAGCCGCCACCGGTCCGCGAATGGGCCACGCCGGTCTATCATATGTACGTCGTCCGCTGCGAGAAACGCGACGAACTCCAGAAATTTCTCAAGGAAAAAGGGATTGACACCGGCATCCATTATCCGAAACCGAACCATCTGCAACCGGCGGTCACCGGCTTGTTCCCTTTCATCCCGAAACTCCCGCGCACGGAACAGGCAGTGAAGGAAATCCTGTCGCTGCCGATTCACGGTGAGATGACGCTCGAAACGGCGGACAAAGTCTGCGAGGCAATCGCGGAATTTTACGGCAAGAAATGATGGCCGCAGTTCCTGAGTTGAGTCTCGTGATTCCCTGCTACAACGAGCAGGACAACTTGCGCGCGCTCGTCAAGGCCGTCCGCGAAGCGCTGGACCCCCTTAAGCTGCCGTACGAAGTCGTCATCACCGACGATTGCAGCAAGGACCGGTCGTGGGAAATTCTCAAGGAACTGGCGACGAACGATTCACGCATCCGCGCGCAGCGGTTCGCCTTCAACTGCGGCGAGAGCGCGGCGAGCTGGGCCGGCTTGAAGGCGGCTCGGGGCAGATACCTCGTCACGCTGGACGCCGATTTGCAGAACGACCCGAAGGACCTGCCGAAATTCCTGGAGGCGCTTAAAAAATTTGACTGCGTCTGCGGCACGCGGGTGAAGGCGCGCGGCGAAGGCGACAATTTCGTCCGGGTGGCGTCGTCACGCATTGCCAACTGGGTGCGGAACAAGCTGTCGGGCGAGCAGATTGCCGACGCCGGTTGCACCTATCGCGCCTTCAAGCGCGAGTGCATTGAAAACCTGAAGTTTTTCAAAGGGATGCACCGGTTTCTGCCGACCCTTTTCAAGATTGAAGGCCACACGGTTACGGAAATCGAAGTGACCAACAATCCGCGCTTTGCCGGCCGGAGCCACTACGGCGTGTGGAACCGGCTGTTCGCGTCGTTTTACGATTTGCTCGCTGTGCGCTGGATGAAGAAGCGAATGTTCAAATATCAGGTTGCGGAGCGGATCAATGAGGGCGGTGATTCGTAATTCATGAATCGTGATGGGCGGAGGGCGTTCGTGGCTGTTAATTGGCCGTTGGCGTCAGGTGGTCGGCGGGCCCGATTCACCATTCACGATTCACCAATCGCCGATTATCCTTTGATTCACCATGCAGCGATTTCTAATCATCACCGCGAACTGTGGGTTGCTGGCATTGCTGCTCATCGGTTTGCCGGCGGCAACCCATGTCCAATGGGGTGACTGGCAAATCGCCTCCGTTTCCACCGGGCGACGTCTGTTGTTCTGGGGATTGGCCATTGCCACCGCCGGAAACATGCTCGCCGGGCACACCGTCGTCAAAGGCCGCAAAGGGAAAATTCTTTGCTGGGAATGGGCGGCGGTTTTTGCCGGCTTGCTGCTGATTTGCTGGGGATTTGCGCGTCACTATTTTAATTTCAATTGGCTGAAACAAGCGCTACTCTGGCTGCAAAATCACTTTTGACCGCCGCGGGACCGCAATGTTTGCTTATACTTCAAGGATGTTTGCACCAATTAAATCAATGGCTGGCATCTCTCCTGCTGGTGGAATACGAAATGGAAACCATCCCGGGGTGCCATTGCGCGCAAAATGATTGAAACGGCGGGCCGTGCCCGCCTTTTGGCGTTGCCAAGCGGGATAAAAGCTGTTAGAGGTAACTTTATGCTGAAGGAAAAGCCACTGGTAAAAAACGGGGAACGCCCTGGTTCAGACCCGGTTTTTGTGGTTGGGGTTCTTCGCTCCGGCACTTCGCTGCTGTACGCCCTGCTGAACCTGCATCCCCAGGTGGCTCTGATGTATGAATGCGACGTCTGGAATTTTCCGGAGGTTTTTTGCGGAATCCGGTTCAGGCGTGACTGGCTGCGGCGACAGGAATTTTACAACCAGGCGCTCTCCCGTCATCGCCTGATCTTTGGTGACAGCCTGCGCGGGCTGGAAAAGATCCAAGCCCCCGAGGATTTGTATCGCGTTTTCAGCGAAGGCAAGGATAAACCGCTGTTTGGAGAGAAATCGCCGTTCTATTGCGCGCACCTGCTGCGACTTGCGCGGCGCTATCCCGGATGCCGCTTTATTTTGCTTTGGCGCGACCCCGTTGACATTTATCGGAGCGTGATTCGGGCCGGACGCAAGGAACGGTTCTTCCGACGGCGCGGTATCCTGAATCGGCTTATTTTTTACCGGGAACAAATGATTCGACAAGCGGTCCGGCTTGAGCGGGTGGGCGTCCCGCTTTGTCATGTCACCTATGCCGATTTGACCGGCGACACCGAGGAAACTTGCCGGCGCATCTGCCGGTTTCTGGGAATCGAATTTGACGCGAAGATGCTTGATCTGGCCAGCGCGGATTTGTCGGCCGTTTTCCCCGGACCGGAGCATAATCATTTGCGCAGCGGCCGGATTGAGCGCCGGCAGCTTGCGGACGAAACGGAAGCTGAAGACATGGATCCGATGATCCGCAAAAGACTGCAACGGTTTGACGCCCGCTGGTGCCGGCTGCAAAGCCAATGGCTCGGTTCCCAAACCGATGCCGCCGCCGGACCGGAACCTTCCGTCGCGGAACGTCTTTACTACAAGGTGACGGGCGTTTTCTTTCAGGCGATAGACAACGGAAAACGCGCGCTCTTTGAATTTCTACCCCTGGCGTGGCTGCGCACTTACCGACAGACCAAAAAATGGCTCCTGGCGCGACGCGCCGAACTGCCCGCCGACCGGCGATCGCTGGGCGAACAATTCCGTTCGCATTGGATTACCATTCTGGTGAGCGCGGTGGTTATGGCGATCGTGGCGTGCGCTGACATCCTTACCGGGCCGGACGTCACCCTGCTGCCCTTTTATCTGATTCCGTGTGCGGCGCTGACGCTGGTGGTCAATTACCGCTGGGGAACTTTTGCCGTGGCCACGGTCATGGTGATCTGGAGCGCGATTCAAGCTCAGCAGAATCCGAATTTGAATCTGGGGCATTGGAAGACGCTTGTGTGGGACGCAGGAATGAGATTTGTCGTGTTCCAGATCATTGTGCTGCTCCTCAACCGCGTTCGCATCGAGGCCACGCAGGACGGCGAGACCGCCTAATTTTCACTTCCAAGTCCAAGCGTTCCGGCTAATAATCAGGCCATGTTAGCCCGCGTCTGTTCCGCGGCCCTCAACGGCATTGAAGCATATCCCGTCGAAGTCGAAGTCAACGCTGGTTGGGGTGACACACTGATCGTCATTGTGGGCCTGCCTGACGCCGCGGTAAAGGAATCGCGGGACCGCGTGACCACCGCGCTGGCCAATTCCGGCTTCAAATTCCCAATGGGCCGCACCACCATCAACCTCGCGCCCGCCGATGTAAAAAAGGAAGGCCCCAGTTTTGATCTGCCCATCGCGCTGGGAATGCTGGCCGCCAGCGAACAGGTTGAAACCGACCAGCTCGATAATTTTGTCATCGTTGGTGAACTGGCCCTGACCGGCGCGGTACGCCCGTGCAAGGGCGTTTTGCCGGTGGCCATTCAGGCGCGGGCGGACGGGAAAACGGGCGTGCTGGTGCCGGCGGATAATGCCGCCGAAGCCGCCGTGGTTTCCGGCTTGCAGGTCATTCCCGTGCAAAACCTGCGGGAAGCCGCCGGTTTTCTCGAAGGTGAAATCAAGATTGCGCCCGCGAAGGTGGACGTTGCCAGAATTTTTGACCAGCCACCGGACGATGAACTGGATTTTGCCGAAGTCAAAAGTCAGGAAAACGTCAAGCGCGCCCTGGAAATCGCCGCCGCGGGCGGTCACAACGCCCTGTTGATAGGCCCGCCGGGCACCGGCAAATCCATGCTGGCCAAACGGCTGCCGACCATATTGCCGCCGTTGACCCTGGACGAGGCGCTCGAAACGACCAAGATTCACAGCATCGTCGGCTTGCTGGCGCCGGGCCAGGCCCTGGTGACGCGGCGTCCTTTTCGCGCGCCGCATCATACCGCCAGCGACGCGGGTTTGTTGGGCGGCAACGTCAATCCGACGCCCGGAGAAATTTCGCTCGCGCACAACGGCGTTTTGTTCCTAGATGAACTGCCGGAATTCAAGCGCAGCGTGCTGGAAACGATGCGCCAGCCACTGGAAGAGGGCCGCGTGACCATCTCGCGCGCCGCGGGGACGATGACCTTTCCGTCGCAACTGATGCTGGTGGCGGCCATGAACCCGACTCGGCTCATGCGGGTCAGTTGTATGAACTTGTGGTTACATCCTGCTTTTGTTGAATCGCTTGCACATCTCTTCAAAGAGGCAACGTTCATGAGAAATTTCAGAAATCCCGCATGTCTGGCAGCAGAAACCACCAATCCGTGTTCTTGGAGCCAGTACAGGTGCGTATTCGAGAAATTTCTCAATCCTCATTGTCATCCGGGGCGATGGGGAATAGAGGCCGCGTTCCCAATTGCTGACCGATGTGGAAGAAGCTCCG